>DASSLT010000007.1:0-11327 GCA_035689305.1 Solirubrobacterales bacterium | reverse complement strand
CGCCCCTGCCCTTCAACCAGGGCCTGGGGGCGGCGCTGCAGACCGGCTACCTCTATGCGCTGAACGAGGGCTACGAGGCCTGTGCCCACCTCGATTCCGATGGGCAGCACCCGGCGGGAGAGGTGGCGCGGCTGGTCGCCGAGGTCGCCGCGGATCGGGCGGATCTGGTGATCGGCTCGCGATATCGCAAGGGAGAGGCCGGCGAGAGCGAGGCGGAGGACGGCGACGACTACCGCCCGACCCTCTCGCGCCGGATCGGCACCGGCGTCTTCCGCTTCTTCCTCACCCTGGCGACGCGCCAGCGCTTCACCGACACGACCAGCGGCATGCGGGCCGCCAATCGCCGGGTGATGGCGCTGTTCAGCGCCAGCTATTCGCCCGACTTCGCCGAGATCGAGTCGCTGCAGCTGGCGGTGCGCCAGGGGCTGCGGGTCGAGGAGGTCTCGGTGCGGATGCTGGAGCGCGCCGGCGGCAGCTCCTTCCTCACCCCCTTGCGCTCGGCCTTCTTCATCTTCAAGGGCCTGGTCGTGCTGCTGGTCGGCCAGTTCCGGCCGCGACGGGCGGAGGCGGAGCAATGAGCCTCCTGCCCCTCGCCGCCGCCGCCGACACCGTCCGCCTCACCTCGCAGACGCGGATCCTCGCCGCGATCCTCGCGCTCGCCTTCATGCTGCTGATCCTCGAGCTGATCCGGCGCGACCGCCTGCAGGAGCGCTACAGCGTGATCTGGTTCGTCGCCGGCCTCGGGATGCTCGCCGGCGCCGCCTTCCCCGGCCTGCTCCAGGTCGTCGCCGACGCGATGGGCGTGCGCGACACCAACGTCGCCCTCTTCTCGATCGTCCTCTTCTTCCTGCTCGGGCTGGCGCTCAACTTCAGCGTGATCATGTCCAAACAGGCGGCGCAGATAACGCGGCTGGCGCAGGAGCGGGCGCTGGAAAAGGCGCGCCAGCAATCCGATGAGGACCGCAACGGGAACGGCGCGAGCGCTCGCGAGAGCGAGCGCCAGAGCTCCTAGGCGAAGAGCCTCTCGAGACGGAAGAACAGGGCCTCTAGCGCGAGCTCCTCGGAGACGTTCAGTTCGAATCCCCGGCGGGTCTCCTGGACCAGCTCGGCGCCGCCGCGGGCGCGGCCCGGGTCGAGGCCGAGGGCCTGGGAGCGCAGCTGCTCGAGCCGGTCGCGGTTGTAGGCGACCTCCTCGGCGCCGCTGGCGACGGCGGCAAGGTCGCGCAGCCAGGCGGCGCAGAGCTCGAGCCCGAGTTCGAGGATCTCCGTGCGACGGCGGCGCCCGGCGCGTTTGGCCTCCTCGCCGACTTCGCGGGCGGTGCGTTTGAGACCGCTCTCGGCCTCCGCCTCCAGTACTTCGCGGGTCGCCGCTTCGGCGTCCTCGCCGGCGGCCTCGGCCCGGTCGAGCAGCGCCCGCCAAGGGGCCGCAGCGACCTCGCCGGCCAGCGCCGCGGCGATGCAGCGCTCCGCCTCGGCCCGGACCTCGCGGCCACGCCCGGAGAGCAGCAGCTGGGCTCGCTCGCGGTCGCCGGCGGCGAGCCGGGCGGCGGCGGCGACCTCCGCCTCCGGACCGGCGCCGGCCAGCTCCGCCTCCAGCACCGCCGCCGGGTAGGGAGCGAACTCGACCACCTGGCAACGCGAGGCGACCGTTTCCAGCAGCGCCTCCGGCTCGGAGCTGAGCAGGATCAGATGGACGAACTCGGGCGGCTCCTCGAGCGTCTTCAGCAGCGCGTTCTGGCTCTCGTCGCGCATCGCCTCCGCCGCCTCGACGACGAAGACGCGCTTGCCCCCTTCGAAGGGCCGGTAGGCGGCGGCGCGGATCACCCGCTCACGGACCTCCTCGACCAGGTGCTGGGCGCCGCGCGGCGTCAGCCAGACCAGGTCCGGGTGCGGCGAGGGATCGAGCATGGCCCGGCGCCGCGCGTCGTCGGGGTCCGCAGCGGCGGTGGCGAGGATCTCGGCCGCGAAGGCGCGCGCCGCGGCTCGCTTCCCTGATCCGCGCGGTCCGCGGAAGAGGTAGGCGTGCGAGGGACCCGCCTCGAGCGCCGCGCTGAGGGCCACGCGAGCCCGCCCCTGGTGCTCGGTGGCGTCAACCAGCGCGGTGGGCACTGACCGTCTCCATCACCCGCTCGTGGACTTCCTCGACCGTGCCGCTGGCGTCGATCTTGACCACCCGGTCCGAGGCGATGATCGCGATCTCCTCGTAGGCGGCTGCGACCGCCTGCTGCAGCTCGACGCCCTCGGCCTCGAAACGGTCTTCGCTGCTGGCGCGGCCGAGGCCGACCTCGGGGTCGACCTGGAGCAGAAGCGTCAGGTCGGGCCAGAGGCCGTCGATCACGGTGTCGCAGAGCGAGAGCACGTGGCTGGTGCCGAGCCCCCGGGCGCCGCCCTGGTAGGCGACGCTTGAATCGGCGAAGCGATCGGCGACCACCACCTTGCCCGCCTCGAGGGCGGGGCGGATCACGCGGCTGACGAGGTCGGCGCGCGCAGCGGAGAAGAGCAGCAGCTCAGCGAAGGGATCGATCTCGAAATCGGGGTCCGCCAAGAGCCCGCGGATCCGCTCGGCCGCGTCGGTCCCCCCCGGCTCACGGATCGCCACCGTCTCCGGGCCCAGCGCCTCGACCAGCAGCTTCGCCTGGGTGCTCTTACCCGAGCCGTCCACTCCCTCGAGGGAGATGAACAACAGCCGCGCCTCAGCCTTTGGCGGCGGCTTTGGCGCGTTTGCGCCCGCGCGTCGCGGTGTCCGCTTTGGACGCTTTCACTTTCGATTTCGATTTCGCCGGCTTGGCGTCCTCGTCACCTTTGACCGGCGGCTTGCCGTCCATCTCTTCTTTGGCTTTTTTCGCCGCTTCGCGCTCGGCCCGGCGTTTCTTCATCTCCTGCATCGACTCGCAGTCGTCGTTGAGGCAGAGGTTCCAGGGCCGGCCGCGGAAGGGTTGAACTTTCAGCCGCGGCGTCTGATCGCAGATCGAGCAGCGCTCCTCGAGCCGGAAGACGTCGCCGCGCTGGGGCAGCGGGAAGGTCTGGTCGCAGGACTCGGGATCGTCGAGCACCCAGCCGCTGCAGCCGACGAACCGTTTGCCCGATTTTTTCGCGCGGATGATCCGCAGCATGTTGGGCGAGCCGTCCTCCTTGGTGCGGCCGGCTTCTTCGCAGACCTTGCAGGGGCCGAGGATGCGGTCCTCGTCCATCCCTTTCCAGATCACTTTGGCGAGGTCTTCGCGGCTGTCGTCGATTTCGCTCCAGGTCTTGTGCAGGAGTTCGCGGCTCTCGCCGACGACGGCGCCCTTGGTCATGTCGCCGGCGGCGATCCGGTCCATCTCCGCCTCGAGTTGGGCCGTCATCTCCGGCGTCGCCATCGCCGGCACGTAGTTCTTGAACGCCTCGTAGAGGGCGATCCCGGTCTCCGTCGGGATCGGCGGGTTGCCGTAGACGTAGCCGCGATCGAACAGCTTCTGGATGATGTCGGCGCGGGTCGCTTTGGTGCCGAGACCGCGCTCCTCCATCATCTCGATCAGTTTCGCCTGCGAGATCCGGGCCGGCGGCTGCGTCTCCTTGCCGACCTGCCAGGGGTTGTCGGTGCCGGCGGGCTCGCTCTCCGTGGCGGCGGCGCCGGTGCTCGCCAACTCCAGCGACTGCCCCTCTTTCAGGGCCGGGATCTCCTCGTCGGAGGAGCGGGCGTAGGTGTAGATGCCGGCGTAGCCGGGGTCGACGACGACCGAGCCGCGAACGAAGTAGCTCTCCGAGCCGGCCTCGATGTCGGCCCGGGTCGACTCGGTGATCATCGGCGGGCTGAAGGTGGCGAGGAAGCGACGGACGACGAGTTCGTAGACCCGTTTCTTGGAGCCGTCGAGGGCGCCCGGGTGGATCGCCTGCGTCGGGTAGATCGGCGGGTGGTCGGTCGTCTCTTTTTTGCCCCGGGTCGGGGTCAGCTGCGGTTGGTCGAGCAAGCCGGCGGCGGCCGAGAACTCCTTGACCCGGACCAGCGAGGTGACCAGCTCCCGCACCGGCAGCGAGGCCGGGTAGACGGTGTTGTCGGTGCGCGGGTAGGAGATGAAGCCGTCCATGTAGAGGTCCTCGGCGATCCGCATCGCGCTGGCGGGGGTGATGCCGAGGCGGCTGGAGGCGTCGGTGCTGAAGGCGGTGGTGTTGTAGGGAGTCGGCGGTTTGCGGGTGTTTTTGCGCGCGGTGACCGACTTGACGACGCCGGGCGACGAGGTGCCTGCAAGCGCCGCGTCGGCCTCGGCTTTCTCCCAGAATTTGTCGGTCGCGTGGTGCGCCTCGAAGGCGCCGTCGGAATGCTCGAAGTTGGCGAACACTTCCCAGAACGGTTTCGCGACGTGGGCGCGGCGCTCCATCTCGCGCTCGACGATCAGGCCCAGGGTCGGGCTCTGGACGCGGCCGACGGAGAGGAAGTTGGAGCCGAAGCGGCGGCTGGCGAGCGAGACCGCGCGGGTCAGGGTCGCGCCCCAGAGCAGGTCGATGTCCTGGCGGGCGGCGCCGGCATTGGCCAGCGGGTAGGAGAGCGTGTCGATTTCCGAGAAGGCACGCTCGATCTCTTCCTTGGTCAGCGCCGAGTAGCGGGCGCGCTGGACCACCAGGGTCCCGGCCTCCGTTTCGTCCCGGTTGCCGAGCTCGGGATTGGCATCGAGCATCTCCTCCAGCGCCTCGAGGCCGATCAGCTCGCCCTCGCGGTCGAAGTCGGTCGCGATCACCAGCTCGTCAGCCTCTTTGGCCAATTTCTTGATCGCTTTGACGACGTTTTTGTCGGTCGGCTCCTTGATCAGCTTGGCGTCGATCAGATCGTGCAGGTCCGTCTTCTGCCAATTCGAGTAGCCCTCGGGGAAGGCGGGACCGAGCACGTGGCCCTTGAGGCCGACCGTCATGTGGTCGCCGTCGGCGTTGCTCCACGTGTAGAACGGGACTTTGAAGGTTTTGTCCTCCTTCGGCCCGCCCTGGGACGCGCCGAGGATCTCGGCGATCTTTTTCGCGCTGCTGTTCTTCTCGGTGACGATCAGTCTCATCGGGCGGCGAGGGTAGCAGGGGCGATCGGCCGCTCTTGTCAACTTCTCTCAGCTGATCCCCCGCCAGCACCCAGCCGATCTGCATAGGATCCGCGCCACTATGAGGTGCTTCGTCACTGGCGGCGCGGGATTCATCGGCTCGAACTTGGTCGACGCTTTGCTCGCGCGCGGCGACGAGGTGACGGTCGTCGACGATTTGTCCACCGGCCGCCTCGTCAACCTCGAGGGAGCGCTGGCGGCGGGCGGCGAGCTGGCCGAAATCGACATCCGCGACGCCGCGGCACTGGCCGCCCTAGCGGCCGAGCGCAAGCCGGAGACGGTCTTCCACCTCGCCGCCCAGATCGATGTCCGTAAGTCGATCGAGGACCCAGCCTTCGACGCCGCCGTCAACGTCGGCGGCACCGCCAACGTGCTCGAGGCCGCCCGCGGCGCCGGCAGCGGCCGGGTCGTCTTCGTCTCCACCGGCGGCGCGATCTACGGCGAGGGCGAGGGCCAGCAGCTGCCGCTCGACGAGTCGACCGCGATCGCCCCGCTCTCTGCCTACGGCCAGAGCAAGTACGCGGCCGAGGGCTACCTCTCCCTGTTCGAACGGCTCTACGGCCTCTCGACGATGGCGCTGCGGCTGGGCAACGTCTATGGCCCGCGCCAGGACCCGCTCGGCGAGGCCGGCGTGATCGCGATCTTCTGCGGGCTGCTCGCCTCCGGCGGGCGGCCGAAGATCTTCGGCGACGGCACCCAGACCCGCGACTACCTCTACGTCGGCGACGTCGTCTCGGCGGCATTGGCGGCCTCGGACTCGACCGCGACCGGGCCGGTCAACCTCGGCACCGGCCGCGAGGCGAGCGTCCTGGAGCTGGCGGAGATCCTCGGCCGGCTCGGCGGCGCCGAGAACTTCGAGCCCGAGTTCGCGCCGCCGCGGGCGGGCGAGGTGCAGCGGATCGCACTCGACGCCGGGCGCGCCGAACGCGAGCTCGGCTGGCAGGCGACGACCAGCCTCGAGGACGGCCTCAAGCTCACGCTCGACGCCATCTAACCTGTATTCACATGCCCGCCCAGGCCTATGCCGGCAAGGAGTGCGTCTGCCAGTTCCGCAAGGGGATCTGCGACCAGTCCTGCGTGCGGGACATGCTGGAGACGCCGTTCTACATCGCCTGCCTGAAACTGACCGGGCGCAAGTGCCTGGTCGTCGGCGGCGGCGACATCGGCCTCGAGAAGGTCGAGGGCCTGCTCGCCTGCAGCGGCGACGTCACCCTGATCGCCCCCACCGCGCATCCCGAGCTCGAAGACCTCGCCCGCGAGGGTTCGATCAGCTGGGAGAAGCGCGCCTACGCCGGCGCCGCCGACCTCGAGGGCGTCTTCATGGTGATCGCCTGCACCGATGACTCCGAGGTCAACATCGGCGTCTTCGACGACGCCGAGAAGCGGGCGATGTTGGTCAACATCGTCGACGTGCCGCCGCTCTGCAACTTCATCCTGCCGGCGATCGTCCGCACCGGCCCGCTGGCGATCGCGATCTCGACCGCGGGCGCCTCACCGGCGCTGGCGAAGCGGATGAAGCGCGAGATCTCCAACCTCTTCGGCGAGGAGTACGCGCGCCTGGCGGTGATCCTCAACGACGCCCGAGGCTGGGCGAAGGGGACGCTGCCGACCTACCAGGACCGCAAGGAGTTCTTCGAGGGGATCGTCAACGGCGACCCCGACCCGATCGATCTGCTGCGCGATGGCCGGGAGACCGCCGTGCTGGCGATCATCGAGTCCGCCAAAGAGCGGGCCTCGGCGGCACTGGCCTGAGAGTCCCGGCGTGGTTGACATTTCAGCCGTATAGCGGGTGAAATGGCAACCACGCTCTGAGCGGGGCCTAGACCTCGCAGGCGCTGCCGCGCAGGCGCTCGAGGGTCTCGCGCAGATCGTCGGCCTCGCCCTCGCTGAGGTTGGCGGCGAAGGCGACGTCGAGCTCGGCGCTGACCACGGGCCTCATTTCCTCCATCAACTCGACCCCCGCCGGAAGCAGGGTCGCGTAGCTGACGCGGCGATCGGTCTCGCAGAAGGTCCGCTCCAGCAGGCCGGCCTTGATCAGGCGGTCGACGAGCTTGGTCAGGCCACCGCGGGTGATCACGAGAGCCTCGGCCAGATCCCCCATTTTCAGCTTCTCCTCGGGCGCCTCGGCGAGCGTCGCCAGCACCTCGAACCAGGCCAAGGGCGGCAGGCCGGCGGCCGTCAGGGCCTCCTGCATGCGGCCGGTGATCGCAGCGTGGGCACGGGCGAGCGCCAGCCAGGCCTCGCGGTGCGGGGTACCGCCGCAGCTGTCCTGGGTAGAGGGGGAGGTGGTTGCCGTGGCGGTCTCAGACATAAGTCAATGATCGCAGAAGAAGGTTGATCTGACAATAGTTGCTAGCTCAAGTATTTCTGCTACGATAGTTTCTGACTCAATCTTTGACATGGCAACGAACTTAAGCGAAAGGTAAAGACGATGAGCACCGAGACCGTCAATCAGCAGATTCCGGCCGGGACGTGGCAGGTCGACACCGTCCACTCCGGCCTCCACTTCGCCATCACCCACAACGGCATCGCCACTTTCCGCAGCGGCTTCAACCAGTACGAGGCGACGCTGACCGGCGGCGAGAGCCCGAAGCTCGAGGGCAGCGTCGAGGTCGCCAGCATCGACATCGACGAGGAGATGCTCAAGGGCCACCTCCTCTCCCCCGACTTCTTCGACGCGGAAAAGCATCCGCAGCTGAAGTTCAGCTCGACCGAGCTCAGCGTCGAGGAGGACGGCACGGTCCGCCTCAGCGGCCAGCTCGAGATCCACGGCGAGAGCCGTGAGGTGAACGCGGTCGGCCGCTTCGCCCAGCTCGGCGCCGACCTCGGCGGCTCGGAGCGAGTCGGCTTCTCGTTCGAGACCGCCCTCGACCGGCGCGACTTCGGCCTCGACTGGAACGCGGAGCTGCCGAGTGGCGGCGACGTGCTCGAGTGGGAGGTCGCGATCAACGTCGAGCTCGAGCTCGTCGCCCAGGAGTCCTAACCATGAGAGTCCTCGGCATCTCCGGAAGCCTGCGCCGGGACTCCTACAACAGCGCCCTGCTGCGGGCGGCCGCCGAGCGGCTGCCCGCAGGGGTGGAGCTGGTGGAGTACGAGGGCCTGCGGGAGATCCCGCCCTACGACGCCGACGTCGAAGCGGGCGGCACGCCCGCCGCGGTCGAGGAGCTGCGTGACGCGGTCCGCGAGGCCGACGCCGTCCTGATCGCCACGCCCGAGTACAACCACTCGCTGCCGGGTCAGCTGAAGAACGCGCTCGACTGGATCTCCCGGCCGGCCGGCAAGAGCGCGCTGATGGGCAAGCCGGCGGCGGCGATCGGCACCTCGACCGGGATGTTCGGCGCCGTCTGGGCCCAGGCCGAGGCGCGCAAAGTCCTCGCCGCCCTCGGCGGCCGCGTGGTCGAGAGCGAACTGCCGATCCCCCGCGCCCAGGAGCACTACGCCGACGGGCGCCTGGAGCTTGCCCCGGAGCAGTCCCAGCAACTGCAGGAGATCCTCGCCGAGCTCGCCTCCGAAGTCGAGGAGCTGGCGGAATCGGTCCCCGCCGCGGCCTGACCGTCGCGTCGCCCGAGAGACGGGCAGCGCAGCGCTCAGCTGTAGCCGCTGAAGACGGAGGTGATGTAGCGGGCGCCCGAGTCGTGGGCGTTGCGGCGGGCGTTCTTGCGGGCCAGGTTCTCGGTCCGGCCGATCCCGGCGTAGTAGACGCCGTTCTTCTTGCGGACGAGGGCGGCGAAGCCGTTGCTGACCCAGGCCGCGACCTTGCAGTGGCGGCTGCCGCACTCGTTTTTCGCGCGGTTCTTGGCGGCGGCGACGCTGTTGTATTCGTAGGAGACGCCGTAGCGACCGGTTTCGGGATCGACCGCGATCGCGCCCCAGTCGGCCTCAGCGGCGGCCGGAGCGGCGCCGAGGAGGGCGAAGGCCGTGAAGAGGACGAGAAGCTGGCGGCGCATGCTCAGGCGTGCGGGAGGGCGAAGAACGCCACCGCCGAGAAGTGGGCGATCGCGGCGGCGATGACGAGCAGGTGGAAGACCTCGTGGTAGCCGAAGATCGCCGGGTTCGGGTTCGGCCGCTGGGTCGCGTAGACGACGGCGCCCGCCGTGTAGAGGACGCCGCCGGCGACGACCAGCATCGAGCCGCCGACGCCGAGCGAGGACCAGAGCGCCGGGAAGGTGACGACGGCGACCCAGCCGAGCGACATGTAGAGCAGGACCGAGGCCCATTTGGGATGGTTGATCCAGACCACCTCGACGATCGCGCCGACGATCGCGCCGGTCCAGACGACGACCAGGATCGCCGTCGCCAGCGCCCCGTCGAGGACGAGCAGGGCGAACGGCGTGTAGGTGCCGGCGATGAGGAAGAAGATCATCGAGTGATCGAGGCGGCGCATCAGCAGCCGCACGTTGGGCCGCGTCCAGTTGACCCGGTGATAGAGGGCGCTGCAGCCGAACAGGGCCGAGAGGCTGACCGCGTAGATCGCCACCGCGAGGGTCGCTCGCTCGGTCTTCGCCAGCAGGATCAGGGTGGTGCCGAAGCCGAGCGAGAGAAAGAAAGCCCACTCGTGGGAGACGCCGCGCAGCTTCGGCTTGACCAGGGCGATCGCGTCGGCGGTCGCCTCTTTGGCGGCGGTCGCACGTTCGCCGACCGCCTCTTTCGCGGCGCTCGCCCGGTCGCCGACGGCCTCACGCGCGGCGGTTGCCCGCTCCCCCATCCGCTCGGCGCTCTTGCGCAGGTCGTCGACCATATCCGCAGGGTACCCGCTGCCGGCCTGGCCGACGCATCAGCGCCGTCCTTTGCCGAGTTAGCGGAGTTGTCAAAATGAAGGGAGTGATTTCGTTCGCTCCGTGACGCTAGTTTGGTCGCTCTTTGCGCAGGTGAGGCGCGAGTTCTGTCCGAGCGAGAAGCAATCCTCCTCTGTTACCCCTGAAAGTCGCTGCGAGAGGAGAAGTTCGATGTCCAAGACCGCAACTGCCAGTCCCAAAAACGGTCTGCAGGGCCTCTCTGTCGAGCGCCGATTTTCGTCTGCCGGCGTGCATCCTTTCGACCAGATCGAGTGGGAGATCCGCGATGCGGTGATCGGCAATCCGGAGAGTCCGGCCTTCGAGCAGCGCGGCGTCGAGTTCCCCAAGAGCTGGTCCCAGAACGCCACCAACATCGTCGCCCAGAAGTACTTCCGCGGGAAAATCGGCAGCCCTGAGCGCGAGAGCTCGGTCAAACAGATGATCGGCCGCGTCGCCGGGACGATCTCCAACTGGGGACGCGAGGGCGGCTACTTCGCCTCCGAAGAGGACGCCGACGCCTTCGAGATGGAGCTGACCTCGATCCTTCTGAATCAACAGGCGGCCTTCAACTCGCCGGTCTGGTTCAACGTCGGCTTCGAGGAGACGCCGCAGTGCTCGGCCTGCTTCATCCTCAGCGTCGATGACACCATGGAGTCGATCCTCGAGTGGAACACCAAAGAGGGGATGATCTTCAGGGGCGGCTCGGGCTCGGGGATCAACCTCTCGAACATCCGCGGCTCGGTCGAGCACCTCTCCAAGGGCGGCCTCGCCTCCGGCCCGGTCAGCTTCATGCGCGGCGCCGACGCCTGGGCCGGGACGATCAAGTCCGGCGGCAAGACGCGGCGGGCGGCGAAGATGGTCGTCCTCGACATCGACCACCCGGACGTCGAGGACTTCATCTGGTGCAAGGCCAAAGAGGAGGAGAAGGCGGGCGCCCTGCGCGACGCCGGCTTCGACATGTCGATCGACGGCGAGGGCTTCACCTCGATCCAGTACCAGAACGCCAACAACTCGGTGCGGGTCACCGACGAGTTCATGGAGGCGGTCGAGGCCGGTGAGGAGTGGCACCTGAAGGCGCGGACCAACGGCGAAACGACGAAGACGCTGGACGCGCGCGAGCTGATGAACCAGATCGCCGACGCCGCCTGGCGCTGCGCCGACCCGGGCATCCAGTACGACACGATCATCAACCGCTGGCACACCTCGCCGGAGTCGGGCCGGATCAACGCCTCCAACCCCTGCAGCGAGTACATGCACGTCGACAACTCGGCCTGCAACCTCGCCTCGCTCAACCTGATGAAGTTCCGCCGCGAGGACGGCAGCTTCGACACCGAGGACTTCGAGCACGCGGTCGACGTCGTCTTCCTCGCCCAGGAGATCGTCGTCGGCTTCTCCAGCTACCCGACGCCGGAGATCACCGAGAACGCCAACCGCTTCCGTCAGCTCGGCCTCGGCTACGCCAACCTCGGCGCCCTGCTGATGTCGGACG
>DASSLT010000006.1:0-86929 GCA_035689305.1 Solirubrobacterales bacterium | reverse complement strand
CGCCCGGCGAGGCTGACGCCCGCGCCCCGCGGCGGCGGACACGGCGCGGTGCGGCGTCCTCGGTCGGCCAAATAGCGCTGCTATTCGGCCTCCCTGCGTCCTTGCCCCGCTTGGTCCGGCGCTCGCCGGATCGCAGACGTCAGCCTCGCCGGGCGCTCCTTGAATTTGGGTCTGGTCAACGGATGCCACTGGTCGACCGTCCGCGATCCCCTTCGACTACGACGAGCTCTGTCTTGAGCGGGTCGAGCCCGGCCGCGGCTTCCTCGAGCGCTCGCGGATGCTGAGCCAGCGGCTCTGGGAGCACGAGCGCACGATCGAGCCCCGCGAGGGCGGCTGCGAGCTGACCGACCGGGTCGCCTGGGAGCCACGGCTGCCGCTGCCGGGAGTCCTGCTGAAGCCCTTGATCCGGGCGGTCTTCAAGCACCGCCACAAGCGCCTGCAGGCGCGCTTCGGCGGCTCGGGGGTGGCTGGTCCGGCCGGGGACTAGGATTCAGGTCGATGCCCCTCGCAGACGACTTCCAGGCGATGCTCGACGCGCTGCCGCCGGACTGGACCGACCTCGAGGTCGATTTGCGGATCGACGACGAGAGCCGCTACATCGACACCGCGGTGGCGGTCAGTCAGGTCAACGCCCAGCCCTACTCACGGGCCGAGTGGCACTGGCGCTTCCTGATCGCCCACAGCTTCGGCCACGCCGCCGCTCCCGAGAGCGTCAAGGGCGTGCTGGCCAGGCTCGACAGCGAAGGCGTCAGCGGCGAGCTGCAGGTCGCCGAGGTTCGCGAGGGTCGCTCCGAGGTCGTCCAGATGTGGGGCCGGCCGGAGAGCGTGCGCGAGGAGTTCCGCCAGCGCCGCGCGATCTAGCGGGCCACTCGATGGCCCGCGTCGTCAGCATCGCCACCGACTTGATGCTCGCCAGCCGGGTCGACGCGACCCTGACCGCGGCCGGCCACCATGTGCTGCTGGCGCGCTCCGTCGATGATGCCTCGCTCGACCAGGCGGAGATCGTCGTCGCCGACCTCGAGGCGGCGAGCGCCGACGCGCTGGGGTCGCTGGAGGTCCCGGTTCTCGGCTACTACTCGCACGTCGACGCCGAGACCCGGCAGGAAGCGGAAGAGGCGGGGGTTACGCTGGCGGTGCCGCGTTCGCGGATGGCGCGCGAACTGCCAGAGCTGGTCGAGCGGCTGCTGGGCGCGCCGCCTCGCAGCAACTACTGACGCGGGGCTAAAGGCTGAGGTCGAAGGCGGCGTCGACGTCGAGCGGCCGTTCGAGCAGGCCGTGCTCGAGGTCCCAGGCCGCCCATTCGCGCAGGACCTCCGGGTCGAACGGGCGCGGGTGCAGGTCGGGGAGGAGGACCTTGAGCTGCTCGGCCTGGTCGGCGCGTTCCACCGCCTTGTCGGCGGCGAGCAGGTCGTCGAGGGCCTGGGCCGGGTGGGCCTCGGTGAAGGCGTAGCCCCGCCGCGTCGCGGCGACGACGTCGGCGACCAGCTCGGGGTCGTCGGCAAGCGTCTTCTCCGAGGTGGTGAGGATCAGCTCCGGGTAGGGAGGCGCCCCGTATTCGTCGACTTTGAAGGCTTCGAACGGGACCCCGAGGCGCTCCAGGGCAACCCCCTCGGCGTTCCAGAACCCGGTTGCGGCGTCGACCTTGCCGGCGGCCAGCGAGGAGACGGCGTTGAAGCCGATCGTCACCTCCTCGACCGCATCCGGGTCGCCGCCGTCGGCGCTGACCTCGGAGTCGACGACCGCTTCGTCGGAGGGCAGGCCGGTGACGCCGACGGTGTGGCCCTCGAGTTCGCGCGGCGAGCGCACGCCGCAGTCGTCGCGGGCGAGGATCGCCGCCAGCGGTCGTTGCACGATCGGCATCAGCCCGACCAGCGGCAAGCCGCGCTCGCGGGCGATGCCGAGGTCGTGGATGTCGAGGATCGCGAACTCGGTGCGGCCGGCGGCGAGCAGCTTCGGCGCGTCGGTCGATTCGCCCGGCTGCTGGATCTCGAGGTTGACCCCGGCGTCTTCGTAGAAGCCCTCGGAGCGGGCGGCGTAGAGGCCGGAATGGACGGCGTTCGGCGTGAAATCGAGCACGACGCTCGCGCCTTTCGGCACGCCCGGTTCAGCCCCGTCACCGCCGCAACCGCCGAGACCGGCGAGCAGCAGGACGGTCGCCAGCAGCGCGACAACCCGTCTCATCTGGGGCGGGAAGGTAGTTCATTAAGAAGATGTGGGTAGACTGCCGCGCGTTTGAACGGATAGGGAAACCGAGGAGGCGAGAGTGCAGGAAAGAGGGCTGTCCGCATACCTGGCTGAGTTGATCGGCACGTTTTTGCTGGTCTTCTTCATCACCAGCGTGGTGACGCTGTTCGTATCGACGGGTGGCCAGACCTCGTTCGGCTCGGACTTCGCCGTGGTCGGCTTCGTCCAGGGCCTCACCCTCTTCGGCGTGATCTGCATGTTCGGCGCCGTTAGCGGCGGCCACTTCAACCCCGCGGTCACGCTCGCGGCGGCGACGATCAAAAAGATCAGCCCGCTCGACGCGGTGATCTACATCCTCGCCCAGCTCTCCGGCGCCGTCCTCGGCGCCCTGCTGACGAAGGGCCTGCTGCTCGACGAGGGTCGCGCCACCCACTACGGCGCGGGTGAAATCAGCGGGCTGCTGAGCGGCAACTTCGCCGGCACGGTCGTCGAGGGGATCGGCGTCTTCGCCCTCGTCCTCGTCATCCTCTCCGTCGTCTTCTCGAAAAAGAGCCTCAAGGACTGGGGCCCGCTGGCGATCGGCACCACCTTCGTCTTCCTCGTCATGGTCGGCGGCCCGCTGACCGGCGCCTGCTACAACCCCGCCCGCTGGTTCGGCGCCGCGCTGGTCGGCAACTCCTGGGGCGGCACCTGGCCCTACCTGGTCGGCCCGATCGTCGGCTCGCTGCTCGCGGTTGGCGTTTGGCGCTTCGTGATCGAGGCCGGAGGCCCGGCCCCGACCGAGCCGCCGCAGCGCGTAACCCCGGCGGCTGCACCCAAAGCGGCCGGCGCCAAAGACTAGTCCGCGCCGGGTCCGATCCCGGGTTCAGAGCTTTAGCCAGACGGGCGGCCCAGGGCCGCCCGTCTGCGTTTCGGAGGGAGCCGGGGGCTCCCGCGGCGGTCGGCGTCAGCCCTTGGGCAGAGAAAGCGCGATGGCGGCGATGACGCCGATGATGAGGATGACGACGATCGAGACCATTGCCACCTGGGTCCCGCGTCGATCGCCCCGTGAGCCGAGAACGAAGCCGATGATCAGGCCGATCAGCGGGAGGAAGAGCGCCGTGAACCAGCCGATCGCGACCAGGGCGTCGTTCCTCGCGTCTTCGCCGTCGCCCGGGGGCTCGGTGTAGGTGTCCTCGGTCCACGCGTTCCCGTCCCAGTAGCGCTGCCGCGGCGCTTCCTCGGGGTCGAGGTACCAGCCGGCCGGAGCGCCGCCCTTCCATTCGGGTGGCGGCGGAACGCCTCCCTGATTGGGCTCCTTCCCCGGCATGCCGGATCGAGCGTATACCGCGTCCGGTAGCCTCGCCCAGGTGCGCCGGATCACCTTCTCGCGGAACTTCACGCTCTCGCTCTCCCGCACCTGCCAGTGCTACTGCAAGTACTGCGCCTTCGCCACCCACCAGGCGCACGTCCACGCCCCTGCTGACGTCGAACGGATCCTCGACGAAGCGCTGAAACGGAACGCCAAGGAGCTGCTGGTCCTCACCGGCGAGCGGCCCGAGGTCAACCCGGTCGTCGCCGAACGCCTGGCGGCCTGGGGCCACGAGGACTTCACCAGCTACGTCGTCTGGGCTTGCGAGCGGGCGCTGGAGCGGGGGATGCTGCCGCACACGAATCTGGGCGTGCTGAGCAAGGCTGACCTGGCGCGGCTGCGCGAGGTGACGGCGTCCCAGGGCCTGATGCTGGAGTCCGTCGACGAGTCCCTGATGGACACCGTCCACGCCGGCAGCCCGACCAAGCACCCTGCGGCGCGCCTGGAGACGATCGAAGCCGCCGGCGAGCTGAAGATCCCGTTCACCTCCGGGATCCTGGTCGGGATCGGCGAGTCCGAGCAGTCCCGGGTCGAATCCCTGGAAGCCCTGGCCCGTGTCAACGAGCGCTACGGCCACATCCAGGAGATCATCCTCCAGAACTTCGTGCCCCACCCGCGCTACTACGGCGCAGAGGTGGCCGAGATCGCCGACCAAGCTTCAAAGCAGCGCTGGGCCGGCGGGGATTCCCCTGCGGGGGACACCCGGCAGGAAGCCCCCGCAGGGGAATCCCCGCCCGAGGCCTCCGCCGTCCCGCAGGTCCCGAATTGGGCCAATCCGGTCGGCATCGACGAGATCAAGCGGCTGATCCAGGAGACGCGCCGGCTGATGCCCGACGTCGGCATCCAGGTCCCGCCGAACCTCAGCGACTGGTGGCCCGAGCTGGTGGAGGCTGGCGCCACGGACCTCGGCGGGCTCTCCGCCAACGGCGACCACATCAGCCCCGAGGAGCCGTTCCCCTCGCCGCACCAGGTCCGCAAGGAGCTGGCGCCGCGCGGCTACGCGCTGACCGAGCGCCTCTGCGTCTACCCGCAGTACATGGATCAAGAGTGGATGGAGCAGGGGGTCCTCGACGTGATCAAGCTCAAGTACTGGAGCTTCATCCCGCGGCGGGGGTCCGGCCGCCGCTCCGAAGAGGTGCTCGATCCGGGCCTGGCGCCGGAGGCGATCGCCAAGGGGCGCGAAGGGGTCGCGCTCTCCGAGGACGAGCTGACCGCGCTCTTCGCCGAGACGCGGCCGGAGGTGATCGAGTCGATGCGGGTCGCCGCCGACGAGCTGCGGGCGGAGCTGGCCGGTGACACCGTCACCTTCGTCGTCAACCGCAACATCAACTTCACCAACATCTGCGTCGTCGGCTGCGCTTTCTGCGGCTTCGGCCAGGGCAAGCGCTCGCCCGACGCCTACGAAGTCTCGGAGACGGATTTCGCCGCCCGGATCGAAGAAGCGGTCGAGTTCGGGGCGACCGAGATCTGCATGCAGGGCGGCATCCATCCCGACCTGACCCTGGAGGAGTACGGTCGCTGGCTGGCGCTGGCGAAGCAGGTCGCGCCGCAGCTGCATCTGCACGCCTACTCGCCAATGGAGATCCACTACGCCTGCGAGCGCTCCGGCCGCTCCCCGCGCGAGGTCTTCGAGTACCTGCTCGAGTGTGGGCTCGGGTCGACCCCGGGAACCGCCGCCGAGGTCCTCGACGACGGGGTCCGCCAGCGGATCTCGCCGAACAAGCTGCCGGTCGCCCGCTGGGTCGAGATCATCGAAGCGAGCCATGCGGCCGGGCTGCGCTCGACCTCGACCGTGATGTTCGGCCACATCGAGGAGCCGCGCGAGCTCGCCCGCCACATGCAGGTCGTGCGCTCGCTGCAGGAACGGACCGGCGGTATCACCGAGTTCGTCCCGCTCAGCTTCATCCCCTTCAACACGATGCTCGGCCGCACCCACGGGATCGAGGAGATCTCGATGCAGGACAACCTCAAGCACACCGCCGCCTTCCGCCTGGCGCTGGGGCGGGAGATCGTCAACCTGCAGGCGAGCTGGGTGAAGATGGGCCTGGAGGGCGCGACCGAGAGCCTGCGCTGGGGCGTCAACGACCTCGGCGGCACCCTGATGGAGGAGAACATCTCGCGGATGGCGGGCTCCCAGCACGGCGTCCGCCTCGATCCCGAGCAGCTGATCGCCGCCGCCCGCGCCGCCGGCCGCGAACCGGCCCAGCGCACGACCCTCTACGAGATCCTCGAGCGGTATCCAGCTGAGGTCGCCGCCGCTTGAGCCTGGTCCGATTCGGGTAGCCGGATCGGGACCAAACGAAAGGAGTGCTTATGGATGGCGACGGAGTCCGCAACACGGACGATGCCAAGGGCCGGGTCAAGGAGGCCGCCGGCAACCTCACCGGCAACGACCAGCTGAAGAAAGAGGGCAAGGTCGACCAGGCCGGCGGCAAAGCGAAGCACGGCATCGAGAAGGTGACCGACAAGGTCAAGGACGCCCTCAGGCGGGACTGACCCGCCGGGTGGCGCCGCTCTAGCGGAAGAGATCCTCTTCGCGCGGGCGGCGCAGGGCGGCGGCCCCGGGTCCGTCCTCGGCACCGACGTGGTGACCGAGGCCGCGCACGACCGCCGCCGGCACCCCGCTCGCCTTGTCGCGGACGAGATCCGCGGCTGAGGCCGCCTCGTCGGCGATCGCGATCAGGGTCGCCTCCAGCTTGCGCCCGCCGGCGTCGGTGCGACCGCGCCAGTCGTCGAGCGGCACCAGCCCGGCGCAGCCGATCGCGACCTCGGCCTGGCCGAGGCGCCAGGCGCGGCCGAAGCTGTCGGCGATGACGACGCCGACCTGAACGCCGCTGGCGGCCTCGATCTCTGCCCGGATCCGCCGCGCCGAGGCATCGGGGTCCTCGGGCAGCAGGCAGACGGTGTTGGCCCTCGGCAGGTTGGAGCTGTCGATGCCGGCGTTGGCGCAGACGAAGCCGTGCCTGGTCTCGACGATGAGGACGCTGCGCTCGGCCCGCAGCACATGTACCGACTCCTCCAGGATCAGCTCGACCAGGGCCGGCTCTTTGCCGAGTACGGCGGCGTATTTGCGCGCTTTGGCGCCGGGGATCACTGCCGAGAGGTGCCGGACTTGCCCCTCGGCCTTGGAGACGATCTTCTGCGAGATGACGACGACGTCGCCGTCCTCGAGCTCCGTCTGCGCTGCGATCAGCTCGCCGAGCGCCGCTCCCTCCTCGATCTCCGGCAACCCGGCAACACCCCAGATGCGGAGCTCGCCGCTCATATGCCGAGGGCGCGGGCGGTGCGTCGGGCGCGGCCGCGGCGCCCGCCGGCCAGCGCCCGGGTCAGCGCGATCACGTCGGCCGGGGTGTCGAGATCGAGCCCGAGCGTCGGCAGCTCGTCGACCTCGAAGGGGATGCCGGCCTCGCGGGCGAGGTCGACGTGGCGGGCGCAGCTGCCCTCGCCGAAGGCTGGGACGATCGCGCTCGGCGGGTTGAGGACCAGCCCGTTGGTGCCGGTGCCGTGGCGGTCGGGGACGATCCCGACGTAGGGCGAGGGCACCCCGGTCAGCAGCCGGTCGAGCTCCTGCGGGTCGAGCAGCGGGCAGTCGCCGGGTAGGAGGACGACGCACTCGGCGCCCTCGACTTCGGCCCGCGCGATCCCCGCCAGCGCCGCCTGGATGTGGCCGGCGTCGGCAGGGTCGGGGACGACCTCGGCGCCGGCTTCGGCGGCGATCTCCTGGGCGATCGGGTCGCCGGTGACGACGATCGTGCGCTCCACCGTGCGCGCCTGGCCGATCGCCGCCAGCACGTCTTCGACCATCGCCGCCGCCAGGTCCCGCCGCTGCGCCGGCTCCAGCCCGGTCGCCAGGCGCTGCTTGGCGTCGTCGAAGTGCTTGACCGGGAGGATCGCCGCGACCCTCACGGGATCAGGCTCTCGGCGTAGTCGAGGACGATGCGGGCGAGCCGGGCGCGGCCGCTGGCGCCCTCCATCAGCGTCGCCGTCGCCAGGCTCTGGACCTCGGTCGGCGGCGGGTCGGGGTCGCCTTCGTCGACCACCATCGCCTCGATCAGGCCGGCGTAGAGGGAGGCGACTCCGGCGGCGGTGGTCGGGCGGCCGATCGCTTCCATGAAGCGGTCGGTCGGGCCCTTGACGACGGCGCCGGCGACGTAGGGGCTGACGGCGACGACCGGGGCGGGGGAGGCGGCGATCGCCTCGCGCATGCCGGGGACGGCGAGGATCGGGCCGATGCTGATCACCGGGTTCGAGGGGCCGATCACGATCGCCTCGGCGGCGCGCAGAGCGTCCAGCACCTCGCGGCTCGGCTCGGCCGTCTCGATCCCCTCCAGCTCGACTCCCAGCACCTGCGGCTGGCCGCCGTCGAGGATCAGGTATTCCTGCAGGTCGCGGCGGCCGGCGGCGGTGATCACCTTGGTCCGGACCGGCGCGTCGGACATCGGCAGGACGCGGGCCTGGGCACCGACGCCGCGCGCGATCTGGGCCTGGGCTTCGGTCAGGCGGCCGCCCTCATCGAGGAACTGGCGGCGGTAGAGGCAGGCGGCCAGGTCGCGGTCGGAGAGACCGAACCACTCGGGCGCGCCCAGCCGTTTGAGGCGCTCGAAGACGGTGAAGGTGTCCTCGCGGATTCCCCAGCCCCGCCCCTCGTCGATTTCGCCGCTGAGCCAGTAGGTGACGAGGTCGGGATCGGGCGAGACGTGGACGCCGAGCGCCTCGATGTCGTCGCCGGTGTTGGCGATCACCGTGAGGTCGCTGCCGACCTCCTCCTGCATCCCGGCCGCCAGTTTGGCGCCGCCGGTGCCGCCGGCGAGGAGAGCGACCCTCACGCCCAGTGGTCGTCGGGCAGACCGGTGAACTTGATCCCGGAGTGCGCCTTGTAGCGGGAGTTGATCGAGATCAGCATCGGGGTCAGCTGCTCGACGATCCGCGCCATCTCCAGCGGGCCGGCGTTGACGGCCCGCAGGCCGGGGATCAAGTCGATCAGCGCGGCCACCCGCGCCTTGTCGGCCTTTTTGTCGCCGCAGATCGGGACGTCCTCGTCGAGCTCGTGGTCGAAGTCGGCGAGGGTCGGGGCACCGACCGTGTGCAGAGTGGCGATGACGGTGACGCCCTCGGGCACCATCTCCTGCGCCTGCTGGGCGGCCGAGCCCTGCCAAACGCCGAGCGAGCGGGTCGCTTTGCCGCTGACGGCCGCCGCCAGCGGCACCGTGCAGTCGACCAGGATCTGGCCCGGCTGCAGCACCTCGCGCAGGTTGTTGAGGTTCTCCGACTGCGAGCGGAAGGGGACGGTGAGGAAGACGATCTCCGCCTTGCGGGCGGCCTCGGCGTTCTCGAGGCCGGTGACGTCGGCGCCGGGGACCGCCTCGCGCACCTTGGCGGCGGCTTCCTCGCCGCGCTCGGCGGAGCGCGAGCCGAGCACGACCGCGGCGCCGGCCTGCGCCCAGCGCTTGGCGAGGCCCGCGCCGAGGGCACCGGTGCCGCCGATGATCGGGATCGGTTCGGAGGGGGGAGGGGTCATCGTGGGGATGCGCCGCTGTTTCGGGCGCGGGGCCGCTCAGTTTATGCTGCGGGCGATGAGGCTGGAGGGAAGGCAGGCGTTGGTGACGGGTGGCGCCAGCGGCATCGGCGCCGCGATCGCCGCACGCCTGGCGGCCGAGGGAGCCGAGGTCTGGGTCGGCGACATCGACGTCGAGGGAGCGGAGAAGGTCGCCGGCGAGATCGCCGGCCACTGGCTCGAGCTCGACGTCACCGATCTCGACTCCGCCCAGGCGGCCGTCGCCGTCACCGGCACCCTCGACATCCTCGTCAACAACGCCGGCACCGACGAGTTCGGCTTCTTCACCCAAACCACGCCCGAGCAGTGGCAGAAGGTGCTGGCGATCAACCTCGTCGGCGTCCTCAACTGCACCTACGCGGCCCTCGGCGGCATGCAGGGGGCTGGCTACGGCCGCATCGTCAGCATCTCCTCCGAGGCGGGCCGGGTCGGCTCCAAGGGCTCGGCCGTCTACTCGGCCGCGAAGGGCGGCGTCGTCGCCTTCATGAAGACGATCGCCCGCGAGAACGCTCGCTATGGCGTCACCGCCAACTCGATTGCGCCGGGCCCGATCGAGACGCCGCTGCTGATGGGCGCCAAGGACGAGCTCGGCGAGATCGGCGAAAGGCTGATCGAGAACATGAAAGGCCTGACCCAGATCGGCCGCCTCGGCCAGCCCGACGAGGTCGCCGCCGCCGTCGCCTTCCTCGCTTCGGACGACGCCACGTTCGTCACCGGCGAGACGCTCGGCGTCAGCGGCGGCCTAGGCATGGTCTAGCCCCCGCACCTCGGACGAGCGCCGGGGGAGAGCTGGTGCCGAGTGTTGACTTAACCGGCCCATAGCCCGGTCAACTCAACACTCGGCGGGGAGGGCTCGGGGCGTTTGGGAGCTCGTGCGGGTGCAGCATGGGGTCGTTGCGAGGTTTCAGCTCGTCGAACTCGGATTTGGGGATGAAGCGATCGACCACCGGATCGCGATTGGTCGACTGCATCCGGTCGCTCGGGGCGTCTATTCCGTCGGTCGGCCGACCTTGACGCAACGTGGACGGTGGATGGCCGACGTTCTGGCCTGCGCACCCGACGCACTGCTCAGCCACAGCAGCGCCGCCGCACTTTGGGGCTTCGGGAGGGAGAGGCCGGGGGCTACTGAGGTGTCGATCCTCGCCGGTTCGTCATTGCGGCGGCCAGGAATTCGGCTCCACCGGCGCGCGAAGCTGCGACCCGCGGAGGTCCAGGTTCGCGATGGTATTCCGGTCACCAGCCCGATCCAGACGATGGTCGACATGGCGGGGCGGCTCGGCCCGATCACGCTCGAGCGGATGATTGGCGATGCCGACATCCACGGCCACGTCACCCCGCCGGCACTGCGGCGGGCCCTCGCCGATCACCGGGGCAAACGCGGCGTCGCGCGCCTTCGCCGTCTGCTCGACCACCGCACCTTCCGGCTCACCCGCAAACAGCTCGAACAGCTCTTTCTGCCGCTCGCGCGCCGCGCCGGCTTGCCGGTTCCCCTCACCAAACAGATCGTCAACGGCTTCGAGGTCGACTTCTGGTGGCCGGACCTGAAGCTCGTGGTCGAGACCGACGGGCTGCGCTACCACCGCACGCCCGCCCAGCAGGCGAAGGACCGCCTCCGGGACCAGGTACACACCGCGGCCGGGCTCCGCAACCTGCGCTTCACCCACGAGCAGGTTCGCTACGAGCCCGAGCACGTGCTGCGGATCCTGACCGCAACCGCGGGTCTAATCTCCCGGCCATGAACGAGCTTCCCGCCAGCGCCCGGATCCGAGAGGTCGGCCCGCGCGACGGCTTCCAGAACGAGCCGGAGACGATCGCGACCGCCGACAAGGTGCGGCTGATCGACATGCTCTCGGCCACCGGCCTGAAGCGGATCGAGGTCACCTCCTTCGTCCGTCCCGACGTGATCCCGCAGCTCTCCGACGCCGCCGAGGTGCTCGCCGGGGTGCAGCGCCGCGACGGCGTCTCCTTCTCGGTCCTGATCCCGAACGAGCGCGGGCTCGAGCGGGCACTGGAGATGCGCGACCGCTTCGACGAGGTGAGCGTCTTCCTCTCCGCCTCGGAGTCCCACAACCGCCACAACGTCAACCGCTCGATCGAGGAGTCGATCGCCGGGCTGGAGGCGGTCCTCGCCACCGCCGGCGCCGCCGGCCTGCGCCGCGAGTTCGTGATCGCGACCTCGTTCGGCTGTCCCTACGAGGGCGAGGTGGCGCCCGAGCGGGTCTTCGAGATCGCCGAGCGGCTCGCCCCCGAATGCGACGAGATCGGGTTCGGGGACACGACCGGGATGGCTAACCCCCGCCAGGTCCACGAGTTCTTCGCCGCCGCCCGCGAGCGCCTCGCCGGAGTCGAGCTGACCGCCCACTTCCACAACACCCGCGGCCAGGGACTCGCCAACGTCGTCGCCGCGCTCGAGGAGGGGGTCGAGTCCCTTGAGTCGAGCTTCGGCGAACTCGGCGGCTGCCCGGTGCCGCCGGGTTCGACCGGCAACGTCTCCAGCGAGGACGTGATCTCGATGCTGCACGAGATGGGAGTGCCGACCGGGGTCGACCTGCCGCGGCTGCTGGAGGCTTCGCGGGCGGTCCAGGAGGTGCTGGGACGGCCGCTCGGCGCCCATGTGCTGCGGGCCGGGCCGGTCGAGTGGAACCCGGCGTCCCCCGCCTCCTCCTAGCTTTTCAGCTTCCCGTTAGCCGGGATCGCTACCGTTTTCGGGTGGCCAGAAGGGTCTCAGCACCGCTGTTCGGCGCCGCCGCCTGCCTCGGCGGCGTCATCGTCGTCGCCTTTTTCGCCTACAAGGTCGGCCCCACGATCCACGCCGACGCGAGTCTGCTGAACCGGCTCAGCGCTCCGCGCGACGGCCTCCGCTTCGACTTGGCGACCGTCGTCGCCCATCTCGCCGACCCGCTGCCGCTGGCGCTGATGACGCTCGCCGTCGCCGGCCTCGGCTTTTGGCGCTGGGGACGCCGTCGCGAGACCCTCGCCGGCGTCGCCGTCGTGCTCGGGGCCAACCTCACGACCCAGGTCCTCAAGCACCTCTTCGAACACCACCGCTACCAGGACTTCCTCGGCGTCGAACAGCCATGGGCCAACGCCTTCCCCAGCGGCCACACGACCGCCGCGGTCTCGATCGCGATCGCGGCGCTGCTGATCGTGCCGCCACGCCTGCTGCCGCGGGCGGTGCCGATCGCCGCTGCCTTCGCCGCCGCGGTCGGGCTGGCCGTCGTCGTCATCGAATGGCATTACCCGAGCGATGTGATCGGGGGCACGCTCGTCGCCGCCGCCTGGGGCCTGGCGGCGCTCGCCTGGCTGCGCTTCCGTGCCGAACGCGACCGCGGCCGGGTCCCCGAGGCTCAGGCCTCGAGCCGCTTCGCCATCTCGACGAAGTAGTCGAGCGCGGCGGGGTTCGCGAGCGAGTCGCGACTGGCGGCCTTCTCGACTGGGACCCCCATCAGGATCCGCTTCACCGGCACCTCGAGCACCTTGTTGCTGAGCGTGCGCGGCACCTCGTCGATCTGGAAGACCTCATTGGGGACGTGGCGCGGCGAGCACTGTTCGCGGACTCGGCGGGCGATCTCCTTGGTCAGGTCTTCGTCGAGCACGGCGCCCTCGCGGAGGACGACGAAGAGGGGCATCCAGCCGTCGCCGTCGGGGTTCGGCAGGTCGACGACCAGGGCGTCGACGATCTCGTCGAGCGAGAGCACCGCCCGGTAGATCTCCGAGGTCCCCATCCGGATCCCGCCGCGGTTGATCGTCGAGTCCGAGCGGCCGTAGATGACGCCGGTGCCGCGCTCGGTGATTTCGAGCCAGTCGCCGTGGCGCCAGATCCCGGGGAACATCTCGAAGTAGCTGTCGCGGTAGCGGCTGCCGTCCTCATCGCCCCAGAAGTAGACGGGCATCGACGGCATCGGCTCGGTGATCACCAGCTCGCCGACCTCGCCGGCGACCGGGTTGCCGTCTTCGTCCCAGGCCTCGAGCGCGGCGCCCAGCGAGGGCGCCTGCAGCTCGCCGCGGTAGACCGGCAGCAGGGCGACGCCGCCGATGAAGGCGGTGCAGACGTCGGTGCCGCCCGAGGTCGAGAACAGCCAGGTGTCGGCGCCGAGCTGCTCGTAGATCCAGTCGAAGCCCTCCGGCGCCAGCGGCGAGCCGGTCGAGCCGACCGCCTTCAGGGCGCTGAGGTCGCGGCCGGCGCCGGGCTCGATCCCCGCCTTCATGCAGGCGGAGATGTAGGCGGCCGAGGTGCCGAACATCGAGACCCGCGTCTTCGCCGCCAGCTCCCAGAGCGCGTTCAGGTCCGGGTAGCCGGGATTGCCGTCGTAGAGGACGATCGCCGCCGGCGTCAGCAGCCCGGAGACGAGGAAGTTCCACATCATCCAGCCGGTCGTCGTGAACCAGAAGAGGCGGTCGCCGTGGTGGGCGTCGACGTGGAGGTTGAGCTTCTTCAGGTGCTCGATCAGGATCCCGCCCTGGCTCTGGACGATCGCCTTCGGCAGTCCGGTCGTGCCGGACGAGTAGAGGACCCAGAGCGGGTGGTCGAAGGGGACCCGTTCGAACTCGAGCGCCGCGTTCTCGTTGTCGGTGACGATCGAGCCCCAGCTGGTGACGTTCTCGAGGCCGGAGATGTCGGGATCGGGGGCGAGGTAGTGGAGCAGGATCGTCCGCTCCAGGCTCGGCATCGCCTGTTGCAGTTCGGCGACGGTGTCGCTACGGTCGAAGTCCTTGCCGCTGTAGCGGTAGCCGTCGACGGCGAAGAGGACCTTGGGCTCGATCTGCGCGAAGCGGTCGATCACGCTGGAGGCGCCGAAGTCGGGCGAGCAGCTGGACCAGATCGCGCCGATCGAGGCGGCGGCGAGGAAGGCGACGATCGCCTCCGGGATGTTGGGGCAGTAGGCGACGACGCGGTCGCCCTTTTCGACGCCCATCTCGCGCAGGCCGGCGGCGACGGCGGCGACCTGCGAGCGCAGCTCGGCCCAGGTCAGCTCGCCGAGCTCGCGGATCTCGGAGGCGTGGCAGATCGCCACCTCGGCGTCGTCTTTGCCGCGGAAGATGTGCTCGGCGTAGTTGAGCGAGGTGTTCGGGAACCACTGCGCGCCGGGCATCTGGCGCGAGCCGAGGACCGGGTCGGGGTCGCCGTCGGCGGCGACGTCGAAGAAGGACCAGATCGCGCCCCAGAAACCTTCGAGGTCGTCGACCGACCATTTGTGCAGCTCGGCGTAGCCGTCGAACGAGAGCCCGCGCTCGGCCTCCAGCCAGCGCATGAATTCGGTGATCCGCGCGTTCTCGACGGCCTCGGCGGACGGTTCCCAGAGGGGCGCGGTCATCGCGAGCGGCAGTCTAGTTAGGCACTGCGCCCACCGGCGGCCACCCCCTGGCGATTCCTCCGAAGCGGCGCTCTATCGTTCCCGGGGCGCCGGAGTGGCGGAACTGGCATACGCGATCGACTCAAAATCGATTGCCCTTACGGGCTTGTGGGTTCGAATCCCACCTCCGGCACTGATCGTGGTTGAGCTTTTACATCTATGGGATGCAGAAGCTCAACCACGCTAGGCGGGTTGGGGGGTGCCGGGCTCGGCGCTGGCGCCGTAATCCTCGCCCGAGCCGATCGGGCGCTCCTCCTCGACGTGCCACTCCTGGCTGAAGCCGTAGAAGGCGGCGGCGATGACGACGAGCTGGAGCAGGCCGAGGACGACGACCAGGGTGCCGAGCAGGGCGGAGGGGAGGAGGGCTTCGTCGAAGCCGGACTTGTCGCGGGCGAACCAGCTGTTGGCGCCGACCGCGCAGAAGATCGCGAGGATCATCGAGAGCGCCGCGGCGACTGGGAGGACGCCTCGCCCCCAGCGCGCCACCCGGTAGGCGAAGACGACGTAGAGGATCACGTAGACGATGCAGACGAGCCCCATGCCGCTGCCGCCCTTCAGCAGCGACCAGCCGCCGATCGTGATCAGCGCCGCCAGTGCGGCAGTTGCCAGCAGCAAGAGGACGATCACGAACTTGGTCGTCACGTTCCCTGCTTTTTCCCGATTCGGCCGCCACAGTTCGTAGCCCGGCCGTACCTCTCCTACCGCCATGGGATCGATCATAGAATCCAGGAGCGACGATTCGGCATTGGTCGTGCGTTAAGACCCGGATCGGGCACGCATGCGGGCGTGGCGGAATTGGAATACGCGCCAGGTTTAGGTCCTGGTGGGCTTCGGCCCGTGGGGGTTCGAGTCCCTCCGCCCGCACTTCGGCCCGGCGGCCGCGGGCGCCGCGCGGCCAGTACGATCCGCCCCCTGGGGCAGTGGCCCAACTGGCTAAGGCACCGGTCTCCAAAACCGGCGATTCCAGGTTCGAGTCCTGGCTGCCCCGTTTCACGTTCCTGGCTCTAGAAAACTGCTGGTAGGCGGTGGCGACCCCGGTGCCGTCGATCAGGTGGCAGGAGAGATCGAGGGCGATGACCGGCGCCGGGTGGCGCCAGGGCAGGCGTAGAGGCCGAGTGGCACCAACTGGGCAGAGGAGGAGGCCCAGACGCCGATGCCATAGGCCAGGCCGCCACGCAGGGTCGAGCGCCCGGCGGTGAAACGAGCCTGGCGAGGTTGGCGGTGCCGACGAAGCCGGCCGCGAGGCCGCGACCGATCGCCCCGAGTGGGGGTGACGTCGTCCCTCACGCCGGTTCGGCGCCGCCCTCGCCACGGGCCTCGATGGCTTTCACGGCCCCGTCGAAGGCCTTCTTCAGCCGGCCCTTGCCGACGCTGCCGAGGATCACGCCGAGGAAGCGGCCTTTGAAGGTCTTGCCGTCCCGGACGACCACGTAGTCGATGTGCGTCCTGCCGTCCGGTTCTTTGCTGAAGGTGTAGGTGTGGCTCGACTTGTTGCTCCAAGTGTTGGAGTCGGTCGTCGTCAGAACAACCCGGTCGGGGTCGGACCAGTCGTAGTGAAGGCGCTCCCAGATGCCGCCCGAGCCCTCGGTCACGTCGGCCTCGGTCGGGCCCTGACCGTGAACCTTCAGTTCGTCGTCGGTGCTGTTTTCGAAGATCTCCGCGCGGCCCGGACCGAAGTCGGTCAGCCCCGCGACGAACTGCGCGGGCGTCGCCGTGGTCGTCGCCGTGAAGTGCAGGGTTGCCATCTGTGCTCCTTCTTTCGTGATGAGTTCGATTACAGATTTCTCAACGCGCGTCACATGTCGAGCTCCTCGGCCCAGTCGGTGATGTTGGCCCACTCGGGTGCGTCGAAGCACTGCTTCGGCGGCACGTAGAGGTATTTGCGTAGACATGCGAGCCGCCGCCGACGCCTGCGCCCGAGAGAATCAGCACGTCGTCGAGGTACTCAATCCGCTGGATCCCGTAGAGCTCGGCTCCCGGCATCCAGATGAAGTGCGGCAGGTCCCACTGCGTTTTCGGGATGTCCTCGTCGGGCCAGCGCCTGCCCGACTCCATGACGCCGACCCGGTAGCTCTTCTCGGCCGCCCGCAGCGCGGCAACGCTGCCGCCGAACCCGGAGCCGACGATCAGCACGTCGTAGTCGTAGCTCGCCACCGGAGACTCCCCTTGCGCGCCCTTCGGAGCTGACCGGATCAACATCTCCGATCGATCTGGGAAAAGCAACCCCCTGTTCCCAAGCCACTGCCATCACCGGCAAGGCCGCTGCGGGGGTGGACGGGCACCCGATCTGCTGAGAGGGTCGGCGAACACATGAGGTCGCGCGCATGGCCTTGGGACGATGCCCACCGGCGGGGCTTCACCTGTACACGCATCTCGAAACCAGGAGGAGACAATGGACGTTGAGCACCTGACGGCCTTACTGCGCGAAGCAGAGCAGCACCACGGTGACTATGAGCCGACCGCACCTCCGCATCACTGGTCGACCTGGTACGCGGGTTACATCGTCGCCCGTGAGGAAGGGAAGAGCTCCGAGGAGGCTGTCGCGGCCGCAACGCAGCACACCGAGGGAGGGCATTGAGGGTCGAAGCGATCGCCAGCGAGCCCGAGGAATCGCGCGCGGCGATCTTTTGGCGCTTTCTCGGGTTCGGCTGCCTCGCCTGGGGCGGGCCGGCGGCGCAGATCGCGATGATCAAGCGTGAGTGCGTCGATGAAGAAAGGTGGGTCTCCGAGCTGGGCTTCAAAAAACAGCTCGCCGTCTACCAGATCCTCCCCGGTCCAGAGGCCCATGAGCTATGCGTCTACTTCGGGCGCTTGCGTGGCGGCAAGCTCGGCGGGTTCCTCGCCGGCCTCGGCTTCATGTTGCCGGGCTTCATCCTCATGCTCGGCCTCTCGGCCCTCTACGTCGAGGCGAACCTCTCGGGCCACCTCGGGGAGCTGTTCTACGGGCTGACGGCTGCGGTCGGCGCCCTCGTCGCGCGCGCCCTGGTCCGGCTCTCCAAAACCTTCCTCAGCGACGTTCCGTTGGCGATCATCGCCGTCATCGCCCTCGCCCTGACGCTGTTCCTCGATGCCAGCTTCATCCTCGTCCTGCTCGGCGCCGGCATCGCCTATGAGCTCTGGACCAATGGCCGCCGCTGGACCCGCCGGGCCAGCTCGTTCAGCCTTGGCCCGCTGGCGGTTCTGGCGGTCGCCGCCGGAGCGATCACCGTGTCACTGACGGCAGAAATCTTCATCGAGGGATTGAAGGCGGGACTTCTCACTTTCGGCGGCGCCTTCACCGTGATCCCCTTCCTCCAAGAGAGTGCGGTCGGCCACCACCACTGGCTGACCAACAGCCAGTTCGTAGACGGGCTGGCAATGAGCGGCATCCTGCCGGCGCCCCTGATCATCTTCTCCACCTTTGTCGGCTACATCGCCGGCGGCCTGGTCGGCGCCTTGGCGATGACCCTCGGCATCTTCCTCCCGGCGTTCCTGTTCCCGATCTTCCTCCACCGCCAGCTCGTCGCCATCGCCGAGAGCGACCGCCTGCATCCCTTCCTGCTCGGTGTCGCTGCCGGGGTGATCGGGCTGATCGCGGCAGTCACGGTGACGATTCTCGAAACCAGCGTGGTCGACGTATGGACCGGGCTGATCGCGTTGGGCGCGTTCGCCGCGCTCCAACGCTGGCACTCAAAACTCACCGTCGTCTACGTAATGGCCGCCGCCGGCCTGATCGGCGTGCTGCTGCAGGCGACCGTGGTCTAGCGGTGGCCTGGGTAGGCGTCGATCGCCGCCGCTGCCGGCGCTGAGTTTCAGGGCATGGCTTGGACCGTTCAAGGACCTTGCGGCGAGTCAGGAGCGGTTGACCGCCAGTGTGGGATGCGATTCAATGATCCGGCGAGGAGGAGGGACGGCCTCTGAGTGTGAATTCGGCGAGAGCCGTGGCGGTGTCGTCGTGTTGGCCCAATAGGGCAGGGAGAAGGAGTCTGCATGCCTTGGGACCCCACTACGATCGAATCCCAGGTTCTCGCTGTCCACGCCGCGTTCGTCAACTACGACCGCATCGTCTTCTTCGGCGGCGACCAGCACGACGAAGACCTATCCGCACACCACGAATTCGACGCGACGTGCCTGTTCGATTGCCGCTCCGGCTCGGTCACGAGAATCGCGTCTCCACCCTTCGACGTCTTCTGTTGCGGACATGCGCTCACCACCCTCGGAACTCTCATGGTCGCCGGCGGTACCTTTGCCTTTCCCGGGGTGGTTCCGGGGGATCACCACGACCATTTCCCAGGGCTACGGGACACGGCGATCTTTCGCCATGAACCAGGCAGCAGTGGGTTCCGCTCGACGGCTCTGCTGAGCTCGGGCGAGAAGGCCACCCCGGACGCGAGGAGAACCGGTGGGCGCTGGTACCCGACGCTCCTTACCCTCGCAAACGGCGACGTTCTCGCGATGTCTGGCCATGCCGGCGAAGGCGACCGCGAGCACAACAACTTCATCCCCGAGGTTTTCACCCCGACTCCGCTCCCGGGCGGCGCCTGGCATCGCCTCGGCAGCTTTGAGAATGCCGCGCAGAGGCAGCTCTTCTGGGACCACCAAACGACCGACTACCCTCGCGTCCATCTGCTCCCGACCGGTGACGTCCTTTTTGCGTCCCCGACTCTCCAGGGAAATACCGTCACCATGACTGTCGGCGAAAACCCGTGGTCAGCGACGTTCCACCCCGTCTGCCGATTCTCACCCCTGGCGGATAACGCATACGGCGGCTACAAGGAGACGTCGGTACTTCTGCCCCTGCGCCACGAGGAGGGATACCGGCCACGAGTGCTCATCTGCGGTGCTGAGAGGGCCTGGACGCTCGACCTGAAGAACTGGCGCCCGGGAACGACCGCGGAGAACACGCTCGGGTGGCAGCGAGCTCCCGAACGGAAGCTGCTGCGGAGCACCGGCGGCGGCGCCTCCTCTCCGCCGCGTCGGATCAATGGCAACGTCGTCCTGCTACCGACCGGAGAGGTGCTTGCGGTCGGTGGAGTGGCCGGAGTTCCGCAGCCCGGGGGCAGCGGATTCCTGGAGCTCGACTCGACCGCGGTGCTCGAGCCGGAGATCTACAACCCGTTCACCAACGCCTGGTCGGCGATGACTACCCCGGGGGAGCGTGCGACGGTGCCGCGCAACTACCACTCGGTGGCGCTCCTGATGCCCGATGGGCGTGTCTGGACCGCCGGGTCCGATCACGATGCAGGACGCGGAATAGCGGCCGCCGAGTTGCGAATCGAGATCTATGAGCCCTGGTATCACCACCGTCCCGGCCGTCCGGAGATCCTTGCTGCACCCGACCGGTGGGGCACCGGTGAACAGTTCTCCGTGCGGACGACCCAGGCAGACGAAATCATCCGCGTCGCGCTCCTCCGTTGTGGCTCCTGCACGCACGCCTTCAACCCCGATCAGCGCTACGTGACGCTGAAGTTCGACCACACCGGTGGCGACGAGCTGCTCGTGACGGCGCCCCCGAATGGGAACGTCGCACCGTCTGGGCTCTACTTCCTCTACACCATCAACCAGCAGGGACTGCCGTCCGCAGGAACGACGCTGTATGTGAGCTCGACCCCGCGAACCGAGGGCGAGCGGCAGTGGGACGCTCTGTTTCAGGGCCGCGGCTAGAGAGTCGACAGCTGGAGCCCGGGGCCTCCGCCGGCCAATGCCCGACTTGCGCGGGCCTAAATCGATAATGTTGATAAACTTAGACAAGAATGGAAACCGTCGACGTTCATCAGCACCTTCTCTCCGAGCCGCTGATCGCCGAGCTTGCACGGCGGCGGCAGCCGCCGGCGCTCGTCAGCCATCGCGACGGGTGGACGTTTCGCGTCGCCGGTGAGCCGGACAGCCTGCTTTCGTTCGAGGCGATCAACGTCAGCCTGAGGGCGGTGGAGCTGCGCCGCCACGGCATCGACCGGGCGCTCGTCTCCCTTTCCACCGCGCTCGGGATCGAGACGCTGCCGGCGGAGGAGGCGATGCCCCTGCTCGAGGCCCACCACCTCGGCATCGAGGAACTGCCGGCCCACTTCGACGGCTGGGGCGCGGTCGGGCTCGACGAGCCCTGGCCGGCGGACGTGGACGCGGCGCTGGCGCGAGGATGCGTCGGCATCTCGTTGCCGGCTCCCGCGCTGGCCCACCCTGATGCGCTGGAGCGCGTCTCGCCGCTGCTCGCTCGGCTCGAAGAGCACGACGCGCCGCTCTTCATCCACCCCGGACCGGTCGCCGCCGGCGCGGCAAACAGCGCCGCCGCCTCGCTGCCTCCCTGGTGGCCGGCGCTGACCGACTACGTCGCCCAGATGCAGGCGGCCTGGTTCACCTTCCTGCACATCGGGCGCTACGCCCATCCGCGCCTGCGGGTGCTGTTCGCGATGCTCGCCGGCGGCGCGCCGCTGCAGCTCGAGCGCTACGCCGCCCGCAGCGGCGGCGCCGCCGCTGCGCCCGACCCGCTGGTCTTCTACGACACCTCCTCCTACGGGCCGCGAATGCTGCGGGCGATGATCGACACCGTCGGCGCGGCGCAGCTCGTTTACGGCTCCGACCGGCCCGTCCTCGACCCGCACGCGCCGCAATCGCACACCGAGTTCGGGCGAGCGCTGCTGAGCACGAACGCGCACCGTCTTCTGACCCCCCAACCCACCGGAGCACTCGCATGATCGAGCCCATCGACGGCGCCATGCGACCGACTGGCAGGGACCTGACCAACGAGGAGCTGCTGGCCGTCGCGAACCAGATCGCGGCGCGGCCCGAGCTCTGGTCCAACCATGTCGAGCACGACCCGAACCAGCGGACCTACGCAGAGCTGCTGCGCGACGAGCATCTCGACGTTTGGTTGATCTGCTGGTCGGAGGACCACGACACCGGCTTCCACGACCACGACCTCTCGGCCGGCGCGGTTGCCGTCGTCGCCGGCAGCGTCCGCGAGGAGCGGCTGGTGCTCGGTCGCCCGGTCGACGCGCCGATCACCCGCACGGTCAGCGCCGGCTCCTCGTTCGATTTCGGTGCCAGCGACATCCACCGCGTCCTCCACGCCGGCGGCGCCCCCGCGGTCACGATCCACGCCTACTCGCCGCCGCTGGTTCGCATGGGCAGCTACGCGATTGAGCCGAACGGCCAGCTGCGCCGCCACGCCGTCTCCTACGAGACCGAGCTGCGCCAGCTCGACGTCGCCGCGTAGCGGAGCGCCCCTGGGCGGATAGCTTTCCGGCCCCCGGCCGGGTGCTATAAGCCCGGCGCATGGATATCCAGGTGCTGATCGTCGGTGCCGGGCCGGCCGGTCTCATGCTGGCGATAGAACTGCGCCGGCGCGGGGTCGAGTGCCGGTTGATCGATTCGCTCGACGCTCCCCAGCACTGGGACCGGGCGACGGTGGTCCACCCGCGCTCGCTGGAGCTGTTCGAGGCGCTCGGGATCGCCGATCGCTTCATGGCCGCCGGCGTGCCGCAGCGCGGTGCGCGCTTGTACTCCGACGGCGAGGTCCTCGGCGCGCTCGACTTCAGCGTTTCCGGTGAGCCCTACGCCTACAACCTCGGCCTCTCCGAGGAGGTGACCGAGCGCTTCCTGACCGAGTACCTGGAGGGGATCGGCGGCGCGATCGAGCGCTCGACCCGGCTCGTCGACCTCGAGGCCGGCGCCGACTCGGTGACGGCCACGCTCGAGCACGACGGCGGCGCCGAGGAGACGGTCGTCGCCGAGTGGCTCGTCGGCTGCGACGGGTACCACAGCCGCGTCCGCGAGCTGGCCGGGATCGAGCTCCAGGGCCACGACATCGACGACCCCTGGGCTGTCTTCGACGTCAGCTTCGGCGGCCGCGAAGACGACTTCGAAACGACGATCGTCTACCTCGAGGAGACGATGGTGATCCTGACCCCGCTGCCCGGCCGGCGTTTCCGCGTCTACACTCGGCCGCACGTGGCGGAGGACGATTTCGTCGCCGATGCGACGGCGGTCCTGGCCCGCTACCTGCCCGACCAGCCGCTGGAGGAAATCGAGAACCCGACCCGGTTCCACTGCCACGCGAAGGTCGCCGATCGTTACCGCGCCGGCCGCATCCTGCTGGCGGGCGACGCCGCCCACGTCTGCTCGCCGGACCAGGGACACGGGATGAACACCGGCCTCGGCGACGCCGCCAACCTCGGCTGGAAGCTGGCGCTGGTCTGCGGCGGCGTCGCCGCGGCGGAGCTGCTCGACAGCTACGAGGTCGAGCGCCGGCCGGTCGCCCTCGGGGTCGCCGAGTCGGGTGACGCCCTGGAAGCGATGGGGCGCTTCGACGGCGCCGAGGGGCGTGCCGCTCGCGACCGCGACGTGCGGGCGATGCTGACCGACCCCGAGTCCGTCCACCACGAGGCGGTCGCCGAGGCGGAGATGAACATCGACTACGCGAGCTCGCCGGTGGTCAGCGGCGACGGCGATGGCGCGTTGGCTGCCGGCGCCCGTCTGCCGGACCTCGGGCCGGTCCAGCTGCCGGGCGAGGAGCCGCGGCGACTGCACGAGCTGGCGCACCGTCCCGGCCACACGCTGCTGCTGCTGGCGGGCGAGGGACGCGAGGAGGAGCTGGCGGCGCTGCTGGCGGAAGCGCAGGGCCTCGTTGACGGCTCTCGCCTGTTCGAGGCGGCGTTCGCTCTCAGCACCGGGTCGAGTCCGGCGGCGCCGGTCGGTCGCCTCGACCCTGCGGCCGCCGCGGCTCTCGGCGTCGACCGCGTGACCGTCCTCGCCATCCGCCCCGACCGCCACCTCGGCTTGCGCGGCGAGGGCGCCGATCTCGCCGGCGTGCGGGGCTACGCCGAGCTGGTGCTCGGCGCCGCCGGCTAGACCCGGGCCAGCGTCTCGGGATCGGCGCCGCCGTCGTAGAAGGCGTCGAGGACCTGGCCGAAGAGCGGCTCCGCCGGATCGGCGCGGGCGAACAGGGTCATCGAGGAGCGCAGCTTGAGCGCGTCGATGCCGCCGAGAATCGTGGCGGCCGGGGTGCCGGCGTGGGGGAGGAGGGCGGCGGCGGACCCGCGCAGGCGCGGGCCGAGGAGCGGGTGGTCGAGGTACGCCCGCGCCTCCGCGAGCGAGCCGATCGCGTACTCCTGCGCCCTCGGGCTGCGGCCGAGCCCGGCGATCTGGGGGAAGACGAACCAGATCCAGTGACCGCTCTTGCGGCCCGCCCGCAGCTCGGCCAGGGCGCGCTCGTAGGTCCCGCCCTGTTCCTGGGCGTCGACAAAGCGCTGCAGGCGGTAGGGATCGTCGGGCACGGTTGGAGCTGATTGTGCCCCGCCCCCCGGCGGGGACGTACCCTTCGCGGAGGGATGAGCGACTCCAGCGAGCGTTACGAGGCTCTGCGCCGCGAGTACCGGTGGCAAGTTCCCGAGCGGTACAACATCGCCGCCGACGTCTGCGACGCGCGGTCGCCGGACGATCTGGCGATGGTCCACGAGCACTTCGAAGGCGCCGTGCGCGAGATCCACTGGGGCGAGCTGCAGGCGCTCGCCAACCAGGCCGCGAACCTGCTCGCCGGCCTCGGCGTCGAGCGCGGCGACCGGGTCGCGATCGTGCTGCCGCCGACGCCGGAGACGGCGGCGCTCTTCTTCGCCGTCTGGAAGCTCGGCGCGATCCTGCTCTCGATGTCGGTCCTCTACGGCGACGAGGGGATCGCCCACCGCGTCAACGACTCCGAACCGCGGCTGCTGGTCACCGACGCCGCCAACGCCGCCCGCTTCGACGGTATCGAGGGACCGCGGCTGCTGGTCCTGGAGCCGTCCCTGCTCGCCGCCGAGAGCGACGCCTGGGAGACGGTCGACACCGCCGCCGAGGACCCGGCCCAGCTCTATTACACGTCCGGCACGACCGGCCTCGCCAAGGGCATCGTCCACGCTCACCGCTACCTCCTCGGCCACAACGAGTTCGAGTTCTGCCACGAAGTCGAGGCTGGTGAGCGCTTCCACGGCATGGGCGAGTGGGCCTGGGCGGCCGGCATCTGCCCGCTGCTGGGACCGTGGCGGTTCGGCGCCACGCAGCTCGTCTACCAGCGCCAGGGCGGCTTCGACCCCGGAAAGCAGCTCGACTTCCTCTCCCGCCACCAGGCCGGCAACGTGTTCGCGACGCCGACCGCGATCCGCTCGATGATGGCGATCGAGGACGCCGGCGAGCGCTACCCGCAGAGCTTCCGGATCGTCTGCTCGGCGGGCGAGCCGCTGAACCCGGAGGCGATCCGCTGGTTCCGCGACCAGTACGGGGTCACGGTGCTCGACTTCTACGGGCTGACCGAGTCCTACCCGCTGTGCGGCAACTTCCCCTGGATGGAGGTGCGCGAGGGCTCGATGGGCAAGCCGATGCCGGGCTGGGACGTGGCGATCCTCGATGAGGACGAGAACCCGGTCGCCCAGGGCGAGCGCGGTGAGATCTGCCTGCGGGCGCACTCCAACCCGCATTACCCGCTCGGGTACTGGCGCCAGCCGGAGGCCTCCGAGGAGACCTTCGGCGGCGAGTGGTTCCACAGCAAGGACGCGGCGCGGATGGATGAGGACGGCTACGTCTGGTACGAGGGCCGGGCCGACGACGTGATCATCGCCGCCGGCTACCGGATCGGGCCCTTCGAGGTCGAGTCGGTCTGCCTCGAGCATGCCGCGGTCGCCGAGGCCGCGGTCGTCGCCTCGCCCGACGAGCGTCGCGGCTCGGTCGTCAAGGCCTTCGTCGTCCTCGCCGCGGGGAGCGAGCCCAGCGACGAGCTGGCGGCGGAGATCAAGGCCTTCGTCCGCGACCGCCTCTCCGCCTACGCCTACCCGCGCCGGATCGAGTTCACCGACGAACTGCCGAAGACGCTGACCGGCAAGATCCGCCGGGTCGAGCTGCGCCAGCGCGAGCTCGAGCGCGCGCAGCAGTAGCGAAGGCGGCGCCTTGGGTCAGCCGCTCCGCTTCCTCGTCGCACCGGACTCCTTCAAGGGCACGATCGATGCCCCCGAAGTGGCGCGGGCGATCGCTGCCGGGCTCGCTGAAGCCGGCGCCGAGGCCGACCTCTGCCCGGTCGCCGACGGCGGCGAGGGGACGGCGGCGGCGCTGCGGGCGGCGCTCGGGGGAAGCGTCCGCGAGGCCGCCAGCCACGATCCGCTCGGTCGTCCGCTCGAGGCCTCGTTCGTCCTCCTCGACGACGGCGAGACGGCGGTCGTCGACACCGCCGCAGCCTCGGGTCTGCCGTTGCTGGCGCCGGCGGAGCGCGATGCCGAGGCCGCCAGCACCTACGGGACCGGCGAGCTGATCGCCGCCGCGATCGAGGTGGGTGCCAGGACCGTGATCCTTGCCGCCGGCGGCAGCGCCACCACCGACGGCGGCGCCGGTGCGACCCGGGCGCTGCGTGAGCGCGGCGGCCTGCGCGGGGCGCGGATCGAGGTCCTCTGCGACGTCGAGACCAAGTTCGAGGACGCGGCGCGCGTGTTCGGGCCGCAGAAGGGTGCCGACGAGGCGGCGGTCGCCCGCCTCGATGCGCGCCTGCAAGCGCTCGCGGCCGAGCTTCCGCGCGATCCGCGCGGGGTGCCGATGACCGGTTGCGCCGGCGGCCTCTCGGGCGGGCTCTGGGCGGCTTTCGACGCCGGCCTGCGCTCCGGCGCCGAGTACGTGCTCGAGCTGCTCGGCTTCGAGCGCCGGCTGCGGGAAGCGGGCGCGGCGATCAGCGGCGAGGGCCGGATCGACTCCCAGAGCCTGGAAGGCAAGATCGTCGGCCAGATCGCCAGGGCCTGCGCCCGCGCCGGGCTCGACCTCTACGTCCTCGTCGGCCGCGACGCGCTCGACCGGGCGGCGATCGGCGAGCTCCCGATCCGGGCGATCGAGGAGGCGGGAACGGTCGAGGCGCTCGGCGCCGCAGCTGCCGCGATCGCCCGCAACGCGGACTCGCCTACTCCTGCTTCGCAGCCTCGATCGAGCCCTGGATCGCGGCGATCAGGATCGCCGCCACCCCGGCCGCCATCGAGCCGGCGATGATGTCGGCGTGGTCGGGGTTGTCGGTCGCCAGGTCGACCAGCGCGTAGACCTCGCCGGCGAGCAGGATCGCGACCGTCATCAGGCTGAGGATCCAGTTGACGGGCCGCGCCCGCCAGCGGATCGCGCCGACCTCGATCACGTACCCGATCAGCAGCACCGGCAGGATCTGCGACGCCTGTTCCTGGAAGGCAAGTGACTCCGACTGGCGCGGCAGCGGCCAGGTGACGGCGACGAAGACGAGAAAGGGGACGAGGAACGGGACCTGCGGCGCTGACCACTTGAGGAACTCGACGGCGAAGCGGCCGAGCTCGCCGAGGAAGGCGGTGGAGAGACGTGGCTTCGGAAAGGCGGGCGCGTCCTCACCGAAGATCCGCAGCCGGTAGATGGCGAGGGCGAGGACGGCGACGGTGGCGATCGGCGCCGCGATCACGCCGACCGCGGCGACGCCGACGCCGGCCAGCAGCGAGAGCACTGCCAGCAGCCCGGAAAGAACTGCGTTTCGCTCGCTGTCGCGCGGTCGCTCGTTCAAGCCCTCACCGGCGGACCACGGTACAAGCGGGCCCGGCTGTGGCTTCTCCAATCGGTCCCCGAAAGGGTCACTGACGCCGGGGACCGCTGGGCTAGGTTCAGCCCATGGCCGAGACCGCCTCCGGTGAAGACCAGCTCGGGCTGCGCCCGCTGAAGGCGCTGACCCTCGACGAGCGGGTGATCAACCCCGACGACATTCCCTGGGTCCCCTACACCGACACGATCTGGGTCAAACCGCTGCGGCTCAACCGCAAGACGGGGATGTGGTCGAACCTGACGAAAGTCGTCGGCGGCGGCCAGGTCAACCGCCACTACCACGTCAACGGCGTGATCGGGTACGTGCTCGAGGGCAGCTGGTACTACGCGGAGAAGGGCTGGGTCGCGCGGCCGGGGATGATGGTCTGGGAGCCGCCCGGCGACGTCCATACGCTGATGACCGGTGAGGAAGGGACGATCACCCTGTTCCAGCTCGAGGGCGCGTTGCTCTACGTCGACGAGGAAGACAACGTGGTCGGCTTCGACGACGTCCTCAACCACACCAAGACCTACCACGACTACTGCGCCTCCCAGGGCATCGAGCCCGTCGACCTCGACTACTGACTCGCCGAGGTTGCGTTTTAGTGCGGTATGCGCACCAAACGGCAACCTCGGTGAGGGGTGACGGCATTGCTTGGTGACGAGCTGTTCGATCGGGCGGTGCGGGAGCGGGCCGGGGACCAGGCGTTCTTCTACTTCGATACGGCGATCGGGGTCGGTGAGGCGGCGGGGATGGCGCGGGCGCTGGCGGCGGCGCTGCGCGGCGAGCTCGGGCTGCAGCCCGGCGACCGGGTGGCGCTGATGATGCAGAACGTGCCGCAGTTCCCGATCGCGGTCCACGCCGTCTGGCGCTGCGGCGGCGTCGTCACCGCGGTCAACCCGATGAACAAGGAGCGCGAGCTGCGCCACCAGCTGACCGACTCCGGGGCGCGGATCGTCGTCTGCCTCGAGTCGCTCTACGAGGTGGTGGCGGCGGCGCGCGAGGGGACCGCGGTCGAGCACGTTGTCACCGTCTCCGAGCTCGACCTGCTCGACGAGGTGCCGGCGGCACTGGCCGGCCACGAGCGGATCGAGTGTCCCGGCGCGATCCCGTTCGCGGCGCTGACGGCGGGCGAAGGCGGGGGAGAGGCGGCCGAGGTCTCGGCCGACGCGCCGGCGCTGATCACCTACACCTCGGGTACGACCGGGCTGCCGAAGGGCGCGATCAACACCCACCGCGCGGTCATCCACAACGCCGAGGCGATGCGGGATTGGGGCGCGCTCGGCCCCGGCGACGTCACCGTCGCGATGGCGCCGCTCTTCCATATCACCGGCCTCGTCTGCCACATGTCGACCGCGCGCGCCAGCCGCACGCCGCTGCTGCTCCTCCACCGCTTCGACGCTGGGGAGATCCTGCGCCTGATCGAGCGCTGGCGCGGCAGCTACGTGATCGGGCCGCTGACCGCGTTCATCGCGATGCTCGACCACCCCGAGATCGGCCGGCGCGATCTCTCCTCGCTGACCAAGGTCGGCAGCGGCGGTGCCCCGGTCTACGCCAGTGTCGTCGAGCGGTGGGAGGCGGTGACCGGCGCCTACATGCACAACACCTATGGCCTGACCGAGACCGCGGCGCCGTCCCATCTGGTCCCGTTCGGGACCCGCGCTCCGGTTGATCCCGAGACCGGCGCCCTCTCGGTCGGCAAACCGATCGCCGACACCGAATCGCGGGTGGTCGCGGTCGACGACGGCGGCGAGACGGCGGCCGGGGAGGAGGGGGAGATCCTCACCCGCGGTCCCGGCGTCACCCCCGGCTACTGGCGGCGACCGGAGGAGACTGCCGCGACCATCGAGGACGGCTGGCTGCACACCGGCGACGTCGGCAAGCGCGACGGGGACGGCTGGTTCTACCTCGTCGACCGGATCAAGGACATGATCAACGTCTCCGGCTACAAGGTCTGGCCGCGAGAGGTCGAGGACGTGCTCTTCACCTACCCGGCGCTGGCCGAAGCCTCCGTCGTCGGTGCTCCTGACTCCTACCGCGGTGAAGTGCCGGTCGCCTACGTCGTCCTCCGGGCCGGGGCGGCCGCCGGCGAGGACGAGGTGATCGCCCACTGCCGCGAGCGCCTCGCCGTCTACAAGGCACCCCGCCGCGTCGTCTTCGTCGCGGAGATCCCGAAGACGCTGACCGGCAAGGCGCTGCGGCGCGAGCTGCGCCGGCGCGAGCGCGGGTAGGAGCGCCTAGTTCCCGGTCGGCTGCAGCGCGGTCACCGTGTAATAACCGACCAGGTAGAGCTTCCTGCCGTCGGAGATCATCGGCGTGTAGCCGGCCTGGCGCAGGAAGAAGACTTTGCGGTGGTCGCGGACGTCGATGCCGACCGTTTTCCGGGTCTTGAAGCTGGAGGTGAAGACGGTGTGGCCGATCACCGTCGCCGAGCCCGGCACCGGCCCGCCGACGTCGTACTTCCAGTGCGGCTTGCCGGTCGCCGCGTCGAGGGCGTAGAAGATCCCGCTTTCGGAGCCGACGTAGACGGTCGGCTTGGTACCGGCGACGGCGGCCGGGGCGGGGGAGCCGTAGACGGAGGCGCCGGTCGGGAAGGTCCAGTCGACCTTGCCGGTCTTTTCGTCGAAGGCGTAGATCGTGCCGTCGTCGCGGCCGACGTAGACGCGGCCGAAGGAGATCGCCGGCGAGGAGAAGAAGCCGCCCTTGCCGAACGGCGCCACCTTGCTGGTGTTGGTGCGCCAGATCGGCTTGCCGGTCTTGGCGTCGACCGCGTAGACGGAGCTCTGGTAGTCGGCGACGTAAATGCGGCCGTGGTCGTAGGAGGGGCTGGCTTTGATCGCGCCGGGGGCGGAGAAGGACCAGCGGACGTGGCCGTCGGCGATGTCGACGGCGAGCAGCTTGGCCTTGTCGGTGCCGACGTAGAGGGTGTCGCCGACGACCAGCGGCGAGGATTCGAGGTGGGAGTGGGTGTCGTGGATCCAGTCGATGTGACCGTCGTCGGCGGCGACCGAGATCAGGTAGCCGCCGAGGCTGGCGTAGTAGACATGTCCTTCGTGATACGCGGGGCCGGTGACCGTCAGCGGCGCGCCGTGCAGGTTTTCCTTCGTCTTCCGCTCCCAGATCACCTTGCGGTCGCTGAGTCGGATCGCCGCCGGGTTGCCGTACTTGTTGACGACGTAGGCGACCCCGTTGGCGATCGCCGGCGGGAACTCGATCAGCGCGTGCGTGTTGAACGACCAGACCTGCTTGAAAGGCGGGTCGAGCGGCTTTTCCGGTTCCGGCAGGTAGTGCGTTCGCTGCGGCACCCGGCCAAAGAACGGCCAGTCATCGGGCCCCGGTTCGGTTTCGACCACCTGCCTGGCCGCCGCGGTGGCGTTGCCGCCACCCGACGAGCTGTCGTCGCCGGAGCCTCCGCAGCCGGCGAGGGCTAGCACCGCCAGCAGGCCGAGCAGCGCGAGCAGACCTCTGGTCGGCGAGTTGATCCGAAGAGCCATGCCTCTCCTTCGGTCTCCGCAGGCCTCCCTTGAGACCCCCTACGAAGCGGCGGACGAGAATCGAACTCGCATCATTAGCTTGGAAGGCTAAGGCTCTACCATTGAGCTACCGCCGCGCGGGCGAAGCCACCCCGTCGAGCGGTGCGGCGACGATGACAGTTTGCCCAAACCACCTCGCACTTTGCAATCTCGTCGAGGACGCTCTGCCAATTGCGGTCCCGGAAGCCCTGGCCGACGCCGAAGCACTTGTCGCGGAGATGGTCGAACTCGAGCACGACCGGATCGCTCTCGCAGCAGTTCCTGCTTGTAGGCGGCACGGCAGGGTCGGCAGTAGTTGTCGCGCTGACCGCGGTCTTTTCGCCTCCAGGCGAAGCCCTGCGGCGCCTTGCTCTCCCCGCACCGTCTGCATCGCCTCACGCAGACAAAATATTGCGCGACCAGGACGACAGCGCTACAGGGAGCGCATGCGCGGTCGCGGCGGCCGGGCGACTAGGACATTCGGTCCCGCATCAGGCAAAATGCAGATACCCCACGGGGAGTGGCGCAGTCTGGTAGCGCACTCGGCTGGGGGCCGAGCGGTCGCAGGTTCAAATCCTGTCTCCCCGATTTCGATGAATTCGCCCGAGCCGGTGGCTGTGGCTCTGGGCATGGACTCAATCGATCTGCGTTTCCTCAGGTGCGGGAGCGGAGAAACTGAAGCCACGTCGTATCCATCTCCCGCTAGCCTCCTCGTCAATGGCGGAGGATGTTGTCTACGATGTCTGCCTGTCCTTTCCCGGGGAGCACCGGGACTACGTGCGAAGTGTCTATGAAGCGCTTGCCCTGCGGGGCATCGAGTGCTTTTTCGACGAGCCGCACCAGGTTGAGCTCTGGGGCCAGGATCTTGCTGAGCGTTTCGACCGGGTCTTTCGGAAAGAGGCGCAGTTCTGCGTCGCATTTGTCTCCGAAGAATGGGTGAAGCGCACCTGGCCCGCCCATGAGAGGCGCAGCGCCGTCGCTCGAATGCTGCAAGAACCCGGCTATCTGCTTCCGGTTCGTTTCGATGACACCGAGGTACCCGGAATGAGTCCTACCATCGGTTATCTCGACGGAACCATCCTGAAACCTCACGAACTTGCCGAACTGATCGTCAAGAAGGTGAAAAGGCGGCCTCGTTACAACTTCCTGCCCCTCAATCCGAATCGTATGTTTGCGGCGCTGGGGATACGGCCGGATGACGAGGATGGGCAGGTGAAAGCCGCGAGCCAAGCCGAGGCCTTCTTGACCGCACTGGGAAATCTGGATTCCGACACGAGAGAGATGGCCGTGTTCATTTTGGGATTCGGATGTACCTGCCGGCTCCCGGAGTCCATCCATATGCCGATGGATCGAATTGCGACGGTCATGGACCTGTCGGTGGACCGTACGAAACGTGCGCTCAGGGGAATTCGCCGAGCTCCTGAGTTTTCCATAGTGGGTCTCGTCGATGAGGACGAGGATCCCGAGGGCGGCTTCGATCTCTGTCTCAGCTGGGAACCAAGGACCCCGAAAGCACCACCGGGCGACGCCACCCATGTGGCGAGCGCGATGATCCGCGAAGCCGGATATCAGGCCTGCGAGAGCTGTCATATCGGGGCACTCGAGCGACTCGACTTCTCGCGCACGAGCTCGATGCTCGATTGGAACGGCGACGAGTTCGAAGTGCTCGACGAGAACGCTGCGCCACCGGCCTTGCGGGAGTTGATCGGATACCTCTTGGATGCCGGTTGGACCTATGAGTTGACATTCGATCAACTCCGCTTCTTGGAACCAGATGGCCTTTTCTTCGAGGTTGTCCCGCTTGAGGACCGGCACGACCCTGAGAGCATCAAGCAGGCTCGGGAGCCAATCGAAGACCTTGTCTACGGAACGGTCGACGAGAACAAGGCTGTCTGAGCGAGCCGAGGCACGCCGTCGGTGCCTTGACGGCAGTTGACGAAGCGGATGGGCCAAGTGGGATGTGGCGGAAAATCACGGCGACGTTCCGACGGTGGCTATCCTTGGTTTCCTGATGGCAACCCGGTCGCATGAGTTCGAGGTCGTTCTCCAGCCCGAAGCGGAAGGTGGCTTCAGCGTGTCCGTCCCGGCCCTTCCTGGCTGCCACACGCAGGGCGAGACCCGCGAGGAAGCCCTTGCGATGGCCAGGGACGCGATCGAGGGCTACCTCGAGGTGCTGGCCGAGGAGGGGCGCCCCCTCCCGCACCCGGCGCTGATCGAGCGAGTTATCGTCGCGGCGTGAGCGCGCGGCTTCCTGCCGTTCGCCCGCGCCAACTGATCCGGGTTCTCGAACAGAAGGGCTGGAAGCTCGCCCGCTCGAAGGGAAGCCATCGCCACTTCACGCATCCCGACAGCCCCAACGTGGTCACGGTCCCTGTCCATGCCAGGGACGTGAAGCGTGGGACGCTCAGTGGCATCCCCGCCGACGCGGGTATCAGCCGCGATGAGTTTCTTGAGGCTCTGAAGTAGACGTCTCCCAGGACCTCGGCGAAAATTGCCGGAGATGTCGAAGCCTATTTCGAGTCCGGGATTACGGACTTCACGGGGACGCGCAACGGCGAGCGCTTTCTGGCCTGCTTGCGTTGGCAGCCGGACCCGAGCAAAGAGCCAGAGTTTCACCCGATCATCGAAATAAAGCTCAAAGGGAAAGCTGCGATCACGGTGACCGAGATCGAGTTGACCCATAAACAGCTCGGCGAGTTCGCGGTCTCCTACGGCGCTGGCAAGATCGGCGAAAATGACGTCGTGTTCGTCGCCACTGAGGACGAGGAAACCAAACGGGGATTGCTTCACTTTCCCGGGACGGACACCTAGCCAGCTCAGGCCGAGGGGACCGAGGGGGGCGCCTCCAAGCTACGGGCCATCCGGGGCCTCGCGCTAGCGGAACTTCCTGTCTCCCCGATCAGTCCGACTCATCGCGGGCGCGTCGATAGCGCTCGTAGATCACGCGGGAGCCGAAGGTCCTGGTCTCGATCAGGTCTAATGAGACGTCGTCGGTGACCGGCGGCAGGAACGGCGTGCCGCCACCGACGACGACTGGATAGCGGAACAAGCGGAACTCGTCGACGAGGCCGAGTTCGATAGCCGTCGCGGCCAGACCGGCGCCGCCGATAGAGACATCCTTGTCGGTCGCATCGAGCGCCTCGGTGGCTTCCTCGGCCACCGTACCCTCGGCGAGCCGGGCGTTGCCCTGGACGCTGTCGAGCGTACGGCTGAACACGACCTTCGGGAGAGCGCACCAGACGTCGGCGAACGCGGCCCGGGACTCGTCGATCTGCAACGACGGATCCGTCTCCCAGACCAGCATCGTCTCGTAGAGCTTGCGGCCCAGCAGATAGCCGCCGAGCGCGCCCACCTCCGCGAGGTGGAAGCGGAACAACTCGTCGATCGGCGCCGTCCAATCGAACCCGCCGTCGCGGTCGGCGATGAAGCCGTCCACCGAGACGCCCATCGAGTAGATCAGCATGGCGTTTACTTTGACACCGGGCTCTTCGCGATAGCTTCCGCCCTCTCGAGGGGATCGACGGTCCCCTCACGATCGCCGATTAGACCGACCGGCGGTGGCGGTCCACAACGACCTGCCGACCAGCGACTTCGGCGCCCTCCGGCTGGCGGCGCAGGAGGGTGGATACCTGGAGATCGAGGGTGGTTCGATCTATTCGTTGGTAGCGGCGGGGAGCTTCTTCGACCAGGTGATGCCCGCTGTTCTCCACGGCCAGATCATCTGCCCGGACGGTGGCGCGGACAAATCGAAAGAGTCGATCGTGTGATCGACTCCCCCTCAGCCGGCGATGTACTGGAGCCCGACGCCCGACTCCAGGTCGTAGGCAATCGGGCCGAGCTGGACTTGCCAGGTCGGGTCTCCGACGATGCCGTCGACCTTGATCCGGGCCCACCCCTGGAACGATTCGACCGAAGCGCGCGTCTGCGGGCCGAACTTGCCGTCGATCTCACCCGGGCCGGTGTCCCACAGGTCGGTGTTGCCGGCGCCTGACAGGAGTTCCTGCAGGGGCCTGACCGCGTCCAGTTCCGAGCCCTGCTTCAGCACCGGCATCGGGCCGCCGTCGGGAAGCGCGGCCCAGGTCGCGGGACCGACGACCCCGTCGGCTGCCAGGGGTGGGGAGGCCGACTGGAAGTCCTTGACGGCCTGTTGGGTCGCCGGTCCGAAGATGCCGTCCGTCGCGACCTCCGGGTTGGGCGTGCGGTGCAGAGCGCGCTGGGCACGCTTTACGGCGTCACCTTTTGCGCCCAGTTTGATCGTTGGCTGATCCCCATTTGGCATCGTTGCTGCCTCCCGTTCTGCGGTCGATCCCCGCCCCTGAATTGAGGGCCTAAAGTAGCCCGACTTAAGTACCCGGACGTTGACTCGATCGAAGGAGAGCTGAGATGGGCGAGCTGCCGAACGTTGTTCTCGTACACGGGGCCTGGGCCGACGGCTCCTGCTGGAGCGCCGTGATCGAGAGGCTGCAGGCCAAGGGCTACGACGTCACCGCGCCGCAGTTCCCGGAGACCTCGACCGAGGACGACGTCGCGCGCCTGCGGCAGGCTCTCGCCCGCCTCGAGGGCCCGACGGTTCTGGCCGGTCATTCCTACGGTGGCCAGATCATCACCGCACTGGGTCCCGACGCCCCGAACGTCGTCGGCCTGGTCTACGTCGCCGCGTTCGGGCTCGACGAGGGCGAGTCGCTGGGTCAGCTGCTCGGCGGTGGACCGCCGACCCCGGCCTTGGCCAACCTGATCGTCGACGAGCAGGGGTTCGGGTGGCTTCCCGAGGAGGACTTCGTCGGCCATTTCGCCGGCGATCTGGACCCCGCCGAGGCGCGCGTCCTCTACGCCGTCCAGCAGCCGATCTCGCTCAGCACCTTCGAGTACACGATGGGAGTCCCGACCTGGAAATCAACTCCGTCCTGGTTCGTCGTCGCCAGCGAGGACGAGGCGATTCCGGCCGACGCCGAGCGCCAGTTCGCCGCGCGGATGGGAGCGACGACGGTCGAGGTCGCCGCCGGCCACCTAGCGATGGTCACCAACCCGGACGTCGTCGTCGACCTGATCGAGCAGGCGGCGGCGTCGGCGTAGGAGCCTGGTTCCATGGTGTAGACAATAAGTTCCGGCCAATCTGTCATCCTGCGGACATGGGCAGCTCGGCAGAGGAGAAGGCTGGGTTGCAGGTCATCTCGGCATCGGGGATCGAGAAGCGGATCCTGGTGGTCCGGAACCGGCAGGTGATGCTCGATGAGGACCTCGCAGACCTCTATGGCGTCGAGACGAGAGTGCTCGTTCAGCAGGTTCGGCGCAACGAAAAGCGCTTTCCGGCTGACTTCATGTTCCAACTGACGGCCGAGGAGTTCAGCCACTTGAAATCACAATTTGTGATGTCAAGTGGCGGGCACGGTGGCCGCCGGAAGCGTCCCCTGGTCTTCACCGAGCAGGGGGTGGCAATGCTCTCGGGCGTCCTTCGCAGCGATCGAGCCATCGCCGTGAACATCGAGATCATGCGGGCATTCGTCGAGTTGCGCCGAGTTGCAGGCTCCTATGCGGCGCTCGAAGAGAGGCTTGATCAGATGGAACTGGACATCGGCGCCCGTCTAAGCGAGCACGATGACCAGCTCCGCCAGATCTTCGAGGCGCTGCGGCAGTTGATCGCGCCACCCGGTCGGGCGAAGCACCCGGTTGGCTTCAGGGTCCGCGAAGGCTGACCGTCAGCCGCGGACGCGGAACTTCTGGGCGGGGTTCGGGTCGCCGTTGGGGTCCTGGATCAGGTTGGCGGCGATCGTGACGCCGGTGAGCCTCGCTCCGCGCGGGAGCTTCGGCAGGCAGAGGTCGTGCATGTTGTCGGCGTTGAAGGAGCTTTCGTGGTCGTGCAGATCGGCGACTTCGAGCGGTGCCTTCGCCAGGGTCTTGCCGTTCGGCAGCTCGTAGAGGGCGCGGTAGGAGGCGGTGACCGGGGCGCCGACCTCTTCTCCAGTGGGGTAGGCGGTGAGGCCGTTGGACCACATCACGCGGACGAAGGTCTTGCCGGCCGCGCAGCGGTTCTGGTCGCCGCGGTAGATCGAGGGCATCAGCGTCCAGACGTCGACGATGTACGGGCCGCCGGACAGCGGATCCACCTTGACTTTCGGCAGGCGCTTGATCTCGTGCCATTTGGGCGCGCCCGGGGCTTTGCCCTGCAGGGCGCCGACCACCCGGATCGCAACCGGCGTCGGACCGCTCGCCGCGTCGCCGAAGTCGCCGATCAGGTTCACCGTCTGCGCCTCGTCCGCCTCGTTCGGCGGGAACTGGAGGGCGCAGGTGGGTTTCGCGACGGTGCCGTCGCTGCGGACGATCCGGAAGTCAGCGGGCTGGATCGAGGCGCGGCGGATGAACCAGTTGAAGGTGGTCGGGATGTTGTCCAGACCCTGCGTCCCGTTGGGGCAGCCGACGGCGTTTTCGGTGCCCCAGGACGCGCTCAGGATCTTCGGCTGAGGACGCCCAATCGACCCGGCGGCGGGCTGCAGCTCGGCGTTGATGTTGGTGACCTGCTGGCCTTCGCCGATCTGGATCAGCGTCGCCGGCCCCGGGGTGGTCACGTTCCGCCAGTACTGGGTGACCAGCTTCAGGCCGCTTTCCCCGCTGCTGAAGCTGACCCGGTACTTGCCTTCCGGCAGGCCGGTGACTTCGTAGGAGCCGTCAGCCTTGGATTGCTGGCACTGGGTGAAGTTTTCTTCTTCTTCGATCTCGGCGTTGGCGCAGACTTCGATCCCTTCGACGTGGGTGCCGCCCGGCGCCACGCTGACCACCCCTTCGATCCAACCCGGTTGCGCGAATTCCGCGCCGGCGCTCGCCGGCAGCGCCAAGGCGACAGAGACAACGCCGGCAACCAGCCACCATCGCCGCATCGGCACCTGCTATTTCGCCTTGCCGAGCGACAGACCGCGGGTCTCGGTCTGCATGGGGCTGGGCCGTTTTGGCTCTGGCGGAGGAGTGGGCGGTGCGGTTGGGGCCATTGACAAATCCTATGGGGTTGACGCGATGGCGGCGATCCACAGGACCACCTCTGAGGCGAGGAGCCCGCAGGCGATCTGGAAGAAGGCGGCGAGCTGCTCGAGACCGCGTCGGTTGGTGGAATAGCTGTCATGCATGTGGAGGGAGAGGTCACGGTGCAATTCGTCGATCGGCGCCGGCTTCTCGGCCTCGATGTACGTCTGGATCACGTCTCGCGGGTTCGCCGTGAACTCCCATCGTCGCGGCCAGAGGATGCCCAGCGAGACGATGGCGACACTGACGAACACAGCCAAGGCGAGCCAGGCGGTCCAGGGGGAATTTCCTCCTTCAAGGGCATGCGCTCCCAGGAAGGAGGTCGTAATTGCGGCGGCCGACAGCACGAGCCCAGCGCGGGTTCGGAAGCTGTCGATGACTGACTGCTGCTCTGAAAGCGCTCGAACGGCCTCGTCGTAGGCAACGCGATAGAGAATGTCTTTGTCTGCAGTCGACACCTCGCCAGATTGGCACTTGGAGAGGTCGGAACGGCGCCCGATTTGGATAGGTGTAACGCTCGCCCTTTTCCGGACATGAACCAGTGATGGCCCGTAATACCGCCGAGGAGGCGCTGCCGCGAGAGCTCGCGGAAGTCCGGTTTTCGCAGCTCTATCGCGATCACGAGCGCGAGATCCTCAGGTACGCGCTGCGACGCAGCCCCGACCCCGAGGACGCAGCCGACGCCGTCGCCGAGACCTTCCTCGTCGCCTGGCGCCGCCTCGGCGACGTGCCGCTGGGGGACGAGGCGCGGCTTTGGCTCTACGCGACGGCGCGGCGGGTGCTGGCCAACCACAGGCGCGGCGTCGGGCGGCGGACGCGACTGGCGGAGCGGCTGCGCGAGGAGGTGCGGCGGCAGCTCCCGGCGCAGCCGAACCCAGAGCGTCGCGGCGTGCTCGAAGCGCTGGCCGGGATGAATGACGGCGATCGCGAACTGCTGATGCTGGTCGGCTGGGAGGGGCTGACCCCGAGCCAGGCGGGGCGGGTGCTGGGGATCTCGGCAATGACCGCGCGGACGCGGCTGCACCGGGCGCGCCGGCGCCTGCGGGCGCGACTTTCCGACGAGGCGGGGAGACCGACGAGCGAGATCGAGGTGGGTGAAGCGCAATGAGGCTGGACGAGATCGACCGAGAACTGCAAAGAGTGGATCGGGCGCCGGCGTCGGTGATCGACCGGCTCGAGCTCGGGCCGGCCGAGGCAGCCCTGCTCGAGGCGATCGTCGCCGAGCCCGCCCTCGACGGCGCCCCGGACAACGCCGCCCTGCCCTGGCCGAGCGCGCGCCGTCGTCGCCTTGACCTGCTCGGCCTGGCCGGGACGGCTGCGGCTGCGATGGCGGTGGCCGTGCTGCTGCTGTTCGGCGGCGGCGCCTCGAAGTCGCCGTCCGAGGCCTATGGCGCCGAAGTCGTCCGCTTCGCCGAATCGACGCCGCTGCTGCTGCTCGAAGGCCCGGGCTGGCGGGTCCAGAACGTGACCCAGCAGAAGAACGGCGACGGGTCGATGGAGTTCGTCACCGGCAAACCGATCCCCTACGAACGGCTGACCATCAGCGGCAGGGACAAGACCAGGCTGTACGTGTCCGGGATGTTTCCACCGGCGGTTCGCCAGCGGAAAGTGGAACTCAACTGGCGCCGCGGCTCGGTGCCGGAGTGGGTCGCGACGGTCCGCCAGATGCCGCATCCGCACGGTCAGCTCTGGGTCAAGGCGCCTGTCCTGGAAACGAGGGCCGATGTCGACACGCGGGCCGAGTCCTACGTCAACCAGGGCGGCCCTGGCAACCGCCAGATGAACGCCTACTGGTCAGAAGGCGGATACCTGCTCGAAATGCGAGCCGCGGTCCCGGACCTGGCCGCCTTCGAAGAACGGCTCGGTTGGCTGACGAAGGTCGATTCCGAGACGTGGCTCGAGGCGATGCCGGCGAAGGTGGTGAAAGCCGCCGACCACGACACCGTCGTGCGGGAAATGCTGAAGGGGATCCCCGTTCCCGCGACCTTCGATCCGAAGCGGATACCGGACGAAGGGGTGACCACCAACCGCTACCAGGTCGGCGCCACGGTGGCCGGGACCGTCTCCTGCCTCTGGTTCCGGCAGTGGGGCCAGGCTCGCCGGACCGGCGACGAGCAGGCCGAGGCCGAAGCCGTCAAGGCGATGGGGACTTCCAGGCGCTGGCCGATCCTGCGCGAGATGAACGCGGACGGCGACTATCCCGAGACGATCTGGCAGGACTCAGCGGCGATGCCGAGCGGCTTCTGGGATTGGGGACCCCACCACTGGCGGTTGCTGCCCCACGCCGAAGGCCTCGGCTGCGCCCGCTGGGGCATCCCGGTCCTGCCCTGGAAGCAGCGGCGCCAGAACGAACGCGCAGAAGCCAGCGGCGGCTGATCTCTCCGTCGTCGACCAGCATCAGCGCGGAATCGTAAGGTCGCGGTACTTTTCCAGCGTGTCCGTCCCGGTTCTCCTCGCTGTCGACGAAGACGAGCGTCTGCTCGGCGAGGTCGAACGCGAGCTGAACGACCGTTACTCCAGCAGCTACCGGGTCGTCTGCGTCTCTTCGGCGGCCGAGGCGACGGGGGAGCTCGAGGCGCTGGCGGCCGCGGAGGAGGACGTCGCCCTGGTCCTCGCCGCCCAGGAGCTCGGCGAGATGACCGGCAGCGAGCTGTTGGCCGAGGTGCGGAACCTGTACCCGCACGCTCAGCGGGGTCTGCTGATCGAGTGGGGCAGCTGGGGCGATGGACGGACCGGCGAGGAGATCTTCCGGGCGATGGCGCGGCGGCAGATCGAGTACTACGTGGTGCGGCCCTCGCGCTCGCCCGACGAGCTCTTCCACCAGTCGGTCACGACCTTCCTGCTCGAGTGGGGCCACGCGCGGCGGCTGTCGCCGCAGACGGTCCACATCGTCAGCGACTCGTGGACCGGCCGGGCCTACGAGCTGAGGGAGGTGCTCGGGCGCTGCGCGGTCCCCCACGCATTCGTCGCCGCCGACTCGCCCCGCGGCCGCGAGCTGGTCGAGGAATCGGGCGACGCGGAGCCGCTTCCTCTCGTCGTCTTCCCGAACGGGGTGGTTCTCGCCGACCCGACCGATATCGAGCTGGCGGCCGCGACCGGCGCGACGATCGATCCCAAGCGGCGCGAGTTCGACGTCGTCATCGTCGGCGCCGGGCCCGCCGGCCTCTCCGCCGCGGTCTACGGCGCCTCGGAGGGCCTGCGAACGCTGGTCGTCGACGAGGGCGGGATCGGGGGGCAGGCGACCTCGAGCTCGCTGATCCGCAACTACCTCGGTTTCCCCCGCGGGGTCAGCGGCCGCCGCCTGGCGGAGAGCGCCTACGAGCAGGCCTGGGTCTTCGGCGCCAAGTTCGCCTTCATGCACGACGCGATCTCGCTCCGGCGCGACGGCGACCGCCTCTTCCTCAGCCTCTCCGACGGAGGTGAGGTGAGCGCTCGCGCCGTGATCGTCGCGACCGGTGCCGCCTACCGCCGGCTCGGGGTCGACGCGATCGAGGAGTTGAACGGGTCCGGCGTCTTCTACGGCGGTCCCGCTTCCGAGGCGCCGGCACTGGTCGGCCGCGACGTCTACGTCGTCGGCGGCGCCAACTCGGCCGGGCAGGCGGCGCTGCACCTGGCCGAATACGCGCGGCGGGTGACGCTCGTCGTCCGCGGCGATTCGCTTGCGGCCGGCATGTCGCACTACCTGGTGCGGCAGGTCGAGCGGGCGCCGAATATCGAGGTCCGGCTCGGGACCGAGGTCGTCGGCGGCGGGGGAGACGGCGAGCTCCAGAATCTCGTCCTCCGCAACGGCGCCGGCGACGCGAGCGAGAACGTTGCTGCCGACGCCCTCTTCCTGATGATCGGCGCCCGTCCCAACACCGACTGGCTGCCGCCGGAGCTGGCGCTGGGAGAGGGTGGGTTCATCCGCACCGGCGCGGAGGTCGAGGGCAACGGCTGGCCCCTGGAGCGCGACCCGTTCTCGCTCGAGACCAGCATGCCGGGCGTCTTCGCTGCCGGCGACGTCCGCCACGGCTCGATGAACCGCGTCGCCTCGGCGGTCGGCGAGGGCTCGATCGCGATCAGGCTCGTTCACGAGTTCTTCGCGGCCGAGTGATGGCGCCTCCGGCCGACCCGCGGCGGTCCCCGCTGGACACGGCGCCGCACACCTTCTTCGGCGCTCCTGGGGTGAGCGCGATCGATGATCTCACCGCCGAGGTGGCGTTCCTGGGTGTGCCCTACGACGCCGGCACTCCGCAGCCCGGCCTGCCCACTGGTCAGCGCGCCGGTCCCGCGGCCCTGCGCGAGGCGAGCCGCGAGCAGTTCATCTACCCCCGCCCGGCCGCCGGTGGCGAGGGCCCCGGCGCCGAGGGCTGGTACGACGTCGAGACCGATCGCGACTACCTCGTCGGGGTGACGATGGCCGACCTCGGCGACGTCGCGATCCAGGGATCGGATACCGAGGGCAACTACGCGCGGATGACGGCGGCGGCGCAGGGCATCGTCGAGCGCGGCACGCTGATGGTCGCGGTCGGCGGCGATCACTCGATCAGCTATCCGCTCGGCCTCGGGGTCGAGGCGGCGGGTGCGTTCAACGTGGTCCACGTCGACGCCCACGCCGACTTCCTCGACGACCTCGACGGGGCGCGGCTGACCGGCGCCAGCCAGCTGCGGAGGCTGGCGGAGATGTCGTCGGTCGGGACCGTGAGCGCGCTGGGCCTGCGCAACGTCGACCGGGCGGAGATCGACGGGCTCAGGGAGCACGGCGGGCGCTGGGCGACCAGCCTCGACCTGCTCGAGAGCGACCCCGAGGCGGTCGTCGCGAAAGCCGTTCCCGAGGCCGACGCGCTCTACGTCTCGATCGACCTCGACGTCCTCGACGCCGCGATCGCGCCCGGGCACTCGCTCCCCGAGCCGGGCGGCATCGACTACCGCACGCTGCGCCGGCTGCTGGCAGCGGTCGCGCGGCGGGGCAGAGTGATCGGCTTCGATGTCGCCGAGCTGAACCCCGGACGCGACCCGTCTGGAATGACGGCGCGGGTCGCCGCCTGGACCGTCACCCACTTCCTCGGCGAGATCTTCGACCGTCCCCGAAGCTGAGCTCGCAGATTGCCCCCGGATGGATAATCCGGGCAGGGTCCGTCAACGCAGAGGAGGGCGAGAGATGCGAAGTTGGGACTTGAGGGTGGTTGAGGTCGAAGCGCACGAGCCGGAGATCCTCGCTTCGGCGGACGATGCGCGCACCATCTTGCTGAGCCTCCCGGCAGGGGAGGAACTGCAGGAGCACGAGGTGCATGAGCGAGCACGAATCGTCCTGGTCGCGGGAGAGGTGGAGATCTCGACGCCGGGTGGCGAGAGTGTGGTGGGAGGCCCGGGGCATCTGCTCGAATTCGAGCCGGGCGAGCGCCACACGGTGGCGGCGCGGTCCGACTCGCGCCTGCTCCTGATCCTCAGTCCGTGGCCGGGGGACGGTCACCCGGGGACGATGACTCTCGAGCAGAAGAGCGAGGCGCGCGAGAAGGCCGCCGAGCACGCCGAGGAGGGGTCCTGACGCTTCCTCGCTCCGAGCTGGGCGACGGGCCCGCGGTGGTGCTCCTCCACGCGGGGATCGCCGACCGCGGGATGTGGGACGAGCAGCTGGAACCGCTGGCCGCGGCAGGGCACCGGGTGGTGGCGCTCGACCTGCCGGGGTTCGGCGCGGCGATGGCCGGGCAGGGGCCGGTGGCTCACTGGGAGGACGTCCTGGAGACGATGGACGTGCTCGGGGTCGAGCGGGCCGCGATCGTCGGCAACTCGTTCGGCGCCCAGGTCGCTCTGCGGGTCGCGGCGCTTGCTCCGGAGCGCGTCTCCTCGCTCCTCCTCTTCTCGGCGTCTGCCGTCCCGGAACCCGATCCCTCACCTGAGCTCCTCGCCGCCTGGGATGCCGAGGAGGAGGCGCTTGGCGCCGGCGACGTCGAGAAGGCGGTCAATGCCGTGGTGTCGACCTGGGTCAGGCCAGAGGCCTCCGAGCGGGTCCGTGACCGGATCGCGACCATGCAGCGCCGCAACTACGAACTGAAGACCAGCGAACAAGGGGTCGAGTTCGCGCCCGATCCGCTGGAGGAGGAGCCGGCACTGCTCACTCGGATCGAGTGCCCGGTGCTGCTCGCCGCCGGCGAGCACGACATCGTCGATTTCAGAAACGCGGTGGACGAACTCGCCGCGAACCTGTCGTCGGCGACGACGGCGCTGATCCCCGGCTGTGGCCACCTCGCCCCGCTGGAAGCGCCCGAGGATTTCCGCCGCCTCGTCCTCGACAACCTCGGCTAGCCCTCAGCTGCGTCCAGGTCCTCGAGGTCGGCGAGATCACGGGTGCGCCCCGCCGCTCGCTTCATCGCCCTGAGGTCATCTCGGGAGCACACCCAGACTCTGCTTCCGAGGATCTCGGCTTCGGTCGCTCGTGACCGCAGTTGCTCGAAAGCGGGCACGCCGTCGAGTCCCTGGACGACGTCGAGCCGGCCAAGGTCGGTCTCGATCGCGACCTGCTCGCCCCCGGCCAACGCCGATGCAATCGAAAGGGGCGTGCCGAGCAGGGCTTCCCCCTGCTGCACGTGTCCGCCGGCGGCGACAGCGACCTCGGCGACGCGTTTGAGGTTCTCGGCATCGGTGGCCACGACGATGTCGACGTCCTTGGTGCCCCGCACCACGCCCCAGGCATTCAGGGCAAGCCCGCCAACGACAACGAACTCGACGCCCACGTCGGACAGCCGCCGCAACAGCTCGTCAAAGGCCGGCTCACTCAATGTCTGAGCGCGGCCCCGGTGAACCGCATCAGCTTGTGACTGAGTGCGATGCCTTCTGCGAGGTTGACGCTGACCGGCCGCTTCGCGTCCTCGCGCAGGCGCTGTATCCGAACGGCCTCGGCGTTCCTGGCTGCGACTGAGGTGTCGGCTTTCTCCCCTGCGGCCATGGGGGGATGCTAGCGGCGCTTTCGCAGCTATTGGGTGGTTTCCACCCAGTCTCGTCGGGTCGCTCGGGCGGGGTTAGCGTCCGACCCCGGTTCAAGCGCTCGTAATCAAGAGGGGAGCTCTACATGCCGTTCCGCGTCGTCTCGATCCGCCGTTCGTTCGCCCTGCTCGCAGGGTTTGCCGCCACCTGCCTGCTGGTCTTCGCCCTGCAGGGCCAGGCCGAAGGCAATCCCGGACAGAAATGCAAAGCCGGCGCGGAGGCGGCGGGATGCAAGCTGCCGGTGGGCGCCGAATACGCCAAGGACGTGAAGACCGGCAGCGCCGAGGGCCAGATATCGGCCACCGTGATCGGCAAGGGCGTCAGCGTCACCGTTCTCGACGCCTACATCGACTGCAAGGCGTTCGACCCGCTGATCGGCGACATGATCGGCGTCCAGGACAGCTACAAGGGAAGCCAGCGGCCGAAGGTCGGCGAGACCTACGCGATCAAGAAGACCGAGTCGGAGAGCAGCGAAGAAACCGGCTCCTCACGCACCGACTCCGAACTGAGCCTCAACTTCAAGTCCGCCAAGCAGCTGGTCGTGACGCTCCACCAGGTCTCGCAGGCCGAAGGCAAGCTGCTCTGCGACGGCAGCAAGACCTGGACCCTCAAGCGTCGGTAGGGGGCGGCTCGCGCCACATCTCGTGGATCTCGGGCCCGCCGCCAGGCAGGTTGAAGGCTGCGCTGAAGGCGAATCCGTTGCGTTCGTAGAGCGGCCGGTTGCGCTCGCTGCTCGACTCGAGGTGGGCGGGCGTCCGCTCGCGGTCGCAGAGCTCCAGCACCGGCCTCATCAGCGCCCCGCCGAGGCCCTTGCCCTGGCGGCGGGGTTCGACTCCCAGGTACTGCAGGTACCAATGCTGCGGCGATCGGGGGTGGAGCCGCTCGAACCGCAGCTGCGTCCAGATCGCCCGCGGCAGGTGGCGACCGAAGGCGGCTGCCATCTGGCGGGTCGGACGCATCGTCCGCAGCATCGGCACCCGCCAGCGCCCGGGCGGCGCCCAGACCGCCGCGCTGCTGCCGTCCTCGGTCACCCACACTGTCCGGTACTCGGGGACCAGGTTTTCGATGTCGGCGGTGAAGTAGGTCAGCAGTCGCTCCGCCCGAGCGGCCGAGTCGGAGCCGGGGAGCAGGTGCGACCAGGCGGGGTCGTCGGCGAAGGCCAGCGCCAGCGCCTCGGCCGCCGCCTCGTGGTCGTCCGCGGTCGCTGGCCTGACCGCCGGGTACGGAGCGCTCATCGCGATCGCCGCCGGCGCTACCGGTTCCCGGACGCGATCTCGCCGCGCAGCGCTTTCAGCGCGGCGACGTAGATCTCCGAGAAGGTCGGGAAGGGCTGGATCGTGTCGCGGAGCACGTCGAGCGGGATGCGGGCACGAATCGCCAGCGTCGCCTGCTGCATCCACTCGCCGGCCTCGGGGCCGAGCGCGTAGGCGCCGGTCAGCCGCTCGCCGTCGCTGAGCAGGGTGAGGAAGCCGTTGGACTCGGCGTAGGCGCGGGTGTAGGTCTCCGTCTTCGCCAGCTCCGCGACCGGGGCGGTGGCGCTGAACTCAGCCTCCGTCGCGCCGACTGCAGCCGCCTGCGGATCGGTGTATGAGACGCGCGGGACCGCCTCGTAGTTGGCCTCGAGCGGTTCGCCGAGGATGTTGGCGGCGACCACGTCGCCCTCGTACTTGCCCACGTGGGTCAGCGGCCAGATGCCGTTGATGTCGCCGATCGCCCAGAGCCGCTCGCCGGCCCGCAGGTGCGAGTCGACCGCAACCCCTTTGCCGTCGGGCTCGATCCCGACCGTCTCCAGGCCGATCCCCTCGGTTCGTGGCCGGCGGCCGGTGGCGACCAGGAGGCGGTCGCCGCGCAGCTCGCGACTCCCCAGTTCCAGCACGAACTCCTCGCCCTCGCGCCGGGCGGCGCCGGCGTGCCCCCCGAGCGCGATCTCGATCCCTTCGCCGCGCAGGACCTCGGCCAGTGCCTCGCCCAGCGGCGCCGGCTCGCGGCCGAGCAGGTGGTCGGCGCCGTCGATCAGCACGACCTCGCCGCCGAGCCGGCGCACCGCCTGCGCCATCTCGACCCCGACCGGGCCGCCGCCGAGGATCAGCAGCCGGCGCGGCACCGCCTTCATCCCGGTCACCTCGCGGTTGGTCCAGACGCCGTCGAGCTCCCGCAGTCCCGGCACCGGGGGGATGATCGGGTCGGCGCCGTTGGCCAGCACCACCTGCTCGGCGGTGTGGCGGGCGCCGTCGACCTCGACGACGCCGACGCCGGCGAGCCGGCCGCTGCCGCGCAGGAGGTCGATCCCGTTGTCGGCGAGCCAGCGCTCCTGGCCGGCGTCGGAGTATTCGGAGACCATGAAGTCCCGCCAGGCGAGGGCGGCCTCGACGTCGACCTCGGCCTTGGCCGCCGCGTTGTTGGCCCCCGCAACCGCCTCGCCGGGCCGCAGCAGCGTCTTCGACGGGATGCACGCGTAGTAGGAGCACTCGCCGCCGACCAGCTCGCGCTCGACCAGCGCGACCCGCAGGCCGCCCTCGGCCAGCGCCCCGGCGCAGTGCTCGCCGGGCGAGCCGCCGCCGAGGACGATGACGTCGTAGTCGGCGCTCATCCGGCGCGTTGCCTCTCGGCCCGCTCGTCAGCCATGTACTGCGCGTACCAGACCGGCCATTCGGCGTCCTCTTCGCCGATCTCTTCCTCGTGCTTGCCGTGGGCGGCCGCCGCCCGCCGCAGGGCCTGCTCCAAATCGTCGACGGAATCGAAAACCAGTTGCATGGCGCTCCTCCTGTCGTCGTTGTCGCGAGGTTGCCTTTTGGTCGTCTATAACGACCAAAAGGCAACCTCGGGTAAAGGTCACCGGCCCGGCGCCCGGACTTTGATCTCCTGCAGCATCCAGGTGTTGCCGTCGGGATCGCTGAACGAGGCGAACGAGCCGTAGTCGCCGCGCTCGGGATCGGGGCCGGGGATCCGCTCGGTTTCTCCCGCGTGGTGGAAGATGCCGCCGGCGTCGTGGAACGGCTCGCCGACCTCGACCCCGCGGCCGATCAGCTCGCTGCGAGCGGCCTCGATGTCGACCACGGTCAGCTGCAGCCCGTCGACTGATCCCGGCGCGGCCGAGGTGATCCCTTCGCCGATGATGATCGAGCACTCCGAGCCGGGAGGCGTGAACTGCACGACCCGGAAGCCCTCCTCGCCGACGTAGTCGATGTCCATCCGGAACCCGATCGATTCGTAGAACTCCTTGGCCCGGTCGACGTCGGCGACCGGCACGATGACGACCTCGAGTTTGAAGTCCACGATCCGCTCCTCGCTCGTTGATGACCCGTGGGGCGACACTAACCGAGATCGCTGGACAAATCGCTTCAGCGGTTTCAGCCCGTGGCCCAATCACCGCACGTCGCGTACCGTCGTGCTCCGCGCTCAGGCTTCGGGGACGTCCTCCTGACGTCGGCCTCGATCGCGAACATGCACGGACCCAGGCGATGGCCTCCAGGAAAAAACCCGCGAAATCGAATCGGTCGAAATCGATTCAGTTCACCGTCGATTCCGCCCTGCTGCAGGAGCTCGGCGAGCGCCTCGTCGGCCAGGCTCACATCGCCCTGGCGGAGCTGATCAAGAACAGTTTCGACGCCGACGCGACGCTGGTCGAAGTTCACGTCAGCGACGAGTACATCGAGGTCGTCGACGACGGTCACGGCATGGACTTCGACGCCTTCAGGGACTTCTGGATGCGGATCGGCTCGCCGCACAAGGACCGCCGCCGCGTCTCGCCCGGTGGTCGCGGGGTCACCGGCAGCAAGGGTGTCGGTCGCCTCTCTGCCCAGTTCCTGGCAGACAAGATCGAGCTGACGACCAAGGCTCGCCGGCGCGATGCCCTGCACGCAGAAGTCGATTGGCGCGACGCGGTCAAAGCCAAAGAGCTGACTGAAGCGACCGCAAAATGGAAATACGTCCCATCGGAACCGTTCGCGAACAAGGCGACGCATGGGACCCGGGTGCGCCTGCTCAGCATCAAGCAGGAGTGGGACGCGGAAGCGCTGGTCAAACTCGGACGCGAGCTCTGGCCCCTGCAACCGCCGTTCGCCAAAGCGGGGTCGAAGGAGGGGTTCCGCGTCGACCTGACGACGCCCGACGAAGCGGCAAAGAAACAGTTCGACAAACAGATGAAAGCGGTATTCGAGCTCTGGGACGCTCGCATCACCGGCGAGGTGATCAGGACCGGCAAGCGGAAGGGAAAACGCACTGCCCGCATTCAGTTCAAAGACGGAACCGTCGTCGAGCGGGAGGAAGACATCGCGAACCTGAGGCTGGACGAGGCGAGCTTCGAGGTGCGGGTTTTCTCCCTCCATCACCGCCAGCCGTTCGGGATCCAGGTCGAAGATGCCAGGGAATACCTGCGCGAATTTGGCGGTGTGCATGTGTACGACGCCGGATTTCACCTTCCCTACTACGGGTCCCACGTCGACTGGCTCGAAATCGAGCAGGACCACGCGCACCGATTGTCCAGGTCGAAGCTTCTCCCGGCCGAGTTCCAGGTTTCGGAGGGGCTGAACTTCCTGCCGACCAACTCGCGCCTATACGGCGTGGTCGAGATCGATACCGGAGCGGAGCGGTCGGCAGCCACTGCAGAGCAGCGTCGCAAGGGGCAGGTTCTCTCGATCCAGATCTCGCGCGACCGTCTGGTCGACAACCTGGCCTACCGACAGCTGCGGGACGCGGTCCGGTGGTCGATCGACCACTGGGCGATGGAGCATGCCAGGCGCGAGTGGTCGACGAGGAGCCGCGAACATCCGCCGCTGCCCGAGCAGGCAGCCCGGCTCGAAGACGTTCTCGACGACTACAGCGACGAGATCGCAGAGGAGGTTCTCGACGATCTGCGGGGCAACCTGCGCAGGCTGATCGAGTCGGCGCGGTCCGAGGCAGAGCAGGCCGCCGGCCAGGCGGCGCTGCTCGGTTCGCTGGCGACGGCAGGGATGTCGGCGATCGCGATCGAGCATGAGACCGGCCGCCATCTCGCCCAGCTGGAGCGCATCGCCAAACGCCTGCGGCGCTACGCGCGCGAGCTGGGAGACGACGGGCTCGAGGAGCTCGCCGACGAGGTCCGGGACTGGATTCGTTCCAACCGGGAAGCCCGCTCGCTGTTCGACCCGTTCATGGACGCGGAGAGCCGGGAAGAGGTGCTCAGCCTCGATGCGGGGGCGACGATCGACGCCACCGTTCGGCAGGCGAGGCTGCTGCTGCGCGGCCTCACGGTCCGCACCGATGGACTCGATCAGGACCTGCGCCTGCCCCGGGGCCGTTACGCCGAGTGGACCGCAGTCTTCCAAAACGTACTCGTCAACGCGGCGAACGCGACCCTCGACTCCCAGGAGCGCGTGGTCGCCGTCTCCTCGCGACGAACCGGCCCCAACACCGCGATCCTCTTTCAGGACACTGGTACGGGTGTCGACCTCCGAACCGCCGAGGAGCTGTTCGTACCGTTCACCCGCAGGGAGTCGATCTCCGAGGACCGGCGTAACCTCGGTGCGGGTGGAACTGGGTTAGGCTTGACGATCGTGCGCATGATCGCGTCGAACCTGAACTGTTTGGTCGCCTTCGTCGAGCCTGACGAGGGATTTTCCACCTCACTCAGGCTTTCCTGGAGAGATAGATGAACGGCCTGCCGAAAGTCGTGCTCTGCGACGACGAAGAAGAAACCGCGGACGAATGGAAACGTGACCTCGAAGCACTTCCGGGTGTTGGGTCTCGATTTGAGATCGCGGTCGTCGAGAAGCCGCAGTTCAACGATGACATCAGGGTCCTGGAGGAAAGAAGAACCAAGCTGCGGCCGCCCGATTCGGAACAGCCGGTGGACGGAGGGACGATCTTCGACGAGGCCGCGATCCTGATCGTCGACTACGACCTCTACGAATACAACCCGGCACAGCTCTTCAGTGGTGACAGCGTCGCCTATCTCGCCCGCAGCTACTCGACCTGCGGCTACATCGTCGGTGTGAACCAGGACCGGATTCCGAACCCCTTCGACGCAAAGCTCACGGCTCATCAGCAGTTGCCCACCGACGTCTCGATCGGTGGCAGTCAGGTCGCGAACCCCGGGCTCTGGTGCAAGGATCGGGAGCACTGGGTGCCGTTCAGGCCGTGGTACTGGCCACTGCTGCCCGAGCGCGCCGCGGCGCTGCCCGTGAAAGCGAAGGAGATGGAAGGCAGGCTGGAAGAGCCGCTCGCCGAGGTGCTCGGCCTCGACGAGGCCGAGATCCTTACGATGCCGCGTGACGTCGTTGCGCCGCTCGACGTCCCGGAGCGCATAGACCTACCCCAGGTGCCGATCCGCGAGTGGGTGCTCCGGGCGCAGATGGGCCTGAGATCGGGAGACGTCCTGCTGGACGATAGCCAGATCGCACGGGTTGCAGCGGCTCGCTTGGGCAAGTGGCTGGATCGCGTCCTTCTGCCGGGTCAGGACTACCTCGTCGACGCTCCTCACCTGGTCGAACGGCGGCCCGGTCTATTGAGCGCGCCGTCGGACCAAGAGCCCTCGTGGCAGGCGGTCGTGGCGCTGGGCGACGAGGTGGCCGGGCTCGACGCCGAGCGGATCGCGGCGCACCGGTTCGGCGATGGTTGGCTCTCGCGACCGGTTTGGCGCTGGGGCTCCATCGCCTCGGACCAGGACCTCGACGCTGCCGCCGATGCCCCGCGGGTGGATCCGCCGATCGTCTTTGCCGAGGACCAGTCTCGGTTCATCGAGGCTTCGGGTGCCCAGCGTTTTCGCAGCGCCGTCGACTCGCCGTTCAAAGGTCGCTGGCTCGGCGTGCCGGACAACGGAGTGACCTACCTGCCGGCCGTGCGCCTCTCTTCCGGCTGAGGGCAATGATCACGCCGCTGTTCGAGAGTTCCCTGCTTTGGCTTGCCGAACTGGCTGACTCGCCAGCCGAATGGAAAAGAGCACCGGAGGATCTGCTCTTCGCCGTCACCTCTACGAACCAGGGTGACCTCCTACGGGTGCTGCGTGACTCCGGCGGGGCCGAGACCAACGGCTTCGTGCGACTGCCGAAGGCTCGCAGCCGGGTCCCCTTCCTTCACCTCTGGCATGGGAAAGAAAACGGGATCGACAAGCTCCGGCTGACGGTTGCGATCGTCGGCAAGGACGAATGGGGCACGACCGTCGGGACCGCGTGGCGCTTCGAGTCTCCGGAGGGTCCTGGAGAGCACGGCTTTTGGCACTGCCAGCCGGTGCGCACGATGCACGACGGGACGGAGCTCAGGCCGCTCAAAGAGCTGCCGACGTGGTACTTCGACGACACCCCGACGCTGCCGTTGCGGGCCAGCGACTCCGAGCAGCTCCTCAGCTGCATGCTGGTGGCGGTCTACGGGCTGGTCACGTCGAAGAAGATGCAACTGGAGTCCTTCAGCGACCAACTGGCCGGTTACATCGACGCGATCGCCGCCTAGATCGAGGCGAAGCGGCCGACCAGCTCGGCGCGCGCCGCTTCGATGTCGAGCACTCCAAGGCATCCGTAGAGCCTCGGGCCGGAGTCAGAGCAGCTCGGCGAGGCGGCGGGCCGCCTTGGCGGCGCCGTCGGTCTCGACATCGCGGTATTCGACTTCGCGGCCGATCTCCGCGGCGATCGCCGCCGCGATCCGTTCCGGCGGAGAGTCGTCGAAGTCCATCCGGCGACCGGCCCCGTAGCGTTCGAGCCGGTGGCGGACGTGGAAGTTCTGCTCGAAGTGGTGGCGCAGCGGGAAGTAGAGGAAGGGCCGCTTCTGCGCGGTCAGCTCCATCGAGGTGGTGAGGCCGCCCTGGACCACGGCCAGGTCGCAGGCCGCGAGGTGGCGGTAGAGATTGTGGACGTAGGGAACGACCTCGAGACCGGCGGGGGAGGGCAGCGAGGCGGGGTCGATCCGGGGGCCGGCGACGACGATCATCCGCAGGTCCGGCACCCGCTCCTTGGCTTCGGGAAAGGCGGCGATCACCCGCCGCAGCAGGTCGGCGCCCACCCCCGAGCCGCCGACGGTGACGATGCAGACGCGCTCCTCGTCGCCGTAGCCGAGCTCGTCGCGAAGCTTGCCGCGGTCGCCGAGCTCGGCGGGGTCGATGCCGGTCACGTAGCCGGTGAAGTCGAAGTTGCGCTCGGTCCAGTCGCGGATCATCGGCAGCTGCGGCCCCAGCCGCTCCGGCACGATGTCGTCGGGGTTGCCGACGAACAGCGCCATGTCGCGCACCTGCGGATGGTGGGCGATGTGGTCGACCATGTCGGCGTTGTGATCGGCGGTGAGGAAGCTCTCACGCTCACCGCCGTCCGCCATCGGCAGGAAGCCGACGAAGTCGGTCAGCCAGGCAAACGGGGCCCGCTTCTCGCCGGGGTTCTCGTGCAGGTAATAGTCCAGCTCCCAGGCCTCGTCGCCGATCCAGAGGTCGTAGCGGTCCTCGCGCACTACGTCGTGGAAGAGCATGAAGTTGGCGGCGAGGATCTCGTCCATCCGCCGCAGCGCCTGGAAGCAGTGGAGGTCGTGCTCGGCCGACTCCGACTCGATGTGACGGGACTCGTTCGCCAGGTGGGCGCTGGCGGGATGGATTCGCTCGCCCTCGGATTCGAGCACGCGGGTGACCGGGTCCTGCGCCAGCCAGTCGATCTCGAGGTCGGGCTGCAGGCGGCGCAGCTCGCGGGCGATCGCGACGTCGCGCTGGGCGTGGCCGAGGCCGATCGGCGAGGAGATGTAGAGGGCGCGGGGGCGGCCGTCGGGGCGGTAGACGGTCGGGTCGCGCGGGGTGCGCGGGCGCCCGAAGCGGTCCTCGGCGAAATCGCGCAGGGCGAGGTTGACCTGGACCGGCCGGCGGGCATGGGGGAAGTGGCCGGCGCCGGCGACGACCTCCTGCTCACCGCCGCTGAGGCGGGCGAGCTTGCGTCCGTCGCGGGCGGGGGTGATCTTGTCGCGGTCGCCCTGGACGACGAGGATCGGGCAGGGCATCCCCTCGGCCAGCTCGCGCAGGGTCTCGCGGTCGGTGTGGAGGCGGTCGGCGAGCGTGGTGGCGACCGTTGCGAAGTCGGTGTCGAGCGCCCATCCGACGCCGTCCTCGACCCCCTTGGTCGAGTGGGGCTCGGAGAAGCAGCGCTCGAAGAACCACTGGGCGAACTCGGGGTAGCGCTCGGGCCACTTGGTCGTGTCGAAGTGACCCCACCAGCGGAACCGCGAGCGGCTGAGGAAGGCACGGCTGAGGCGGGCGCTCTTGAAGACCGACCAGTGCGACGGCGTATAGGGGAACAGCGGGCCGATGAAGGCGGCGCCGGCGACCCGCTCGGGCGCCAGACGACCCAGCTCGAGCTGGTACTGGGCGCCTTTGGAGAGGCTCACCGTCACCGCCCGCCCGGTCCCGGTCGCGTCCATCACCGCCAGGCAGTCGCGGGCGAACTCGGCCGGCTCGTAGCGGCGCGGGTCGCGGCAGCGGTCCGAGCGGCCGTTGCCGAGCCCGTCCATCGCCAGCACCCGGAAGTGGCGGGCAAAGTAGGGGATCTGCATCTTCCAGTGGCGGGAATGGACCAGCGACCAGGTGGGGAGGAGGAAGACCGTCTCCTCACCCTCGCCGTAGACCTCGTAGAAGAGCCGCAGCCCGTCGCGTTCGGCGAAGCCGGACTCCTCCGGGTAGCAGGCGCGGCTCTGCTCGCCCTCGCGGCCGATCGGAGTGGTCACGGTCATGCGTTCACCCGCTGGAGCGAGACGAGCCAGCCTTCGATCGCGTCGAGCAGCTCCGTGTGGCCGCGGTCGAAGCCGACCAGGCGCTCGAACAGCAGGCCCTTGTTGAACTGCATGACGAGCGCCGCCAGCGCCTCGGCGGAGAAACCCGACTCGGCGAGGTCGTACTCCTCGATCGCGTCGGCGAGGGCGTCGCGCAGCAGCGTGCGCCAGCGCTCGTCGACCGCCCGCAGCCGGACCTGCATCTCGGGGCGGTTCCAGGCGAGGGCTTCGAGCTCGGCCCAGACCTTCGGGTAGCCCGAGGCGAGGTCCTCGTCGATGTAGCCCATCGCCGTCCGCCACTTCTCGGCGAACGGCGCTTCGCCTCCATACAGCTCGCGCTGGCGAGCGAGGATGCGCTCGGTGAAGCGCTCTAGGGTCTGCAGCAGGAGCTCGTCGACCGAACCGAAGTAGTAGTGGACGAGGCCGTGGTTCTGCCCCGACTCCGCCGCCAGCTGCCGGGTCGAGATCCCCGCTGCTCCCTCCCTGATCAGCAGGCGCTCGGCGGCGTCGAGGAAGGCTTCGGTGTTCAGCTCGCGTTTAGTCACTTGACTTAGTCAGATAGCTAAGCACTCCGTCCGAGAGTTGTCAACGCCATAACTCCCGACCCAAGCGATCGCTGGGTTTTGTAGAGAGTCACTCCCGCCGGCACGGGTGCGGTCGCGGGGGTTGTACCCGGCCCATAGGGTCGAACCGATGTGGAACGTCGCTGAGCAAGAGAATGGCGTCGTCGTCGCCCGCTTCGACCGGCCGCCGATGAGCTACTACACCGATGAGGACATCGGCCAGCTCGAGGAGCTGGTCGCGGACTGGGCGGTGCGGCAGGTGCCCGCGGTCGTCCTCGCCGGCGGTCAGCCGGGGAAGTTCATCACCCACTTCGAAGTCGACGGGATCCTGCTCAAGCAGACCGAGCCGGAGGGGCCGATCGAGTCGCCGGCACGCACCCGCCGGATCCACCTGTTGACGCAGGCGATGAACAAAGCGCCGATGCCGATCGTCGCCGCCCTCAACGGCGACGCGATGGGGATCGGCTTCGAGCTCGCTCTTTCCGCCGACGTCCGCGTCGGCGAACGCGCCGACCATCGCTACGGGTTGATCGAGACCCGGCTCGGGATCGTCCCCGGCGGCACCGGCCTGACCCGGATGACGCGGATGATCGGGACCGGCAAGGCGATGCTGCTCGGCGCCGGCGGCCGGGCGCTGACCCCGGAGGAAGCCTTCGAGTACGGCCTGGTCGAGCTGCTCGAGGACGATGCGCTGGCGGCGGCGATCGCAGTCGCCGAGCGGATGGCGGAGCTGCCGCGGGCGGCGGTCGCGATGGCGAAGAAGATCGTCTACCAGAGCCAGGGCGTGCCGCTCTCGGTCGCGCTCGAGTTCGAGGCGGACTCCGCCTACCGGGCGAAGCAGTCACCGGAAGCGGCGCCGGCCTTGCGCGACTACCTCTCGCGCCCGTTCGACGAGCGCCGGGCCTGGTTCGAACGCTGATGGACGGGATGCGCGACCGGGTCGCGATCGTCACCGGCGGCGGCCGCGGGATCGGCCGCGCGATCGCCCTCGGCCTCGCCGCCGAGGGGGCGACGGTGGCGGTGATCGCCCGCAGCCGGGACCAGCTCGACGCGGTGGTCGCCGAGGCGGCGGATCTCGGCGGCGACGGTCTCGCCCTGGCGGTCGACTGCATGGACGGGCAGGCGCTGAAAGCGGCCGTCGAGGAGGTTTACGGGCGCTGCGGCCGCCTCGATGTCCTCGTCAACAACGTCGGCGGCCTGGTCGGCGAGGTCGCCAAGCTGGCGGCCCTCGAGCACGACGACGAGCTCTTCGAGCAGAACCTCTTCCTCAACCTGACCACCGCCTACTACGCGACCCGGGCGGCCCTGCCGCAGATGGCCGCCGGCGGCTACGGTCGGGTGCTCAGCATCGGCTCCGGCTACGCCACCCACGGCGGCGGCACGATCGCCTACAGCGCCGCCAAGCACGGCCTCGTCGGCTTCACCCGCGCCCTCGCCTACCAGGTGCCGCCCGCGGTCACCGTCAACTGCCTCTGCCCAGGCTGGACCAACACCGCGATGCTCGACTGGGCCGGTCCCGAGGCCGCCGCCGCGGCCCGGGTCAAAGCCGAAGCGCAGACCGTGCAGGGACGGGTGCTGGAGCCGAGCGAGCTGGTCCCGATGGCGACGCTGCTCGCCAGCCCGCAGGCCGCCGGGATCACCGGCCAGGTGATCAGCGTCGACGGCGGCTACAAAGTCTGAGCCAGCCGAGGGCGCTGCTCAGCGCAGCTCGTCGAGCGAGGTGACCTCGAGGTCGAACGGCTCGTCGGCGGAGCGCCGGCGGCGGTACGGCGAGACGACCACGCGGTGGACCTCGCCGCAGAGGCAGGGGACTTCGATCGGGCTGGTGTCCGATGCCGGGTCGGTGGTGACCTTGAGGCGCCGCAGCTCGCCGGCGGACTTGCAGCCGAACGTGATCACCCAGCCGTAGTCGGCGGGCTCCTCGCGTTTTTTCTGGCGGCGGGGTGGAGTCATCTCTGCAAGTCCAGCGGCGCGACCTTAGACGAGTCGCGCGTTGAGGGTGATCTCCGGCACGCCGGCCAGCGCCCGCGAGACCGGGCAGCCGGCCTTGGCGGCTTCGGCGTGCTCGCTGAAGGCGGCCTCGTCGATGCCGGGCACCGAACCCTCGACGTCGAGCTCGATGCCGGCGATGGTCGGTTTGCCGTCGACCGGCCGCAGCTGCACCTTGGCGGTGGTGCTGACGCTGTCGGGCACGTGACCGGCTTCGGAGAGGATGTTGGAGAAGGCCATCGAGTAACAGGCGGCGTGGGCGGCCGCGATCAGCTCCTCGGGGTTGGTGCCCTCACCCTCCTCGAAGCGGGATTTGAAGCTGTAGGAGCCGCTGAAAACGCCGTCGCCGACGGTGACCTCACCGCCGCCCTCTCTGAGGTTGCCCCTCCAGACAGCGCTGCCGTTGCGAATTGCCATGTCAGTCCTCTCTACGCAGGGGGTGGGGGTGGGGGTGGGGACGAGCTTGCCATATCGGCCGCGCCTGAACCTGCCGGTCGACGGCGAGCAAGCCGGGCAGCGACTCGAGGTCGCGGAGTTCGAGCTCGGCCGGCGCCAGGTCGGCCGGCCATTCGTCGCCATCGCGGTTGAGCCAGACCGTCCGCATGCCGGCGCGGCGGGCGGCGTCGACGTCCTCGTGCGGGTGGTCGCCGACGTGGAGGCAGGCGCCGGGATCGAGGCCGAGCAGCTCGGCGGCGTGGGTGTAGATCGCCGGGTCGGGCTTGTGGATTCCGCACTCGATCGCCAGCACGACCTGGGCGAAGTGCGCGCCGAGGTCGAGCCGCGCCGGGTGGGTGTTGCCGTTGGTGACGACGGCGAGGGGGAAGCGGGCGTGGAGTGCGGCGATCGCCTCGACGACTTCGGGATAGGGGCGCAGGACCGCGAAGCGGTCGTCGAAGTATTTCTCGCAGAGGGGTGCCGCCAGCTCCGGGCGAACTGGCTCCGCTCGCTGCAGCGCCTCGGCGAAGGCGACGAACCGGATCACGTCCATCCCCGCTCCTTGCAGTTCCGGCCAGGCGGCGACCTCGTCGCGAATCGCCTGGAGCCATTGCGGGGTGATTGGGACGCCGCGGTGGCGAATGCCGGCCTCGTTCAGCGCCTCGGCCGAGAGCGCCAGCGCCGTCCGCATCGAGCTCTCGAAGTCCCAGAGAGTGCCGTCGCCGTCGAAGCTGACCGCGGCGACGTCGGCGAAACGGTGGCTCACCGCGCGATGATCGCAGACGCGGTGAGCCCCGCTAGGCCGCCGCTTCGAACGCCGCCTCGACCTTCGCCGCCTTGGCTGCGGGCCCCAGCGCCGCCAGGGCCTCGGTCAGCCGGGAGCCGAGGTCCTCCTCGCTGCGGTCCCACAACAGCGGGCCGCTGCCATCGCTGAGCAGCTCCTGGGTGAGGGCGACGCCACGCGGGTCGACGGGGTCGGTATCGGCCAGGCGCCGGGCCAGCCGTTCGAGCGTGGGCCGGGCCTTGCTCGTCTGCTCGCGGGAGGCGGCGAGGCGGACGCCGAAGGCGGCGGGCTCGACCTCGTTGCGGGCGATGCGGCGGATGATCTCGGCCAGCTCGCGGCGTTTGGCGGGTGCGGTGAGGACGCTGGCGCGCAGGCTGAGCTGGGTGCTGGCGCCCGGCGAGGTGCCTTCGGCCAATTGGCGGTCCAGGCGGCGCGCCGCCAAGCGGGCGACGAGGCGGTCGTAGGGGCTCATCGTTACTCCTTCGGTCGAGGTCTGGGGAGTCATCGACCAGGAGCCTCGGTGGCGGCGCTAAACGAATCCTTGACGCAGGATTCCCAAACCGGCGTACGATCCAGAAAATGTCCGTCCAGGCTGCCGCTCGCATCGCGCGCCCCGCGTTGGCGCGACAGGTTTGCGACGGCTTCGACGCGGGCTCGGTGGTGCTGGTCGCCGGCGCCGGCTACGGCAAGACGACGGCTCTGGAAGAGGCGATCGAGCTCTCCGAGCGGCGCGCGATCTGGCTTGCTTGCGGCGACGCCGGCGGCGAAGCGGGACGGTTGCTGTCGGCCGCGGTCGAGGGCCTGCGGGTGACCGTCCCTGGCCTCGCCGACGTGGTCGGCGACGCGATCGCCTCCGCGCTCGAGCCGGTCGACGTGCGCTCGGCGACGGCGGCGTTGATCGCCGACCTCGAGCGGCTGCTGGTCGAGCCGCTGGTGATCGTCTTCGACGACGCCGAGGAGCTGGAGGAGGACGTGACGGCGTTGGCGATGATCGAACAGCTGCTCGGAGTGCGCGAAGCGCCGCTGGCAGTTGCGATCGCGACCAGGCGACCGCTCGACCTGAAGTTGGCCAAGCTGCGCGCCTCCGGCCGGCTGATCGAGGTCGGGCCAGCCGAGCTCGGCTTCACCGCCAGCCAGTGCGAGGAGCTGCTGCGGATCCGTCATGGCCGGGAGGTCAGCCGCGAGGAGGTCGAGGCGGTCTTGGCTGCCAGCGAGGGCTGGCCGATGGGGGTGGCGCTGACCGGCATCGCCGGCACCGTCGATCCGATGACCGCCTCCCAGGAGGAGCTGTTCGGCTACCTGGCGGAGGAGGTGTTCGACCAGCTCGACCCCGAGATGCGGCTGCACCTGGTCGACTCCAGCGTGCCCGACGTGCTGACGCCGGAGATCGTCGCCGACCTCGGCCTGCCCTCCGGGTTTCTCGACGAAGCTCAGCGCTCGGGCCTCTTCCTGCGGGTGCGACCGTCAGGCAAACGCACCTATCACCCGCTGTTTCGCGACTTCCTCCGTGGCCGCCTCGGCCAGCTGCGCAGCGACGAGGAGCGGGCCGAGCTGAACGCCCGCGCCGCCGAGAGCCTGGCGGCGGCTGGTCGCACCGCCGACGCGATCGGTCACTGGCTGGCGGCCGAGCGCTTCGAGCAGGCGCTGGCGGCGCTCGCCGTTGCCGGCCCGCACCTCGCCCGCACGGCGCCGGACTCGCTGGGCGCCTGGCTGGCGGCGCTGCCGCCGGAGCTGCGACGCGAGCCCGACTACGTCTTCCTCGAGGCTCAGCTGCTCTGGGGCGCGGGGCTGCACGAGCTGGTCGAGGACTCGTTGCGGCAGGCGGTGGACGGCTTCGCCGAGGCCGGCAACCACGACCAGGCCTGGCTGGCGCGGATCTTCCTCGCCGACACGCTGTTGTTCACCGGTGGCTTCGACAAGGTCGCCGCGGTCGCCGCCGGCTGGGAAGAGGCGGAGTCGCCGATCGCCGCCGCTGCGGCGACGGGCGTCGCCTGGTTCCAGGTCGTCGCCTTCGCTTCGCTTGGCCGCAAGGAGGAGGCCGACGAGCTGCGCGAGCGCCTCTGGCGCGACCCCGAGGCCGCCGCTCACTTCTCCTTCCTCGACGTCCTGCCCGGCGCCGGCTTCAGCTTCGCGGCCGGCGAATCGGAGCTGGCGCTCGACCTGCTGCGGGCGACGATCGCGCAGTTGGAGCTCGACGATCCCTTCGGCCGGCTTCCCTACGCGCTCGGAATGATGCTGGTGATCATGCGCAGCCTCGGCTGGCGCGAGGAGGTGCCGGCCTGGATCGAGCGCTGCGAACGCGAGTCCGAGCGGGTCGGGCTCGGTTTCGCCCTGCGCGACTTCCGCCTGCAGCGGGCTTCGTGGCTGGCCGAACACGGCGACCTGGCGCGGGCCGAGGCCTTGCTGGCGCGGGCGGGGCGGCGCGAGGGAACCGGCTGGCGCAAGGTCTACGAAGCCGAGGCGGAAGCACACGTCGCGCTCCTGCGCGGCGACAACGAGGCGGCGGTGACGGCCGCCCAGCGGGCGCTCGACGCAATCGCGCCGGGACCGACCCCGTGGCTGACGCTGGCCGCCGTCGAGATGGCCGAGGTGCTGCTCGACGCCGGTGCGCCCGTCGCCGCCGCCGACGCGATCGCGGCGACGATGGCGGAGAACGACATTCGCTTCCCGGCCGAGCGCGGCCGCCTGCACCGGGCTTGGCTGCTCGCCGCTCGCGCCTGCATCGAGCACGCGACCGGTGAGCCGGAGGCGGCATCCGCCACCCTGCGCAGCTGTTGGGACGAAGCCGGTGCGGAGGCGAGCCCGATGGTGCGCGGGCGCTGGCCACGGATCCGGCCGGTTCTCTGGCAGGCGCTCTCCGACGGCGTGATCAAACCCGAGGAGGTGCTGCCGGCGATGCAGGGCGCCTTCCCCGGCGGCGAGGCGCTGGTGGCGATGGTCGACCATCCCGAGCCGGAGGTCCGGCGCGCTGCCCTGCTCACCGCCCTGAGTGCCGGTCATCCGGAGCTGCTGGCCCGGCTCGAGGAGCTCGGCGAGGACGAGGACGAGCAGGTGGCAGCGGCTGTCGCGGCGACCAGCGAGCGGTTGCGCCACAGCCCGCCGCCGTTGCGCTTCGAGCTGCTCGGCGGTTTCCGCGTCAGGCGCGCGGGGTGGGAGCTCGACGAGGCCGCCTGGCAGCGGCCGATGGCCGCCCGCGTCGTCCGCTTCCTCTTGATCCAGGGATCCGCCGCCGTCCCCGAGGACGCGCTGTTCGACGCCTTCTGGTCCGACCGTCCCGCGGACACGGCCCGCCAGCACCTCGCGGTGGCGGTCTCGCGGGCGCGCAAGGTGCTCGATCTGCCGGGAGCCGAGCAGAGCGTGATCGAGGTCCGCGAGCGCACTTACCGGCTGGCGCTGCGCGAGCGCGACAGTGTCGACTTCCTCCAGTTCGAGGCGGCGGTGGCGGAGGCGCTCGCGGACGGCGGCTCCGGGCGGCGGGCGGCGCTCGAACGGGCGGCCGAGCTCTGGTGCGGTGAGCCGCTGCCCGAGGACCGCTACGCGGAGTGGTCGGCGCCCTGGCGCGAGCGGCTGCAGGGCACCTATTCCGATCTCCTCTGCGCGCTGATCGCGAGCTATGCCGCGGCCGCCGATCACGACCAGGTGATCCGCACCGCGCGGGTCCTGCTCACCGTCGACCCGCTCAACGAGAGCGGCCACCGGGCGCTGATGGTCGCCTACGGCAGGACCGGCCGCACCAGCCACGCGCTGCGCCAATATCTGGAGTGCCGCCGGGCGCTGGTCGTCGACCTCGGCGTCGAGCCGTCGGCCGAGACCTCCCGGCTCCAGGCTCGGATCCTCGCCGGCGAACTGGTCTGAGGGTGCCGCCCGCGGCCGCGCTCAGGCGCCGGGGTGGGTGCGGAGGACGACCGTCTTCAGCCGGCTGAACGAAGCGCCGCCTCGCGGCTTGAAGGTGACGCGGGCGCGGACCCGGACCGAGCCGCGGCGGTGAAGCTGGCGACTCAGCTCGCTCCGGGGGACAACGGGGACCGTGGCCTGGCCGCATTTGCGGGCCGGGGCGGCGGTCGTCCGCAGGCCTCGGCCGCTGACCCGCAGCTTTCCCGGGCCGGGGACGTAGAGGCGGACGCCGTCGCCGTGCCTGGGTGGCGAGTAGAAGAGGAAGGTGTTCGCCGGCGCCGAGGTCGGCGTGAAGATCACGATCGAGTCGGTCGAGCGGTCGAACGACCAGAGCTTGCCGCCGGCGAAGACGAGGTCTTCGAGCGAGCTTTCCCAGTCCAGTCCGAGACGGAATTCGGTGATCTTGCCGCTTGGGGTGATGCGGCCGATCGATGGCGTCGACGACGGCGACGCATAGGCCGGATCGCCTGAGCTCCAGGTCGTGAACCAGACGTTCCCGTCCGGGCCGTGGACGAGGTTGTTCGGCCCCTCGTAGCCCTGCATCGGCCGCAGGCAGTCGCTGAATTCGGTGATCTGGCCGCCCGGGGTGATCCGCCCGATCGCGGCCAGGCCGCTTTCGGTTTCGCGCCGGCCGGCCGGCGGGTCCTTCCAGATCCGGAACCAGGCGTCGCCGTCGGCGCTGACGGCGAACGGCCCGACGTTGGCGGTGCGCGGGTCGAGCCCGGCGCCGAACCGTTCGACCACTCCCGCCGGGGTGACCCGTTCGACCAGCGGCGTCGGCTCGTTGGCGCTGAACCAGAGGTTCCCTTCGGCGCCGGGGGTCGGGCCCTCGAAGATCGTGAACTCGTGGAACGGCAGGCCGCCGAAGAGGGAGATTTCGCCGCCGGGGGTGGCGCGGCCGACCGCCGGGAGGTTCGATTCGTCGCCGAACCAGAGGTTGCCGTCGGGACCGGCGGTGGGGTGGGTGATGTTCGAGGTCGGGGTGAGCCCGGCGCTGTACTCGGTGATCTCCCCGAGCGGGGTGGCGCGGCCGATCGTCTGCCCGGTCGGGGCGAAGAACGCCGCATGGGTGAACCAGATGCCGCCGTCCGCAGTGGCGGCGATTTCGAACGGCGAGCCGGGCTGGCCGGGGGGCTCGGGGAAGAGCGTGATCCTGCCGGCCGGCGTCACCTGGCCGACGCCACCGCCGCCCGCGCCGCGCGGCTCCCAGGTGAACCAGAGGTTGCCGTCGGCGCCGGCGACGATCATCGACGGTTCCGTCTTGTGCGACGAGAGGCCGGCGGTGAACGTGGTCAGCTTCCCCCGCGGCGTGATCCGGTTGATCGCAATGCGGGCGTCTTCTCCGGGCCCGTTCGGGTGGTTCTGGGTGAACCAGAGGTTGCCTTCCGGGCCGGCGGCGATGTCGACGATGTTGCCGCCGACCGGGATCTCGCGGACCAGGCCGACCGGCTTGGCCGCGGCGCCGGCCGGCGCCAGGGCGGCGAGCGCCAGGGCGGCGAGCAGGGCGAGGACGATCCGGTTTGCGGCGGGCAGCGTCATCGCTGCGAGCCTAAACCCGGATCCCGGCGGGGTGAAGCGGTTCACCCCTTGGTTGCCTTTCCGTCCGGCGGCCGCGCGCCGACGATGAGCTCACCGTCAACCGCACGCCCGAGGAGGCCATCAGATGCTCACCGTCACCACCCGCAGCTCAACCCCGTTCAAGCTTCTCGCCTCGCTGCTGCTGGGTTTGGCAGCGCTCGCCTGCTTCGGCGCCGCCGGCGCCGCTGCCCGCAGCACCGGCCCCGGTCAGATCGTCTTCGTCGCCGGCAAGGCCGGCCACTGCAAGATGGGCGCCTGCCGCAACTTCGACGTCGTCCGCTCGATCTCGCCACACGGCGGTCCCGGCCGCAAACTCGCGATCGTCCGCGCGGTCACCGAGACCGCCTCGACCGAGGACGGGACCGTCGCCGTCCTCTCCAAGGTGATCGCCGGCGGCGGTGCCAACTCCTCCGCCTACACCCAGGTCTACCTGATCAGTCCGCAGGGAAAGCGGACCGAAGTCTTCCGCCACCGCCTCGAGGGCTTCGGCGCCACCGGTCTCGGCATCTCCGGCGACGGCAGGACGCTGGCTCTTTCCGGGCGCTCCGAAGGGTCCGATCGCCTCTCGAAGATCTGGGTCGTGCGCTCGAACGGAACCGGGATGCACCAGGTCACGTTCGATCGCGGCAACGACGAGATGCCGGCGCTCTCGCCGGACGGCAAGCGGATCGTCTTCTCCCGCACCCTGCGCGAAAAGGACGTACACGGCAGCCGCCGGCCGGAGCTCTGGACCGTCGACCTCGAAAGCGGCGAAGAAACCCGGCTGACCGAAAACGCCTTCGAAGACGTCAACCCGGTGTTCAGCCCGGACGGGAAGAGCATCGCCTTCGGTCAGGTCGTCGCTCACAACCACGGCAGCATCGCCGTGATCCGGGCCGACGGCAGCGGCGAGCGCAAGGTGACGTCGACCGGGCGCGAATACCCGGACCCGGATTACGCGCCGAGCGGTCGCAGCATCGCTTTCATCGGCGAGGTCCCGCACGCCAGCGGCGGCTACCGGTCGGCGATCTACACGGTCCGCACCTCGGGCGCCGGCCGTCACCTGGCCTCGGGCCGGTTCGAATTCCCGGGCCTGCCGCAGTGGACCCTCAGGTGAGGCAGATATCCGGCCATTTTCTCGACCGGCGTGGTTCGCACCAAATAGCGTCCGATCGGAGCGAAAAAGTTCTGCGATCCATACCGACGTTCTCAGGGGAGAGAAATAGATGCGCAAACGCCTTTTGCTCGCCGTCGCTGCGGCGAGCCTGATCAGCCTCGTATTCGCCGGCGGCGCGCACGCCGCCGGCGGCTCCGTCATCGGCTGGGGTGAAAACGAATACGGCGAGGTCGGTGCCGGCACCCCCGGGGTCGAGGTCAAAACGCCGACGCCGGTCCCGAACCTGTCGGAAGTGACGGAAGTTTCCCGTGGCTACACCCACACGCTGGCGCTGCGCTCGAACGGGGGCGTAGTCGGCTGGGGCGAAAACGAAGACGGACAGCTGGGCGACGGCAGTACGACGAACAGCCCTGTGCCGGTCCCTGTCAACGGTCTGCCGAGCGCGGTCGCCATCGCCGCCGGCGGCTACGGCAGCATCGCCCTGCTGCCGAACGGCACCGTGATGGCTTGGGGTTACGCCGAAGCCGGCGGCCTCGGCCAGGGGAACAGCACCGGGCCGGAACTGTGTGGCCCCAGCGGCTGCAGCCGCAAACCGGTGGTCGTCCCGGGCCTCACCAACATCGTCGCGATCGACGCCGGCTACGAGTACTTCATCGCTCTCCGCAGCGACGGCACGGTCTGGTTCTGGGGATATGACAGGTACGGTGAGTCGGGCAACGGGACGGGCACCCAGATCGGGTGCGAATGCATCGACCACCCGGTGCAAGTGCCGGGCGTCACCGGCGCGGTCGCGATCTCGGCCGACTGGTACCTGGCCTCGGCGCTGCTGGCCAACGGCACGATCAAAGACTGGGGTTACAACTTCTACGCCGAGGTCGGCGACGGCAGCCGGAACAACGAAGCCCCCACGCCGTGTTTCTGCTCGGTTCCGGTCACCGTCTCCGGAGTCAGCGGAGCCAAGGAAACCGCCTCGGGCGGCTACCACGGCCTCGCGCTCTTCCCTGGCGGCGCCGGGCTCTCCTGGGGCTATGACGAATACGGTCAGCTCGGCAACGGCGTCTTCATGACGACCGGCTGCGAATGCTTCCCGCTGCCGGGACCGATCTCGGGGCTAGCCGGCGTGCGGCAGGTCGACGCCGGCCCCTACTCCAGCTACGCCCTGCTGAACGACGGCACGGTCCGGTCCTGGGGATACAACGGCGAAGGGGCGCTCGGCGACGGCACCGAAGAAAACCGCAGCACCCCGGTTCCGATCGCCGCCGCCGGCGTCAGCTCGGTCGTTGCGGCCGGCAGCTACGGCGCCGAGGCGATCGTCGGCCCCTCGCAGATTCTCAAGGTCGAACTGGCCGGCGCCGGTTCCGGCACGGTCGGCGGCGACGGGATCGTCTGCCCGGCGGGCTGCGAAAACGCCTTCCCGCAGGGGGCCGTGAAGAGCCTGCTGGCGGAAGCCAAATTGGGCTCCCCCTTCGCCGGCTTCTCGGGCGCCTGCACGGGCACCGGGGTCTGCCAGGTCACGATGACCCAGAACCAGACGGTGACCGCGACCTTCGGGGTCCCGAAAGGCACTGCGATCACCAAAGCCAAGATCAGCAGCAAGAAGAAAACGGCCGAGTTCCAGTTCTCGACCCCCGGCGCGATCACCGGCTACGAGTGCAAACTGATCCGGCCCAAGAAGCACGCGAAGAAGCAGGGCAAAGGCGGCAAAGCCTCGAAGGCCAAGAAGAAGAAGGCAAAGCCGCCGAAATTCGTCGGCTGCGCTTCGGGCAAGTCCTACAAGAACCTGGCGCCCGGCGCCTACACGTTCAAGGTCCGCGGTCTCGACATCGTCGGCGCCGACGCGACCCCTGCGACCAGGCATTTCAAGATCAAGCTGGTCAAGCACAAGAAGCACCACAAAAAGCACTGATCCGAATCTGGAATCGGGCTGCCATCCGCCGCTACAGTCGTTGGGCGGCGGATGGACGGCTCGACCAGATACGCGCAGTCACCTGACGGCACCAACATCGCTTTTCAGGTGCATGGTGAAGGCCCGCTCGACCTCGCCTTCGTGCCCGGCTTCGTCTCCCACGTCGAGCTGATCTGGGAGGAGCCGGCGATTGCCCGCTTCTTGCGGCGGTTGGCCTCGTTCTCGCGCCTGATCGTCTTCGACAAGCGCGGCCAAGGGCTGTCGGACCGGCTCGGGCGGCCGCCGACGCTGGAGGAGTCGATGGACGACCTCGGCGCCGTCCTCGACGCTGCCGGCAGCGAGCGGGCGACGGTCTTCGGGATTTCCGAGGGCGGCCCGATGTCGGCCCTCTACGGAGCGTCTCACCCGGACCGGGTCTCCTCGCTCGTCCTCTACGGGACCTTCGCGCGGATGCTCAAAGCAGGGGACTATTCCGAGGGGATAACCGTCGAGAGCTTCGATGCCTGGACCGAGCGCGTTCGGGGCGAATGGGGCGGACCGGTCGGCGTCGACCTCTGGGCGCCGACGGAGGCCGGCAACCCCGAGTTCGAACGCTGGTGGGCGCGCCTCCTGCGCCAGGGCACGAGCCCGTCCGGGGCGGTCGACCTGATGAACCTCTACCGCGAGATCGACGTCCGCGCGGCGCTGCCCGCGATCGGCGTCCCCACCCTGGTCCTCCACCGCCGCGACGATCGCATGGTCCCCGCCCGCCAGGGCCGCTACCTCGCCGACCACATCCCCGGCGCCCGCTACGTCGAGTTCGAGGGTATCGGCCACCTGTGGACCATCGGCGACCAGGCAGAGCTGCTCGACGAGGTCGAAGAATTCCTCGTCGGCAGCCGCGGCGCCCACGGCGTCGAACGCTCGCTGGCGACGATCCTCTTCACCGACATCGTCGGCTCGACCGAAACCGCGGCCCGGCTCGGCGACCTGCGCTGGCGCGACCTGCTCGAGCGCCACGACACCGCCGTCCGCCGCGAACTCGCCGTCCACCGCGGTCGCGAGGTGAAGACGATGGGCGACGGCTTTCTGGCCACCTTCGACGGCCCGGCGCGGGCGATCCGCTGTGCGACGGCGATCCACGGCGAGCTGCGCAGCAGCGGTGTCGAGATCCGCTCCGGCATCCACAGCGGCGAGGTCGAAGCCATCGGCGAGGACGTCGGCGGCATGGCGGTCAACATCGGCGCCCGGGTCGGGGCTCTGGCCGGCCCCGGCGAGGTCCTGGTCTCGAGCACCGTCCGCGAGCTCGTCGTCGGCTCTGGGATCGAGTTCGAGGAGCGCGGCAGCCACCGGCTCAAGGGCGCCCCCGACGAGTGGAACCTGTTCGCCGTCGTCGGCGGCGCCTGAGTTTCAGCTGGCACTGCCGATCCGGCCCAGGATCTCTTCAACGACCGGTTCGGTCACTTCGGTTGAGCCGTTGAAGACGACAATGCAGAGTTCGTTCAGCTGCAGCCCGGGCTCGCCCGCCAGACACGACCGCACCGCGAGCAGGCTGAAGAGCAGGGCTACGATCGGCGGCATGCCCCCGTGGCCGGATCCGAATACAGGCATCACCAGCGAATAGAGCCGGTTGGTGTTCATCGTCTCGATCGTCCCCTGCATCGCGGCGTAGAGGAAGTGGGGCTCGGCCCTGAGGCCGATCGCAGCGCGCTCGGTCGTCGCCGAAGTGAGGATGATCCGGTGCTTGGGACTGAGCCGGTTGAGGAAAATGGCCTGACCGATGCCGTAGCTCTCGGCGACCAGGTGCTCCTTGCGTGGCACCCTCTGGGACGGGAGACCGTCGAGCTCGGCGTCGATCGCGGCGAGGAAGTCATCGAGGGATTCGCCGAAGTGGTGTTTGACGTACGCGCCCAGGGCGCTTTTTGGGTCGTTCACACACTCGTCGTCGAAGTACTCGTTGGCCGGCAGGGCGATGACGCTTCCATCCTTGGGGTAGTCCTGTATCAGGCCCTTGACGATTCGTACCCTGGCCCGACCGATCCGCATACTCACTTCGAATGGTTCGTCACTTGCCGGAGGCGGATCGGGACCCGGGATGCCGACCAGCGCTTCGACGTCGCGGCCCATCCTGGTCATCGCGCGGTTGAGGCGGACCCAGTCCGCGGGTTCGTCGGGAGGACGACTCCGATTGGCGGCCATCTGGTTTCGGATCTTCGTACAGGCTGGTGCGACTGCCGCCTGTAACTCACGCCGGTCCGCGGGAGCTTCATAGACCGCGGTGGTGATCCCCAATAGGTCACTGGGAAGTTCGGGTGGGTCCTTCCCGGGCGTCAGCATAAAGGTACGGTCAGGGCCCAGCCTGCCCAGGAACATGCCGAGCTCAAGGAGCACATTGTCGCGCACGGAAGGCGCAGAGACTCCGCGCTTCTCAGTCAGGTCATCGCTGCGCAGAACGAATATCCCTGCGTCCGAGGCGTCGAGCCTCTGCAGCAGGGACTCGACGGCCGAGTGAGTGAGTTGGAAAACGTCCTGGTCCCACACGGTGACGTCGAACTCATCGGTCAACTCGGCCTGTACGGCCCGGCTGACCGGAAGCGCCTCCCCGGAGCTCCCGACGAAAAGCTTCGGTTTCACTGCCGCGAAATCTACACCGGCCCGCGATGTACTGCACGGGCCGGGTGTGGAGTCAGCTCTGTGCTTTGCGGGCCTGGGTCGGGTCTGTCTTCGCGACTGCCGTCCCGATCGTGCTGACGCTGCCGGTCTGGGTCGTGATGTAGAGCTTCTGGCCCGCCTGGATCATCTCCGGGCTGACCGTGAAGGTGGCGCCGTCGCCTCGGTTCCCGGTTTCACTTTTTTCAGCTCCCCATCACGGCTCCGTGCTCGCCGGCACAGCAGCGGCGGCGCAATGCAGCTCTTCTGGCCGGCAGGCAGGTAGTCGACGACCGCCGGGATGCCGGCTTCGCGCAGGCTCCGCTGCAGTCCGGCGGCGATCAGCCGTGTGCGGCGCCGGCGGGCGGGCGGCTGCCGGTCGCTCGGCGACGACTTGGCGCAGCTGCGCCAGCAGTCGGTCCTCGAATTGCACTGATGCAGTCATCTTCATGCCTCCGTCGATTGGGTCAGGGGTTGCGGGTCCTCTAGGAAGCTGGCGGCGCAGGGTGACGCGGGCGCGGGGCAGCCGGACCGGTCCGTCACCGGGTGGATGCCGAGCACCGCAGCTGCCTGGGGCGGGCTGCGGCGTCGATCCGCTCCTGCATGCGGGCGATGTCGTCGGCGCCGCCTCGATCGCCGCCAGGAAGACCTCGGCGGTGAGGTCAGCGGCGAGGTGGGGGTCGGCCACCCGCCGCGCGACGAAGCCCTGCACCGCCTCGACGTTGTCGCCGTAGAAGACCTCGAACAGCGCCGGGTCGTGGGCGATCTGGGGAAGCTCGTGGGTCTCATGCCCGTACTTGGTCGCAGGGCGCCGGGGCGTTTCAGATTGAAGTGGCCCGGTCTCAAGCGCCGCTAAGTTGCAGCGATGCTCTTTGGCCTCTTCTTCCTCCTGGCTGCCGCCCTGCCGGCCGAAACCGTGATGCCCTCGCATTGCCCGCCCGGCCATCCGGCCTGCCGCGAAACGGTCGGCCGGATCGTCTACGTCGAGGCCAACGACCCCGACGGCGACGGCGACGCCCACTTCGTGATCCTCGACCCGCAGGGGATCACCTACCCCGGGATCACCGCGATCGACGTCCGCGCCGGCCTCCGCCCGCACCCGCTGCCCGGCCCCGGCGACCTCGTCAGCGCCGCCGGCCCGGTCCAGACGGGCTCGTTCGGCCAGCACCAGATCCACGCCCTCGAGCTTCACGTCGGCCGCTGATCGCCGAGTCCGTTCTGAGCCGCGTATATCGCGGATCAGGACGGCGTCGCGGCGGAGGAGCGGAGGTCGAGGGCGGCGGTGAAGGTGACGACCGCGGCCAGGGCCAGGGGGAGGGCGGTGTCGGCCTTGACCAGCAGGGCGCCGGTCACGGCGCCGGCGAGGATCGCGGCGATTCCCGCGGCGCGCTCGGTCAGCTCGGCGCCGGAGGCGAAGCCGAGCGGTGAGGAGGCGGCGAAGGCGGTCATCGTCAGGTTGAGGACGGTGGTCGCCAGGTCCGGGCCGCCGGCGTGGCGGGCGATCGTGTTGCGCAACCCCATCGTCAGCGAGAGCAGGAAGATCACGAGGTAGGCGCCGAAGGCGCCGGCGGAGGGGTCGGCGACGGCGGCGATCAAAGCTGCCAGGGCGAGCAGGCCGACCTCGATCGTGAGGGCGGGTCCGAACAGAGCCTTGGCGGCGCTCGCCGAGCCGCGCCAGGCGAACGCGGCCAGCGCCGCGCCGAGCAGGAACGCCGCCAGCCCGATCACCGGCGCGACGAACGGCGCCCCGGGCGCGCCCGCGATCCCGAGTCCGAGGAAGATCACGTTGCCGGTCTGCATAGCGGCGAAGACCCCGCCGAGGGCGAGGAAGCTGACCGCATCGACGATCCCGGTGACGAAGGTCAGCGCCAGCAGCGCCGTGGTCAGATTTCTCGACTCGCTCGAGCCCAACTCCCGGGCAGCCTCGCAGCCGCTCCGGCGTCAGCCGGTGGCGATGCTCGCCGAGAGCCCCGGCGTCACCGCCAGGGTTTGCAGGACGACGCAGTAGCGCTCGGTCAGCTTCAGCAGCGTCGCCAGTTCCTCTTCGCTGGCATCTGAGTCGAGCTCGATCGCGAGCCGGATCGCGCGGAAGCCGACGGGAGCCTCGTGGTCGACCGCGAGGGTGCCGCGGAAGTCGAGGTCGCCCTCGGCCCGGACTGTGCCGCCCGTGACTGCGATCCCGAGCGAGGTCGCGACCGCCCGCAGGGTGACGCCGGCGCAGGCCGCCAGCGCCTCGAGCAGCATGTCGCCGGAGCAGAGCAGCGAGCCGTCGCCGCCGGAGGCGGGGTGGAGGCCGGCCTCGGCGATCGCGCGGCCGGTGGCGACCGAGCAGGAGACGCCCTCGCCGAGGGTGCCGGTCGCCGAGAGGGTGACGAGCGCCGCCTCGGGCTCGTCCTGGTAGCGCTCCTTGAGCGGAGCCTGAATCGCTCGCAGGTCCATCAGACCTTTCTATCGTGGCCCGCCCAGAACTCGTCGCGCAGCTTGCGCTTCAGGACCTTGCCCTGGGTGCTGCGCGGCAGCTCGCGGAAGTGGACCGCCTTCGGTGCCTTGATCGAGCCGAGCTCCTGCTTGCAGAGTGCGATCAGCTCCGCCTCCTCGACCTCGACGCCGGACTTGAGCTCGACGACGGCGGTCACCGCCTCGCCCCACTTCTCGTCGGGGATGCCGATCACGGCGCAGTCGAGGACGTCATCGTGGGCCCAGATCACCCGCTCGACCTCGCTCGGGAAGACGTTGAAGCCGCCGCTGATGATCATGTCGCGCCTGCGGTCGACGATGTAGAAGAAGCCGTCGGGGTCGCGGTAGCCGATGTCGCCGGTCCCGTGCCAGCCGCCGGGCCGCCGGACCTCGGCGGTCGCCTCCGGGTTTTCGTAGTACTCCTCCATCACCAGGTCGCCGCGCAGCACGATCTCGCCGTGCTCGCCGTCGCCGAGCAGGTTGCCGTCGTCGTCCATGATCGCCACCGCGCAGATCATCGACTGCCGCCCGCAGCTCGCCAGCCGCCCGCGCTTCTCCGGGTCGGCGAGCGCTTCCGCGTGCTCGGCCGGGCTCATGTAGGTGGCGAGCATCGGCGCCTCCGACTGGCCGAAGCACTGCGCCATCACCGGCCCGAAGACGTCGATCGCCTCGATCAGCTTGTCGGCCGACATCGGCGCCGCCGCGTAGAGGAAGTGGCGCAGCGAGGAGTAGTCGCGCTCGCGCACGGCGGGGTCGGCGAGCAGCATGTAGATCGCGGTCGGCGGCAGGAACAGGCGCGTCACCCGGTCGCGCTCGATCGAGTCGAGCACCGCCGCCGGCACGACTCCGTCGTGGACGACGATCGTGCCCCCTTCGCCCAGGCTCGGGAAGCCGACGGTGCCAGCGGCGTGGGTCATCGGCGTCGCCATCAGGTAGGTCGGCCGCGCCTCCTCCTTCATGTGGGCGTTGAAGCCAAGGCTCATCGTGCAGAACTGGCGGTCCGAGACGGTGATCGCCTTCGGCAGCCCGGTGGTGCCGCCGCTGCCGAGGAACATCAGCTTGCGCTCGGGGTCGTGGGCGAGCGCCGGCGCCCGCTCCCCGGACTCGCCGAGCCAGGCCTCGAACTCCGCACCGAGCTCGTCGTCGCCGAACATCACCGAGTCCTCTATTTCCGGCGTTCGCGCCAGCAGCGCCTCGGCCCGCTCGCGGTAGGCGGCCGAGTAGATCATGAAGTCGCACTCGAGCAGCGCCAGCAGCTGGATCAGCTCGTTCTCCTCCGATTTCGGGCTCAGTGCCACCCAGCCGGCGCCGGCCCGGATCACCCCGACCACCGCCGCGTAGCCGAGCGGCCCGTTGGGGGCGAAGACGGCGACCTTGCCGCCGTTCCCGAGTCCGCGTCGGTGGAGACCGACCGCGATCCTGTGGGTCAGGTCGGCGAACTCCCCGTGCGTGAGCGCGAGGCTGCCGTCGGCGCGCACGATGCAGGTCTCCCCGGGGTCGATCCCGAGGCCGCGGTCGAGATATTCGATGAACATCTCAGCCCAACTTAAACTCGGCGCGGCGGTCGGCCGGGACGAGGTCGAGGTACTCCTTGTGCGCTTCGATGAAGTTGCGCACGAAGGGGCAGAACGGCAGCACCGCGACGCCTTCGGCGCGCGCCGTGTCGAGGGCCGAGCGGATCAGCTGGCTGGCGAGGCCCTCGCCCTCGTGGGCGGAGTCGATCTCGGTGTGGATCAGGGCCAGCGCCCGGGCGCCGCGGTGGTACTCGGTGAAGCCGACGACCTCGCCGCCGACCGAGATCTCGAAGCGCTCGCGCTCCGGCACGTCGGCGACGGTCGCCCCGGCGCTCATCCCCCGGCGGGCTGCGGAAAGAGCGCGCGGGTGGCCTGCAGCAGCGAGTCCTCCAGGCCGCGAGTTCGCAGCTCGGCGACCTCGAGGTACTCGGGGTCGGTGACCATCGCGCTGAAGACCCGGCGGCTCGGGTCTTCAGCGAGGTAGGCCTCGATGCTCTCGGGGGGCGTGGGCAGGACGGCCATCGGCGCCGAGCATATTGCGGCGCGCCGGCGAGCGCCCGGGGTTTGGTTTAGGATCCGCGCCTTCTCCGCTCTATGAAGCGACTCTTTGCCGCCATCTCGCTCGTCCTGATCCTGCTCGTCGCCGTCGGCTGCGGCGGCAGCGACGATTCCAGCTCGGGCTCGACCGAAGCCGAAACGACGACGGCGACGGCTGGCGAATGCACGCCGGACCAGCTCGAGACGAAGACCGCGGGCACCCTCACCGTCGCCACCGACAAGCCGGCCTACCCGCCCTACTTCGAAAACGACGAACCCGAAAACGGAGAAGGCTTCGAGAGCGCCGTCGCCTACGCGATCGCCGAACAGCTCGGCTACGAGGCCGCCGACGTGAAGTGGACGGTGGAGCCGTTCAACGCCTCCTTCGCGCCCGGCCCGAAAGACTTCGACTTCGACCTCAACGAGATCTCGATCACGCCGCAGCGCGAAAAGGCGGTCGACTTCTCGGCGCCGTACTACACCGCCAACCAGGCGATCGTCGTGCTGAAGAGCTCGGAAGCCGCCCAAGCCAAATCGCTCGAAGACCTGCAGGATCTCGACATCGGCGTCCAGGTCGGGACGACCAGCCTCGAAGCGGTCGAAGAAGTGATCCAGCCGAGCAGTCAGCCGCAGGTCTTCAACAGCTCCAACGACGTCGTCCAGGCGCTGAAGAACGAACAGATCGACGCCGCCGTCGTCGATCTGCCGACGGCGCTCTACCTGACGGCCGTCCAGGTTCCGGCCGCGACCGTCGCCGGCCAGTTCGAAGCCCCCGGCGGCGACCAGTGGGGCGCCCTGCTGGAGAAGGAATCGCCGCTGACCAGCTGTGTCAGCCAGGCGATCGAAGAACTCGAAAGCTCGGGCGAGCTGAAAGAAATCACCGACCGCTGGATGAGCCAGGCGGCCGGCGCTCCCGAACTGCAGTAAGGAGCGGTCCCGGGATGGGACTGGGTCGGCGTGGAGGGGTTGGGTGACCCTCCGCCTGAAGCCGTTCCGCAGCCGATCGAGATCCGGAGGCGCAACCGTCTGTCCGTGAGCTTCATTCGGAGGGTCACCCAACCCCTCCCAGCGAAGCCAGATCCAAGCTCCCAGGGTCAGCAGCTTTCGTGGGCCGATTCGGTCCCGGCCTTTGCTGGAGAGCTTCCGTCCCTTGGAAGCCAAGAGAGAAATGGTGCCTGCCGAACCTTGGGGCGGCGCCGCCTTGCTGGGCTCTCAATTCGGAATTCGGTTTCGGTTGGAGGGTCGGGTGGCCCTCGTACGAGCGGCGTCCCGATTTCTGCAGTGCCCGTCAGCGAGAGACGGGGCACTCAGAGGCAGAAATCCCAGCGAAGGTAGAGGGCCACCCGACCCTCCCCCAAGCCCTGATCCCTAATTCACTGTCCCCTGCCACGGTCAAAATCCCGACCCTTGGCCGATTCCGCAGTCATCAGCGACCGCCGCCTCGAAAGGGAGGCCGCGAAGCGCCGCCACCAGCGCCGCGGCCAGGCGATCGCCGCCGTCTCGACCGTCATCGTCATCGGCGGTCTCGCGACCTGGATCCTGACCAGCCCCGGCTGGCCGGAAGTGCGCGAAACCTTCTTCTCCTGGTCGATCTTCAAGGACGCCTTCCCGGAAGTGCTGGAGGGCTTCTGGCTCGACGTCAAGGTCTTCCTCGTCTGCGAGGTCGCGATCCTCGTCGTCGGCCTCGTCGTCGCCCTGGTCCGAACCAGCCGTTCGCCGGCGATCTTTCCGCTGCGGCTGCTCGGCACCGTCTACGTCGACCTCTTCCGCGGCTTCCCGACGATCATGCTCGTCTACCTGGTCGGGTTCGGGGTGCCGGCGCTGAAACTGAGCGGCCTGCCGACCGACCCGGTCGTGCTCGGCGGCATCGCTCTCACCCTCTCCTACAGCGCCTACGTCGCCGAGGTCTACCGGGCCGGGATCGGCTCGGTCCACCGCGGCCAGCGCGACGCCGCCCTCGCCGTCGGTCTCACCGACAACCAGGCGATGCGCCACGTGATCCTGCCGCAGGCGGTGCGCCGGGTCGCGCCGCCGCTGCTGAACGACTTCGTCGCCCTGCAGAAGGACGTCGCCCTGATCTCGATCCTCGGCCCGCAGGAGGCCTTCCGGATCGCTCAGATCATCCAGTACGAAACCTTCAACTTCACGCCGCTGATTGCGGCGGCGCTGCTCTACCTGGCGGTGACGATCCCGCTGGCGCGGGTCGTCGACCGGATCGGCGGCGGCCCCGAGGGGGCGGTGCGGTGAACGCCACGGCTGCCTCCGTCGCCAGCGGCACCCCGGTGGTCGAGGTCCGCGGCGTGACCAAGTCCTTCGGCGAGCGCCAGGTCCTGCGCGGGATCGACCTGGCGGTGACAGAGCACCGCGCGGTGGCGCTGATCGGCGCCTCCGGCTCGGGCAAGTCGACGCTGCTGCGCTGCATCGACCTGCTTGAGGAGATCGACGACGGCGACGTCTTCCTCGACGGCGAGGTGATCACCGACCCGACCGTGAAGCCGGTCGCGGTGCGGCGCAAGCTCGGCGTTGTCTTCCAGGCCTACAACCTCTTCCCCCACATGACCGCGCTGCAGAACGTCGTCCTCGGCGAGATGCGCGCCCACGGCGTTGCCCGGGCCGAGGCGGAGGAGCGCGGCCGCGCGCTGCTCGCCCGCTTCGGCCTCGAGGGCCGCGAGGACGATCGGCCCGACAACCTCTCCGGCGGCCAGCAGCAGCGGGTCGCGATCGCCCGTGCCTTCGCCGGCAAGCCGCGGGCGCTGCTGCTCGATGAGGTGACCAGCGCTCTCGATCCGGAGCTCGTGGGGGAGGTCCTGGCGGCGGTCCGCGACCTCAAGGCGGAGGGGATGACGATGGTGATCGCGACCCACGAGATGAGCTTCGCCCGCGAGGTCGCCGACGAGGTCGCCTTCCTCCACGACGGCCAGATCATCGAGTCAGGGCCGCCGCAGAAGGTGCTCGAAGCACCCGAGCGCGAGGAGACCAAACGCTTCCTCCGCCGCCTCCTCGAGGCCGGCCGAATCTAAGAATCAGCCGGCTGTCGACTTTGTTCGGAGGGGTGGAACAAAGTCGACAGGAGGTGGAATCTCCTGCATTTCGCGCGTTTACTCAAAAGATTTGTCGTAGATCGAAACGCGTGTTATGCTCGCGGCCTCTTGATCAGTCAGGGTTGCTGATCCGGGAGACACCATAGCCAGCACCGGTGCCTTAATCGGTTAAAGGGACGGCGTTGTAAGCCGTAGATCCGGGTTCGAGCCCCGGCCGGTGCATCCGCAGCAAACGACCAGGGCACGGCTATGGGAGACAACCTCTTCGACAAATTGGACGGGATCGCGGTTCGCGGGGACGGCGGGCCGCTGTGGTCGGCGCGAGCACCGTTCAAGCCGACCGGCGAGTTCGACCTGATGCTGGTGCCGCGGGTCAAAGGCTGGCAGCAGAGCCCGGAGGCGCGGACGGCGCTGGCCGAGATCGAGGCCGACGCCGGCGTCGAGTCGGTGCGCGAGGACGGCGACCAGGTGCGGCTGCGGCTGCGCGACGAGTGGGTCGAGGAGGCCGCGGCGCGGCTGACCGCGGGGGAGGCCGAGGCGGCCCACGCCGACATCGCCGCCGGCCAGCGCTACGCCGTCTACTTCTGGGGCGCGAACACGACCAAGGCCCTCCACATCGGCCACCTCCGCAACCTCGCGCTCGGCAACGCGATCGGCGCCAGCCTGCGCCAGGCCGGCGCCAAGGTCGAGCACCGCAGCCTGATCTGCGACGTCGGCCGCAGCATGGGCGAGGCGATGGCGGGGGTCGTCACCAGCGGCCGCGAGCAGCAGCTCGGCGCCGACGGCGAAGAGAAGTCCGACCACTTCGTCGGCGCCTGCTACTCGAGCTACGTCACCGCTTCGCGGGCCAACGGGGGCGGGGAGGAGGACAACGCCGAGGATTCGGTCGCCCGCGAGTCGGCGCTCTACAACGACAAGGCCGACGAGCTGATGATGCGGGTCCTGGGCGGCGACCAGCCGGCGCTCGAACTGTGGTCGAAGACGCGCGCCTCGGTGATCGCCGGCCAGCGCAAGACCCTGGCCCGGCTCGGGATCCCGTTCGACAAGGTGATCTTCGAGTCCGACTTCCTGCCCGAGGTCCAGGAACTGACCAACCTGGGCCTCAGCGAAGGCAAGCTGACCCGGCGCTACGCCGACGACATGGTGATGTACGAGACCCGGCGCGAGGAGCTGGAAGAGATGCCGCTGGTTCGCGCCGACGGCCTCCCGACCCAGCACATGCGGGCGCTCGCCTACTGGTCGGCGGCGCCCGAGCTCGACGACGTGATCTCGCTCCAGGTCTGCGGCACCGAGTGGGTCGCCCACGTCAACTGCCGGCGCCAGCTGATCGATGTCCTCGGCGTCGTCAACGGCAACGGCCACGGCAGCGTCAAGGGCGGCGGCCCGCCGACCTACGACGTCTTCCACGGGATGGTCGCTCGCGAGCGGCAGGCGATCACCTCAAGCAAGGAAGGGGCGCTCCTGATCGATGACCTCGCCGAGTGGATCGAGGCCGAGGTCGGCTCCGACCCCGAGCGCGCCGCGATCGCCCGCGCCCATCCCTACCCGGAGCGGATCCCCGCCCAGGTCGCGCTCGGTTACTTCCTCCTCCAGCAGACGACGAAACGGGTCGAGTTCGAGCCCGAGAAGCTGCTGGTCGAGGACAACACCAGCCTTGGCTGGGAGCTGGCCCGGGCGCAGGCGCACCGCGGCGCCGGCGCGACGCTGACCGGGGCGCGGCCCGCCGCCGATCCCGATTTCCGCTTCGCCGTCGTCCAGTCGGAGATGTACCGGCGCCACCTGAAGGCTGCCGTCGCCGACTTCGAACCGGTGCCGCTCGCCCGTTACCTCTCGCACTTCGCCCGCTGGTACGGCGAAGCCGAGCGGCCAGCGGAGATCGAGGCGGTGGTGCAGGCGGTGCTCGACCAGGGCAGCCGCGGCCTCGGACTGGAGCCGGCCTGATGCGGACCCTGCTGGTCGACAACCACGACTCCTACACCTACAACGTCTTCCACCTGCTCGCCGCCGCCTCCGGCGAGGAGCCGGTCGTCGTCAATAACGACGCCGTCTCCTGGCGGGTCCTCTCGCGCTCCGCCTTCGACGCGATCGTGCTCTCGCCTGGACCGGGCCGGCCCCAGCGCTGGCATGACTTCGGCGTCTGCCGCGACATCCTCCGCTACAGCGAGATCCCGGTCCTCGGCATCTGCCTCGGCCACCAGGGGATCGGCAACCTGCTCGAGGGCGGGGTGGACGCGGCCCCGATGCCGATGCACGGCCGCCTCAGCCGCATTCGCCATGACGACACCGGTCTCTTCGCCGGCCTGCCGCAGGACTTCTCGGTGGTCCGCTACCACTCGCTGGCGATCACCAAGGAAATGAGCGCGGAGGGACGCGAGAGCGCCTGGTCGGAGGACGGCGTCGTGATGGGGATCGAACACACGGCGCGGCCGATGTGGGGCGTCCAGTTCCACCCCGAGTCGATCGCCACCGAGCACGGCCGCGCGATCGCCGAAAACTTCTACGCCCTGGCCGAGCGCCATCGTCAGGGCGGATCGACCTTCGGTGCCGGGTCTGCCGACGCTTCCGCGTCGTCCCAGGGGCAGCCGGCGCCGGAGCGGGAGAGTGCTGCGGGAGCAGCAGGGGACGCAGAGAAGGCAGGGGACGGGGGAGAGCCAGGGGGAGCGCAGGAGGCGGGGACTCGTCTCCTGGCGCGGACTCTGGTGGGGGCGGCGCCGACGGAGCACGTCTACGAACGTCTCTTCGTCGGCGCCGAGCAGTCCTTCTGGCTCGACAGCGCCGACGCGCCGACCTGGCTCGCGCAGTGCTCTTTCATGGGCACCAGCGGCGGCCGCGAGCGCTGCCTGCTCAGCTACGACGTCGACCGCGGCGAGGTCACCGTCGACCGCGGCGACGGCCCGGTCAGCACCAGGCACGGCTCGATCTTCGAGCTGCTCGATCGCGAGCTCGCCAGACTCGAGGTCGAGCCGCCGGAGGGAGTGGGGCGCGGGCTGATCGGCGGCTACGTCGGCTACCTCGGGTACGAGTGCAAGGCCGACTGCGGCTCGCCCAACGTCCACAGCTCCGACCTGCCCGATGCGGCGATGATGCTGGCCGACCGGGTCGTCGCCGTCGACCACGCCGAGGGCCGCACCCATGTCTTCGCCCTCGCCGTCGGCGAGGACCCCGAGGCGGAGGAGTGGCTGGAGATGGCCGCCGGCGTCGCCGCCGCCGCGATCGCCGAGGAGCCCGAGGAGCGGCCGCTGGCACCACCGCCCGAACCCGGCGCTCACGTCCGCTTCGAGTGCGGCCGCGGCCGCGAGCAGTACCTCGCCGACATCGGCCGCTGCCACGCCGAACTTGAAGCGGGCGAGTCCTACGAGGTCTGTCTCACCGACCAGATCTCGACCAGCGCCAGCCCCGATCCCTTCGATCTCTACCGGCAGCTGAGGCGCAGCAACCCGGCCCCGTTCGCCGCCTTCCTGCGCTTCGGCGAGAACGCGATCGTCAGCTCCTCGCCGGAGCGCTTCCTCTCCGTCGACCGCCAGCGCCGGGTCCAGGCGCGGCCGATCAAGGGGACGATCTCGCGCAGCGAAGACCCGCACGAGGACGCGGCGCGGCGCGACTTCCTCGCCTCGGACGAGAAGACCAAGGCCGAGCACCTGATGATCGTCGACCTGCTGCGCAACGACCTCGGCCGGGTCTCCGAAGTCGACTCGGTCCGCGTCCCCGACCTGATGGTGGTCGAGCCCTACGCCACCGTCCACCAGGTCGTCTCGACGATCACCGGCCGGCTCGAACCGGGCCGGAGCGCGGCCGAGTGCGTGCGCGCCTGCTTCCCGGGCGGCTCGATGACCGGCGCTCCGAAGGAGCGGACGATGGAGATCATCGACGACATCGAGGACGAGGCGCGCGGCGTCTACTCCGGCGCGATCGGCTACTTCGGGCTCGACGGCACGACCGACCTCAGCATCGTCATCCGCACGATCGTGATGCGTCCGGGGCGGACGACGATCGGCGCCGGCGGCGCGATCGTGATGCAGTCCGATCCCGAGGAGGAGTTCGACGAGATCCTGCTCAAGGCGCGGGCGCCGATGGCGGCGATCGCCAAGGCGGTGACCGGGAGCGATGAGCAGGGCGAGGCGTGGAGCGTGGAGCTGGAGCCGGCGGCGCGGGGAGCGAGTACGGCGTGAGCGTGCGCGAGGCGAGGCGCGAGGACCTGCCGGCGGTCGTCGAGGCCGTCGCCGAGCTGCTGCGTGAGCTCGGCGGCCGCAGTCCGTCGCGCCCGCAGATGGAGGCCGAGGTGGGGGCGCTGCTCGACGACGAGAGCGTCGGCACACTGCTCGTCGCCGAGGACGGCGATTCGCTCGTCGGCGTCCTCGGTGCGAGCTGGCAGCGGGCGATCCACGTCCCCGGCCGCTACGCCACGATCCAGGATCTCTGGGTACATCCTGAGTTCCGAAGCCGTGGCGTCGGGGCCGACCTGATCGAGGCGCTGGCGGCGATCGCCCGCGAGCAGGGCGTCGCCCGGATCGAGGTCGGTCTGCCGCGCGAGACCTTCGCCGCGATCGCCCAGACCACCGCCTTCTACGAGGGCGCCGGCTTCGAGCACCTCGGGCCGCGGATGCGGAGGCTGCTGGATGAGTGACGAGCTGCTGATGATCGAGCAGCGGCGCGGCCGCGACGACGCCGCCCTCTGGGTCCGCGAAGGCGACCGCCGCCTGCCCGGGCAGGACAGCAACCAGCGGCTCGCCGAGCTCCACCAGGGCCTGGTCCGCCACGGCAGCGTCCGCGCCGTCGCCGCCGACACCGCCGACGCCGACGTCGAGCGCACGCTCGGCGTCCTCCACGAGCGCCGCTACCTGGAGGCGCTGGAACGGGTCGGCATGGCCGAACCGGTCGTCCTGGCGGAGTTCGCGCCGCCCGGCCTCGAGCCCGACATCCCGGTCCACGCGGGCCTCGTCGCCGCCGCCCGCGAGGGCGTCCGCACGGCGATCACCGCCGCTGAGCGGACCGTCGCCGGCGCCCGCTTCACCTACGCCGTCTGCCGCCCGCCGGGCCACCACGCCGGTCCCGCCTTCCAGGCCGGCTACTGCTACCTCAACAACGCCGCTGCCGCCGTCTGGACCCTCTGCGAGGGCGGCGTCAAGCCGGTCGGCATCCTCGACCTCGACCTCCACTACCCGAATGGGACCTCGGCCCTGGTCGAGCGGATGGAAGGGGTCAGGCTGCACTCGCTGCACGCGGCGCCGGTCACCAACCTGCCGCCGGGGACGGTGCTGCCGCGGATCGACGGCGAACGGGTCGTCGCCTTCGAACGCGCCCCCGACGCCGCCACCTACGTCGCCGAGGTCGGCCGCTCGATCGACGCGCTCGCCGCCGAGGCGGCGGCGCTGGTCGTCTCGCTCGGTTACGACACCGTCGCCGGCGATCCCCACGGCGGCTGGGACTTCGGGCCGGAGATCTTCACCGAGATCGGCGCCCTGCTGGCGCGCTCGCAGCTGCCGATCTGCGTGATCCAGGAGGGCGGCTACTCGCTGGGCGACCTCGCCGCCTGCAGCCACGCCTTCGCGGTCGGCCTGCTCGGAGGGGAGGAGGGATGAGCGGGCTGGAGCCGTTCCGCCGCCGCCTCGACGTGATCGACGACGAGATCGCCCGCCTGCTGGGCGAGCGCTTCCAGATCTGCCGCGAAGTTGCCGTCTACAAGAGCGAGAACGAGATCCCGATGATGCAGCCCGACCGGGTCGCGATCGTCCGCGCCCGCTACCTGGAGCGCGGCGCCGAGGCCGACCTGCCGCCGGAGTTCAGCGCCGACCTCTTCGACCTCCTGATCGCGGCGACCTGCAAGGCCGAGGACGAGCTGATGGACGAGCTCGCGGCGGCCAACGGAAAGGTGGCGAGATGAGCGCCCTGCCGCCCGGCCCGCGCAAGCCGCGGGCGCTGCAGACGCTGGACTGGATGCGGGCGCCGCTGCCGCTGCTCGAGCAGTGCCAGCGCCGCTACGGCGACACCTTCAGGCTGCGCCTCTGGCGCTGGGGCGACTGGGTCCTGCTCTGCGACCCCGCCGACGTCAAACGGGTCTTCACCGCCGGCGACGCGGTCGGCGTCGCCGTCGCCAACCCGCTGCTGCGGCCGGTGCTCGGGCCGCACTCGGTGATGCTGCTCGAAGAACCCGAGCACATGACCCGGCGCCGGCTGATGCTGCCCAACTTCCACGGCGAGGCGGTCGCCGCCGACGCGGCGATGATGGCCGAGGTCGCCCAGCGCGAGGTTGCGAGCTGGCCGATCGGCGAGCCGTTCGAGCTCTGGCCACGGATGCAGGCGGTCACCCAGGAAGTGGTGATGCGGGCGGTCTTCGGGCCCGGGTCCGAGCAGATGGACCAGCTGCGCCAGCGGCTGACGGCGCTGACCGAGTGGATGAACACCCCCCGCAACCTGACCAAGCTGGCGCTCTACGGGCCGCAGCGGCTGGCCCGCAGCCGCGGCTACCGGGAAGCGATGGGGCCGGTCGAAGAGGCGGTTCTGGCGGAGGCGCGCCTGCGCCGCAAACGGCCCGACGCGGCGCCGATGGGAGTGGTGACGATGCTGGTCGCAGCCGAGTACGAGGACGGCTCGCCGCTCAGCGATGAGGACCTCCGCGACGAACTGCTGACCCTGCTCACCGACGGGCCGACCTCGACCTCGCTGGCCTGGATCTTCGAGCGCCTGATGCGCAACCCGGAGAAGCTGGAGCGCGCCCGCGCCGAAGTCGTCGACGGCGGCGACGGCGCCTACCTCGACGCCGTCGTCAAGGAGACGCTGCGGATGCGGCCGCCGGTCCCGGTCGTCACCCGGCGCCTGCTCGAGCCGATGACCCTCGGCGGCTACGACCTGCCGGCGGGGACCGTCGTCGCCCCCTGCGTGCCGCTGATCCACAACGACGAGCGCCACTACCCCGAGGCCGACGAGTTCCTGCCCGAGCGCTTCCTCGGCCGCAAGACGCCGACCTACACCTGGATCCCGTTCGGCGGCGGCACCCGCCGCTGTCTCGCCGCCAGCTACGCGGAAATGGAGATGAAGCGGGTCGTGCGCGCGGTGCTCGCCACCGTCGACCTGCAGCCGGTCGGCGAGCAGGCCGAGGGGATGCGCAAAAGCGCGATCTCCTTCAGCCCCGACCGCCGCGCCCGGGTGATCGCCCGCCCGCGCGGCGCCGGCCGGCCCGAGGCCTCGGCCCTGGCGGCGGCGTAGAGCGATGGCCGAGCCCGGGACCGAGATCGTCAGCGACACCGACCTGCTGATCGTCGGCGCCGGCGCCAAGGCGACGGCGATCGCCAGCAAGGTCCACTTCATCAACCAGCTCGGGCTGGGACCGATCTCGATCACGATCGTCGAGGGAACCGAGCCGGCTGCCTCCTGGCTCGGCCGCAACGGAATGACCTCCGGCGAGGAGCCGCTCGCCGTCACCCCGATCAAGGACATCGGCTTCCCCTACCGCAGCTTCAAGGAGTTCGGCGAGGCGGGCGACGCGATCGACGCGGCGGTGATGACGCTCTCCTGGCAGCAGCACATGGTCAGCCTGCGGCGTTACGCGCGCTGGATCGACGCCGGTTCGCCGTCGGTTCGCCACCGCGACTACGGCGAATACCTAACCTGGGTCCTCTCGCGGGCGACCGAGGGGGTCGAGATGGTCGAAGGCCGCGTCACCGGGGTCTCGCTCGGCGCCGACCGCCGCTGGCAGGTCGAGGTCGAGCGGGGCGGGGAGAGCCACCGGCGCGGCGCCGGCGCCCTCGTCCTCACCGGTCCTGGGATCCACAGCGCCTTCCCGCACGAACCGGGCGTCGCTGCCCGGCTCTTCCATTGCGACAGCCGCCGCGAGGAGTTCGCCCAGATCCCCGAGCACGAGCCCTGCGAGATCGCCGTCGTCGGCGGTGGCGAGAGCGCGCTCAGCTGCGTGATGTTCCTGCGCGGCCTGCGGCCCCGCTGCCGCTACACGATCTACACCCCGATGCTGCCGCTGAGCCGCGGCGAGAGCTTCCTCGAGAACCGGGTCTTCTCCGACCCCGACGTCGTCGAATGGGAGAGACTGGAGCAGCAAGTCCGCCGGGACTTCGTCAAGCACTCCGACCGCGGCGTCTTCGACCCGCCGAGCCTGGCGGCGATCGCCTACGACGACCGCTGCACCTTCGTCTGCGGCCGCGTCCATCACGTCGGCAGCGTCTCGCCGACGCGGGTTCGGGTCGAATACGAGGCGCCCGAAGGCGAGGCCGAGCGTGAGCACGACTACGTCGTCAACTGCACCGGGTTCGACCTGATCGCGCAGATGCGCTCGCTGTTTCCGCCCGAGCTGCGGGCCGAGATCGAGAGCCGGGTCGGCGGCCTCTGGGAGACCCCGCGCGGGGTTGAGATCCCGATCGGCCGCAACCTCGAGCTGGTCGGGATGGAGCCGCGGCTGCAGATCCCCGGTCTCGCCGGTCTCAGCCAGGGGCCCGGATTCGCCAATCTCGGCGCCCTCGGCCTGCTGGCCAACCGTGTCCTGCAGCCCCAGCTCCCCGAGCTGAACGGCAACGCCGAAAGAAATCTCAGCACGGCCAACCACAAATCTTTATTGTTCGACTGAAGATGTTGCAATCGCGGGGGCAGAGGGTGGCGGTCGTTGTGCTTGCGGTGGTCGCCGCGCTGGCGCTGCTGGCCGGCTGCGGCGGCGGCGATTCGTCCTCCTCCGGGGACGGCGGCGCTGAATCCACCGGCTCCGGCTGGCCCGGCCTCGACGAATCCAACACGCGCTTCGTCGAAGGGTCGATCACGCGCGACACCGCGCCCTCGCTGAAAGTCGCCTGGAAACTGCCGCTGTCCGCGGAAAGCACCTTCGGCGCCTACGCCGCGACGCCGGTCGTCGTCGACGGCGTCATCTACTCGCAGGACCTCGAGTCCGACGTGCAGGCGATCGATCTCGAAAGCGGCGAAGTGCTGTGGACGACGAAATTCGAATCGCTCGACCAGGGGCCGAACGGGGTCACGGTCCAGGACGGCAGCGTCTTCGGCGCCACCGCGAGCGAAGCCTTTGCGCTCGACCGGGAAACGGGCGAAAAACTCTGGTCGACGCCGCTGGTGGGCGCCAACGGCGAAGGGATCGACATGGCCCCGGGCTACCACGAAGGGCTGGTCTACGTCTCGACCGTGCCGACCAACAGCAGCGCCGAATACCCCGAAGGCGCCCGCGGCGTGCTCTGGGCGCTCGACGCCGAAACCGGGAAGAAAGTCTGGCATTTCGACACCGTGCCGAGCTCGCTCTGGGGCAACAAGAAGGTCAACGGCGGCGGCGGCCTCTGGTACGCGCCCTCGTTCGACGAGGAAGGCTCGATGTACTTCGGAACCGGCAACCCGTCGCCGTTTCCCGGCACCCCCCAGTTCCCCTGGGGGTCGAGCCGGCCCGGGGCCAACCTCTACACCAACTCGATGGTCAAGCTTGACGCGAAAACGGGCAAGCTGCAGTGGTACTACCAGCAGACCCCGCACGACCTCTTCGACTGGGACTTCCAGGACCCGCCGATCCTGACCAGCGCCGGCGGCCGCGAGCTGGCGATCGGAGCCGGCAAGTCGGGGATCGTCGTCGCCCTCGACGCGAAGACCGGCAAACCGGTCTGGAAGACGCCGGTCGGCGAACACAACGGTCATGACGAAGACGGCCTGAAGGCGATGCGCGGGCAGAAGCTGCCGGCGAAAATCCTCGTCGCCCCGGGCTCGCTCGGCGGTGTGATCGCGCCGATGGCAGCCAACAAAACCACCGTCTTCGTCCCGGTCGTCAACCACCCGGTCGAATACGCCGCCAACGGCGAACGCAGCGAAAACAGCCCGCTGACCGGCGAAATGGTCGCGCTCGACATCAAGACCGGCAAGGAAGAGTGGAGCGAGGAATACGAAGCCGCCGCCTTCGGCGCCCCGGTCGCCGTCAACGACATGGTCTTCTTCGCCACCTTCGACGGCACCGTCCACGGACTCGACGCGACGACCGGCGGCGAAGTCTGGAGCGAAGCGTTGCCGGCAGGGTCGAACACCGCCGTTACCGCTGACGGCGACACCCTCTTGGTCCCGGCCGGGATTGCGGTCGCCGAAGGTCAGAGGCCAACGCTGGTCGCTTACCGCCTCGGCGAATAGGCAAAGGCGTCCTTCCCGTCTCGGCGGACGCGCCCAATCGCGTCCCTGCGTCGGCGCTCCGGATAGAAGACATGGCGCGGAGAAGCTTGCGGGTTGAGGAAGCCGGGGCGATGATCACGGTACGCAGGTACTACCGCGTTCGCTTTTAAGACGCCTGCGTCCTAAGTTGCGCGGCGTCTCTGCCGGTTGCCTGCGCCGACAACCATCAGACGGGAGAGATGAGATGAACAAGCGCAAGGCCGCTAT
>DASSLT010000005.1:0-81965 GCA_035689305.1 Solirubrobacterales bacterium | reverse complement strand
CGAGGTCGACGTCGAGGGCGGCGACCTCTCACGCGGCGACGTGATCCTCAAGGGCGCGCTGGCCGCGGGGGCGATCTACGGCTCGGCGATGGTCAGCCCGTTCGTACGCAAGGCCCTGGCGATGTCGGAATCCGGCGACGTCGGGATCCTCAACTTCGCCCTCACCCTCGAGTACCTCGAGTCGACGTTCTACGCCGAAGCGAAGAAGCGCGCCAAGGCCAAGGGCGAACTGAAGAGCCTCGTCAACCTGATCGCCTCCGACGAGCAGCAGCACGTCGAAGCGCTCGAGGCGACGATCAAGAAACTGGGCGGCAAGCCGGTGGCGGAGCCGAAGTTCAACTTCGAATACAACGACACCGCCGGCTTCCTCAAACTCGCCCAGACCTTCGAGGACACCGGCGTCAGCGCCTACAACGGCGCCGGCCCGATGATCAAGTCGAAGGAAGTGCTCGGCGCCGCCGGCTCGATCGTCCAGGTCGAGGCCCGGCACGCGGCGGCGATTCGGCTGCAGAACGCCGAAGAACCGGCGCCGGACGCCTTCGATCCCTCGCTCGACGAAGCCCAGGTGCTGAAGGCGGTCGAACCCTTCATCGCCTGAGGCGACGGGGGCGGGCGCGAAGATGGGGTGAGATGGCGGTCAAGCGAGAGAAAGCCGAGCGGCTGGCCGACGAGGAGCTGATGCCGCTGATCGGGGCCAAGGACCCGGAGGCGTTCGCGGTCTTCTACGACCGCCATGGCGGCGTCGCCTACTCGCTCGCCTACCGGATCGTCGGCGACCCCGGCGCCGCCGAAGACGTCACTCAGGAGGCCTTCATCTCGGTCTGGCGCAGCGGCGCCCGTTTCGACCGCGCCCGCGGCAGCGTCCGCTCCTGGATGCTCAGCATCGTCCGCAACCGGGCGATCGACTCGCTGCGGGCCGGCGCCGGCAGCAAAGCGCCGAAGCTGACCTTCGACGACGACGCTGTCCTGGAGCAGCGGCCGGCCGAAGAGCTGACCGAGGAGGAAGCGATGCGCCACGAGACCGCGGACGAGGTCCGCGGCGCCCTCGGGCAGCTCCCCGGCGACCAGTCGAAAGTGATCGAGCTCGCCTACTACGGCGGCTTCAGCCAGACGGAGATCGCGGAGATGTTGGGGGTCCCGCTTGGGACCGTGAAGGGAAGGATGCGCCTGGGAATGGAAAAGATCCGCGGAGAGATCGCGGAGGGTCTGGCATGAGCGAGCACGATCGCTGGAGTGAGGACCTCGCCGCCTACGCACTTGGGGCGCTGGAGCCCGAGCGCGCAGCCGAGCTGGAGCACCACGCCGAGAGCTGCGAACGCTGCCGCTCGGAGATCCGCTGGCTGATGCCGGCGGTCGACGCGCTGGCTGAGGCCGTGCCGCGGCAGGAGCCGCCGCCGGCCCTGCGCCAGCGGCTGCTGGCCGAGGTCCAGGCCGACGCCCGAGCGGCCGGGGTCGAGACCGAGTCGGGCGGGCTGCGCGGGCGCCTCGCCGGCATCCGGATCGGCTCACTCACCTGGAAACCGCTCGCCGGGCTCGCCGCGGTGGTCCTCGTCATCGCCGCGATTGCGGGCTATGAGGTCGGCAGCGGCGGGGGCGGTGGCGGCAACGCCAGCACCTATGCCTCGCCGCCGGCATCGCCGATCGCGGCCCATGTCGTCAGCGAAGACGGCTCCGGCGAAATCCACCTCACCGACGTCAAGCCGCTGCCCGAAAGCCGCGTGCTCGAGGCCTGGGTCCGCCGCGACGGCGAAGTCGAAGCCGTCAAGGCCCTGTTCGTCCCCGACCGCGAAGGCAACGCCTCGACGATGCTCGGCAGCATGCGCGGCGTCGATCTGGTGATGGTCACCACCGAGCCCGCCGGCGGCAGCAAGTCGCCGACCGGAGCCCCAATCGCCGAAGTCCCGATTGAGTAGGCCTAGCGGCCGTAGCGGTCGCTGCTGAGGACCAGCTGCTCGGGGATCGCCGCGCGGGGCGGCGGGGCCGGGTCGGCCCGGACCGAGACGGTCTCGGCGACGCTGCGGCTGACCTCGTGCTTGCCGTCGGCGGAGTCGATCGTAACCGAGTCCTCGTCGGAGACGGAGACCTTGCCCTCCAGGCCGGGTTCAAGCCCGGCGCCTCGCAGGTAGTGGAGCAGCTCCTCGGCCTCGTTCTCGAAGCGCAGGACGGTGACGTCGGCGCCGACCTCGACGTCGGCCAGCAACGAACCCTGCTCGCGGATGCCCTCGACGATCGGGTGACCGTGGGGACAGGTGGTCGCGTCGCCGATCGCGAGCCGCATTTTCTCTTCCAGCACCGGCGACATCGCGTGCTCGATCCTCTCCGCCTCCTCGTGAACCTCGTCCCAGGGGATGCCGAGGACGTCGGTGAGGAAGCGCTCGATCATCCGGTGGCGGCGGACGATGAAGCTGGCGTGCTCGCGGCCGGACTCGGTGAAGGAGAGCGATTTGTTCGGGTTGCGCTCGACGTACCCGTCGTCGACCAGGCGGCCGATCATCTCATGCACGGTCGGCGGCGACAGCTGCATCGCGCGAGCGATGTTGGCGCCGGTCATCGGCAGCCCGGCCTCCTCGATCCAGAACATGATCTCGAGGTACTCCTGCTCGGCGACGGTCGCCTGATCCGAAGACAAAGCGCTGCTCCTTTTCGGGCTTGAGAACGGTCCCGCCGATACTAGATGAGGGGGCCTTCGACCCCCAACCCGGGCTATCCGACCAGGGGGGCGACGCCCCTTCTAGGAATACTCAAATGTCTTTGCATAAAGTGCCCGAGCCCGCTACTCCATTCCTTCCGGTATCAACGAGGAAGGAAGAGATCATGACCCGCAATCTGAAGCTGTTCGGACTGGCGCTGCTTGCGGTGATCGCCCTTGGCGGACTTGCCGCACAGGGAGCAATCGCGAACGTCGAACACACCTTCACCTCTCCGGTCGAACCGACGGAACTCACAGGCTCGGGCGGAACCCACGAATGGAAACTCGGAAAAGCGACGATGAAATGCAAAAAAGTCGCGTTGACCGGATTTCTGGCGCTCAAAAATGCGGACCAGATGCACCTGACGCCCGAATTCAGCGCTTGCGAACTGATCACCCCGCTCGGTACGTACCCGGTCACCGCGATGAACACGGGCTGCGAAACAGCGGTCGACAGCGACACATCCCTGGACCCCAAAACAGGAAAAGAAAACGCATGGGTCAGTCTCGACTGCGGCATGGGCGAATCGAATGCGCTCGAGTTCTGGGCGGAAGTCGAAGAAGGCGAAAACGTCTACTTCCAGTTCTTTGACACACACCCGAAAAACGTGCCGGTCAACCAGGAACTGCACGGTGCGACCTTCGAAGGCCTAGGCGAAGGCCTCGGCCCCTACGGGATCGTCGTCAGCTTGCATGTTTCCGGCCTGAAGTTCCTCTGCACAAACGAATTCTGCGAACAGATCGGTCTCAAACAGGGCACAAACGAAAACGGGACAACAACCGGCCTCTACTTTGTCTGGGGATACTCAGACGCCGAACACAAAAACAAAGTCAGCCTCGGGATCACCTCGCCATGAGCGTCGAGACAACAGCCTCGTAGAAGCCGTCGCCCATCGCACCCTCGGTGACAGTGACGTTGTCCCAGCTCGGCAGGTAGGCGCGCAGGCCGGGGTCGCGCTCGGGGCCGTTGGCGACGACGAAGAAGCGGCCGACCGCGGCCGCCACCTCGAGGTCCTCGACCGAGTCGCCGACGGCGATGCACTCGGCCGGGTCGTAGCCGCGGGCGCGGGCGTGGGCGGCGACCGCGTTCGCCTTGCTGACGATGCGCGGGACCAGGTGGTAGGCGTGGGTCGGGCCGTCGATCGCCGCCATCGGGGTCCCGATCGCGCCGTTGTCGAGCAGCCGCAGGTCGTCGTCGCCGTGCTCGCCGAGCAGCGCGTTGGCCTCGTCGACGTCGACTTTGCCGCGGAAGAGGTGGGAGAGGATGCGGCCGTGGTGCCAGGGGGAGTGGTACTCGAGCCGGCCCGGGAAGTGGTCGAACAGCATCTTCGGGATGCCGCGGTCCTCGATCTGCTCGTAGATCGTGCCGCTCTCGTCGGGCTGCATCTCGCCGGTCATCAGCGTCGTCTCGCGTTCGATCGCGTAGGCGCAGCCGGCCTCGTAGATGTAGGAGGTCTGGCCCATCAGCCGTGCCGCCTCCTGGACCTGGGGCTCGCGGCGGCCGGACATGATCACGACCTCGGCCCCGGCCCGGGCGCAGGCCTCGAGGGCCCGCGCCTGGGACATCGAGAAGTTTCCCTCCGGGCTGGCGAAGAGCACGCCGCCCGGCCCGAGCAGGGTTCCGTCGAGGTCGGTGTAGACGCAGCGAAGTGGCATCGGCCCGGTCGCTACCGTAGCGACCATGAGTTGGCGGCTGACCGACAGGACCCTGGATCTGCTGCACCCGATCGGTGCCGGGATCGTCAACGTCACCGTCGACTCGATGTTCGAGGGCGCGCGCAGCGGCACTCCGGAGCAGGCGATCGTCGACGGCCTGGCTCTGGCCGAGGCCGGCTTCGAGATGCTCGACGTCGGCGCCGTCGCCGCCAAGGCGGGGCCGCCGGTGCCGGCCGCGGAGGAGGCGGCGGCGCTGGTCCCGGCGATCGCGGGACTTGCCGACTGCGGGGTGCCGGTCTCCGCCGACACCTTCTCGGCCGCGGTCGCGCGGGAGGCGCTGGCGGCCGGGGCGCAGGTCGTCAACGACATCTCCGGCGGCGGCGAGGAGATGTTCGCGCTGGTCGGCAAGTCCGGCTGCGGTTACGTCCTCACCCACATCGAGGGGCCGCCACGGGTCGACCGGCCCTGGCGCCGGTACGACGACGTCGTCGACCACCTCAAGGCCTGGTTCGAGGGGCGAGTTGGGCTGGCTCGCGAGCTTGGCGTCGCCGAGGAGCAGATCGCGATCGACCCCGGACTCGACTTCGACCTCAGCCCCGAGCAGGATCTGGAGATCCTGCGGCGGCTCGGCGAGCTGCGCGAGCTCGGGCTGGCGCTCTACGTCTCGCTCTCGCGCAAGGACTTCATCGGCTCCATCCTGGCCGGGTCCTGGGATGCGCGGCTGCCGGCCAGCGAGCGCGAGTGGGGGACGGTGGCGGCGGTGGCGCTGGCGGTCCGCGAGGGCGCCGACGTGTTGCGGATTCACGATCGTTCGTCGCTGCAGGCGATGAGGGTCGCTGGCGAGATCCGCGGGTCGGCAGGCAAGGACGCAGGGAGCCGGAATAGCAGCGCTATTTCGGCGACTGAGGACGCCGCATGACGGCTCGCGGGGCCGCCAGTCTGCTCGCTTCCGAGTGGGCCGTTGCGATCGACCCCGCGCGCCGCGACGGGCGGATCGTCGCCGAGAGCACCGAGCCCGAGCAGCGGGCGCGGCCGGTCTCGCTGCCCGAGGGGCTCGACCCCGGCTTCGCCGCGGCGCTGCGCCGCGGCGGCATCGAGTCGCTCTACTCGCACCAGCTGGCGGCGCTCGAAGCGGCGGCGGACTCGGATCTGGTGATCACCAGCGGCACCGCCTCCGGCAAGAGCCTCGCCTTCAACCTGCCGGTGCTGGACGGCATCGCCCGCGACGACAAGCGGCGGGCGCTCTACCTCTACCCGACCAAGGCCCTGGCCCAGGACCAGGCGCGGAAGCTGGCGCAGTTGCGCCCGCCCGGCCTGCGCGAGGCGATCTACGACGGCGACACCCCGCGCGAGGAGCGGCCGGCGATCCGCCGCCGCAACAACCTCGTCCTCACCAACCCGGACATGCTTCACGTCGGCGTCCTCCCCAACCACAAGAGCTGGGGGGACTTCCTCGCCAACCTCGGCTGGGTCGTCGTCGACGAGGCCCACACCTACCGCGGCGTCTTCGGCTCCCACGTCGCCAACGTGCTGCGGCGTCTGCGGCGGCTGGCCCGCGCCTACGGCTCCGAGCCGCGCTTCCTGCTCGCCTCGGCGACGATCGCCAACCCGGTCGAGCTGGCCGAGCGCCTGGTCGGGACCGAGTTCGAGCTGATCGACGACGACGGCGCGCCGCGGGCCGGGCGCGAGGTGGCGATGTGGAACCCGCCGCTGATCGACAAGGCGACCGGGACGCGGCGCTCGGCGCTCTCGGAGGCGGCCGACCTGCTGGCGGAGCTGGTCACTCACGAAGTGCGGACGATCTGCTTCCTCAAATCGCGCCGCGGGATCGAGCTGATCCAGCGCTTCGCCCGCGAAAACCTGGAGCGGCGGGGGAAGCCGGAGCTGGCGGCGCGGATCGCTCCCTACCGCGGCGGCTACACGCCGCAGCAGCGGCGCGAGATCGAGGACCGGCTCAGCCGCGGCGACCTCCTGGCGGTGGTCGCGACCGACGCCCTGGAGCTGGGGATCGACGTCGGCGAGCTCGACGCCGCGATCTGCGTCACCTTCCCGGGGACGGTCGCGAGCCTGCGCCAGATGTGGGGGCGGGCGGGGCGGCGGCGTCGCGGGCTCGCCGTCTACGTCGCCGGCCAGGACGCGCTCGACCAGTTCTTCTGCCGGCACCCGGAGGAGTTCCTCGAGCGCCCGGTCGAGGCGGCGATCCTCGACCACGGCAACGAGCAGATCGCCGCCCGCCACCTGATCGCTGCTGCCTACGAGCTGCCGCTCACCGACGAGGACGACGAGGTCTTCGGCGCCGGTTGGCGCGAGCGGGCGGAGCGGCTGGTCGAAGCCGGAGAGCTGCGCGGCACTCCGGGCAAGCTGCTGCCGCGGCGCAGTGAGTTCGTCGCGGCCCGGATCCCGCTGCGCTCGGCCTCGGCCGACTCGATTGCGGTGATCGAGCGCGACTCCGGCGAGATGCTGGGCCTGGTCGAGGCCGAACGCGCCTTCACCACGGTCCACCCCGGCGCCGTCTACCTCCATCTCGGCCGCTCCTACGAGGTCGAGCGGCTCGACGTCCGCGAGCGGCGGGCGATCGTCTCCGCCTTCGACGGCGACTGGTACACGCGGCCGAAAAAGGAGACCGAGATCTACATCGAACGCACCCACGAGCAGCGTCAGGTGGCGGGGGTCGAGCTCAACTTCGGCGAGGTCTCGGTGACCGAGCAGGTGATCGCCTTCCAGCGCGTCTCGATCTCCGACCAGGAGCCGATCGACATCGTCGCCCTCGAGCTGCCCGAGCAGAGCTTCGTCACCCAGGCGCTCTGGTACGTGCTGCCCGACCGGCTCAGCGCGGCGCTGCCGCCCGACGTCCTGCTCGGCGCCCTGCACGCGACCGAGCACGGCCAGATCGCGGTGCTGCCGCTGATCGCGATGTGCGACCGCTGGGACATCGGCGGCCTCTCGACCAACGTCCACTTCCAGACCGGCCGCTCGACGATCTTCATCTACGACGGCCACCCCGGCGGAGTCGGGATCACCAAGCGCGGCTACGAGCAGTTCGGGCGCCTGCTCGACGACGCCGAGCGCTTGATCGCCGAGTGCCCGTGCGAGTCAGGGTGTCCTTCGTGCGTGCAGAGCCCGAAGTGCGGGAACCTGAACGAACCGCTGCACAAGGCGGGAGCGCTGGAGCTGATGCGGAACATGAAGAGCGAGGTGTGAAGAGGATCGGTGAGCCTCGCCGTCACGAACTGCAGGGAGGTTCCGTCGAGACTCACCCATCCTCTTCCGACCGCAGGCGTCAGGTTGCCGTGATCGGCTCCAGTCGGCTGGAAGCTGGGTCGGAGCTCGAGGTGCTGGCTGAGGAGGTCGGCAGGCGGCTGGCGGAAGCGGGCGTGACGCTGGTCTGCGGCGCCGGCGGCGGCGTGATGGAAGCCGCTGCCCGAGGAGCCTCCGGGGCGGGGAGTCGGGTGATCGGGATCGTCCAGGGGGAGTCGATCGCCGACGCCAACCCCTACTGCAGCGAGGTCGTCGCCAGCGGGATCGGCCACGCCCGGAACCTTTCGGTGGTCGCCTCGGGCGAGGTCGTGATCGCGGTCGGGGGCGAGTGGGGGACGCTCTCGGAGATCGGCCTGGCTCGCACCATCGGTCGCCCCGTGGTGGCGCTGCGCAGTTGGGAGCTGAACGGCTACGAGCGCATGCGGGGCGCCCCCGGCGTCGTCCCGGCGGAGACCGCCGAGCAGGCCGTCGCGGCGGCGCTACGCAGCGTCGCCGAATAGGCGGGCCATGATCAGCGCCGAGCGCAGGGAACCGTCTTCGCGGCGGTAGTGGTTGCGGCGCAGGCCCTCGCGCTCGAAGCCCGTCGACTCGTAGAGGCCGACCGCGGCGGCGTTGTCGTCGAAGACCTCCAGTTCGATCTTGTGCACGTCCGGCGGCCGCTCGGCCAGAGCTGCCTCGATCAGCAGCCGGCCGCCGCCGCGCCCGCGGTGCGCCGGCAGGATCCACATCCCCAGCGCGAGGACGCCGGCGGGGCCGGCGGGGTGGACGCCGAGCGCGCCGACGATCCCTCCCTCATCTTCGAGCACGAAGAAGACATGCCCCGCTTCGAAATAGCCGCCGAATCTCTCTTCCAGACCCGCGACCGTCGCCGACGGCTGCGTCGCGATCCACCGTCCTTCGTCGGCGACCACCTTCATCCCTCTGGCCATGTCGCCGAGGTCGGCCACCGTTGCTCTGCGGACCTCCATCGAGCCAGGATAGGAAGAGGGCTGCGAACGTGGCAGTCATTTCACCCGGATAGCGAATGAAATGACTGCCACGTCTAGGGTGGGCCCGGAGGCCAGAGCTGGCGCAAGGCGAGGATTGCGAAGGCGTGGGACCAGGCGAGCGGCGTCGTCGAACGCGGCACGCCGGTCTTGGCGTCGACCCGCTCGGGCAGTGAGCCGGCTTGGGTGGCGGCCCGGCGCAGGTCGGCGAGGAGGCGCAGTGCCTGGGGACGGTCGCCGAGCGCCGCAAACGCCCAGGCGGTCCAGGCGGTCGGCGCGGTCCAGGGATCGGAACCGCCACGCCATCCTTCGCCGGGGGTGATCCCGTAGGGCGTCTGCCCGGCGGCGAGGTTGCGCAAGGTGTGGCGCACCGCGGGAAAGAAGGGCGGCCGCGGGAACGGCTGCACGGCCCAGCCCGCGGCCGAGTCAAGACCCGAGCTCGGGTCTCTCGCGCGCCGCACCAGCCCGCGAGGCGTCTCGAAGGGCCGCAGGCCGCCACCGTTGGCGATCGCGTTGCCGAGGAAGTCCCCGGCGGCCCCCTCCTGATAGTCGGGCCGGTCGCGCCCGGTCCCGGCCAGCGGGGCATAGCCCGTCCAGCCGGCCTCGAGGCCAGAGCCTTCAGCCGCGATGGCGACCCAGCCTGAGGCGTCCCCCTGCGGGCCTCGTCCCGGCACCGGCGATCCATCGTCTGCGAACCGCGCCGCGGCACCAAGGTCGAGGGTGCGCAGAAAGCGCGCGACCCGTTGCCCCTCGCCCCGGTAGCCGCCGGCGGCGAAGGAGAGCGCCGCGGTCGCGGCGTCGCGCGGCCAGACGTAGGTCCAGCCGTCGCGAGCGCCGGCGGCGACGGCACCGGTGTGGCGGTCGGTCAGGGCGTGAAGAACGAGCAGCGAGCGCCCGTACATGCGCCTCGCCCAGGTCGGGGCGTCGGCGCCAAGCGGCAACGCCCGCGCGAGCCAGCTGCGGTCATTGGAAGCGGCGGCCCGAGTCGTCCGCGCGGTTGCGTTCCGAACCTCCCCCGCTGCGGCGCCGGAGACGGGCGGGACAGCTCGGCCCACCCTGCAGAGTAGGTCGAGCTGTCCCGCCCGTCGTTCGCGCGCGCAGCGAATCCCGCTCTCGACGTTCACCGAGGCCGAGGGTGTGCCGCCGCCCCGAGTTGCGACGTCAACGGCAAGCGATAGTCCCGCCGCCGCCACGGTGACCGTCGCCTCCACCTGCCCGAAACGCGCCACCGTCCGCACCACGTTCGTCCCCGGCAGGTAGCGCTGCGCCACCGAGTCGGCCGCCCACAGCGGCAACGCCGGGCCGCCGTCGACGCCGACCCTCGGCACGATCCCGGTGTCGGCCTGGACCGTCCCAGCCGCCTGCCGCGCCGACGGGTTGTCGATCAGCGCCGGCCCGGCCGGGCTCGGCCGCAGGTCGACGACGTCGCCGTAGGCGTCGACCGCGACCGTCAAGCCACCGTCACCGGTGACCGCCGTCCCCAGGAACGGCGGCGGCATCCCCGGCAGCGCCGCCGGCGTCCGCGGCCCCGCGTCCGACCCGCCCGAGACGACGACGATGCCCACCGCCACCACGACGACCACCGCCAGCGCTGCCCGAGCCCAAGCCACCCCGCAATGCAATCAGCCCGAACCGCGCCAGGCCGCTAGCCTTCCCGCTGCGCGAGCCGCTCGCGCGCCCAGGCGAGGTAGCTCAGTTGGTAGAGCACACGACTGAAAATCGTGGTGTCGTGGGTTCGATTCCCACCCTCGCCATCTTCCTCACCGCCCCCTCCTCGGCCGTTTTGGCCGCTGGCGGTGATATTCATCGTGTGTGGCCGCACAGGACGATGTTCGGGAGCGGGAGATGCGCACCCTCTTCAATTTGACTCGACCGGATGAGTTCGGGCGGGCCGACATCGATGCCGTGCTTGAGATGGATGGCGCCGCGATCCCGGTCCCTCTGCGGGGCGGCGAGATCCCCTTCGAGCTGAAGTCGGCCACCGGCGGGAAGCCGACCATTTCCACCGTCCGCGACTTCGGGTTGCACCACGTCGAGAAGTGGCGACCGCTTCACTGGTTGTTCGGGGTCTATGGGCAATCCAGAGGAGAGCTGAAACTTCAGTACTGCCTGTACGGCTCGCCGGAGAGGATGAAACCCTGGTTCGACCGAATGGCTTCCTACATCGCTCCCGATGTGGTGCTGGCCGAGGTCGTACCGGAGCTCATCGATGACGAAATCCTCTCCACGGTCCTGGGCGAGGCAGACCAGTTCGACTACGAGGATGCTCGCCAGCTCATGAAGAACCAATACAACCGCCAAACGTACGACGAGGCGGCCGACCTGCCGAACGGCGGATACTCGCGAGCGGCGATGCTCAGGATGCTGCAGGAGCGTTCCCGCTACGTCATCGAGCGCGGATCAACCCTGAACAATCCCCACATCCCGGCCGGCTATTTCGAGGGATGGGAGAAGATCGAGCGAAACCACGCCGCGCGCCTGCGCGAGCTGGTGGTCGAGGCTCTCGAAAGCTCATCAAGAAATCAATAAGTAGCTGCAAATCAGCTACTTCGCCGGATTTCCGACCGTTCGGAGAAGTAGCTTGGCATGGTCGATGCCGAGTCGTGCCAACAGATGAGTCAGTACCAGCTCGGCACCGAGGCGCCCTGGTATCGCGGGCGGGAGATAAGCGAGGAGCAGCGGGAGGTATTCCGGGCGACTTCGGTGCGGTCGCGGGAGGCAAAGCTCAAGGCGCTGGCCGGTGAAGCACCGGGCTCGCTGCATCCCGTCAATGTCCCGGCGCTCGATCCCGCCAACCTGATGCCGCAGGTCGGCGCCCATGGCCTGACCGCGCTCTCGCTCTTCAGTGGCGGTGGGGGCCTCGATCTCGGATTCGACGCCGCCGGCTTCGGGCACGCTGCCTCCTTCGACACCCTTGAAGCCGCTGGGCGGACCCTCGCCGAGAACCGGCCTGACTGGGAGGTTCATTCCGGGGCGGAGGGCGATGTACGGGCTGTCGACTGGCGCGCCCACAAGGGCGCCGACATCCTCCACGGCGGCCCGCCATGCCAGCCCTTCTCCACTGCGGGACGGCAGCGCGGTGAAGAGGACGAGCGCAACCTGCTGCCGGAGTTCGTGCGTTGCGTACTAGCCGTGCGTCCGCAGGCCTTCCTCGCTGAGAACGTCGCCGCGTTGGCCGGGCCGAAGTTCGCCCCGTATCTTCAGAGCGCCTTTTATGAGCCGCTCATGGGTCGCTACCACATCACCTCCTTCCTGGTGAGTGCACATGAGTTTGGCGTGCCTCAAATCCGCCGGCGCGTCCTTTTCGTCGGCTTCCGGCGAAAGCGCGACCTGGAGCGGTTCGAGCGGCCAGAGGCCACCCACCATGCACCGGGCGAACCGGTGGAGCGGAAAGAGGAGACGCTCGGCGCCCGCGCTGCGCTTGGTCTTCCCGACACCGGCATCGATGCCTTGGCGCCGACCCTGCGCAGCACCCTCACTGGCCCTCGGCACACCACGTCGATTCTCAGCAGCGCCTCGGCGCAGCGGGCTTGGGCGCGGCTCGGCATTTGGCCCAACGGCGTCGCTCCCGATCGCGATGCGGCCAGCGCCTTTCCGGCAGCCAACGGGGACTTTCGTCTCTCGGTCCCCGATTGTGGCCTCTTACAGGGCTTCCCAGAATCCTGGGCCTTTCACGGCGCTACCTACATGTCGCTGGGGCAAATCGGTAACTCAGTGGCGCCGCCAGTTGGGTATGCGGCTGCTCTCGCCGTTGCTAGGGCCCTCCACGGCCGCCGCTGGTCCCCCGACATCTAGTCTTGGGCCGATGGCATCGAGCCCGGCCGCGAGCAGTCACTGCGCCCGACAGACGATGCGCGCCAACCGTCGCGCTGACACTGGGCCCGAGCGAGCACTGCGCTCGGAGCTCCACCGCCTCGGCCTGCGCTTCCGAAAAGATCTGCGCCTGAAGTTGGGAGGTTCCTCGGTCAGGCCTGACATCGTCTTCACCCGGGCCAAAGTCGCAGTTTTCGTCGACGGTTGCTTCTGGCACCGCTGTCCAGAGCACGGCCAGATGCCACGGTCAAACCGCGGCTATTGGGAGCCGAAGCTGGCTCGCAATGTCGAGCGCGACCGCACCAACGACGCCGTTCTTCAAGAGAGCGGCTGGGCGGTCTTGCGTTTCTACGAGCACTTCGAGGTCGGGGAGGCGGCGCGAATCGTGCATGACACCGTGAAAGGGTCCGTCAGGGATGCAGCCGATGCCCTGAGCAGCCCTCCTGACCGTCGGGGCATCCAAGGGGAGGTCGACTCGGTCCTTTGAAGAAGCTCTGCTCGGGCAGCTACGGACACTATGCGGCCAGCGCCGCTTCGATCCGGCGGTGGATGGTCACAAAGCGCTGACTGATCGCCGAAACGCTTACTTCGGCGTCGTCGGCGATCGCGGTAAGGGGTGCATCTTCGATGTAGCGCAGCGTGAGGAGCTTGAGGCGATGCTCGTCGAGGCTTTCGATCACTTCGGCCGTTCGTCCCTCGCCCCACGGCGCTAGCCGGGCGATAACTTCGTCCTCTAGTGGGTCGCCCAATGGAAGATGCTCGGCGACGTCGATCGCCCTGGGGGAGATCCCGGGAGGGGTCTCGTCAGTCTCACCGTTGGGTCGAGTCCAGAGACGCAACTCGCGCATCGCCGCGCCGCGCATGTAGATCTGTGCGAAGGCGGGGAAGGTCGGCCGCCCCGAATCGTGACGACGCACAGCCTTGACGAGCGCCATCCGCGCCTCGTTCGTGAGATCCTCTCGGAGGAAGTCGTCGGAGGTCAGCGAGCGAGCGATCTTTTGGGCCAGGCTCTCGAAGCGGCGAACGATCTCGTTCATCGCCGACGAGTCGTCTCCGGGTTCGGATTGGGCCTCCTCAAGCAGGCTCTGAAGGTCGGTTCTGCAGCACGCAAGGTGCGACATCGGCATATCGGTCTGCTCCTCTGGTCGTCTGAGAAGGGGCACCCCGATACGGGTGACGCTGCGCTTCGGCTCGTCTCGCCAGTTGGCCCAGGACAGTTGCCCGGGCATCGCGACGAACCCCCTCGCGTTGCTTATGAAGCGTAAAAGACGCCGCGGGCCCCAAAAGTTAAGGACGGCCCGCGGCGCGGATGCAGTTAGGCGGCTTCTGCCTCAGGGATGTCGTCGACCAGCGAGATCTTCCGAAGAACCCCGAGGCTGTCCGCCAAGGTCGCGCTCCAGACGCTGGCGCGCTCGCGCTCGTAGAAGTGACGGCGCTCGCTCTCGGGATCGGCGTCGACCTCTGCGTTTCCGAGAGTCCAGAGAAGGACCTCGAGCCCGGCCCGAAGTCGCGGCGTCGAGCTCGGGTCCCCGTAGAGCTCCGTGTAGAAGCGGTGCGCCACGTTCAGGTAGAGGACACGGGTGCCGCCCTCTTGGACGCAACGGTAAAAGGGCGCCCCCGGCATGTCCTCGGTTTCGACCGAGAATTCGACGCCGTCGCGCTCGGCGACGACCTCGCGTTTGATCGCCTCCGGTGAAACCCCCGCCTTATCGGCGCGTCGTCGACTCTCGGCCTCGAGGTTCTGGTCGGCCTCATCGCGGCGCTTCGGGGTGTCGGCGGGCCGCTTCTCGGTGCGGAATTTCTTCGCTTCCTTTATCGCCTCGACCGAGGCTCGCTCGCGGCCTTTGTTCGCCAACTCTGCCTCGGCGCGGATCTTCTCCGATTCTTTTCTGTAGACCCTGCGCATGTTTCCGAGCGCCTCGAACACCTTCGCTTTGTCGCGGAGGATGTCCCAGATGCGTGCTTCTGGCGTGACCTGCTGCTTGGCGGTGGTGATCCAGAAGAGATCGTCGAGGCTCGGGTCGAAATCGACCTCAATGCCCCAGAAGCGGTCGAGGTTGGAGAAACCGCCGAGGACGTTTCGGGGCGGGCGGACGACGTCGATCTGTCTCCCGGCCCGCAGAAAGATGATGCCGTTGTTGGCGTCGGCGATCTCCAGTCGCTCGTTCATGTCGGTCTTGGAGTTCGGCTTGTTCGTGTGCTTGGCATCCCGTTTTCGGAAGAAGGTCGCGGGCATCCGCGCGAACCGGACCCGCATCCGGCCGATCACCTCGCCGGTCTCTTTGTCTTTGACCTCGACTGTGGCCGGATCGAGTTCGATCGCCCGGTCATCGTCGACGTCGTAGTAGCGGAATCCCTCGGTCAGGAAGAGCGGGTCGCACGGTTCGACGTTGACGCCGTCGATCCGCATCGGAGTGGCGTTCAGGTAGTTGCGATAGATGACGCCGAGCTCGGTCAGCAGTCGGCTGCGAAGCGCCGAGCGATGTCGGTAGTCGATGCGGCTCTGGTCGAGTTCCTCCCAGACGACGACGGTGCCGTGCTCAAGCGGCCACCGGTTCGACTTGCCTAGCTGGCAGATGACGAAGTCGGGCGGGTCGAGCCTCTCGACCCCGGGCATCTCGATGCGGTTGCCCTTGGTCCAGATCCCCTCTTTGATCTCCTTGAGGTCGAGGTAGCAGCGGTGCCAATCGCCTCCGGGCGGCTTCGAGTAGACGCTCACGCGCAGCGACTGACTGACCGATGCGCTAGGGAGCCCGTAGCCGTACTTGCCGAAGCCCTCGCTCTTCAGCATGCGGGTTCCGGCGCCCCAGATGAGCGAAGCGCGCACCATCTTCGGGTCCATCCCGTGGCCATTGTCGACCACCGCGATCTTCTTCGGCTTCGTTTTCCCGCCGTCGAACCCGAAGAGGATGTCGACGCAGGTCGCGGAGGCCTGGATTGCGTTGTCGACCAGCTCCGCCAAAGCAAAGGCGGTGCCCTTGTAGCCGATGTCACGCATTCCCCTGACGAATGCGTCTCCGATCATCAGGTCCCAGCCGAAAGACTCATCCTCGAGCCTCTCAATGTATTCGCGCTGTTCGCGCAGCCCCTCCGGGGTTATGGCCTCAGACATCACGATCTCCTTCACGGTTGGACGGACACAGTTGGCTCGCCGATTTGCCTCTCACATATAAAGAAGGCGAGCAGAGGCCCCGGACTTAAGGCTGCCCTTGGACAGCCGATCGCATTGAGGTCTACGTAGGGGCGCTTTTCGGCTGGGCCACCTCCTGAGGCGCAGAACCGTCTTCTCGCTATCCAGTCGAGGAGCATCCGCCCGACGGCCTCGGTTCAAGTCGCATTGGACTGTTCCCCGGTCATCTACCCACCCTCCAAGTGCTGCCTCAGCTCCAAGGTCCGGGCGATGAACGAATGCTTGATGCGCCTCGCCTAGCTGCGTTTCAGCGAAGCCGACTGGCGCAGCATCCACCAGTCGACGACGTAGCCGCCGAAGGGGATCACGGCGCCGACCAGGATCCAGAAGGTCGTCTTGCCGTCCCAGCCGAGGTCGGTGCGGATCGCGAAGACGTTGACGACGTAGGCGATGAAGAGGAGGCCGTGGATCGGGCCGAGGATCTGGACGCCGATCTCGTTGTCGCCGGTGCGTTTGATCACGGCGGCGATCAGGAGGGCGATGAAGCTGGTCGCCTCGGCGAGGGCGATCCAGCGCATGGACTTCTCGGTCACGGGCTGGACCCTAGTGGCGCCCGGGCGGCCCGGGGACGTGCATTCGTCACGCAGGAGGGCTGGCGCTCAGACGTTCCATCCGGCCTCGACCAGCTGCGGCCGGCCGAGGAAGTAGCCCTGAGCAAGGTCGACGCCGAGGGACTCCAGCAGCTCCAGGGTCGCTTCGTCTTCGACGCCCTCGCCGACGATCGTCATCCCGAGGTTGCGCCCGACGGCGACGATCGCGTCGATGATCCGCCAGTTGGTGTCGCTGAAGCGGAGCTGGCTGACGAACTCCCGGTCGATCTTCAGCTCGTCGGCCGGGACGCGGCTGAGGTAGCTGAAGGAGCCATAGCCGGTGCCGAAGTCGTCCAGCGCGACGCGGCAGCCGAGTGCCTTCAACCGCTCGACGGAGGCGGTCGCCCGCTCGAGGTCGTCGGCCGCCGCCGTCTCGGTCAGCTCGAAGGTGATGTGACCGGGCTCGGCGCCCGAGCTCCCGAGCTCGCGTTCGATCTCGGCCAGCAGGCCGTCGTTGCCGAGGCTGCGGCCGGAGACGTTGATCGCGACTGGATGATGCACCGCCAGCTCGAGGCCGTGGCGGACGACCCAGCGGTCAAGGCTGCGGATCTGTCCCGAGAGCTCGGCGGGGCCGATGAACTCGGCGGGCTTCGCAATCCGGTCGCCGAGCCGCATCCGCAGGGTCAGCTCGTGGTGGTCGGTCTCGCCGCTGCGGATGTCGACGACGGGCTGGGTGGCGAAGGCGAGGCGGTCGTCGGCCAGCGCCTCGTCGATCCGCTGCCGCCAAAGACGCGACTCCGTATCGCTGCGTTCGTGATCTCCACGCTGACGGTGGTCGGTGACGTCGCGGGCGATCCAGGCCGAGCCGATCACCCGCCGCCGCGCGTCCCGCATCGGCAGCCCGCGGACGGAGACCAGGATCTCGGCCCCGTCGAGGCGCACTCTGCGTGTCTCGTGCCGGACCTCGCCGCCGGCCGCGATCTCCCGCAGCCAGCGCCACAGCTCCGGCCGCAGCTCGGCGGGGACGACCAGCGCCGAGATGTTGCGCCCGACCGCTTCTGCGGCGTCGTACCCGTAGATCTCCGTCGCCGCCGGATTCCAGGTCATCACAGTCCCGTCCAGCGTCAGCGTCGCCATTGCGTCCTCGCAGCAGTCGACGATCGTCTCGAGAGCGCCGTGGCGCCACTCCTCGCGAGTCATCCCACAGATGTCGGTACCTGCGTACATGCAGACGACTTCGACAAATACGGGGGTTTTCTAAAGCACTCGGGGGCTTTGACTCACTGAAGCGATACCGGTCACGTTCCCGTTGCCGAGAAGTGCTGGTAGTCCCTGTCTCCGCTCCAGTCGCCGCCCCAGCCCCAGCCGATCGCGGCGAAGGCGCGGACGACGGCGCCGCCGGCGTGGATCAGGCCCTTCGCGTGCAGGCTGCGGTCGGCGAACGGCTCCCCCTGCGGCGGTGAGACGTGGCCGTCGCTGCCGACGTAGGGGTTCTCGATCGTGTTGACGTCGATCGCCCGCCCGTAGGCGTGCTGGGACCAGCTGCTGGTGCCGGAGACGAAGCGGCAGTTGAAGGCGGAGGTGTTGTCGGCTTCCATGCTGCGGTGGTCGTCGGCGCCGTAGGCGTCGACCAGCCGCATGCGCCGGAAGGGGTAGCGGAGGCGGTAGAGGCGCCGCATCACCGACAGCAGCGGCCGGGCGGCGTCGCGGTTGACGACGAGGCGGCCGAAGTGGACCTCGCCGTCGAAGCCCCAGTAGGAGACGGCGAGCAGGCGCAGGTCGTCGAGCCCGACCGGGCAGCCCGGGTGCCAGGAGACGCCGGTCATCCGCTGTCGCAGCTCCGGCTCGAGGCGGGTGGCGTGGCCGCGGAAGGGCTGCGCCGAGGCGGTCGCGGCGCCGACGGCGGCAACTGCGACGAAGACCAAGGCGAGGGCGGCAACGCGCTTCACCGGCCGAACCGTAGCGGCGGGAGCTTCTGCTCGGGTGCTTATTCGGTTCGCAGCTGATCGACCGGCGCGTAGTCGTCGCGCAGCGGCTCGCCGTCGGCGGCGAGTTCTTCGACCGCGGACTTGATGAAGGTGGCGCCGCCGTCCGCCCGCGACGCCGCTCGTGCGGGCATCTTTCGATTCGAACCGAGCAGAACGACGTTGCCGCCGTACAGTCCGCCGGTTTCGGGGTCGACGAAGGTGATCATCTTGACGTCGTGGAAGGTCTCTAGGAAGGTCGCCGACTCCCACTTGATGAAGTCGAGCGGCTGCAGATCGATCAGGTTGGCGGCGTAGAGGCCCCCCGGCTTCAGCACCCGCTGGACTTCGTCGAGCCACTCGGTGGTGGTCAGGTGCCAGGGGACGGTGAAGCCGCTGAAGGCGTCGCCGACGACGAGGTCGGCGCTGTCGCTGGGGACGTTGCGCATCGTCATCCGCGCGTCGCCGACAGTCGCCCGCAGCGCCGGTGAGGTCCGCAGCCCCATCTGTTCCTCGACGAAGTCGACCATCTCGCCGTCGACCTCGAGCACTTCGGCCTCGGAGCCGGGTCGGGTCGCGAGCAGCCAGCGGGGCAGGGTGAAGGCGCCGCCGCCGACGAAGACGGCGTCAAGCGGCTTGTCGCCGGGGAAGTAGCCGTCGACCGCGTCCGCGATCCAGTTCGTGTACTCGTAGCGCAGGTAAGTGGGGTCGTCGAGGTCGACGTAGGAGTTGTGGACGTTGTCCAGCACCAGCTCATAGCCGTCGGGGTTCTTGGGATCGACTTCGAGTTCGATGCAGTGGTAGTGGGTTTCGCGCAGGCAGGGGGAGTCCGCGGAGGCGGCAAAGGCTCCGAACGCAAGCATCAGCACCAGCGCTGCGCCGATTCCGGCCGGCGCCAGCAGTCGCGTCGTCATCCCCAGCCCGATCCCGACCAGCACCAGCAACAGGCCGATGACGAGGACCGCGGTCCCGACCGGCATCAGCGGGATAACGACGAAGCCCGCTCCGAAGGTGCCGAGCAGGGCGCCGGCGGTCGCCCAGGCCGAGAGGCGGCCGACGATGGTGCCGCTGGCATGGAGGTCGTGCAACTGCAGGTGGGCGACGGCGGGGGAGACGGCGCTGAGGACGGCGGCGGCAGGCACGAGCGCAAGCGCGGTGATGCCCAGGGCGGCGAGGTCGCCGCTGCCGCGGGCGCCGGGGCCGAGCCAGTGCACGATCGGCACCGTCAGCAGGGTGAGCAGGCCGCCCAGGACCAGCAGACCGACGACCAGCAGCTTCGTATCGGTGCGATCGGCGAGGTAGCCCCCGATGGCGGCGCCGGCGGCGATGCCGGCAAGGGCGGCGCCGATGATCGAGGTCGTCGTCTCCAGCGTCAGCCCGACATAGGGGGCGAGGAGCCGGACGGCGAGGATCTCGAGCATCAGGACCGCACCGGCGGCGACAAAGACCAACGCCGCGGCAGCCGGACCCGGCAGCGCGGTGGGCAGGTCGGCCGTGGCCTCGAGCCGCAATCTGGGCGCTCGTTCAGGCCCCGGCTCGGCCCCCTCTTGCTGGTCGGCCTCCCCGACGACTTCTTCGCCCGCCTCCACGGGTCGCTTCGATTTCTTCCCCCGCGCCATCCCCGGTCTAATGCTAAGCGACGACTTAGTGCTTTGAAAACCCCCAATTGCCGGACTGGCGGAGAACCGAAGGTTTGAGGCTGCGCCGGTCGTTAACAATGGAACCGATGGGCCGCCGAGTACTGATCGTCGATGACCACGACGGATTTCGCCGCAGCGCTTCGCGAGCGCTCAGCGCCGAGGGGTGGTCGGTGGTTGCCGAGGCCGAAGACGGCAAGGGCGCCTTGCGCGAGGCCGAGAGCTGCGATCCGGACGTCGTCCTGCTCGACGTCGGCCTCCCCGACGTCAGCGGCATCGAGGTCGCGCGGCAGCTGCACGAGCGCTCGCCCGAGCTGGCGGTGGTGATGATCTCGACCCACGACCGCGAGGACTACGGCGAGCTGGCGCTCGCCAGCGGCGCCCGCGGCTTCCTCAGCAAGCTCGATTTGAATGGACCGACGCTGGAGGCGCTCGTAGAGTCCTAGCGGTGCAACCGGCAACATTCACCGGTTTCTGGACGGGCTCGGATGATCGCCGGGCGGCGTCCTCAGGAGTCGGAGTAGCGCTGCTACTCCGACTCCTTGCGTCCTTGCCCGACGACCCCCGAGTCTCGCCAGAATCCCGGCAATGTCGCCGGCTACACCGCTGACCGCATGACGATGCGGATCGAGCAGCTGGTGGCGCGGGCGGTCGCGGAGGCCGCCGACATCGATGATGCCTGCCTGCGCTCGCTCGAGCAGATCGGCACCGCGCTCGACCTCGACCTGGTCGTGACCTGGGAGCGGACCACCGACTCCGGCGAGTGGCGCTGCACCGCGCGCCGCCGCCGCGGCGAGCCCGCCGCGTTCGCCGCCGGCAGCCGCGAGCGGCTGCTCGCCGAAGAGGGCGGCCTCGAGACCGCGATCGAGTTCGAGCTGCTCAGCGAGCGCGGCCTGGTCGCGATCGTCGAGGGCTTCGGCGCCGAGCCTTTTGCCCCGGACCCGGAGCTGGCGGGCTCGCTGGAGGCGCTCGGGGTCGGCCTCGGCCAGCTGATCGAGCGTCGCCGCGCGGTGCGCTCCGGCGACGTCGTCGAGCGCCGCTACCGGGCAACTCTCGACGCCTCGCTGGACTGCGTGATCGCGATGGACCACGATGGCGCCGTGATCGAGTTCAACCCCGCCGCCGAGCGCACCTTCGGGATCTCCAGCGAGGAGGCGGTCGGGCGCGAGATGGCGGAGCTGATCGTGCCGCCGGAGCTGCGCGAGAGCCACCGCGCCGGCCTCCGTCGGTACCTGGAGACCGGCGAGCCGGCGCTGCTCGACAAGCGGATCGAGATCGAGGCGCTGCGCGCCGACGGCACCCGCTTCCCGGTCGAGCTGACGATCACCCGGATCGACGTGCCGGGCAACCCGGTCTTCACCGGCCACCTGCGCGACATCACCGAGCGGCTGCGGGCAGAGCGCGAGCTGCGCGAGTCGCGGGCGCGCCTGGTCACCGCCGCCGACGAGGCGCGGCAGCGGATCGAGCGCGACCTCCACGACGGCTCCCAGCAGCAGCTGGTCAGCGTCGCGATGACCCTGGAGGCGGCCGGGGTGGCGATCGAGAGCGACCCCGAGGGCGCCCGCCGCCTGCTCGCCGAGGCCTCGGCCGAGCTGCGCGAGGCGATCGGCGAGCTGCGCGAGCTGGCTCGCGGCATCCACCCGGCGGTGCTGACCGAGGGCGGGCTCGACCCCGCCCTGCGCGGCCTCGCCGCCCGCAGCGCGCTGCCGGCCCGGATCGGCGCCGTACCGGCGACGCGCTTCCCGGCCCCGGTCGAGGCCGCCGCCTACTTCGTCGTCGCCGAGGGGATGACCAACGCCGCCCGCCATGCCGAGGGTGCCGCCCGGGTCGAGGTCGAGTTGCGCGAGGAGGGCGGCCGGCTCGTGGTCGAGGTCCGCGATGACGGCCCCGGCGGGGCGCAGGCGGACGGTGGCGGCCTGCGCGGCCTCGCCGACCGCGTCGCCGCGCTCGGCGGTGAGCTCGAGGTCGAGAGCCCGGCCGGCGCCGGCACGGTGCTGCGAGCGGAGATCCCGTGCGGGTAGTCATCGCCGACGACTCGGTGCTGCTGCGCGAAGGCGCGGTGCGGCTGCTCGAAGAGGCCGGAATCGAGGTCGCCGGCCAGGCCGGCGACGCCGAGGACCTGCTGCGCAAGGTCCGCGCCCACAAGCCCGACGTCGCGATCGTCGACATCCGGATGCCGCCGGACAACAGCGACGACGGGCTCCGCGCCGCCGCCGTGATCCGCGCCGAGCTGCCGGACACCGGCGTCCTCATCCTCTCCCAGTACGTCGAGGAGCACTACGCCGTCGACCTGCTCTCGGGCGGCAGCGAGGGGGTCGGCTACCTGCTCAAGGACAGGGTCGCCGAGGTCGACCGCTTCGTCGACGCCGTCCGCCGCGTCGCCGACGGCGGCTCCGTGCTCGACCCCGAGGTCGTCGCCCAGATGCTCGGCCGCCGCCGCGAGGACGGTCCGCTCGACACCCTGACCGAGCGCGAGCGCGAAGTGCTGAAGGCGATGGCCGAAGGCCAGACCAACAAGGCGATCGCCGCCGAGATGTTCGTCTCCGAGCGCGCCGTCGAGCGCCACGTCACCGCGATCTTCGGCAAGCTCGGGTTGGCCAGCGCCGACGGCGGCCACCGCCGGGTGCTCGCTGTGCTCAGCTACCTGCGCCAGTAGCGGTTCGCCCGTTGACTCTCGGTCCCCTGCGGACATACAGTGGCCAATCACGACCGTATTGGGGGAGGAGTAACAGTGAGATATTCCACGCACTCCGCGTGCCGCCCGCTCTCGCTTTTTGCATTGGCCGGCGCCGCGCTGATCCTTTTGACTTTGCTCGGGGCCGTCTTCGGCGCGGCGCGAGCTGCCGCGGACGATTGCAACCACACGATCTTCGACGGCGGCGGCTACATCTACGACCTCGAGGCCAGCTTCAAAAACCCAGCAGGGGTTCCGCCGAGCGTGGAAGACGAGTACGGCGAGCCCAGCAACGGGGGCTCGAACGGCCCCGCCGAAAGTCCTCCTGGGCCGGTCAAAACGGAAGACGCCTGGGACGACTGGGGCGACGTTTACGTCTTCAACCCGCTCGCCAACATTCTCGTGCCGACCGCTGCTGACAAGTACGACGGTCCCGAACTCGGATGCACGCTCGCGGCGGGCGGGCAGGAACAGCTCTATCCGGTGAGCCTGATGCAGGGACTCCAGGTGCAGCATCGCTGGCTGATCGGCACCGGCGGGCTGAACGGCGCTCGTATCTTGACCACGCTCCGGAATCCTGCCTCCTCGCCGATCGCGGTCACCGTCGTCCAGGGCGATCCGAGCGGTTTCGACAATCTCGGCTCGGACGGGGGTACCGCTTCTCGGGCTACGTCGAACGGGTCGAACGTCTTTTCCTCGGCCTCGTTCTGGGGCATCACCAGCGACAGCCCGACCACCGACGGGGACCCGGCGCTCGCCCATGTCTGGGACGGTCCCGGCGGCGCCTTGCGGGCCAGCGAAGTCGTCCTCGGCCAAGGGAGCGCCGACACTCTCTACTGGGCCTGGAGAAACGTCACCGTTGCGCCGGGGGCCACCGTCGCCTTCATCTCTTACGAGATCCAGCAGGCCGCGGCCGGTCGATCCACCGCAGCCGAGGTGCTTGCAGCGATCGGCCAGGCGCAGGCCCGTCAGACGCAGCCGGCCTCGACCCTCTACGCGGCCATGGCGCCGGCTGAGATCGCGGGCACCCTCAACTGGGCCCATCCGCAGCCGACGGCTGTGATCGCTCCAGTCGCGAAAGCGAACGCTGCCAAGGCCGTCACCCTCAGCGGCGCCGGCTCGGTCGCCGCAAGCGGGTTGCCTCAATGCTCCGTCGCAGCGTACGCCTGGAAATCGGGAAGCAAAGTCGGGACCGGCCCGACCTTCACCCAGCTGTTCTCGGCGGGTACGCAGAAAGTGTCGCTGACGGTCACGAGCAATTGCGGCGCCAGCAACACGGCTGAGATCTCCTTCAAAGTCGCGAAGGGCTTCTCATTCGGCAAGGTGAAGAAGAACCGCAAAGCCGGGACCGCGAAGCTGACCCTGAACGTGCTTGGCCCGGCCACGCTGACGCTCAAAGGCAAAGGCGTGAAAAAGAAGGTCAAGAAAGTCAAAAAAGCCGGCAAGGCAACTCTGACCGTGAAGGCGACGGGCAAAGCGCTGAAAAAGCTGACGGCGACCGGCCAGGCCAAGGTCAAGGTCACCGTTGCGATGACGCCAACCGGCGGCACGACCGAAAAGCAGACGAAGAAAGTCAATCTGAAGCTGGGCTAGTGAGCAGCGACGGCGAGCACCTCCGGGTGCTCGCCGTCCTCATCTAGCTGCGCCAGCAGCTCTCCAGCTTCGGCCCGGAACGCGTCGAAGCCCTTGGCGGTGAAGAGCATCGAGCCCTGCACCGGCCGCCAGATCGCGACCGTCGCCCCGCTGCGCTCGAGGCTGAAGCTTTCGCGCCCCTCTGGGGGCGTCAATGCTTCAGCCGCTGAAGCTACGCGGGCCGCATCGGCCTCGTCCTCGAGCTCGGCGACGACGGCCATCGCGGCAAGGGGGCGGTCGCTGGTGTAGGCGATCTCCTGGCCGCGGCTGCGCAGCTCGGCCGCGTCGCCGAGGGTGAGGAAGAGGCCGCCGAGGTCGGTACCCGGGATCGGCCCCGCCATCACGTGCGCGGCGACGCCGGGCAGCGGCAGGTGGCGGTGGGCGGAGTGGAAGCGCCAGCGGTCGATCTCGCGCAGCCCGTGGCAGCGCGCGTATTCGGCGATGAACGCCTCCAGCGCCAGGCGCTGGGCCGAGATCGGGCCCCAGCTGTAGCGGTAGCCGGCGATTTCGCGGCCGAGGGCGAAGCCGCCCGAGAGCGTCAGCAGGCCGGCGACGGCGCCGAGCGGTCCATAGAAGAGGGCGCCGGCCGCGGCGCCGACGAATAAACCGAGCAGCGCGCAGACGACGCCGCTGAGGACCACGGTCGGCCGCCAGCGGGCGGCGTGGCGGAAGGCCTCGAGCGCGGCGCCGACGCTCGCCGGCGGCCGCTTGAAGCGGACCTTGGTCAGCCCCGCCGCGATCGCGGCGCGCTTCTCGGCTTCGTCGAAGAGACCGCTTGCGACCCCCTCCTCCGCAGCCTCCTCGCGCAGGCGCGAGGCGACCTCGGCCGCCAGCGCCATCAGCTCGCCGAGCTCCTTCTCTCCGTTGAGGTGTCCCGGCAGGGCGACGACCAGGTGGCGCTCGTTGAGCTCGAACGAGAACCCGTCGGGGACGTCGTGGGCGAGCCAGGCGATCAGCGCGGGGGAGAAGATCTCGCGCACGTAGACCGGATCCTGGCCGGCGAGCGAGAGCAGCCGGTAGCGGCGGTTGAAGGCGGTGCTCTCGAGCTCGGTCGGCGCCCAGCGCTCGGTCGGCAGCTGGGCCGGTGTGCCGGCGCCGAGCTCGCGGCGGTCGCGGCAGACCAGCGCCGGGGCGAAGGCGATGCCCTCGGGGACCGAGGTGAGGACGATCGTCGACTCGCGCCGCGCCGCGCCCTCGGCGAAGACGTGGCGGCAGAGCTGGCCCTCGAGCCCGGGGGCGAGCTCCACTGTCCGCAGCGGGTGTACCCAGCCGCGGCTGCCGCGGATCAGCGCCGGGGTCAGCTCGCGCGTCGGGTCGGCGGCGGCGATCATGACTCCAGCAGCTCCAGCAGCGCGTCGGTCTCGGGGTCATCGATCGTGCTCGGCCGGAAGACCTCGACCTTCTCACCGCAGATGTCGAGGGTGCCATGCCCGTCTTCGCCCGGCAGGGCCGCGAAGGAGACGCCCTCTCGCGGCCAGGAGCCGTGCCGCTTGCGGACGACGACGCGGTAGTTCTCGCCGTCCTCGTCGTCGGCGACGCCGGTGCAGGCGAAGGCGAGGACCCGGCTCGGGGTCACCGCCAGCACGAAGCCTTTCGGCACCGACTTCGAGCGCCGCGGCCGCGCCAGCTCGATCAGCGCCGTGCCGGTGATCATCGAGGCCAGCGAGGGCTTGTGGCCCTGGCGCAGCTGGCCGGCGGCGACCACCTCTTCGCCGCCGAGCTTGGCTTCGGCCTGCGACTTCATCGTGCCCACGTCGGAGCTGAACAACTTGGTCAGGGTTCCCATCACGATTCCTCCTCTTCGGTTCGTCGGTTCTCAGTGCTTCTTCGGGCGGGCGATGGCGACGGTGCGCGTCACCCGGGCGCTGTTGGCGGCGGCGTCGACGGCGGTGACGCTGACGGTGGCGCTGACCCTGCGGCCGTGCCGGACCGCCGTCCGCACCGCCCGCTTCGCGGCCTTCGGCAGGGTCAGCAGCAGCCTCGTCGGCGCGCTCGCGCCGCAGGGCTCGGCCACCCGGTTCAGCCGCCAGCTGCGCTTGACGCCCGCGATCCGCAGCGATCCGGTCGCGCTCAGGTCTGCCGCCTCGTCGCTGCTCGCGACCTCGACGACGCCGCCGCGCCGGAGCGCGTCCTGGGCGTTGCGGCCACGCAGCCGCAGCGCCGGCGGCGTCTGGTCGCTGCCGGTGCCGATCGCAACCGGAGCCGGCGTCGCGACGGTGCAGGGCGGCAGCTGGGCGGCGCCGTCGACTGGGCAGAAGTCCTGGGTCTCGTCGCCGAAGCCGTCGCCGTCGGCGTCCGGCTCGACGGTGGCGCGCAGGTCCAGGCCCCATTCCCATTCGTTCGTTTTCACGGCGGCGCTGCCGCCGAGCGAGGGATCCGTCGGGTTGAAGGTCGCGAGCCGGTAGGGCATCCCGATCAGGAGCGCCAGGCAGTTGACCCCCTGGCCGACGAGCCCGATCGTGTCGCCGCCCTGAACCGGGATCCGGACTCCGGTGAAGGTCGGCGAGGTGCCGGCGAGAACCGGTCGCGGCCCGTCCTCGGCGACAACCGTGAACTGCCCCGCGGCACCGGTCGGGCGCAGGACCTTCAGCTTCGCGGTGCCTGAGTCGGCCGCCGTCGTCGTCTGCCAGGAGGTGATCACGCCACCGCCGGCCGGCACGGTGTAGGGCGTGGTCCCGGCCGGGACCACGGTCTGGGCGTTGAGGGCGCCGGCGCAGGTCGCGAATTTGTAGGGCGCCGGCAGCTGCCCGATCACGGTCGCGGCACGGGCGGCGACCGCGGCGCTGAGCGAGGCCGCCAGAGAGATCGCCAGGACAAGGGCAAACTTCGCTTTCCGGTTCATGCCGGGCAGCGTCCCAGCGGCGCCGCGCCCGGTCCATGGGGGGTACCGCCAACCTCGGTGTCGGTTTTCCGCCAGCCAAAGCTGATGGAGTCCCGGCCGTGAGGCTGAACCGCCACCCTGCCCGCAAACTGGCGGCGATCTACGCCGGCGGCGTCGTCGGGGCGCTGCTCCGGGTCGGCCTCGCGCAGGCCTTCCCGCCAGATCCCGGCACCTGGCCCTGGCCGACCTTCGTCGCCAACCTGGTCGGCGCCCTGCTGCTGGGTTACTTCTTCGCCCTCTTCCGCGACCACCCGGACGAGAGCCTCCGCCACCCGTTTCTCGGCACCGGCGTCTGCGGCACCCTGACTACCTTCTCGACCCTGCAGCTCGAGCTCTACGAGCTGATCGACCACGGCGACCTCGGCCTCGCCGCCGCCTACTGCGCGGCGACCCTGGCCGGCGGCTACCTGGCGGTGCGGCTCGGGATCGCGCTCGAGCGCCGCCGCCCGGGCAACGGCGGCCCCCGCGCCCGGGAGCTGGGGAGGGTGCGGTGAGCGCCGTCGCCTGGATCGCGGTCGGCCTGCTCGGCGGGATCGCCGCCGCGGCGCGCTTCGTCCTCGACGCCGAGGTCACGGCGCGCCGCCCGGGGCGCTTCCCGCTCGGGATCCTGGTCGTCAACCTGCTCGGCGCGCTGGCGCTGGGGATCGTCGCCGGCTCCGGACTCGACGGCGACGGCTACACGGTGCTCGCCGGCGGCGTGATCGGGTCCTTCACCACCTTCTCGACCTGGATCCTCGACTCGCACCGGCTGGCCGCCGCCGACCGCGCCGACCTCGCCTGGCTCAACATCGGCATCTCGCTCGTCGCCGGCTTCGCCGCCGTCGCCCTTGGCCACTGGATCGGCGGAGCGCTCTGATCTTCTACTTTGCCAGGCGATGAATGACGAGCCGATCCGGCCGACCAGCGCCCAGCGGGTGCCGGAGCGGGTGGTCCACGCCAAGGGCAGCGCCGCCCACGGCTTCTTCGAAACGACCGCGGACGTCTCCCAGTTCACCGCGGCCGGTCTCTTCCAGAAGGGCGTGACGACGCCGCTCTTCCTCCGCTTCTCGACCGAGGTCGGCGAGCTCGGCTCGGCCGACACCGCTCGTGACCTGCGCGGCTTCGCGATCAAGTTCTTCACCGACGAGGGCAGCTACGACCTGGTCGGCAACAACTCGCCGGTCTTCTTCATCCGCGACCCGGCCAAGTTCCCCGACTACGTCTACTCGCAGAAGCGGCTGCCCGACACCGGGATGCGTTCCAACGAGGCGCAGTGGGACTTCTGGACGCTGGCGCCGGAGAGCGCCCACCAGGTGGCGATCCTGATGTCCGATCGCGGTACGCCGCGCACCCTGCGCCACATGAACGGCTACGGCAGCCACACCTTCTCCTGGGTCAACGCCGGCGGCGAGCGCTTCTGGGTCAAGTACCACTTCAAGACGGTGCAGGGGATCGAGAACTACACCGCGGCCGAAGCGGTGCGGACGGCGGCCGAGGACCCCGACGCTCACCGCCGCGACCTGCGTCGCGCGATCGACGCCGGCGAAGCGCCCGAATGGCGCCTCGAGATGCAGGTGATGCCGGTCGCCGAGGCCGCCGGCCAGCGCTTCGACCCCTTCGACGTGACCAAGGTCTGGCCGCACGGCGACTACCCGCCGATCGAGGTCGGCCGCCTCGTCCTCGACCGCAACCCGAAGCAGTTCGCCGAGGTCGAGCAGTCGGGCTTCTCGCCGGTCAACCTGGTGCCGGGGATCGGTCTCAGCCCGGACGAGATGCTGATCGGCCGGATCCGCAGCTACCCCCGCTCGCCGGGCGATCCGCAACCGGAGGACTACCAGCAGGAAGGCGGCCGGTCCGCTTACGAGGACGACGACTTCGGCCAGGCCGGGACCTTGTACCGGGAGGTGATGGACGAGGCCCAGCGCCAGGCGCTCGCCGCGAACGTCGCCGCCCATGCCTCCGTCGAAGTCAGCGCCGAGGTCCAGGACCGGGTCGTCGCCTACTGGACCCAGGTCGACTCGGTGCTGGGCGCGCGGGTCGCCGCCGGGCTGCAGCAGTAGTTCCACGACGCCGTCCGTCCCTCTCTTTACCTTGGGTCGGGATGGATGAGCAAACGCAGATCGAGGCCTTGGAGTTCGTGCCGCAGGAACCAGATGTACCTGCAAATGACGGTTTTGCGGAGGAGCCGCCCGGGGTCCGGATTGCGCTCGGAGAGTGCCAGGACGGACAGCAGCTGCGGGGCGTCTACGCGGTCCGCGAGCGGGAGCTGCGGCGCAAGCGCAACGGCGAGCCCTGGCTGCGGCTGCGGGTCGCCGACGCCAGCGGCAGCGCCGAGGCGGTCTCCTGGGAGAGCGCCGAGGAGCTCTACGCGCTGGCGGCGCCGGGAACGGCGATCTTCGTCGCCGGCACCTTCGAGCAGAGCGAACGCTGGGGGGCGAAGATCAAGCTCACCTCGGTGCGCGCGGCGGAGGCGCACGAGTACGAGTCGGCCGAGCTGGCGCCCGCCTCCGAGATCTCGGTCGACGAGCTCGAGGACGGCCTGCGCGAGCTGCTGGCGACGATCGAGGAGACCCAGCTGCGACAGCTGCTCGACTACTTCTTCGGCGAGCTCTCGCCCGCCTGGCAGCGCTTCCGTGAGGCGCCGGCGGCGAAGGTCTACCACCAGGCCTACCAGCACGGCCTGCTCGAGCACTCGCTCTCGGTCGCCCAGGCGGTCAACGCCGCCTCCGGCTTCTTCCCCGGCATCGACCGCGAAGTCGCGGTCGCCGGCGCCCTGCTCCACGACGTCGGCAAGCTCGAGGCCTACAACGACGACCCGCTGGCGATCGACCTCACCGACGCCGGCCGGCTCGAAGGCGAGATCCCGCTCGGCTATTACGCCGTGCGCCGCAAGATCGAGGAAATCCCCGAGTTCGACCCCGGCCTCGCCCGCTGCGTCCTCCACATCATCCTCAGCCACCACGGCTCGCTCGAGCACGGCTCGCCGGTGGTGCCGATGACCCGCGAGGCGGTTCTGGTCCACATGATCGACAACCTCGGCGGTCGCCTCGGTTCCTTCGACCGCCTCGAGCGACAGCTCCCGGAGGGCGAGTCCTGGTCGGCGTTCGACCGGGCCTTGTCAGGTTCCGCCTACTTCGGCAACCGCGCCGCCGCCTGAAGCCGCTCGCCCTCGCCGGATCGGCGCACTTTGGCGCCGACCCGGCGCGCAAGTTGGCACAGACCAAGCGCATCTCGTTGCAGACGAAAAGTTACGCTACGATCATGCTGGAGATGAGAGAAGCCTGGACCGACGAGCGACTCGACGACCTCAACACGAAGGTCGACGACGGGTTCGAGCAAGTCGACCAGCGCTTCGAACAGGTCGACCAGCGTTTCGAGCACTTCGAAGCGAGCGTCGACCAGCGCTTCGGCCAGGTCAACGAACGCCTGGGCAAGATCGAGACGCGACTCGATCGGATCGAGATGCGCATCGAGGTCTTCGACGAGCGCTTCGGCCAGGTGAACGAGCGCCTCGGTCGCCTGGAGGATCAGGTCGGCAAGGTCGCCGACCGACTCCAGGGGCTGAGCAACACGATGGTCGGAGGGATGATCGTCATCGTCGCCACGCTCGTTGGTGACAAGGTGCTCTAGAACTTCACGGTGCAGCGCTGGATCTTGTGAACGTTGCCCTCGGCCCGCTCGATGCACTTGACGAGCTTCTTCGGGTTGCCGTTCTTCTTCGCCGCGCGCAGTGAGCGTTTGATCTCGCGCTGGATCTGTTTGTTGACTTCTTCGATGGTGCCGCTGATGTCGGTGACGTCGACGCCTTTGGTGTGGAAGGTCTTGTTGAAGCTTTTGTTGACTTCCTTGAAGGTGTCGCTGGTCGTCTTCAAGACCGGCTTGAGCAGGAAGAAATAGGCGGCGGCGAGGATGCCGACCGCAACCAAGAGCCGGATAATGCCGGAGGTCAGGTTGCCGAAGAGGTTGCGGAGGAGGTCCATGGCTGCCGCCGCAGACTATCCTGCGCAACGTGGCTAAGGACACCGAGAAGCTGATCCGCCAGCTCTCGCTGATTTCGTTCCTGATGGCTCAGGGGAGGCCGGTTTCGGCGCTCGAGATCAAGCGCGAGGTGGAGGGCTACAGCGACATGAACGACGACGCCTTCGCGCGTCGCTTCTACGCCGACCGTGCAGAGCTGGAGAGTCTCGGCATCGTGCTCGGGGTCGAGAAGCCCGGCGAGGGCTTCTTCGAGGCCGAGCTCTACTCGCTGCCGCCGGAGAACTTCTACCTCGACGCGATCAAGTTCTCCGACGACGAGCTGGCGGCGCTGAGCACGGCGCTGCTGCTGCTGACCGACGGCGGCTTCGCCTACGCCGAGCCGCTGCGGCTTGCGCTGCAGCAGGTCGCCTGGGGCCATCCGAACCCGCTCAACGAGGGCGAGCGGGCGCCGGTCGAGATGGCGATGACCGCCTCCGCCGGCGGCCGCGACCTCTCCCAGCGCCTCTCCAAGATCGAGACCGCGATCAGCCGCCGCAAGACGATCGAGTTCACCTACTACACGATGGAGCGGGGCGAGACCGAGAAGCGCAAGGTCGATCCGTACCACCTGGTCTTCCGCGGCGGCCAGTTCTATTTGATCGGCCACTCGCACGAGCGCGACGCGGTCCGCGTCTTCCGCCTCTCCCGGATCCAGGGCAAGGTCGGCTACGCCTCCAAGGCCGAGCATGACTTCTCACCGCCGGAGAACTTCGACCGCCGCGACTACGGCAGTCGCGCCGACTGGCAGCTGGGGGAGACCCAGGGGACGGCGAAGATCTTCATCAAAGAGCGGATCGCCTGGCTGATCGAGCGCGACTTCGGCACCTACGGCGAGCTCCGCGACGCGAAAAAGTCCGACGGCGCCCCAGGCAAGGGCCGCATCTTCGAAACGTCCTACGCCTCCCACCGCGAGCTGATCGCCTGGGTCCTGCGCTGGCGCACCAACGCCCGCGTGCTGGCCCCCGACGATCTCCGCGCGGAGGCCGAGAGCCGGGTCGGGCTGTTGCGCGAGCGCCACGAGAACGGTTTCAAGCCGGCCGCGGTCGTCGACCGGCCGCTGCGCGAGGCGCCGCGCCGCACGCGCTCCAACGGCCGCGGCGAGGCAGCGATCCGCCCCGAGCGCTTCGCCCGCCTCGTCACCCTCGCCGGGCTTCTGATCGAAGCCGCCAAAAAGGGCGAGCGGCTGCAGATCGCCGAGCTGCGCCAGCGCCTGGAGCTGACCGACGAGGAGCTGCGCGAGGACGTCGAGCTGCTCAACGTCGTCAACTTCGGCGGCGGCACCTACGTCCTCTACGCCGAAATTCTCGGCGACGAGATCGAGGTCGACTCCGAGCCCTACGGCGACAACTTCGCCCGCCCGGCGCGCCTGCTGCCGCTGGAGGCGAAGGCGCTGATCGCCGCGATCGACCTCTTCGGTGACCACCTGCCGCAGTCCGACCTGCAGAGCGCCCGGCGCAAGATCGTCAAGGCGCTCGGCCACGACCCCTCCGAGGAGGGCCTCGAGATCGCCTCGGCCGGTGGTGGCGACGCCGTCGTCGCGCGCCGGGTCAACGACGCGATCGCCGGCAGCCGGGTGCTGGAGCTCAGCTATTACAAGGAGAACGAGGACCAGTTCACCGACCGCCGGGTCGAGCCCTACCGGCTCGAGAACGGGCGCGAGGGCTGGTACGTCGAGTGCTACGACCTCAAACAGAACGGCATCCGCCACTTCAAGCTCGATCGGATCAAGGAGGCGAACGTCTCCAAGGAGAGCTTCGAGCCGCGGCCCGAGGTCGAGGAGATCGCCGGGGTCGAGGGCTGGATGACCCACGGCGAGGTGCCGACCGCGGAGGTCGCCCGGGTCTGGGTCTCGCCCGACCGCGCCCGCTGGCTGCGCGAGGAGCGGACCGTGGTCGAGGAGCTGGCCGACGGCGCCGTCGTCGTCGAGCTGCCCTACGCCGGCAAGCCCTGGCTGGTGCGGGAGATCCTGCGCGGCGCCGGCGACCTCGTCGTGCTCGAACCGGAGGACGCCCGCGAGGCGATCGCCAAAGAGGTCTCCGACTAGCGTTTGCTGAATTGAGCCGGTCATAGGCGGTCAGATTCAGCAAACGCAGCAGGCTCCGGGGCATCCCGAGGTACTGAGGATCGTCGCCCCGAATCCGGGGATGATGACCCTGGAGGGGACCAACACCTACGTCTTCGGCGCCGACCCCTGCGTCGTCATCGACCCCGGCTCGGCCAACGCCAACCACCTCGATGCGATCCGGGCCGCCGCCGCCGAGCGCGGCGGCCTCGGCCTCGTCCTCCTCACCCACTCCCACCGCGACCACGTCGAGGGCTCCGACGAGCTCGGCGCCGAGGTCGTGCTGCCCGCGGACGGCGAGTCGCACGGCGGCCTGCGCGTGATCGCCACCCCCGGCCACGCCGCCGACCACGTCTGCTTCCTCAGCGACGACGGCGTCTGCTTCGCCGGCGACCTGGTGCTCGGGCTCGGCTCGACGATCGTCCCGCCCGGCGGCAACTCGCTCGCCGCCTACATGGGCTCGCTGCGGGCGCTGCAGGCGGAGGCGATCGAGCTGATCGCCCCCGGGCACGGTCCCTGGATCACCGAGCCGGCGGCAAAGCTGGCCGAATACCTCGAGCACCGCGAGATGCGCGAGCGCCTCCTGGTCGAGGCGCTCGACGCCGGCCAGCGCTCGCGCTCGCAGCTGCTGACCACCGTCTGGGACGACGTCCCGGTCGAGCTGCTGCCGATGGCGGCGATGGCGATGGAGGCCCACCTCGAAAAGCTCGAGGCCGAGGGCCGACTGCCGGATGACCTCCGCGAGTGAAAAATCCGTCATATGAACGTAATTTCCCGCATATGAACGAAATATCAGTCATCATTCACGTTGATGGACCTCGCGCGGCCCTACCAATCGATGTTCCCCACGGTGGACAGCGCTGTGCTGGCTGCCCTGGCCGGAGCCAAAAAGCAGCGAACCGGCCGGGAACTGGCAAGGCTCGCGGGTAGGTCCCAGGATGCGACCCAGCGGGTTCTGGATCGTCTGGTCGAGCACGGCCTCGTCCTCAAGGAGGATGCGGGCCGCTCCCGCATATACGCGTTGAACCGCGACCATGTCGCCACCCCGGGGGTGACGATGCTGGTCGAGATGCGGGCGATCCTCTTTCACCGCATCGGGGAAGCCGTCGACGGGTGGGAGCTGCCTCCCCTTCATCTCTCGATCTTCGGCTCCGCGGCTCGCGGCGACGGCTCCACCGAGAGCGACGTTGACGTCTTCGTCGTTCGCCCGGCGGACGTTGACGCCGATCACGAAGGGTGGCGTGCGCAGATCGACACCTTTGCGGAGTCGATCTACTCCTGGAGCGGGAATTTCGCCGGCATCTCGGAGGTCGGCGTGGACGAGCTCGAGCTCCTCCGCCGCGAGCGCCCCCCTGTTCTCGACGAGCTCGAGCGCGACTCGCTTCGGATCTCCGGCCCGTCGCTGCGTGAGGTCCTGCGGCAAGGCTGACCGTGGCCGGATCGAAGACCAGAGTCAGGAGCTGCGGCGACGATCAGGCGCGCCAGAGGTCCGACCGTGCCCGCGAGTTCCTCGAGGTCGCGGACATGATCGCCGACGACCGGGGCGAGGACAGCTCCCCGATCTACGGGAGTGCGGCGGCGTCGCTCGCGATCCTGGCCGGCATCGCGGCGTCTGATGCGGCCTGTTGCAGGGTGCTCGGTCAGCGCTCCCGATCCGAGAACCATCGCGACGCAGAGAACCTGCTCGTTCAGATCGAGCCGGGGGGCAAGCGAGCCGCCAGCGATCTGCGGGAGCTGCTCAATCTCAAGGACAAGGCCCAGTATGGGTTTCTGCGACTGGGCGAGGCGGAGCTGAAGCGGGTGATGCGCAGGGCCGAGAGCCTGGCCGAGTTCGCCGCGGAAGTCCTGCGCCGCTGAGCTGCTACTGGCCAGTTGGCCAGTCCTTGTTCATAATCGATCGATGGGAAGGTCGACCAAACAGCGCGCCGCGCGTGCAGGGCTGATCGCCGGCGTTGCCGGCACCGGGATCGCGACCGCCGCGGCGGCGACCGCCTGGCACCGGCTGGCGCGCCGGCCGCTGCCGCAGCAGCGGGGGCAGATCGAGCTCGACGGCCTCCGCGCCGGGGTCACAGTCCGCCGCGACCGCTGGGGCGTGCCCCACATCGACGCCGCCGACCGCGAGGACCTCTACTTCGCCCAGGGCTTCTGCCACGCCCAGGACCGGCTCTGGCAGATGGACTTCTACCGCCGCGTCGTCAGCGGCCGGGTGGCCGAGATGGCCGGTGTGGAGGGGCTGCCGATCGACCGCCTGCTGCGCACGCTCGGCATCCGCCGCGTCGCCGAACGCGAGGAGGCGGCGCTCGATCCGCAGCTGCGCGGCCTGCTGGAGCGCTTCTGTGCGGGGGTCAACGCCGGCGCCGCGCAGGCGAAGGCGCGGCCGCTGGAGATGCAGCTGCTGCGCCTGGAGTGGGAGCCGTGGCGGCCGGTCGACGTCCTCAGTCTCGGCAAGCTGCTCGCCTTCGGCCTCTCGACCAACTGGGAGCGGGAGCTGCTGCGGGCCGACATGCTGCGCGAGCTCGGCCCCGAACTGGCCGCCCGTCTCGACCCCACCTACCCGGCCGACAACCCAATCGTCAACCAGGAAGCCTGGAGCGGCGACGGGCTGGCGATCGTCGAGCAGATCGACGCCGTGCGGCGGGCGATGGGACTTGCCGCCGAGGCCAGCGGCTCCAACAACTGGGCCGTCTCCGGCGCCCTCTCGGCGACCGGTGCGCCGCTGATCGCCGGCGACCCGCACCTGCCGCCGAGCATGCCGGGCATCTGGTACGAGGTCGCCCTGCGCCAGGGCGAGCGCTTCGTCCGCGGCGCCTCGCTGCCGGGGATGCCCGGCATCTACATGGGCCAGAACAACGACGTCTGCTGGACCTTCACCAACGTCATGGCCGACGTCCAGGACCTCTTCGTCGAGCGGATCGAGGGCGACAGCTACCTGTTCGAGGACGAGTGGCTGCCACTGCAGACCGTCCGCGAGGAGATCGCCGTCAAGGGCCGCGCCGAGCCCGTCGTCCTCGACGTCCGCCAGACCCACCACGGCCCGATCGTCAACGAGGCGCTCGGTGCCGACGACGGTGAGCCGCTGGCGCTCGCCTGGCAGACGCTGAGCGAACCGACCACCTTCACCGGCATGTTCGAGCTGCTCGAGATCGGCTCCGGGCCGGAGCTGGTGGCGAAGCTGGAGGGCCACACCTCGCCTGCCTCGAACCTGATCTGGGCCGACCGCCAGGGCTCGATCGGGTACAAGCTGATCGGACGCCTGCCGCTGCGGCGCGGCGGCTGCCCGGACCTGCCGAAGCCCGGCTGGAGCGGCGAGTTCGAGTGGGAGGGGACGATCCCCTACGAGGAGCTGCCGGAGCTGACCGACCCCGAGAGCGGTTACCTGATCACCGCCAACAACCGGATCGTCGGCGACGACTATCCCCACCACATCACCAGCGAATGGCTCGACGGCTTCCGGGCGAAGCGGATCGAGGAACTGATCCGCGCGAGCGACGAGCACGACCTCGCCAGCTTCGAGGCGATCCAGACCGACGATCTCTCCCTGCCCGGCCTCGAGGCGGCGCGGCGCCTCGGCCGCCTTCACCCCCGCGGCCAGCGCGAGCGCAGCGCGATCGAGCGCCTGCGGGTCTGGGACGGCCGGCTCGACCCGGATACCGTCGCCGGCTCGATCTACCAGGCCTTCCTGCTGCGGCTGGCGCGTGAGGTCGCGCGCGCCGCGATCGGCGACCGCGACCTCTCCGAGCGCTGGCTCGACCGCGCCGACAACGGCTTCACTCCCCACAGCACCTCGCCCTGGCGCTGGCATTCGCACCTGATGGCGCTCTGGGAGGAAGCCGACGAAGCGCTGATCGGCCGTCCCTGGGACGAGCTGGTCCTGGAAGCGCTGGCCGGCGCCCTCGACGACCTCGAGGAGCGCTTCGGCCCCGACCCGCAGGCCTGGCGCTGGGGCCGGATCCACGAGATGGAGTTCCCGCACCCGCTGGGCGAGGCCAATCCGGTCCTGCGCCGGCTCTTCAACCGCCGCCTGCGCGCCGGCGGCGCCCAGGAGACCGTCAGTCAGATCGCCTACGACCCGAACGACCCCTACCGCGCCGTCTGGGCGCCGAGCTGGCGGATGGTCGCCGACCCGACCGACCCCGACCGCTCGCGCTGGCAGATGTTCACCGGCCAGTCCGGTCACCCCGCCAGCCCGCACTACGACGACCTCCAGGCCGACTGGCTCGAGGGACGGACGCAGCCGATGGGCGGCGAGGGCCCCTGGTCGGAGCTGGAACTGCTGCCTGTTCGATAACAAATTTGTTATAGTTCGCGTATGACTCCCGGTGAGCTGATCCGCGCCGCACGGGCTCGTCACGGCATCAGCCAGAAGCGGCTCGCCCGCCGCGTCGGCACCCAGCAGTCCGCAATCAGCCGGCTGGAAGCTGACAGGAACTCGCCGAGCGTCGAGACCTTGGAGCAGCTCCTGAACGCAATGGGGGAGACGCTCGAGCTTTCGTCCGTCCCGATGGAGCGCGACTACGATCCGCTTCACCGCCAAGCGATGGCCGCTCGCCCGCTGGCCGAGCGGCTCGCCCTCGGTGCTTCCTGGAACCGGATGGCCGGCAGGCTCGCCGAGGCAGGCCGCAGAGCCCGTGGCTGAGATCGCGACGCCGCTCGACGCCGAGCGAATCCTCCAGACGTTGGCGGAGCACGGGGTCGACTACGTGCTGATCGGAGGATTGGCGGTGCAGACGTATGGACACGTGAGGACCACCAACGACGCCGACCTGATTCCGGCCCCCGAACCGGACAACCTCGCGCGGCTGGCAGCAGCTCTCCGGGCACTCGGCGCCCGCGTCCTCAATCCCGGCCAGGAGGACACCGAGATCGATGCGGCAATGCTGCCAAGAGCCACGATCTGGCAGTTCACGACCCGGGATGGCGGCATCGACGTCATGCACGAGGTCCCAGGCGGGGCGGCCTACTCGGAGCTCAGCGACCGCTCCCTGCGCGTCCAACTCGGCGACGTCGAGGTGCCGGTCGTCGATCTCGACGACCTGATCCGGATGAAGCTCGCCCGCGGCCGGCCCGTCGACCTCGCTGACGTCGCTGCGCTGACGGACCCCGCCGTGAGCTAGTCGGCCGCGCTAGTCGCTCAGGCTGAGCGTCGACCCCGGGGTCTCGGCCACGGCGGTGACCAGCTCGACGATCGGGGCCGGGGCCTTGCTCGGGTGGCCGGAGTCGAACGGCGGCTGCGGGTCGTACTCGATCGCGAGTTGGACCGCTTCGGCGACCTCGGGGCCGGCCTCGAGATTGACCAGGTGCAGCGCCATGTCGATCCCGGCGGAGACGCCGGCGGCGGTGATCACCTTGCCGTCCTCGACGTAGCGGCCACCGACGGGGTCGGCGCCGTAGGCGCGGAGCGGATCGAGGTAGAGCCAGTGTCCGGTCGCCCGCTTGCCTTTCAGCAGACCGGCGGCGCCGAGCACCAGCGAGCCGGTGCAGACCGAGGTCGTCCATTTCGTCTCGGCATCGATCTCGCGCAGCCAGCTCAGCACGCCCTCGTCGTGCAGCAGCGGCCGGTTGCCAGCGCCGCCGGGGACGAGGACGACGTCGGTGGCACCGACGTCGTCGATCGAGCAGTCGGCCGCGAGCCCGAGATGGCCGCTGTCGGTGCGGATTTCGCCGGCGCGGGGGCCGACGAACTCGACCTCCCAGCCGGGAACCGAGCGCAGCACCTCGTAGGGGCCGATCGCGTCGAGGGCGGTGAGTCCGTCGAAGATGAGGATTGAGGTCTTCATGGATCGGATGGTCGCGTCTCCGTGCCGGTCGCGCCAGTGGCAGGATTGCCAATATTCGATAGATTCCTGCCATGACCCACCGAGTCGCTGCTCTCTGCTTCGACGGCGTCGTTGCCTTCGACCTGACCGCGCCGGCGCAGGCGTTCGGCGTCGCCCACGAGCCCCATGGCAGACCTCTCTATGAGTTCTCCGCCTGCTCGTTCGACGGGGCGGAGGTGCGGACCACCAGCGGCTTCGGGATCACGCCCGCCGGCGACATCGGCGCTCTGCGGCGGGCCGACACGATTGTCGTCCCCGGCTACGTCGCGATCCTGGCGCCGCCTCCGGAGCCGATTCTGGATGCCCTGCGCGCCGCCGCCGCTCGCGGCGTCCGCCTGCTCTCGGTCTGCACCGGCGCCTTCGCCCTCGCCTACGCCGGCCTCCTCGACGGCCGCCGGGCGACCACCCATTGGGCGTTCGCGGAGGAGATGGCGGCGCGCTTCCCGGCGGTCAGCGTCGACCCCGACTCGCTGTATGTCGACGAGGGGGCGGTGATGACCTCGGGCGGGCTCAGCGCCGGCATCGACCTCTGCCTGCACGTCGTCCGCAAGGACTTCGGCGCCGCCGCCGGCGAGCGGGTCGCCCGCCACATGGTCGCCGCTCCCCACCGCGAGGGCGGCCAGGCCCAATTCTCCAAGTCCGAGGTCGCCAACGTCGGCGGCTCGCTGGAGCCGACCCGGCGCTGGATCTGCGAGCGCCTGGAGCAGCCACTCGACGTCGCCGCGATGTCCCGCCACGCCGGGGTCAGCCCCCGCACCTTCGCCCGCCGCTTCCGCGAGGAAACGGGAACGACGCCGCTGCAGTGGCTGCTGCGCCAGCGGGTGCTCAAGGCGCAGCGGCTGCTCGAGGACTCCGACCTGCCGGTCGAGGCGGTCGCCTGGCGTTCGGGTTTTAGTACCGCCGCCTCGCTGCGCGACCACTTCCGCCGCGCCACGGCGACCACGCCGAGCGCCTACCGACGCTCGTTCCAGCCGCCGGACACCTCCCTCGCGGCCTGAATCAGCGGATAACGTTCCGCGGGTGAGCCGACGGGGACAGATCCAGCTCAGCGAGGCCGAGGCGGCCGAGCTGCTCGGGAACGAGCGGGTCGCGGTCGTCTCCAGCCTCGGCCCGCGGGGCTGGCCGCACTCGATGCCGCTTTGGTTCGTCGTCCGCGACGGGGAGGTCTGGATCTGGACCTACGCCAAATCGCAGAAGGTGCGCAACCTCGAGCGCGACCCGCGGGCCACGGTGCTGGTCGAGACCGGCGACGAGTACGGCGAGCTGCGCGGGATGATGATCGAGGCCGAAGCGAAGCTGCACCGCGACCCGGAGACGGTGCTCGGCTTCGCCGAGGAGCTGACCCTGCGCTACTCCGAGGGGCTGACCGCGATCGACGGCGAGGCCCGCGCCCTGCTCGAAGCGCAGGCCCCGAAGCGGGTTGCGATCCAGTTCAAGCCGCTGCGGACCGCGAGCTGGGACCACCGCAAGCTCGGCGGCACCTACTGACCCGGGAGGGTTAGCGCTTGGCGTGACGCTTGCGGTGGGGGTGCGGCTTCGGCTTGATCCCGAGCTTGCGTGAGGTCGCCGCCTGGTAGGCGTCGTCGGCGGCGATCGTCACCTGGAACTTCCAGGGGCGGCCGATCTTCTGCCGGAAGCGGGCGGTGCAGGCGCGGTCGAGGTGGCGGGTGCCGATGTGGGTGCGGTTGCGGAAGAGCTTGACCGGCTCGCCCCGGCGCCCGCCGCAGGGCGAGACGTAGGCGGTGATCAGCGCTTTGTCGCCGCGGATCACCCGCCGCCGCAGGGCCTTGATTCCGGCAAAGGACGGTTTCAGCGGCGTCGTCGTGCCGGTGACGAAGCAGGCCGTGGGCTGGGCGCCGACGATGCGGGAGACCTGGCCGAGCTCGGAGACCGTGTAGAGGCGACCGCAGGAGTCCTCGCCGAAGGAGACCAGGTTGGGGACTTCGATCCCGGCGGCACGGTCGTCGCTGGCGCTTGGTAGACCAGGGACGAAGGAGCGGATCTGCGGTTTGAGGTAGTCGCCGTAGAGATAGCGGCCGGTGAGTTCGGGAAGCGAGGGATCGCGGACCACGTAGCCGCCGACGATCGCTCGGTTGCTGGGATTTTCGTGCGGATAGTCGAAGATCGGGTCGACGAAGTCGCCTGGTGAGCCGGGGCAGCCTTCGTCGGTGGCGGGGCCGACGACCATCCCCTCGCGGCAGTTCCAGCCGTAGTTGGCGCCGCGGCCGAGCCCCGGGGCGAGGGCGTAGTCAACCTCCTCGCGTTCGTCCTGGCCGACGTCGCCGATCGCGATCGCGCCGGTCAGGCGGTCGAACGAGAAGCGGTAGGGATTGCGCAGGCCGTAACTCCAAATCGTGTTCGCCGGTTTCGTCGCTGCCGGAAAGGGGTTGTCGCTAGGGACGGTGTAGCCGCCGCCGATCAGCGGCGAGATGCGAAGGATCTTGCCGAGCGGGCTTTCCAGGTTCTGGGCGTTGTGGAGTTGATCGTCGCTCCCGCCGCCGTCGCCGGTGGAGATGAAGAGGTTGCCTTCGGGCCCGAACTGGAGTTGGCCGCCGTTGTGGTTGCTCTGTCCCGGATGCGGGATCGTCAGCAGATCTTGCGGCGCGCTCAGCAGCGCGCTGCCGCCGCCGAACGCCGTCATCGCGGCGATGTGGATGACGCCGGTCGAGTTCTGCGCGTAGTCGACGTAGAAGCGGCCGGTGGTGTCGAAGTCGGGGGCCAGGGCGATCGAGAGCAGTCCGCGCTCGCCTTCGCATTTGCCGCTCGCCGGGCAGCCGACGACGGCGGTCAGGTCGGCGAAGGTGCTGACGGCACCGTTGTCGACTTCCTTGATCAGCCCCGCCCGCTCGACGACGAAGAGTCGTTCGGGGTTGCCGGGGGCCGAGCTGACGTAGATCGGTTTGGCGAAGGTGCCGATCGGCTGCAGGCTCGCCGCCGGCGCCGCGGCAGGGGCCAGTGCCAGCAGGCCGAGGAGGAGGCAGGCTGCGATCAGGGGGCGGCGCATCCGACCTAAGGTTAGGGTGCCGGCTTGATAGCTTGCGCGGACCTTGGACGCCCTATTGATCACGGGGGGCGCGGGGTTCGTGGGTTCCAATCTCGCCGTCTCGCTGGCCGCGAGGCATCCCGACTGGGAGATCCTCGCCCTCGACAACCTCTACCGCAAAGGCTCGCGGCTGAATCTGCCGCGCCTGGAGGCGGCCGGCGTCGAGTTCGTCGAGGGCGACGTGCGCGAGCCCGCCGACCTGCAGCGCCTGCCGAAACTGAGCGCGATGATCGAGTGCTCGGCTGAGCCCTCGGTGATGAGCGGCGTCGACGGCGACACCGGCTACCTCGTCCACACCAACCTGACCGGCGCCTACAACTGCCTCGAGCTGGCCCGTCGCGACGGCGCCTTCCTCGTCTTCCTCTCGACCAGCCGCGTCTACCCGGTCGAGCCCCAGGTCGAGCTCCGCCTCGAAGAGGCCGAGACCCGCTTCGAGCTCGCCGCCGAGCAGGAAGTCGCCGGCGTCTCGCCGGCGGGAATCTCGGAGCAGTTCCCGCTCGACGGCCACCGCACCCTCTACGGCGCGACCAAGCTCGCCGCCGAGCTGCTGATTGAGGAGTACCGGGCGGGGCTCGGCGTCCCGGCGGTGATCGACCGTTGCGGGGTGATCGCCGGGCCCTGGCAGATGGGCAAGGTCGACCAGGGGGTCTTCACCCATTGGATGCTGGCCCACGAGTTCCGCAACCCGCTCACCTACATCGGGTTCGGTGGGCATGGCAAGCAGGTGCGCGACCTCCTCCACGTCGAAGACCTGGTCGACCTCGTCGAGCGCCAGCTGCTCGATCCCGCGGCCTGGGACGGGCGTACGGTGAACGTCGGCGGCGGCCGCGAGTGCAGCCTCTCGCTGCGCGAGACGACCGAGATCTGTCGGCGCCTGACCGGCAACGAGGTGCCGATCGCGCCCGTCGCCGAGACGCGGCAGGGGGACGTGCCGATATACCTTTCCGATTGCGCGAGGCTCTTCGGCATGGACGATTGGCGTCCGCGCCGCAGCGCCGAACAGGTCTTGGTCGACATCCACGAGTGGATCGCCTCGGACCCCGAGCGCATCGCCCAAGCACTGAACATCGACGCCCCCGCGGGGGGGAAGGAGTAGCCACGAATGCCGGTCGCGATCATCACTGGAGCCGGAGGCCTGATCGGGTCCGAGGCCGTCGAGCACTTCATCGCCGAGGGCTTCGACGTGGTCGGGATCGAGAACGACATGCGCGCCCGCTTCTTTGGCCCGGAGTCCTCGACCTCGCACGTGACCGAGCGCCTGGTGGCCGAGCAGGACTCCTTCCACTGGGAGGACGCCGACATCCGCGACGCCGAGCGGGTCGAGCAGATCTTCGCCAAGCACGCCGGCCAGATCGAGCTGGTGATCCACACCGCTGCTCAGCCCTCCCACGACTGGGCCGCGAGTGACCCGCAGACCGACTTCGGTGTCAACGCCAACGGCACCCTCAACCTGCTCGAGGCGGCCCGGGCCCACGCGCTCGAGGCGCCGTTCATCTTCTGCTCGACCAACAAGGTCTACGGCGACACGCCCAACCGGCTGCCGCTGCAGTCGCTGGAGAAACGGCTGGAGCTGCCCGAGGACCACCCCTATTACAAGGGGATCGACACGAGCATGTCGATCGACACCTCGACCCACTCGCTGTTCGGCGTCTCCAAGGCGGCCGCCGACCTCCTGGTCCAGGAGTACGGCTACTACTTCGAGATGCCGACGGTCTGCTTCCGCGGCGGCTGCCTGACCGGCCCCCAGCACGCCGGCGCCAAGCTGCACGGCTTCCTCGCCTACCTGATGAAGTGTACGGTCACCGGCACGCCCTACACCGTCTTCGGCTACGAGGGCAAGCAGGTCCGCGACAACATCCACAGCGCCGACCTGATCGCCGCCTTCGACGCCTTCCGCAGGAACCCGCGCCCGCACGCCGTCTACAACATCGGCGGCGGCCGCTTCTCCAACTGCTCGATGCTGGAGGCGATCGAGGCCTGCGAGCGGATCGCCGGCCGCGAGCTCGAGTGGGAGATGGGCGAGGAGCCGCGGATCGGCGACCATCGCTGGTGGATCTCCGACCTGGCCCCGTTCCAGGCCGACTACCCGGACTTCCAGCTCCGCTACGGGATCGACGAGATCCTGCAGGAGATGTACGAGCAGAACCTCGAGCGCTGGACGATCCCGGCGTGAGCCGGCAACCGCAACGTCACACCGAGACTTCGGCCGCCCGCCAGGGTTTGGGGGCGAACATGAGGCTCCGCCTTCCAGTCGCGGCCGCCTTCTTGGTGGCCGCCCTCGCTCTCGTCGCGCTGCTCGTCAGCGGCGGCGGGGACCGCTCCGAGGCGGCCGTGCCGCAGATGCCGAGCGGCTTCTTCGGGGTCGCGCCGCAGACGCCGCTGGAAGACAAGGACGCCGAATACATGAAGGCGGGCGGGATCGAAAGCGTTCGCGTCGCCTTCCCCTGGTCGGGGATCCAGCCGACCCGCAAGGGCGGCTACGACTGGAGCGTCGTCGACCCGACGATCGAAGTCGCCGCCCGCAACGGCCTGACGGTGCTGCCGTTCCTCGCCGGCACCCCGAAGTGGCTCGGCAAAATGACGACGCTGCCGGTTCTGAACCCGAACCAGCGCAAGGCCTGGATCGCCTTCTGCAAGGCGGCGGCCAAACGCTACGGGCCGGGCGGCGAATTCTGGGCCGAACACCGCACCGAAGGGATCGACTACGAACCGGCGATCGCGGTCCCGAAACCGGTCAAGACCTGGCAGATCTGGAACGAGGCGAACTTCTTCTACTTCGCCTACCCGGTCAACCCGGCGCTCTACGCGCAGCTGGTCAAGATCTCCAGCAAGGCGATCAAGAGCGTCCAGCCGGGGGCCAAGATCCTGCTCACCGGGCTGTTCGGCGAACCGACGGCGACCGGCAAGCGGGGGATGAACTCGGCGACCTTCCTCGAACGCTTCTACGAAGCGCCGGGGATCAAGAGCTACTTCGACTCGATCGCCCTGCACCCCTACGCGATCGACACCGAATCGCTCGAAGAAATGGTCGAAGCGATCCACCAGGTGACGCTCGAAAACCATGACCGGCCCGGCCTCTACATCACCGAGATGGGCTGGGGCTCGCAGAACAACTTCAAGCACGACGCCTTCGAGCAGGGCCCGCAGGGCCAGGTCAAACAGCTGCGGGGCGCCTACGGCTTCCTGATGACGAACCAGCGCCGGCTCAACGTCAAGCAGGTCTTCTGGTTCTCCTGGAAGGACGCGCCGCTGCTCTGCGATTTCTGCGACTCCGTCGGTTTCTTCCGCCAGGGCCCGAAGTTCAAGCCGAAGCCGGCCTGGCGGGCTTTCGTCGCCCTCACCGGCGGCCGCGCCAGGCCGTAGGGTCCCGGCTCGATGCGGTTGCCTTCGCGCGAGCAGACGCAGTGGATCGCCTGGGCGCTGCTCGGGGCGGCGATGCTCACCGCCGCCCTCTGGCTGATGCTGTCGGCGCAGTCGACCACGTTCTCCGGCGACGACATCTACTACTACGCGCGCTACATCGCGCACGGCTTCGCGGCTGCGCCCGGGGACGGGATCGAATACTTCCTCGCCCCCCACAACGGGCACCTGGTCGTCGTCGGCAAACTGGTCTACCGCGCCCTGTTCGAAGTCTTCGGCGCCGACTACGCGGTCTTCCGCGCCGCCAACCTCCTCGGCGTCCTCGCCGCCGTCGGCCTCTTCTACGTTCTCGCCCGCCGTCGCGTCGGCCCGCTGCTGGCGCTGGCGCCGGCGATCTTCCTGCTCTTCTTCGGCTATGCCTGGGAGTCCCTGATCTGGGCCTTCGACCTGCATACCGCCTACGCCCTGGTCTTCGGCCTCGCGGCGCTGCTCGTGCTCGAGCGCAATGGCCGCCACGCGGACGGGATCGCCTGCGCTCTGCTCGTGCTCGCCACCGCGACGCTCGAGCTCGGCCTCGCCTTCACCGCCGGGGTCGCCGTCTCGGTGCTGCTGCGGCAGGACCGCTGGCGGCGCTGCTGGATCTTCCTCGTGCCGGCCGTCCTCTACGGGATCTGGATGATCTGGGCGGCTCACTTCGACCAGTCGGAAGCGAAGCTGACCAACGTCCACCTGATCCCGATCGACATCGTCGGCGCCCTCTCCTCGATCGCCGGCGCGGTCACCGGGATCAACCCGACCGGCCCGGAGTTCTCGGTGCCGCTGGCCGGCATCACCGCGGGCGGTACGGTCCTCGCCTTCATCTTCGTGCTCGCCGTCGCCTGGCGGGTCAGTCGCGGCAACGTCCCGCCGACGCTCTGGACCTTCGCGACGATCGCGATCGCGTACTGGATAACGATCGCTCTCGGAGACCGTGAGCCCGACTCCTCGCGCTACCTCTTCGCGGGGACGGTGCTCGTCTTCCTCGTCGCTGCCGACGCTCTGCAGGGGGCCTCGATCCGGCCGCTGGCCGTGGTTGCGACCTTCGTCGTGCTCGGGCTGGCCCTGCCGGCGAACGTCGCCAAGTACTACGAAGGGCGCCGCCTGCTGCTCAACGACGCCGATGCGACCCGCGCCGAGTACGCGATGCTCGAACTCGCCGGCGTCGTCGACCCCGGCTATCGGCCGGGCGCCGACCCGGTGGTGATCGAACAAGGAGGCGGCGTCTACGCCGCCCTGCCGGCGGCCGACTACTTCCGCGCCGCGGCGGAGTTCGGTCCGATCTCCGGCTCGATCGCCGATGTGCGGGCGGCGCCGCTGACCTTCCGCGAAGTCGCCGACGCCACCCTCGTCCACGCCGAGCGTTTGCAGCTGCAACCGACGTCGAAGCCGGCGGACGTGGGCGACTGCCGGAAGGCCGACGCCGAACCCGCCGAACCGGTCTACTTCGACCTGCCCCCCGGTGGCGGCACCGTCCTCGGTTCCATCTCAGCTCCGGTGGAAGTCAAAGGGAGCCGCTTCGCCAAGGACGGCACCCCGGTCCCGATCGGGACGCTCGAAGCCGGGTCCTGGGCGACCCTGAAGGCTCCGATCGACTCTGCGCCGACCCGCTGGCGGATCTACGTCTATAGCCCGTCCCGCGTCTGCGAATAAGGCGCGGCGCCGCTCAGGCGACCTGGTCTTCGCCGTCCGCAGAATCCCGGGTCGGGGGCTGGTGGCCGGCGACCCCGGCGCGCCAGGTGCCGCGCGGCGGCACCGACGGCGCGTCGCGGCGGTAGTCGCCGCGGCTGAGGTGGTGCTCGAGGAAGACGTAGAGGATGATGAAGAGGTAGCGGCTGCCCATCTCGTTCAGCCGCAGCTTCGACTCGCCGGCCGCCCGGTTGGTCCAGGTGATCGGCACGATCCCGTAGCTGTAGCCGCGCACGACCGCCTTCAGCGGCAGCTCGACCGTGAGGTTGAAGTGGTGCGAGAGGAAGGGCTTGACGCTGTCGATCACCTCGCGCCGGTAGGCCTTGAAGGCGTTCGTCGTGTCGTTGTATCCGTGGCGGAAGAGGACCCGGATCCCGGCGTTGACGAGCCGGTTCATGATCAGCTTGAAGCGCGGGTAGTCGTAGACCGCGCCACCGTGGACGAAGCGCGACCCGAAGGCGCACTCGTAGCCTTCTTCCAGCAGCCGGTGGTAGGCGACGAGGTCGATCGGGCTGTCGCTGCCGTCCGCCATCATGATCGCCACCGCGTCCCCGCTGTAGATCTCCAGCCCGGCGCGGACGGCGAGGCCGAAGCCGCCCTGGTAGGGCGAGTCGACGCACAGCACCTGCGGGTAGCGGCTCGCGATCTCCTCGACCACGGCGCGGGTGCCGTCGCGGCTGGAGTCGTTGATGACGACGACCTCGTGCTCGATCCCCTCGCGATCGAGCGTCTGGACGAGACCTTCGACCGTCGGCGCGATCACCTCCTCCTCGTTGTACGCCGGGATCACGACCGAGAGCTTCATCGCTCTAGCTCTGGCCGATCACGAGGAACTGCTTGCCGAGGATCCGCCAGGCCGGCGGGAAGCGCAGGTACGTCCTGGTCAGCGCCGGCGAGGGCGGCAGGATGCCGCGGAACGAATAGGGCAGGTAGCGCGGGATCACCTTTTCCGGCTCGAAGCCGGCGGCGTAGAGGTGCTCGGCGATCGCGACGTGGGTCAGCGCCACGTAATGGTCGGCGCAGTCCCAGTACTCGCCGGCGCAGTAACGGTAGTTGGGTCCCATGATCGCGATCCGGCCCCCGCTCGCCATCGAGGCCCGCATCTTTTCGAGGAAGGCGGCGATCGCCTCCTGGTCGTAGAGGTGCTCGAGGAAGTTGGAGACGTAGACGCCGTCGAAGTGGTTCTCCGGCAGCTCGGCGTCCATGATCGGGGCGACGATCACTTTCGTGTCGGGCTTGTAGGCCGCCTGCTCGTAGGCGACCGCGTCGACCGCCCAGGTCTCCTGGGCCGGCACCGCGCCGATGAACTCGCCGCGCCCGGCGGCGGGATCGAGGACCTTCTGGGGGGAGCCCATCAGGCCGTGGACGTGTGGCGCGATCTCGTCCCAGACCGCCGCCCGCTTGTCCTGGTCGATGTCGCGGAAACGGTACGAGTAGAGACGCTCGAAATTCATCGGTATCGGTGGCCCTCCGCAGTCGTGGGGGTTGGCAAGCCGCGGACCCTATCTGCCTTCGAGGTCGCAGATCTGCGACGGTCCCGACGTCTCCAGCAACACCCGCCATGGCACGGTGGAGCGGTCTTCGGGGATCGTGATCCGCAGCCCGGCACCCGGTTCGATCTGCTGCTGGAGGTCGATCGGCGGTTCGCCGCTGGAGAAGCGGGCGAGCTTGACGTCTTCGATCGGCTGCTCGCCGGCGACGACGATGCCGCCCCCGGGCGGCAGCTCGGAGGTCGCTTCGACCGTGGCGCAGCCCTTGCTCGGCGCCTGCGAGGCCGGGATCGGCGTCACTTCGGCCCGCAGCGCCGCCCACAGCACCTTGTCGGCGGCGAAGCGCGCCGGTGCTGAGGCTTCGAGCAGTTCATCGGAGCTGTAGGCCGGGGTCCCGAACTCGTCCTCGGCCGAGAAGTAGGAGGCGGCGTCGACGTGGACGTAGCCGGTGTCGGCGATGTCTTCCTCGAGCACGAAGCCGGGTTCGACCGTTTCGCGGGCGATGTCGAGGGCGCCGAGGTCGGCTTTCTCGAGCTGGCTGGTGCCGCGGTAGCTGAGGTAGGCCTGGTGCAGGTAGTAGACGTTGGGGGCGATCGCGGCGGCGGCGACGAGGACGACGACGACCGTGACCCGGGGCGAGATCTTGATCCCGCGCAGCAGCTCGGCGGCGATCAGGAGGACGAAGACGACGCCGATGTACTGGTAGCGGCTGGCGGTCGGGTCGCGCCCGGGAATCTGGTTGAGACCGGCGAGGAACCAGAAGGAGCCGCCGATCGCGACCACGACCCAGAGCCAGCGCGGCGCCTTGCCGAGCTTGGCCAGGCGCCAGGCGCCGAGCAGCGCCAGGGCGACGAGGATCGGCCGGCCCCAGTCGAGGCCGCCGGGCGATTCCGAGGCGGCGGGGAGGAAGAGGCCGAACGCCGAGGCGAGCGAGGCCGCAAGGCTGTTGAGGATGAAGGCCGGGGTCTTCGCGAAGTTGGCCCAGGAGGCAGCGTGTTCGGCGGTGTGGCCCCAGCCCAGGTACCAGATCGCGTAGATCGCGAGCGGCACGAGGAAGACCCAAAGGCGGCGCCAGCGGTCCTCCCGCCGCAGCACCTGGACCGCGGCGCCGGCGATGAACGAGAGGCCGAGGCTGGAGAGCAGGATGCCGAGGCTGAGCAGGGTGGTGGCGATGACGTCGCGGCGGCGGCCCTCGCGTTCGAGCGCCAGCAGCGCCCCGATCCCGGCCGCCATGCAGCCGAAGTAGCCGATCTGGAACGACCACAGCAGGTCTTCCCAGGCAGCGCCGAGGAAGAGGACGACCGCGGTTGCCGCCAGCGCCGGCCACTCGCCGACGCGGCGCTTGAGGAAGACGAACAGCAGCACCGCGCTGAGCAGGAAGAGGCCGGTCGAGACGACCCGGAAGGGCAGCGCCGACCCCATCCCGAAGACTGCCAGCAGCGCCTTGTAGACGAGCACAGGGATGACGACGATGTGCTCGCCGTGGGGGTCGAGGATCGCGTGGGAGTCGAAGCCGCGGCGGTAGAGCAGGAACTCCCAGTCGTCGAGCAGGAAGGTCAGCTTCGAGCCCCAGTAGAGCAGCAGACCGCCGGAGATCCCGACCAGCCAGACGAGCAGGATCAGGACGGGGTTGCTTACCCCGCGACCGGACGGCGGCGATTCCCCTGCGCGGCCGGTCTCGAGGCCCTCTTTGCCGGTGGCCACGCCGGTAACTTATCTAGTCCCTTTGACGCCGGGAATCCCCTTCATCGACCTCGGCGCGGCCCAGGCGGAGCTCGGCGGCGAGCTCGAGGCGGCCGTCTCCAGGGTTCTCGATTCGGCTTGGTACCTGCTCGGGACCGAGCTCGAGGCGTTCGAGCGCGAATTTGCCGCCTATTGCGGGACGCGCCACTGCGTCGGCGTCGGCAGCGGCCTCGACGCGCTCGAGCTGACCCTGCGGGCGGCCGGGATCGGGCCGGGCGACGAGGTGATCGTCCCCGCCTACACCTGGGTCGCGACCTGGCTCGCGGTGACCGCGGTCGGGGCGGTCCCGGTCGGCGTCGACGTTGAGGAGGCCACCTACAACCTCGATCCCGCTGCCGCCGAGGCGGCGGTGAGCGAGTACACGGCGGCGATCGTCCCCGTCCACCTCCGCGGCGAGCCGGCGGCGATGGACCCGATCCGGGCGATCGCCGAGCGCCACGGCCTGTTCCTGCTCGAGGACGCCGCCCAGGCGCACGGCGCCCGCTACCGGGGCCGCCGGGCCGGCAGCCTCGGCGACGCGGCCGCGTTTTCCTTCTATCCGGCGAAGAACCTCGGCGCGCTCGGCGACGGCGGCGCCGTCACCACCGACGACGACGAGCTGGCCGCGCAGCTGCGGCTGCTGCGCAACTACGGGATGAAGGACCGCTACGAGATCGAGGCGGCGGGGGTCAACTCGCGGCTGGCCGAGATCCAGGCGGCGGCGCTGCGGGTGAAGCTGCCGCGGCTCGACGCCTGGAACGCCGCTCGCGCCGACCGCGCGGCGGCCTACGGCGCCGCGCTCGGTGCCGACGAGCGGATCGGCCTGCCCAGCCCGCTCGCCGAGAGCGAGCCGGTCTGGCACCTCTACGTGATCAACCACCCCGATCGCGACGCCTGCCGCGAGGCGCTGGCGGCGGCCGGGATTTCCAGCCTCGTCCACTACCCGGTGCTGCCGCACGCTTCCGCCGCCTACGCGGACGGCAGCTGGGAGGGCGGCGCATTCCCGGTCGCCGATCGCCTCGCCGCCACCTGCCTGAGCCTGCCGATGTACCCGCAGCTGCCGCCGCAGGCGGTCGAGGCGACCGCCACCGCGGTCCTGGCGACGCTCTAGCATGCCGCCGATGAGGGCGCTGAGCCGGATCGGCCTGCGGGTCCGCCGTTCGATGACGAAGGAACTCCGGGGCGGCCAGGAGGACATCGCCGCCGCCGTTCGCGCCCTGCATCAGGACCTCGGCCGCGTCCACCGCGAAGTCGAGGAGGTCACCGCCCGGGTGCGGACGATCGAGGTCGACGCCCGGCGCGCCGCCGGGATCGGCCGCAGCAGCTTCGACGAAGAGCCGGAGAACAGGCGCCGCCTGCGAGCCGTGCGGGCCAGCGAGGAGTACGAGCTCGCCTTCAGCGAAGAGGAGCCGCTGGTCAGCTTCCTGATCCCCACCTATACGTCCTACGAGACCCTGCGCGACGTCGCCCTGCCCTCGATCCTCGGCCAGACCTACTCGAACCTGGAGGTGATCGTCGTCGGTGACTCGGCGCCGCCGGAGACCGCGGCGGCGATCGCGGCGATCGGCGATCCCCGCGTCACCTACTTCAACCGCCCCAACCGGGGGCCGTATCCGGAAGATCCGGCGAAGCGCTGGTACGTGATCGGCACGCCGCCCTTCAACGAAGCGCTGGCAATGGCCCGCGGCCGCTGGATCGCTGCCCTCGGCGACGACGACGCGGTCCGCCCGACCCACACCGAGCGGCTGCTGGCGAGCGCCCGCGAGCGCCGGCTCGAGCACTGCTACGGGCTGCAGCAGGTCAACTTCCCCGAGGGCGCGCCGATCACGCTCGGCAAGTTCCCGCCGGAGCTCGGCGAGTGGGGCCTGCAGGGGGCGATCTACCTCGCCGGCCTGCGCTTCTTCGAGATGGAGCTCTCCGACGCGATCTACGACGAGCCCAACGACTGGTCGCTGTGCCGGCGGATGATGCGGGCCGGAGTCCGCACCGGGATGCTCGACGAGATCGTCGTCGACAAGCACGAGACCCGGCGCCGCTCCTCGCAGGCCTGGCGCGACGGCGACGTGCCGGTCGTCGACTGAGGCCGCTCAGGCGCCGCCGACCGCGGCCAGGAACTCGTCGTAGTCGCGGTAGTAGTCGGCCTCGTCGTAGTAGGCGGAGGCGAGGACGACGCAGAACGAGCCGGCGGTGAAGTTCTCCAGCTCGCGCCAGATCAGGCGCGGGATGTGGAGCCCGACGCGGGGGTCGTCGAGCGTGATCCGCCGCCGCTCGGAGCCGTCGTCGACGACGACGTCGAAGCTGCCGCCGATCGGCAGGATCAGCTGCTCGAGCTCGCGGTGGGCGTGGCCGCCCCGCATCGCCCCCCCCGGCACGTCGTAGAGGTAGTAGACGCGGGCGATCGGGAAGGGGATGTGGCGCTCGCCCTCGATGAAGGTGAGATTGCCCTGCGGGTTCTGGATGACCGGCAGCTCGACGAGCTTGCAATGATCGATGCCCAAAGCGTGCCGACCCTAGCGGACCTGCGCCGCCCGATGCCCGAAATCCACCCCACCGCCGTTGTCGACCCCGGCGCCGTCCTCGGCGAGGGCGTGAAGATCCATCCGCATGTCGTGATCGGCGACGGAGTCGAGCTCGGCCGGGGGACCGAGGTCCTGCCCGGGACCTACCTCGGCCGCGCGCCGCGCGCCGCCGGCATCGTCGCCCGCGAGCCCTCGTTCGAGCGGCGGCTGCGGATCGGCGAGGGCTGCGCGATCGGGGCCAACGTGGTCGTTTACTACGACGTCGAGATCGCGGCCGACTGCCTGCTCGGGGACGGGGCGTCGATCCGCGAGCTGAGCCGGATCGGGAGCGGGACGGTGGTCGGCCGCGGCGTCACCCTCGACCGTGAAGCGGTGATCGGCGAGCGCTGCCGGGTGATGGACAAGTCCCACATCACCGGCGGCATGGTGATCGGCGACGACGTCTTCATCTCCGCCCTCGTGGTCAGCACCAACGACAACTCCTTCGGCGACGTCGACGAGATGCGGGGGCCGCGGGTCGAGGACGGGGCGATGGTCGGCGCCGGCGCCTCGCTGCTGCCGGGCGTCGTCGTCGGCGCGGGTGCGATCGTCGCCTCCGGCGCGGTGGTGACCGCCGACGTCGCCGCCGGGACGACCGTGCGCGGCATCCCCGCCCGTCCCGCGCCCGGGCCGACGTGAGCGAGCGGTTGCTCGACGGGGTCTCGGTCGTCGTCCCCGCTTTCCGCTCGGCCGCCTCGCTGCCGCGCCTCGCCGACCGCCTCGCCGAGGTCCTCGGGCCGGCCGCGATCCCGTATGAGCTGGTCCTCGTCGACGACGGCTCCGAAGACGGCACCTGGGAGGCGATCGAGCGTCTCGCCGCCGAGCGCGAGGAGGTCCGCGGCCTGCGGCTGGCTCGCAACTACGGCCAGCAGAGCGCCCTGCTGGCCGGGATCCGCAGCGCCCGGCGCGCGCAGATCGTCACCCTCGACGACGACCTCCAGTACCGGCCGGAGTCGATCCCGGCGCTGCTCGATGCCTTGGCTGCCGGCGCCGACCTCGTCTACGGGATGGCCGAGGAGCGCCGCCACCGCCGCGGGCGGGAGTGGACGACGAGCCTCGCCAAGCGCCTGATGCGGGTCGCCACCGGTGACCCGATGGTGACCAGGATCAGCGCCCTGCGCGCCTTCCGCACCCAGCTGCGCGAGGGGTTCACGACCTTCGACGGCCCCTACGTCTCGATCGACGCGCTGCTGCTCTGGTCGACCCGGCGGATCGCCGAGATCACCGTCCCCCACGATCCGCGCGAGGAGGGCCGCTCCGGCTACTCGCCGCGTTCGCTCGCCCGCCACGCCCTCACCGTCGTCGTCGGCTTCAGCTCGCGGCCGCTGCGGGCGGCGAGCGCGCTTGGCTTCCTCTGCACCGTCCTCGGGGCGCTGCTGCTTGCCTATGTCCTCCTCCGCTACGCGCTGAGCGGATCCCATGTGCCCGGCTTCGCCTTCCTCGCCTCGACGATCACGATCTTCTCCGGCGTCCAGCTCTTCGCCCTCGGCGTGATCGGCGAGTACCTGGCGCGGATGTACCCGCGGGTGATGGGGCATCCCGCCTACGCCGTCGCCGCCGAGGTCGGCGAGCGGGACGAGGCCTCAGCGACGGCGGGCGACGAGCAGTAGCGAGCCCCCCGCCGGCAGCGAGGCGCCGCGGGCGATCAGCCAGCGGTCGAATGCCAGCGGCGGTCGCAAGATGGCCTGGGCGGCCGGCGAGAGGCGCAGCTCCCGCAGCGGGTCCTCGGGCGGGCGGAAGCGGCGCACGAGGCGGCTGGCGGCAAGCAGCGGCAGCAGGGTGGTGACGAACGAGGTGCAGCGGACGATCTCGAGCCCGCTGCCCTCGATCAGCGCCAGCAGCTCCCGGCGCCGGTAGCGGCGGACGTGCTCGGCCCGCTCGTCGGCGTCGCTCCAAAGCCAGCGGTGCTGGGGAACGGTGACGACGAGGGTGCCGCCGGGCCGCAGCGCCGCCGCCATCGCCGCCGCCGCGGTGCCATCGTCGGCGATGTGCTCGAGCACGTCGAAGCAGCCGATCGCGTCGAAGTCCTCGCCGGGCGTGAGGCTGTCGGCGCCGCCGAGGCGGAAGTCGAGCTCGGGCCGCTTGCGGCGCGCGATCGCCAGCGCCTCCTCGAAGGGCTCGAGCCCGACGCAGCCGGCAGCGGGGAAGCCGCCGGCGACGGCGGCCAGCACGTGGCCCGTCCCGCAGCCGACCTCGAGGAAGCTGCGCACGCCCGGCGCGTAGCGCCGCAGGGCCCAGAGGATCAGCCGGTCGCGCTCGGTGAACCAGAAGCTGCCGTCCTCGAGCTCGGCGATTTCGGCGAACAGGGCGGGGTCGTAGCCCTCGCTTTGCCCGGTCGGCATCGGGCTATGATGGCCGACGAACCCGGTGGACGTTCAGATCCCCTTCAACCAACCGTACGCCGTCGGTTCCGAGCTGGGTTACGTGCAGGAGGCGCTCGGGCACGGTCAGCTCTCCGGCAACGGAGAGATCACCCGCCGCTGCGCGGAGTGGATCGAGCTGCGCTGCGGCTGCGAGCGGGCGCTGCTCACCCATTCCTGCACCGGCGCCCTCGAGATGGCCGCCCTGCTTTCGGGAGTCGGTCCCGGCGACGAGGTGATCATGCCCTCGTTCACCTTCCCCTCGACCGCCAACGCCTTCGCCCTGCGCGGGGCGACCTGCGTTTTCGTCGACGTCTGCGAGGAGACCCTGAACCTGGACCCCGAGCGGGTGCGCGAGGCGGTGACGGCGCGGACGAAGGCGATCGTGCCCGTCCACTACAGCGGTGTCGGCTGCGAGATGGACGCTCTCGGCGAGATCGCCGAGGGCGCCGGGGCGACGGTGATCGAGGACGCCGCCCAGGGAATCCTCGCCAGCTTCCGCGGCCGCGCCCTGGGCTCGATCGGCGCTCTCGGCGCCTTCAGCTTCCACGAGACCAAGACCCTCTCCAGCGGCGAGGGCGGGGCGCTCCTGGTCAACGACCCGGCGCTGGTCGAGCGGGCCGAGATCCTGCTCGAGAAGGGCACCGACCGCGCCGCCTTCTTCCGCGGTGAGATCGACAAATACACCTGGCGCGACCTCGGCTCCTCGTTCCTGATGAGCGAGATCACCGCCGCTTTCCTCTGGGCCCAGCTCGAGTCAGCCGACTCGATCCTCGCCCGGCGCACCGCCACCTGGGAGCGTTACCACCGCGCGCTCGCGCCGCTCGAGGCCGAGGGCCTGCTGCGCCGCCCGGTCGTGCCCGCCGAGTGCGAGCACAACGGTCAGGGCTACTGGCTGCTGCTGCCGACGGCGGCTGAGCGGGACCGCCTCCTCGACGGCCTGCGCGGAGCCGGCGTCGCCGCGATCTTCCACTACGTGCCGCTGCACGGGACCGCCGCCGGGCGCCGCTTCGGGCGGGCTGCCGGCGACCTGGCGCGGACCGATGAGCTCGCCGCGCGGATGCTGCGGCTGCCGCTCTGGGTCGGCCTCCCGGACGCCGACGTCGACCGCGCCGTCGCCGCGGTCGCGCGCGAGCTGCAGGCGAGCTCGGCCGGCCTAGGGGTCGGCGGTCGCCCCTGAGCGGCGCGACCGCGCCAGCAGCCACATCGCCGCGCCGATCGCCAACACGCCGCCGAGCTGCATCGCGTAGGTCGACGGCGGCGTCCAGGCGCCGAGCGTCATGTAGTACTTCTGCGCCGGGAAATCCTGCAGCAGGCCGAGGTTGGTGCTGAGGTCGCCGATCGGCAGCCAGATCCGGCTCAGCAGCAGCGAGGCCCAGAAGAAGACGACGATCGAGAGGTCCGAGAGTCCGCAGAGCCGGCGGTAGGCGAGGACGCCGGGCAGCAGCAGGAACGGGATCACGTCGACGATCTCCCGCGGCTGCGTGGTGAAGACCCCGAGCAGGCCGGCGCCGACGACCGCGGCCATCGCCGGCCCCAGCCGCCAGCTGACGGCGGCAGCCCGCGGCAGGTCGGCCAGCAGGGCGAGGATCAGGATCCCCCAGTAGCTGACGAGGACGACGATGAAGATCCCCGGGTCGAGGGTCGTCGACCAGAAAGCGTCCTTGAACAGTTCGGTCGTGGCAAAGCCGGGGCGGGCGGCGATCAGCCTGCCGGCGACGAGGACGAAGGCGACGACGCCGACCGCCCAGGCGAGCCGGCCGAGCCGGATCGAACGCAGGATCGCGACCAGCTTCGCCAGGCTCTGCGGCAGCAGCAGGGCGAAGACGGCGAAGAAGTAGGCGGCGACGATCAGGGCGCTGAGCGGGAACAGCGGCAGCTGCTCGGTCCCCTCGTGGCTTTCGTAGCCGCCGAGCTGGATCGCGATCAGGGCGGCGAGGGTCGCCAGCCCGATCACGGCCCCGACGGCGGCCGGGAAGCGGGCGGGACGCCACTCGCGCCAGGACGGACCGGGCGGCTCCGAACCGCTTGCGAAGGCGCCGCGGACCCCCGGCGGTGGCGGGAACAGCAGCAGCAGCGGGCCGATCACGATGTGGAAGGGCCAGGTGAAGCAGGCGGCGACCACGCAGATCGCGAGGGCGACGGTGTTGCCGCGCAGCCAGAGGTAGAAGCTGAGGGCGCCGAGCCCGAGTGCGACCTGGTCGGTCAGCACCGGGTAGTAGCCGCCGGTCCGCAGCACCGCGAAGCTGACGACGAGGCCGATCGCCCCGACCAGCTTCTCGCGCCGCCCGAGCCCGAGCAGCCCCGCCGCGCGGCACCAGCAGAAGGTCGCGAGCCCGTACATCAGGGCGTCGAGGGCGGCGAACATGCCGACGACGTGGCCGTCGGTGGGGGAGAGGGCGGTGACCTGGAGGCCGAGCCAGACGAGACCCGACGGAAGCCAGCGATAGGCGTAGTAGGAGTCGACCCCGGTCAGGTGGGGACCGGTGTATTCGCCGAGCCCGGGGGGCGTCACCTGGCCATGGCCGAAGACCGCCTGCGGGAAGTTCTTCGCCAGCTCGCCGTAGAAGCGGCCGTCGAAGCCGAAGCCGTTGCTCCAGTTGGTGCGGTCGTCGAGCAGGTAGATCAGAATCCCGATCGCAACCGCGGCCAGGGCCAGGGTCCAGTCGAACGAGCGGCCTTCGAGCAGGGTCTTGCCGCGGCCCCCGGGAGGCCTTCGTCGATCCATCCGCGGACCCTAGAACACCGGATCGACGCGATACGTTGCGGGCGTGGGCAGCCCCGTGGCAACTCTCTCGCCGCTCGATTCCGAGCGCTTCGGGATCGTCGTTGCCCGCGCCGACTCGGTCACCGCGGAGGCGCTCCCGCAGCTGCTCGAGTTCTGCGCCGAGCACGAGGTCGAGATGGTGATCGCCCGCTGCGACGGCGCCGACGTCGCCGCCGCCAAGGCGCTGACCGCGGCCGGGATGACCGCGCTCGAGTCCCAGCTGATCTACCGGGGGTCGCTGCGCCCGCGCCGCGATGCCGCCATCCGCGCAGGGCAGCCGGAGGACCGCGAGGCGGTGGCCGCCCTCGCCGAAGCCGGGTTCGAGCAGCTGGTCGGCCACTACCACGCCGACCCCCGGCTCGACCCCGAGGCCTGCCGCGCCGGCTACGTCGAGTGGACGCTGCGCGGGCTCGAAGGCGACGCCGCCGACGCCTTCTTCGTCTACGAGCACGAGGGTGCGGTTCGCGCCTATGGGATGTTCGACGAGGCCGGGCGCGAGGCGACCTACATCCTGGCGACGGTCGACCCGGCCTGCCGGGGCATGGGCCTGTACACGGCGCTGCTCCACCACGGGATGGCCTGGGCGGAAGAGCGTGGGGCGGAGGAGATCGTCGGTGTCTGCGCCCACGGCAACGTCGCTCCGCAGCGCAACCTGCTGAAGGCGGGGATGCTGCCGGTGGCGACGACCACCACCTTTCACGGCTGGCGCGACCAGATCGCGCCGGGCCGCTGAGCGCAGTGCGTCCGCCCGGGCGATGCTCGATGATCCAGGGTCGATGGCGATAGAGACGCAGCAGAGCCCGCCCGGATCGGGGCGGCGCGGCTTCGCCACGGCCCCGGTGGTGATCGAGGCGCGCGGGATCGAGAAGTCGTTCGCCCTGGCGAGCCACAAGGTCGACTCCCTGAAGGAGCGGCTGACCACCTTCGGGCACCGCGACGTGAAGCAGCTGCACGCCCTACGCGGGGTCTCCTTCGAGGTCCGCCGCGGCGAGTTCTTCGGCATCGTCGGCCGCAACGGGTCGGGCAAGAGCACGCTGCTGAAGATCCTCGCCAGCATCTACGCCGCCGACGCCGGCCGGGTGCGGATGGCGGGGCGGCTGGCGCCCTTCATCGAGCTCGGCGTCGGCTTCAACCCGGAGCTGACCGCGCGCGAGAACGTCGAGCTGAACGGGGTGATGATGGGCCTGCACCGGGCCGAGGCCCGCCGCCGCCTCGGGGCCGTCCTCGACTTCGCCGAACTCGGCGATTTCGTCGACATGAAACTGAAGAACTACTCGTCCGGGATGCTCGTCCGGCTGGCCTTCTCGGTGATGATCCAGTCCGACGCCGAGATCCTCCTGATCGACGAGGTGCTGGCGGTCGGCGACGCCTCCTTCCAGCAGAAGTGCGCCGACGTCTTCCACGAGATCCGCGACTCCGATCGCACCGTCGTCCTCGTCACCCACGACATGCACGCGGTCGAGCACTACTGCCACCGGGCGATGCTGCTGCACGACGGCGTGATCGAGGCCGAGGGGGAGCCCGACGACGTCGCCCGCCGCTACCTGCGGCTCAACTTCGAGCGGGCGCCGCGGCTGGAGGGCGAGGACGACTGGGGCGGCAGCGCCGACGTCCGCCTCGTCGACACCTGGCTCGAAAGCGACGACGGCGAGCGGGTCTCCAGCGTCGAGACCGGCGCCAAGGTGCGGCTGCAGGCCGTCTTCGAGGCCGTCCGCGAGATCAACCAGCCGAGCTTCGGCTTCGTCTTCACCAACCCCGACGGGGTCGACGTCGGCGGCGTCGGCCAGGAACTGCCGGCCGGCGGGCCGCAGAAGCTGGAGCCGGGGCAGCGGGTGCGGATCAGCGCCGAGATCGAGAACCAGTTCGCCCCCGGCCGCTACGTCGTCAAGTGCTGGGTGTTCCGCAACCAGAGCTATGCCGACCTCGCCCTCCACGCCCCGCACGTGATCGACTTCGTCGTCTTCGGCGATGCCACCTCGGGGGCGATCGCCCTCAAGCACGAGATCAGCGCCGTGATCGAGGAGGGGCAGTGAGCGCCCCGGCCGGGACCGAGCCCGCCGCCTACGAGCTGCGCGAGATCGAGGGCCCTTCGGCGCTCGGCGGCGGCAGCCGCCGCTTCTTCGACCTGCTCTGGCTGATCTCGGTCACCGAATTCAAGAAGACCTTCTACGGCACCGCGCTCGGCTACGTCTGGTCGCTGTTCCGGCCGCTGCTGCTGTTCAGCGTCCTGCTCGTCGTCTTCACCCAGATCATCAAGTTCGAAACCGGCGCCGAGCACTACGCGGTGCTGCTGCTCTTCAACATCGTCCTCTTCACCTTCTTCCAGGAGGCGACCGGCGGCGCCGTCACCTCGGTCCTGGCGCAGGAGGGGATCGTCCGCAAGACCCAGTTCCCGCGGCTGGTGATCCCGCTCTCCTCGGTCCTGGTCGCGCTCTTCTCGCTCGGCCTCAACCTCGTGATCGTCCTCATCTTCATCCTCGGCGCCGGCATCACGCCGACCTGGACCTGGCTGCTGTTCCCGCTGATCCTGCTGCCGCTGCTGATCCTCACCGCTGCCCTGGCGCTGCTGCTCTCGGCGCTCAACGTTCGCTTCCGCGACGTCGCGATCATCTGGACCGTGTTCGCCACCGCGCTCTTCTACGTGACGCCGATCCTCTACCCGCTCAGCACCACTCCCGGGCTGCCGAAGGTGGTCAAGGACCTGCTGCTGGTCAACCCGCTGACTCCGATCCTGACCCAGGCGCGGACCTGGATCCTGGAACCGTCGGCGCCGGGGGCGGTCGCGGCCGCCGGCGGCTGGACCCATCTGCTGCCGGCGGCGGCGATCTTCGTCCTCGTCTGCGTCGCCGGCGTCTGGGTCTTCCGCCGCGAGGCGCCGCGGATCGCCGAGCTGCTCTGAAGTGCGCCGTCAGCGGCTGAAGAGCTCGACCGAGACGATGCGGCGCATCGTGTACTGGTCGTAGGGGACGCCGCCGCGCCAGCGGTTGTGGGCCTCGGCGGAGACGAAGTAGGTCTCGGGGTCGTCGGTCAGCTCGGCGATCGCGCGCTCGAGGTCGGCGGCGGCGACGCCCATGCCGGCGGCGATCCGCTGCAGTTTCTCGAGGTGTTCCTCGGCGCCCCAGCCGGCGAGGACGTGGTCGACGGCGTGGATCTGGCAGCCGCCCTTGGCGGCGAGCAGCGTCTTCGCCCCCTCCATCACCGCGTCGATCGCCTCCAGCGGCACATGCTCGAGGACCGAGATCGAGTAGACGGCGGCGAAGTCGGCGCCGACGTCCTCCTGGGGCGGGAACTGCTCGCGGACGAAGCGCAGGTCCGGGTAGGCGGTGCGGAAGGTCTCGTATTCGCGCGGGCCGTTGCCGCTGCCGTCGTAGGGGTCGACGACGACGACGTCGTAGCCGAGCCGCGAGAGCGTGCCGGCGACGAGCGGCTCGCCGGCGCCGATCTCCAGCAGCCGGCCGCCGGGCTCGACGTTGCCGAGGATCGCCTTCACCATCCAGCAGCGCTGCAGGTCCTTCATGTCGTAGTTGGCGCCGGCCAGGCCGGGCATCTGGTCGATGCTGTCGGCGAAGTCGCGGACCGTGCCGTAGGCGGCGGGCGGGAGCGGGAACTGGCCCCGGTAGCGCTCCTCCAGCGAGCGCAGCGGCGCCTCTTTGATCGACCAGGCCGAGGCGTTGGCGTTCTGGGCGCCGGGCGGGGAGACGCGGCCGAGGACCTTGCCGGCGACTTTGCGCAGCGTCGGCGAGCTGGCCGCCATCGCCCGCGCCCGGGCGGCGTTCTGCTTCATGCTCATGCGGTGGCGCTCGCGGCGGGCGAGGCGATCAGGCCCCGGTAGAAGTCGCCGAGCCCGGCGCCGTTGTCGGCCCAGCTCAGCTGCTCGAGTGCGAACCTGCGGGCGCCGGCGCCGAGGCGCGCGGCCAGCCCCGGATCGGCGATCAGCTCCTCGATCCGGGCCATGATCTCGACTGCGTTTCCCTGTTTGAGCAAGAGCGCGTTCTCCCCGTGGGTGAGGTCGTGACCGATGTTGCAGTCGGGCAAGACTACGGGACGTCCCATCGCCAGGAACTCGGGCAGCTTCGAGGGCAGCCGGTAGCGGTTGAAGTCGTCGGCGGCGCCGGGCTGGACGAAGGCGTCGGCCAGCGCCAGGTAGTCCGGCATCAGCTGCCAGTCGACGCGGCCGAGCTCCAGCACGCCGTCGCTGACGCCGCGGAAGGCACGCGGGTCGACGCCGCCGAACTCGCTGTGGCCGAGCCGCACCAGCTTGACCGGGTGACCGCGCCGCTGCAGCAGCTTGACCGCCAGGTACAGGCTCAGCATCTCGTGCTGGTTGGCGTAATGGATCGTGCCGTGGTAGACGAGCACGAAGTCCTCGGGCGCCAGCCCGAGCTGCTGGCGGGTCACGCTCGGGGTCCGGTCCGGGTCGAAGCGCTTGGTGTCGATCCCGGGCCGGGCGACGTGGTGGGGCCGGCCGCCGAAGTTGAACTCGTTCAGCTCCTCGGTGATCACGGTGACCCCGGCGGCGCCGCGCAGGAACTCGACGTAGTGGGTGGGGTGGATCAGCTCGGTCGTGCCGAGCCGGTCCTGGGCTCGCAGCGGCAGCCGCTGCAGTTCGGCCATCGTCATTTTCGCGCCCGATTCGAGCAGGTAGTCCTCGTTGTCCTCGAGGTGGATCGTGTAGGGGGCGCGCAGCTCCCCGACCAGCTTCATCGTCAGCTTCCGCACCCGCTCGCGCGGGGTCCAGGCGCAGACGATCGTTTCCCCTCCCTGGTCCTGCAGCTGCTTCGCCTTGGCGTCGAGGTCGTCGTGCGAGATGCACTCGAACTTCGGCTGGCCGACCGCCTCGATCCGGCGCGGGTCGCCGAGCCCGGCCAGGGTCACGTTCCAACCGAGGTCGGTCAGCTCGTTGCCGAAATGGAAGGCCTGGATGCCGCTGTTGACGTCGAGCGGCCCGAAGTAGACGAAGACGACGTTCACCGGATCCCCTTCAGCGGCGCCGCCGCCCGGTAGATCGCGTTGCGCCATCCGGCCGGTGCGTAGTCGGCGGCCTTACGGCCGAAGTTGGGGTTGAAGTAGGGGTCGCCACGGAGCAGGTCGTCGTACCAGTTGTCGACGAAGAGGGCGCGGTCGACGACGTCGGTGGCGGCGAGCTTGGCGGCCTCGGTGCGATGGATGAGGAGCCGCGGACGCGGCGCGTAGACCGCCTTCAGCCCGCGCTGCGCGAGGCGGCGGCAGAGGTCGAAGTCCTCGTATTCGCCGACGTAGAGCTCGTCGAAGCCGCCGACCGAGGCGAAGGCCTCGCGGCTGACCAGCATGCAGTCGCTGCTGAGCGCGGAGACCTCGCGCGCGCAGGGCATCGAGCCGTAGTAGCCGTCTCCGTCGGCGTCCGCCCCGGCCAGCATCGGCGCCGCCGGGTCGCGCAGCCCGATCGCGATCCCGGCCTGCTCGACGGTGTTGTCGGGCCGGACCAGCATCGGCCCGGCCGCGGCGACGCCGGGCAGAGAGGCGTGCAGCAGCAGCTGGCCGATCCAGTCGGCGTCGACGACCTCGAGGTCGGGAGCGAGGAAGAGGAGATGGGAGCCGCCGGCAGCGGCGGCGCCGAGGTTGTTGGCCCGGGCCCGGTTGCTGCCCACACCCTCGTCGGTGACCCACTTGACGCGGTCCTCGTCGCCGGTGCCGCCCGGGGGCGCGACGACGATCACCTCGGGCTCGGGCTGTGATTTCTGGGCGAAGATCGACGTCAGCAGGCGGTCGAGGCCGCGCCGCTCGGGCCCGGCGGCGATCACGATGCTGGCCGTGGCGGCGGGCGCCGCGCCGTTGACGGGAGCGAGCACCGCGCGGTGGGGGATCGACGGGTGGGGGATCGCGCGGGCGCCGGCCCCGATCCGCTCGAGGTGGGCGGAGACCGCTTTCGGCTGCAGCACCTCGACTCCGGCCTTCTGGTCGGTGCCGGCGGCGATGCTGCCCGGGATCGCCCGCCAGTGATAGAGGATCTGGGGGATGTGGTGGATGCGGTCGGTGCGCTCGGAGACCCGCAGCATGAACTCGAAGTCCTGGATCGTGTCGTAGGCGGAGTCGAAGCCGCCGGCGGCCTCGGCGACCGCCAGCCGGACGACCAGCAGGTGCCCGATGTACATCGCGCCGAGCGCGTAGACCGGCGACCAATCCGGCTTCAGGAACGGGTCGGCGCGGACGTTGGCGATCGTGATCTTGTCCGAGTCCGAGTAGACGACGTCGAGCTCGGGGTCGGCGGCGAGCGCCTGGGCGACCGCCAGCAGCGCGTTCGGGGTCAGCTTGTCGTCGTGGTCGAGGAAGCCGACGAACTCGCCCGTGCAGAGCCGCAGGCCGGCGTTGGTGGCGGCCGAGATGCCGCCGTTCTCGGCCAGCAGCTCGCACTTGATGCGCTGGTCGGCGGCGGCCAGCGCTTCGATCTCGCGGGCCAGCTTCGGCTCCCCCGAGCCGTCGTCGACGATCACCAGCTCCCACTCCGGGTACTGCTGGGCGCGAACCGACTCGACTGCTTCGCGCAGGTAGCGGAGCTCGGTCTTGTAGGTCGGCAGGACGAGCGAGATCAGCGGCTGCGAGGGCAGCGCCGCGACCGCCTCCTGGGCCGCCGCGCGCCGCGCGGCAGGGCTCTGCAGGTCGAGGTTGCGGCCGCGGCGGGCGAGCTCGCGCAGCCTGCGCAGAAAGCCGATCACGCGCGGCGGCAGGTGGCTTTTCAGCACCCGCAGGTCGGTGAAGGGGAGGAGCCGGCCAAGGCTCGATTCGCGCAAGCGTCTCAGCATCGGAGTTACCGGTGGCGCAGCTTTCCGGCCAGCTCCTTGACGGAGCGCAGCGGCCGGGTCACCCGCCAGCTGAGGCTCTCTTCGAAGATCCTGGTGACCTTTTCGAGTTCGGCGGCGGACTCTTGTTCGAGCTCGCCGATCCGGTAGCTCTTGCGGACCAGCTCCCGGTCGAGAGCGTTTCGTTGCGCGCGCAGCTTCTGCAGCTCGCTGGTCTCGTTGCTCTCGGCCACCAGCGCCCTATCCTAGGCAAGTAGGCTTGCGCCTTGGCATGGAGCCTCTGAAGGGATTAATCCTCTCCGGCGGGGCCGGCACGCGTCTGCGGCCGATCACGCACACCTCGGCGAAGCAGCTCGTACCGGTCGCCAACAAGCCCGTGCTCTTCTACGGGATCGAGGCCCTGGTCGAAGCCGGTGTCAAGGAGATCGGGATCATCATCGCCCCCGAGACCGGCGCCGAGATCGAAGCGGCCGCGGGCGACGGCTCCCGGTTCGGCGCCAAGATCACCTACATCCTCCAGGACAAGCCCGCCGGGCTCGCCCACGCGGTGCTGACCGCCGAGGACTTCATCGGCAGCTCGCCGTTCGTCATGTACCTCGGCGACAACCTCCTGCGCGACGGCCTCCGCGATCTCGTTTCCAGCTTCCACGACGCCGAACCGGATGCGCTGATCCTGCTGACGCCGGTCGAGGAGCCCGAGCACTACGGCGTCGCCGAGCTCGACGGCGAACGGATCGTGCGCCTGATCGAGAAGCCGAAAGACCCGCCTTCGAACCTGGCCCTGGTCGGCGTCTACCTGTTCGGGCCGACGATCTTCGCGGCCGCCCGCGGCCTCGAGCCCTCCTGGCGCGGCGAGCTCGAGATCACCGAGGCGATCCAGGCCCTGATCGACGACGGCCAGCGGGTCGAATCGGAGATCGTCCGCGGCTGGTGGAAGGACACCGGCCAGCTCGCCGACATGCTCGAGGCCAACCGGCTCGTGCTCGAGGAGCTGGAGACACGGCTCGACGGCGAGGCCGACGAGGAGTCGGTGCTCGAAGGCCGCGTCGTCCTCGAAGCCGGCGCCACCCTGACCCGCTCGGTGATCCGCGGCCCGGCCGTGATCGGCGCCGGGGCTGTGATCGAGGACGCCTACATCGGCCCCTACACCTCGATCGGCGACGAGGTCCGGGTCGTCCGCTCGGAGGTCGAGCACTCGATCATCCTCGCCGGCTCGGCGGTCGAAGACCTCGGCACCCGGATGGAGGCGAGCCTTTTGGGTCGCAACGTCAAGGTGACCCGCAGCGACGGCGTCAAGCGGACCGTCAGCTTCCTGGTCGGGGACAACTCCGAGATCAAGATCATCTAGGGCAAGGCTTCGACGCCCGACTCCCGATCGGGGGCCGAGAGAGGGGTCACGTCCCCGCGAAGGACGATGCCGATCAGCGGGTTGACGATCGACCAGGCACCGTCGTGCCGGATCAGACCGGCCATTCGCAGGCGGCCGAGGACCTTGCGAATCTCCTGCGGCGGCGACTTCCCCCGTTGCCCGTTGCCATAGGGAGCTTCTCCCCGCGCGACCTGGGTCATGACCTGGCCGCCGAGGCGGTGGAGTGAGCGCGCGTGCTGCATAGCGCGGCCCGTGAGCCCCCCCGATCCGGCGGCGACGTCCCAAACGATCGTCAGCGCGTTTCTCGGCTGATGCGTCCCGGTCGCGACCTCCAGCAGCGCCAGCAGGGTCGCTTCGGGGTGGCCGCGGGTCAAGGAGCTGAGTTCGTCCGCCGCCGCCGCCGGAACCTGCAGGGCCCTGGCCACCTCTCGCCAGGTCTCTGGCGGCGGATTGTCGAGGGTCAGCCACCGGCCCTGTTCGTAGAAGGCGGCCTCGCGTCCCAGGACCCGGTCTTCGATCTGGTCCCGGCCGGAGAGGACGATGCCGAGAGAAGGTTGCCGCTGGGCCATCGCCCGAATCGCCCACAGCAGCCTCTCGAGGTCGAGCGGATGCCGGGGCGTGAGCGCGGGGGCCTCGAGGTGATCGATCCAGAGGACCACATTGCGCCGCTGGGCCAGCTGCTCGAGCGCGGTCAGCGCCCGCTCCAGCTCATAGGTGCCGGAAGGCCAGTCCCGAAGTGCCTCTTCGAGCCCGTCTACAGCCAGCAACTCGGCGAGTTCGATCCGCTTCGGTTCCAGCGAGGCCGGGACCAGTACCCCGACCTTGAGCGTCGAGAAGCCAGGGGCTCCGAGGACCGCGACGGCCACCTTACGGGCGATCTGGAATGCGAGGTGCTCGTCGCCGGCGACGCCGTCGAGATCGAGGTCGACGACCGGGTACTGCTCGTCGCCCGGGCCGAGCGCCTGGCGAATCGTCGTCGTCTTTCCCACCTCGCCCTCGCCGAGCACCCCGACCACCTGCCCGGCCTGAAGCGCGACGGCGATTTCGTGCCCTTCGTTCAAGCGCGCGACCTCGAGCGCCGCGAGCGCGCGCGGCGCGCCGTCTACTGACGCCATGACCGGTCTCCTTCGGCGTCCTTGATCGCCACTTCGACCAGGATTCCGGAGGCGATCCCGTCGGGCTGTCCCGCGACGCTGCGCTGCACCCGGGACGCCACCAGCATCGTCCGCCTCGGGTGACACCGGGATGCCCCGAGAATCGCACGCAGCGCCTCGTCGTCGATCTGGATGCCGGCCTCGGTGAAGCGCTCGCGCAGGCCGAGCATCCATTCCTCCCAGGCGATCTGGGAGAGCTCGAATTCCTCGCCGATCGCGATCAGCGGTCGGCCCGGCTCTCGCAGCGCTTGCGCCGCCGACTCCTCGCTGCCGGCGAAGATGAAGACGATCGGACTTGCGCGTTCTCGGCAGCACCCGGCGACCTCCCGCTCGGCGCCGTCGATCTCCGCCAGGCGATGCACCTCGTCGAACAGCACGTAGACGCGACGTTCGGTCGCGGTCGCGTGCAGGGCGAGGGAGCGCATGACGCTGTTGAGCCCGGGACCGCCTTCGTCGGCTCCGGCGAGGATCGATGCGACAGCACCCAGCGCTTGCGCCTCGTCGAGACCGAGCTTCGTGAGCGCCTCGCCGAGATCCTTGATTCGCGGCCGCTCCTTCTTGGTGAAGCCGAGGATCTTTCTCGCCGCCGGCTCGTTGCCGACCCCGGCCGCTTGCGCCTGCCGCGCGATCTCTCCGGCCAGGGCTGCCGCGTCGGCGACCCCGGGCCTGCTGAGGTCGATGTCGAGGGCGACGGCTCCTTCTCTGCGGAAGCGGGCGAGGACCGCCTTTGCGACACTCGTCTTGCCGATCCGTCGTTCGCCGATCATCCACTGGTGAGCGGGCGTCATGAGGGCGGCCTGCAGGCGGTCGATCGAGGCCGTGCGGCCGATCTGCCGCTCCTCGGGCATTACTGGCTGGTCGATAGGGAAAAGAATTGGTTGCAACGACACGAATGCAATTCTAACACCGCTAGAGATGCAATCCAGAATCCAGCAATCCACTTTCCGGGCAGCGGACGCCGTTGCCGACTAGCCTGTCGGCTCGTGCCGCTGCTGTCACGCAATCCCCATCGATGAAGCTGCTCGTCACCGGCGCCGGCGGGATGCTCGGCCGCGACCTGATGCTGGCCGCCGGCAACGCCGGCCACGAGGTGGTCGGCTTCGGTCACCGTGAGCTCGACGTCGCCGACGCCGCCGCGGTGAGGAAGAAGCTCGACCTCGAGCGGCCGGACCTCGTCATCAACTCCGCCGCCTGGACCGCCGTCGACGACGCCGAGGAGCAGGAGCAGGCCGCTTTTGCCGTCAACGGCACCGGCGCCGGCAACGTCGCCGGCGCCGCCGCCGAGGTCGGCGCCGCCGTCGTCTACATCTCGACCGACTACGTCTTCGACGGTCGGAAACGGGAGCCCTACGTCGAAAGCGACCAGCCGGCGCCGCTCTCCGCCTACGGCCGCACCAAGCTGGCCGGCGAGGAGGCGACCACGGCCGCCAACAAGCGCCATTTCATCGTCCGCTCCGCCGGCCTCTTCGGCGCCGGCGGCCGTAACTTCGTCGACACCATGCTGCGTCTGGCGCAGAGCCAGAACGAGGTCACCGTCGTCCGCGACCAGGTCGGCTCGCCGACCTACACCTGGCACCTCGCGTACGGGATCGTGCGGCTGATCGAGGGGATCGAGTACGGGATCCACCACATGGCGGCGGCGGGCAGGTGCTCCTGGTACGAGTTCGCCCGCGAGATCTTCGAGCAGGCCAAGGTCGAGTGCAGCGTGCTCTCGATCACCTCCGCCGAATTCGGCGCCCCGGCGCCGCGGCCGGCCTTCTCGGCCCTGGCCAGCCAGCGCGAGCACGCGATCCGGTTGCCCTCCTGGCACGACGGGCTGGCCGGCTATCTCGCCCAACGAGAGGAGGCAGCAGCATGAAGCTCCTGGTGACCGGCGCCGCCGGTTTCATCGGTTCCACCTACGTCCGCATCGCCGGCGACGAGCACGAGGTCATCGTCCTCGACAAGCTCACCTACGCCGGCCGCCCCGAGAACCTGCCCGAGGGTACGCAGCTGATCGAGGGTGCGATCGAGGACCCGGCGATCGTCCGCGAGGCGATGGCGGGCGTCGACGCCGTCATCAACTTCGCCGCCGAGTCCCACGTCGACCGCTCGATCGACGACCAGGACGCCTTCGCCCGCACCCATGTGATCGGCACCGGCACCCTGCTCGACGCCGCCCGCGAGCTCGGGGTCGAGCGCTACGTCCAGGTCTCGACCGACGAGGTCTACGGCTCGATCGAGTCCGGCTCCTTCACCGAGACCTCGCCGCTCGACCCTTCCTCGCCCTACTCGGCGACGAAGGCGGCCGGCGACCTGCTCGTCACCGCCCACGTCCATACCTACGGGATCAACGCCTCGATCGTCCGCGGCTCCAACAACTACGGCCCGCGCCAGTATCCGGAGAAGCTGATTCCCCTCATCACCTTGAACGCTCTGCATGGTGACCCGCTGCCGGTGTATGGGGATGGGCGTCAAGTCCGCAACTGGCTCTACGTCGAGGACTTCTGCCGCGGCATCCACGCCGTCCTGCAGAGCGGCCGCCCCGGCGAGGCCTACAACGTCGGCGGCCCCGACGAGTGCGAGAACATCGAGGTCGTCAAGCGGGTGATCGAGCTGGCCGGCGCCGACGAGTCGCTGATCGAGTACGTCAACGACCGCCCCGGCCACGACCGCCGCTACTCGCTCTCCTCGGAGAAGCTGCGGACCGAGATCGGCTGGGAGGCGCAGGTCCATTTCGCCGAGGGCCTCGAGAAGACCGTGCAGTGGTACCGCGACAACGAGGCGTGGTGGGGGCCGATCCGGTCCGGCGAGTACTGCGAGTACTACGAAAAGCAGTACGGGAAGGCACTTGGCTGATGCCGGAGCGGCTGGCGACGAAGCTCGAGGGCCCGGTCCTGCTGGAGCCGCAGGTCCACGGCGACGAGCGCGGCTTCATGGTCGAGACCTTCAGCCGCGCCGCCTGGGCCGAGCTCGGGATCGTTGAGGAGTTCGTCCAGCACAACCACTCGCGCTCCTCGCGCGGGACCCTGCGCGGGATCCACTTCCAGACCGATCCCGGCCAGGCGAAGCTGGTCCGCTGCGCCCGCGGCGAAGTCCTCGACGTGGCGGTCGACCTGCGGCGGGGCTCGCCGACCTTCGGCCAGTGGGAAGCGCAGCTGCTGGACGACGTCCGCCACCGCCAGTTCTACGTCCCGGTCGGCTTCGGCCACGGCTTCGCCGTGCTCAGCGAGTCGGCGGACTTCACCTACCTGCTGAGCAACTACTACGACCCGGCGACCGAGGCGGGAATCGCCTGGGACGACCCCGACGTCGGCGTCGACTGGCAGGTCTCCGCGCCGCTCCTCTCCGAGCGCGACAAGGCCGCGCCGAAGCTCTCCGAGATCGCCGACCAGCTCCCCTTCGAGTTCTGATACAGCGTCCTCGAAGACAAGCTCGCCGAGCAGGGGATCCACCCGACCCCGGAGCAGACCGACCGCGCCCGCGACCTGATCGTCGAAGCCGAGCAGTCGGGCATCGGCCAGCTGCCCCACAGCCACCTGCTTGACCTGCTCCGCCCCGACGTCGCCGCCTCCCACGTCAACGCCTTCGAAGTCACCTTCATGGTCTCGGCCGGGATCGCCCTGCTCGGGGCGCTGGTCCCGCTGTTCCTCGTTCGCCGCACCGACCGGGTCGCGGCCGGCCCGATCTTCTCCCGCCGCTCGCGCTGGGTCTACGCCAGCCAGGGCCGTTCGTCGGCGATCACCAAACGGCTGCCGCTCGACGCCGTGCCCTAGCCGCGACGCTATTCGCGGAGGTCCTGCACGCCGCAGGGAAGCCGCTCGGCCTCGATGATCTCCGGGTCGCCCGTGAGCAGGACCGCGCCTTTTTCAGCGGCCAGGGCGATCGCGAAGCAGTCGGCCAGGGCAATCGGGTGCTCGGCCTTGAGGCTCGCGACCGCCCGCATCGCCGAGATCCCGGGCAGGTCCTCGCTGACCTGGGGTCGCAGCTCGGCCAGCACCTGGTCGGCTTCCTGGCGGCCGTGGTCGCGAACCGCCCGGTAGTGGACCTCGACCAGGTTGACCCAGCTGATCGCCGGCCGTTCCCGCTCGATCACCCGGGCAACGGCTTCGGCGGCGGGTTCCTCACCGTCGAGCCAAGCCAGCACCGCCCAGGAATCGAGGCAGGCCAACACCGGCCTAACGGGGCTCCCGCTTGCGGTCCTCGACCAGGCGGGCAGCCATGCCGCTGCGGGCGAAGCGCCCGCGAAGGGGAGAGCGCTCGCCCGCCCGCCTGACGACGACTCCGCCCTCGACCGGCTCGAAGGCGACGACGTCGCCCGGTCCCATGCCCGCTCGCTCACGCAGCTCTTTAGGAATCACGACCTGTCCTTTCGCCCCCATCCGTTGAGTCATACTCAGTCAGTATAACCATCTCTGTCCCCGAGAAAACGTGCCCGCCCCCGATTGCGCGACTTTTCCCGGTCGTCGTGGTTGATGCGGACGGGATGAGACAGCAGACGCGAAGCAGGGTCGCCAACTGCCTCGACCGGGCCCACCTGCTGCGGCCGGCGGAGCGGCTGCGCCAGAGCTGGCTGACGATCCGGGCGCACGAGGACCACCTCGCCTTCGACGGCCTGCCGGTGCCTCCCGCCCGCCTGCGGCTGCTGGTCGACGGCCGCAGCGGCGACGCCGCCCACTTCCTCGGTGTCGGCCGCCAGATGTTCGAGTCGATCGGCGACGCCGTCGCCGCGGCCGGCACCGACCCGGGGGAGCTGCGGTCGGTGCTCGACTTCGGCTGCGGCTGCGGGCGCGTCGCCCGTCATTGGGCCCGGCTCGAGGGGCCCGAGATCTACGGCTGCGACTACAACCCGGAACTGACCGGGTGGTGCGAGCGCAATCTCCCCTTCCTGCGCGTCGCCCGCAACCGCCTGGAGCCGCCGACCCCCTATGTGACCGGCAGCTTCGACCTCGTCTACGCCCTCTCCGTTTTCAGCCACCTCGACGATCCGTTGCAGCGCCGCTGGCTCGAGGAGTACCGGCGCCTGCTCCGGCCCGGCGGCCTGCTCGTCCTCAGCCTCCTCGGCGACTCGCTTCGCTACCGCCTCGACGCCGCCGAGCGCCGTCGCTACGACCGCGGTGAGCTCGTCGTCCAGCGCCCGCGCCTCGCCGGCCGCAACCTCTGCACCGTCTACCACCCGCCGGCCTACGTCTCCCGCTCGCTGCTGGCCGGCTTCAGCGAGGTCCGCGGCTTCGAGCTCGGCTCGCCCGCGCAGCCGATGCAGCAGGACGCCTACATCGCCCGCCGCTGAGCAACCCCTCCTAGCGCTTGGCGGCGCTGATCGCGAGGCTGACGCCGAGTTTGGCGCCGATCCCGGCGTAGACCGCGGCGTTGAGGAGGGGGTTGTGCTCGGGGGCGTCGAAGCGGCGGTAGAAGCGGCCCATGCCACGGTGGAAAGCGATTTCCTGGCGCGGAGCACGGCGGCCGGCGCTGGAGCCGCCCTTGACGTGGAGGGCGACGCCGCCCGGTTCGTAGAAGACCTTCCAGCCGGCGTCCCAGAAGCGGTGGCACCAGTCGAGGTCCTCCATGTAGAGCCAGTAGCCCTCGTCGAGCAGGCCCACCTCGCGCACCGCCGCGCCGCGACAGAGCATGAAGGCGCCGTTGACGGCGTCGACCTCGCCCGGCTCGTCCTCGCCGAGGCCGGTCGCCCGGTACTGGCCGAGGGCGCCGTCGGCCCGGCGGCCGATCCCGGTGAAATGGGCGAGGGCGCTGAGCGGGGTCGGGAAGGAGCGTTTGCAGGCGTGGTCGAGAGCGCCGGACTCGGTCACGAGCTTGACTCCGACCATCCCGATCCGCGGCTCCGAGTGCAGACGCGTCAGCGCCGCGTCGAGGGTGCCGGCGTAGATCTCGGTGTCGGGGTTGAGCAGCAGGTAGGCGCCGGCATCGCCCTCGCGGAGGACGAGGTTGTTGGCGGCGGAGAAGCCGATGTTGGCCTCGCGCAGGAGGCGCACCTCGGGGAACTCGCCGGCGACCATCTCCGGCGTCGCGTCGGGGCTGCCGCTGTCGACCACGGTGACCCGCATCGAGCCCGCGGCCGGCGGGTGTACCCGCAGCGAGCTGAGGCAGCGGCGCAGCAGCGCCTCGGCGCCGTGGCTGACGATCACGACCTCGAGGTCGGGGGCCGGCGGCATCTGTCCCTTCCTAGTAGGCGCCGTCGCCGTGGACGATCGCGCGCGGGGTGCGCAGCAGGATCGCCAGGTCGGTCAGGATCGAAAGGTTGTCGAGGTAGTCGCGCTCCATCGCCAGCCGCTCCTCGAAGGTCAGGTCGCTGCGGCCGTAGACCTGCATCGGCCCGGTCATCCCGGGCCTGATCGCGAGCCGCCCGCGCTGGCGCTCGTCGTAGAGGGCGACGACGCTCTCCTCCTCCGGCCGCGGCCCGACCAGCGACATGTCGCCCTTGAGGACGTTGATCAGCTGCGGCAGCTCGTCGATGCTGAAGCGGCGCAGGGTGCGGCCGCTGCGGGTCACCCGCGGATCGTTGGGGATCTTGAAGGCGGGCTGGTCGAGGGCCGCGAGGTCGACCAGCTCCGGCAACTGCGCCTCGGCGTCGACGACCATCGTCCGGAACTTGAGGACCGTGAACGGGACCCCGTCCTTGCCGGCGCGGCCCTGGCGGAAGAAGACCGGGCGGCCGCTGTCGAGCAGGATCCAGAGCGCGGTCGCCAGCAGCAGCGGCGACAGCACCAGCAGCAGGACCGCCGAGACGGCGACGTCCATCGCCCGCTTCATCGCCACGGTCGAGCGCGGCGGGTCGCTGAAGCGGAAGTCCAGCACCGGCAGCTCGGCCAGCCGGTTGAGCTCGATTCCGGGACCGAGCAGGCCGTAGTGCTGGGGCAGGAAGGTGAGCGCCAGCCCAGCCGCCTTGCACTGCTCGATCAGGCGCTCGGCCGCCGCCTCGCTCATCTCCTGTTCGGTGACGACGACGCGCTCGATCGCGTACTCGCGGGCGACCGCGGCGATGTCTTCGACCGACCCCAGCCGGGGCAGCTCGCCGGCCGTCTCGCCGCCCTCGGCCGAGAGGTAGCCGACCAGCGCCAGCCGCGTCTCGGGGTGGGTCGAGACGCGGCGGGCGACGACGTCGACCGCCGCCGCCGGGCCGATCGCGACCCCGGTCGCAACCCCGGTCAGCCGGTGCCAGAAGAAGCGCAGGACGCCGCGCAGGATGAAGCTGCCGGCGAGGGTCCCGATCCCGAGCCCGATCGCCGACAGCGGCGAGAGTGGCCCGACCGGGCTGAGCGCGAGCAGGCCGTCGAGGACGAGGGTGCCGAGGACGGCGGCGACGACCAGCGAGGGGAGCTCGTCGAGGGTGCTGTGGCGGATCCGGCGGTGGTCGTTGTCGTAGAGGCCCTGGAGCTTGACGACGAGGATCCAGCTGGGGCTGAAGAGGAGCGCCCAGAACAGGGTCGCGATGTCGGTCGCCGAGGTCGCCGCGGTGATCACGCAGAGCGTCGCGACCAGCGCCGCCCAGTCGCCGAGGGCGAGCAGGCGCCGCAGCATCGCTCCGCGCCGGCGCGAGGCGAGCGGGCCGGAGAGCTCCGGGTTGGGGGCTCCCCCCGGCGCTGCCGGGGCCGGCGGCCGCGCCGGCGTCGGCGCCGGCTTCGCGGCGCCGCTCTTGGTCTCCGGTGCCCGGCTCATCCGCACCCTTCCGGTCCGAGTTCGAGGCAGGATTCGAGCGGGTTGAGGCGGAGCGCTTCGGCGAGGTCGGCTTCGGCGGCCGCCGTGTCACCGGCGGCGTTCTCGATCCGTGCCTTCACGTAATAGAGCTGCCAGTTGCGGTCCTCGCGGTCGATCGCCTGGTCGATCCGCTCCAGCGCGGTCGGGTAGTCGCCCTGGTACTCGGCCAGCAGCGCCAGCTGCCGGTAGGGCGAGGCAGCCCAGGGCTCGATCGAGCGGGCGGTGTCGGCATGTTCGATCGCGCTGCCGATGTTGCCGTCGAGAGCGGCGGACTGGCTGGCGTCGATCTCGCGGTCGACCAGCAGCGGCCCGACCAGGGCGAGGGCGGTGATCCAGGCGATGGCGAGGCCGGCGACGGCAAGCCCGAAGCGCCGCCGCTCGCCCTGCCCGTTGCTGGCGGCCTGCGCTTGCGCCAGCTGCGCGCAGCGGCCGGCGACGAGGGCGCCGGTGGCGAGGAAGAAGATCGCGCCGACGGCGGCGACCTCCCAGAACCAGTCGATCGCGGCGCCGACGGCGAAGGCGGCACTGGCCGCCAGCAGCGCCGCGTACAGCTCCCGCTGGATCCCGCGGGCGGCGCGCCAGGCCGAGAACCCGATCCAGAGCAGGAGGACGACCATCGCCAGGACCAGCACCCCACCGAGGAGGCCGAGCTCGGAGAACGCCTCGAGGTAGAGCGAGTGCGCGTCGTGGACGGTGTGCGGGATCGAGCGCAGTTCGTTCCAGGTGAACTGGTAGGTGCCGGCGCCGCTGCCGAGCACCGGCTTTTCTTCGAAGCCGTCGATCGCGACCCGCCAGAAGTCGCTGCGGCCGCCGCCGCCGAGATCGGTCAGGTGCTGCGAGGGGTCGCTCGGGAACTGGATGTCGGAGCTCGAGAACTGGTCCCAGGCGCGACCGCCGACGGCGATTGCGGCGCCGATCGCGACCACCGCCAGCGCCAGGCCGATGCCGCCGAGGACGCGGCGGTCGCGGGAGAGGGCAACGGCACGGTCGGTCATCCCGCCGCCGCGGCGCTCGAGCCGGCGCAGGCCGGCGAACAGCGCCAGCGCCAGGGCGATCCCGGCGAGGAGGATGAAGAAGACGGTGGCACCCTGGTCGACCGCCGCCTGGTTGCCGAGGTTGTCGGCGAGGCTGCGGTCGGCCTGGACGACGAGCAGCGCCGGCAGCGTCGCCAGGGCCCCGATCGCCAGCGTCGCGATCAGCCAGAGCCGGTCGTGCGAGAGGGCGATGAGAATGCCGGCGGCGACCAGCAGGGCCAGCAGGCCGCCGCGTGAGTAGGTGAAGTAGAGCGCCAGCAGCGCCACCGGCAGGGTCGCGACCGCGAACCAGCGCAGGAACGGGGTCAGCGAGCGGCGGCTGACCCACAGCGACAGCGCCGCGGCGATCCCGAAGACGAGGCCGTCCGCGTTCCAGTAGTCGAGCGGATAGGCGAGGCGGGTGCCGCCGCCGGGGCCGTTGCCGACCGAGACGACGTCGGGGAGGAGGCGGCTGAGAAGTCCTATGCAGGCAATCAGAATCAGGCCGATTGCCAGGCCTTCGGCGAAACGTTGGCGCCTTTGGTCGGTTTGGGCGATTAGGAATGCGGCAAGGAAGACTCCGAGGTAGACGAGAACGCGGTCTGCCTCGGTCACGCTCAGCTCGATCGAACCGGACCAGAGGGATGAGATTGCAGACAAAAGCGCAAGGCCCAGGATCAGCCCACCCGCCCAGTAGAAAGGCCGGCCGAGCGTCGCTCGACCTGCGGCGCCGAGCGCCAAAAGGCCCGCAACCACCAGCCATACGGCCAGCCCGGCGATGTGGCGAGGGCTCAGTTCGTAGCCGCCCCCGGCCAGCGCCAACCCGCCGACCAGGGCGAGCGGAGCGAGAAACGCCGCCGATTCCTCTAGTCTTGCGCGGAATGCATCGGACCCGCCGCCCCCGACGTAGCTCGGCCCGACATGCTTTCTCGCCTCTGCTAGTGCTTGTTCTGCTGGCATCGGCCTGCTTTCCGGTCGTCGCTCACGCCGAAACCACGTACGAAGCCGAATCGCCGACGGTCACGGGCAAGCCGCTGACCCCGTCGAAGGAAGGTGGCGGCACGAAGGCGCACGCTTCGGACAATGGCGGTGCACAGGTTCCAAGCGAATCTGAAAGCACGGAAGGCTCCGAATCGGAATCGTCTGCGGGCGGAGCATCGGGCAACCATCCAACCAACAATGGCGGTGGGAGTAGCGGTCAGGGTAGCCAAGGCAACGGCTCCTCCAAGGATCACAAGCCGGCTGCTGACACCGGCAAGGCCGGTCTTTCCGACACCGCCAAGCCGCTGGTGTCCAATCAGTCCGACGACTCGAGCGGTGGCGGCTCCTCGCCGCTGGTCCCGATTCTGATCGTGGTCGCCGTCCTCGCCGCGATCTCGGTCGGCGTCGTCGTCCTCCGCCAGCGCCGCCAAGGGTCGCCCGGTTCCCGCGTTTCGCCGAAGGCGAACTAGAACCGTGTCGAGATCGAGCGTCTCAACCCGTATGCGTCTGCGCGCCCTGATCGCCACCGTTGCGGCCTGCCTCGCGACCGGAGCCTTCGCCTCGGCCGCCCAGGCCCTGCCGGTCAACTTCTGGGGTGCGGTGCCGCAGTCGTCCTATCTCAACCTCGAAGAGATGCAGCGCCTCCACCGCGGTGGTGTCGCCAGCGTCCGGATCCCGTTCGTCTGGCCCGCTGTGCAGCACGCCCGCAACGGCGTCTTCGACTGGGCGGCGGTCGACTTCCAGATCGAAAACGCCGCCAAAGCCGAAATCGAGGTGCTGCCGTTCCTCGCCGGTGCCCCGACCTGGGCGGTGCCCAACGTCAACGTGCCCGGCTCGGGCGCCAGCGTCAAGGCCCCGACCCGGCTCCCGGTCAGCGGTGCGGCGCGGTCCGGTTGGGCCGCCTTCGTCGCCGCCGCGGTTGCCCGTTACGGGCCCAACGGCGCTTTCTGGGCCGAACACCCGGCGGTGCCGGTGCGCCCGATTCGCACCTGGCAGATCTGGAACGAGCCCAACTTCAAGTACTTCGTCACCCACCCGAACCCGGCCGAATACGGCAAGCTCGTCGCCGCCTCCTACGCGACGATCAAAGCTGCCGATCCGGGAGCGAAGCTGATCCTCGCCGGCATGTTCGCCCGCCCCAAGGGCTCGCGGACCTCGACCGGCAAGCACAAGAGCCTCAACTGGTACGCGAGCGACTTCCTCGAACAGGCGTACAAGACGACGCCCGGGTTCCGCACCAAGTTCAGCGGCGTCGCCCTCCATCCCTACACCTACAACTTCCAGGAACTGCCGGAAGAGATCGAGGAAATCCGCCACCTGATGGCGCGCAACCACGACGCCGCCAAGGGCCTCTGGATCACCGAGATCGGCTGGAGCTCCGGTCACCCGACCCGCTCCAACCTCTTCGCCAAGGGTCCGGCGGGTCAGGCCGAACAGCTGCGCGGCGCCTTCTCGCTGTTCAAGAAGAAGGCGGCGGCCTACCGCCTGCAGCGGATCTACTGGTTCTCGATCGACGACCAGGCCCATAGCTGCAACTTCTGCGACGGCTCCGGCCTCTTCAAGGAAGGCTTCGTGCCGAAGAAGTCCTGGTACGAATTCGTCAAGTTCGCCGGCGGCACCCCCTAACCGGCGTCCCACACCCTCCGCTTCGCCGAGGTTGCATTTTCCGTCGCATAGCGACGCTTTTTGCAACCTCGGCAAGTTCGTTCGGATCGCCCGCCTTGGTCGGTGCGTAAGATCATTGGGTTGGGCACCAAGGCGAAAACGAGGACGGAATCTGACCCGTTGGGGCCGTTCAGCGAGCCGGTAAGGCGCTGGTTCGAAGCCTCCTTCGAGGGGCCGACCCCGGCGCAGGCGGGTGGCTGGGAGGCGATCTCCGGCGGCGCCAACGCGCTGATCTGCGCCCCGACCGGCTCCGGCAAGACGCTCGCCAGCTTCCTCTGGGGCATCGACAAGCTGGCGCGGGAGCCGCAGCTGGGCACCGGCGTCCGCCTCGTCTACGTCTCGCCGCTGAAGGCGCTCTCCTATGACATCGAGCGCAACCTGCGGGCGCCCTTGCGCGGGATCGGGGCTGACATCGCGGTCGGCCTGCGCACCGGCGACACCTCGCAGAAAGACCGCCGGGCGATGGCGAAAACCCCGCCCGACATCCTCATCACCACCCCCGAGTCCCTCTACCTGATGCTCTCCTCACAGGTGCGGGAGATCCTCGCGACCACGGAAGCGGTGATCGTCGACGAGATCCATGCGGTTGCGCAAACGAAGCGCGGGGCGCACATGGCACTCACCTTGGAGCGCCTGGATGACCTGGTTCAGCGACACCGGCTGGGGGAGGGGGAGGACTCGCCGGGACTACCTGCAAGTGATACCGGCGAGTCCTCCCCCGACGACGGGGCCGCCCCGTCAAGAGGCGTCCAGCGGATCGGTTTGTCCGCCACCCAGCGCCCTCTGGAGCGGATCGCGCAGTTCCTCGTCGGCCCCAAACGGGAGTGCGAGATCGTCGATGCGGGCACGCGGAAGAAGCTCGACCTCGAGATCGTGGTCCCGGTCGAGGACATGGCCGATCCCGGCGCGCCGGCCTACCCGAGCGAGGACGGGCCGCCGCCGACCGAAATCGAGCCCTCCGCCCATATCCGCTCGATCTGGCCGGCGATCTACCCAAAGCTGCTCGAGCTGATCCAGGAACACACCTCGACGATCGTCTTCGTCAACAACAGGAGAGCCGCCGAGCGCCTGGCCAAGCGCATGAACGAGCTCGCCAACGGCGAAGGCGAGCACGAGCTCCCCGCCACTGAGCACGCTGGTCACGGGGAGGGGGACCCGCCGGGATCACCTGCAAGTAGTCCCGGCAAGTCCCCCTCCCCGCCAGCCCCTTACGTAGAGATCGCGAGGGCGCACCACGGATCGCTATCCCATGAGGAGCGCACCGTGGTCGAGGAGCTGCTCAAGTCCGGGCAGCTCCCCTGCCTGGTCGCGACCTCGTCCCTCGAGCTCGGGATCGACATGGGTGCGGTCGACCTCGTGATCCAGGTCGAGTCGCCGAAGTCGGTGACCCGCGGGCTGCAGCGGATCGGACGCGCCGGCCACGGGCTGGGGGAGACCTCGAAAGGCCGGATCTTCCCCAAATACCGCGGCGACCTGCTCGAGTGCGCGGTCGTCGCCCGGCGCATGCGCGAGGGCGAGATCGAGGAGACGACGATCCCGCAGAACCCGCTCGACGTCCTCGCCCAGCACCTGGTCTCGATGGCCGCCCTCGACGAGTGGGAGGTCGACGAGGTCGAGCGGCTCGTCACCGCCACCGAGTCCTTCCACGACCTCTCCCGCGAACAGCTCGAGAACGTGCTCGACATGCTCGACGGCCGCTACCCGTCGGACCGCTTCGCCGAGCTGCGGCCGCGGATCGTCTGGGACCGGACCGGCGGCACCATCCACGGCCGCAAAGGCTCCCGCCAGCTGGTCGTCACCAACGCCGGCACGATCCCCGACCGCGGCCTCTACGGCGTCCATCTGCCGGACGGCCGCCGGGTCGGCGAGCTCGACGAGGAGATGGTCTACGAGGCGCGCCCGGGCCAGACCTTCCTGCTCGGCGCCAGCACCTGGCGGATCGAGGAAATCACCCGCGACCGGGTGATCGTCACCCCGGCCCCCGGCGCCCCCGGCGCGGTTCCGTTCTGGCGCGGCGACGGGATCGGCCGCCCGGCGGAGCTCGGGAAGGCGATCGGCGCCTTCTCGCGCGAGGCGGTCAACCGCGAGCCCGAGGAGCTGGCGGCCGAGTACGACCTCGACCCGCGCGCCGCCAACAACCTCGTCTCCTACCTGCGCGAGCAGCAGCAGGCGACCCGCGTCGTCCCCTCCGACGAGACGATCGTCGTCGAGCGCTTCCGCGACGAGATCGGCGACTGGCGGCTCTGCATCCTCTCGCCCTACGGCGGCCGCGTCCACTCCGCTTGGGGCCTGGCGCTGGCGGCCAAGATCCGCAACGAGCGCGACCTCGAGGCCGACGCGATCTGGTCCGACGACGGGATCGTCATCCACCTCCCCGACGCCGACGAGCCGCCGCCGGCCGACCTCGTCCTGATCGACCCCGACGAGATCGAGGACCTGATCGTCGGCGAGCTCTCCAACTCGGCCCTGTTCGGTGCCCGCTTCCGCGAGAACGCCTCGCGCTCGCTGCTGATCCCGCGCGCCTACCCGGGCAAGCGCACGCCGCTCTGGCAGCAGCGGCTGAAGTCGCAGAGCCTGCTCGAGGTGGCGCGGGACTTCCCCCGTTTCCCGGTCATTCTCGAGACCTACCGCGAGTGCCTGCAGGACGTCCTCGACCTGCCCGCCCTCGGCGAGCTGCTGCGCAAGTTGCACAGCCGCCAGCTGAGCTTGGTCGAGGTCGAGACCCCGACCGCCTCGCCGTTCGCCTCCTCGCTGCTGTTCGACTACGTCGCCACCTACATGTACGAGGGGGACACGCCGAACGCCGAGCGGCGGGCGGCGGCGCTGGCGCTCGACCGCGACCTGCTGCGCGAGCTGCTCGGCCAGGAGGAGCTGCGCGAGCTGATCGACCCCGAGGCGCTGGAAGAAGTCGAGGCGCAGCTGCAGCACCGCACCGAGGCGGGCCGCGCCGGCGACCGCGACGCCCTCCAGCAGCTGCTGCGCAACCTCGGCGACCTGCGCCTGGAGGAGTGCGAGGCGCGCGTCGCCGAGGGCTACTCGGCGAAATCGATGCTGGAGAAACTGGTCGCCGAGCGGCGCGTGGCGAAAGTGCGGGTCGCCGGAGAAGAGTGCTACATCGCCGCCGAGGACGCCGGCCTCTACCGCGACGCCCTCGGGGTGCCCGAGCCGCCGGGCCTGCCGGAGACCTTCCTCGAGGAGCACCCCGACGCGATGCGGGCGCTGGTCCGCCGCTACGCCCGCACCCACGGCCCCTTCCCGACCCAGCAGCTGGCCGAGCGCTACGGCGTCGACCCGACCCCCGCGCTGCGCGAGCTGGAGACCGAAGGGGCGATGGTCCGCGGCGAGCTGCTGCCGGGGGGGACCGAGCGCGAGTGGTGCGACTCCGAAGTCCTGCGCCGCGTCCGCCGCGCCAGCCTCGCCCGCCTGCGCAAGGAGGTCGAGGCGGCCGACACCCGCGAGCTCGCGCGCTTCCTGCCGAGCTGGCAGAACGTCGACGCCTTCAGGCG
>DASSLT010000004.1:0-58016 GCA_035689305.1 Solirubrobacterales bacterium | reverse complement strand
GCGACGGCTTCAGGCAGAGGGTCACCCGACCGCCCTCACACCCACCCCGACTGATAGAAATCGTCCCCACATGGACCGCGAGCAAGCACGTAAGAACATGACCGGGGGCCTCGTCGCCGCTGGCTTTGCCACCGCAGTCTTCGCCCTCGCCTTTGTCGCCGCCTTCCTCTACATCGCCCAGGCCTAGTCGATGAGCGAGCATCGACACATCACCGAGCCTGGCGAGTTGATCTACACGCCGCAGTCCTCGTGGGCGCCGGCCTTCCTTGCCGTCGGCGCCGTTGGCCTGGTCGGCGGCATCTACGCCGCGGGCTTCATCTTCTCGCCCTACATCTACGCGATCGTCGGCGCGATCTTCGCCCTCGCCGCCTTCCGCAGCCTCGTCCGCGGCGCGATCAGCGGCTACTACCGCCTGCCGCGCCGCCAGCACGTGCGGCACGCTGCACTCCCGGTAGAAACCATCACGCCGCCCAAGCGCTCCTAGCGCCGCCTGAGCAGCTTCCGGCCTCAGTCCGGGGTCATTCCTGAGGTTGCACCCGCGGTCGTCCAGACGCGGACGATGTCGCGCATCGAGAGGACGCCGATCGCGTCGCCGGCCTCGAAGACGACCAGGTGACGGACGCCACGGCGGGACATCTCGGCGGCGGCGTGCTCGAGGCTCCAGTCGGGAGCGGCGGCGATCACGCTCTCGGTCATGTGATCGGCGACCAGCTCGACGTCGGGGTCCTCACCGGCGCCGACGGAAAGCAGCAGGTCGCGCTCGGTGACGATCCCGGGGGCCGGTAAATCGTGATCGGAGACCAGCGCCGCGCCGGTGTTCTTCTCGACCATCATCGCCGCCGCCGCCCGCAAGGTGTGCGTCGGCCCGACCATCACCGAGACCTCTGACATGCCGTCCCTCACCTGCATCTTCGTCCTCCTCTGCCCGCTTTTCAGAGTTAGTGCGAATCGCCTCAATCCTACCCCAGTCGACGCCTGCGGCAAACCGCGTTCGAGGGAGGCCGACATATAGACTCCCGCCCGCCTGCTGCCCTATGCAAAGCGCGCCCAAACCCATCGTCCTGCTGCTCGCCCTCGTCGCCTTGGGCGCGACCGTCGTGGTCGCCTCCGGCTGCGGCGCGACCACCGCTGACACCGACCGCGGCCGCGTCCTCTTCACGAAGAACTGCGGCACCTGCCACACGCTGGCGCAGGCGGGAACGACCGGCACCCAGGGCCCGGACCTGGACGACGCGTTCGCCGCCGCCCGCGCGACGGGTCAGAACAGCGACACGATCGAAGGCATCGTCAAGGCCCAGGTCGAGTTCCCGCGCCCGAGCGACGGCGACCCCGCGGTCTCGATGCCGGCCCACATCGTCGAGGGCCAGGACCTCGAGGACGTCGCCGCCTACGTCGGCATGTACGCCGGCGTGCCCGGGGCGGCGCCGCCGAAGGTTCCGGGCGGCCCCGGCGCCCAGGTCTTCGCCAACAACGGCTGCGGCGGCTGCCACACGCTCGCCGCGATCGAAGGCGCCGGCGGCACCGTCGGCCCCGATCTCGACGAAGTGCTCCCGGGCTCGACCCAGGCCGAGATCGAAGAGGACATCGTCGATCCCGAAAAAGTCATCGCCAAGGGGTACCCGTCGGGCGTGATGCCCAACAACTTCGGCCAGTCGATCTCGAAGAAAGAAATCGAACAGCTGGCCGAATTCCTGCTCAAGTCGACGAGTAAAGGCGGCTGATCAGGGCGGCCTCGGGCCGCTGCGATCATCTTCACCGATGCGGGAAAGGATTGGCAACCGCCTCGAGATCTCACCGCGGCGCTACGCCCAGGTCACCCTCGTTGCCCTTGGCGCCCTCTCGCTGATCGTGCTCACCGGCGCCGGCGTGCGCCTCACCGGCTCCGGCCTCGGCTGCCCCGACTGGCCGCGCTGCTACGGCGGCACGACGCCGCCGCTCGAAACCCACGCCGTGATCGAGTACGGCAACCGGCTGCTGACCGGCTTCGTCGGCATCGCCGTGATCGCCGCCAGCGTCCTCGCCTTCTTCCGCAAGCCGTTCCGCTGGCACCTGGCACTGTTCGGCGCCCTGCTGCCGCTGGGCGTCATCGGCCAGGCGATCCTCGGCGCCCTCGTCGTCAAGTACCACCTGGCGCCAGGGCTGGTGATGTGCCACTTCATCCTCTCGATGATGCTGCTCGACGCCGCCTTCGCCCTCGCCTGGTGCTCGCGCTACGAGCCCTGGGAGCGGCGGCGCTCGAGCGACCGGCTGGGGGTCTGGGCGGTGCGAGCGCTGATCCCGCTCGGACAGCTGACGATCGCCGCCGGCACCGTCGCCACCGCCTCCGGACCGCACGCCGGGGCCAACGGCAACCAGCTCGTCCACCGCTTCGACTTCTACGGCGCCGACACGCTCGAATGGGTCGTCCAGCGTCACGCGGTGCTGGCCACGGTCTATGGCCTCGCCGCGATCGCCGTCTGGTTCGTTCTCAGGCGCCCAGGAGGCGACAGGAGGGCCGTGAAGCCACTGACGGTGGTCCTGGGCCTCCTCGCCCTCCAGGGCGTCGTAGGCGGCGTCCAGTGGGCGCTGGAACTGCCAGGGGAGATCGTCTGGGTCCACATCGCCCTCGCCACCCTCAACTGGCTGGCGATGCTGTGGACGGTGGCCACCGCGGGACGGCTGCAGCCACGCGGCGAATCGGCGCCGGCGAGCAGCGGCGAAACCAAGGAGCCGGCCGGAGCAGCTGCGTAGCGGCGATGGCTCCCGGCGCGGCGGACTAACGCGGCCGTGCTCCCCTTCTGGCTCTCGATCGGCGCCCTCAGCCTCGTCCAGGGGGCACTGGTCGCAGCACCCCGAGCCGTCACCTGGGCTCCGCTGGAGCGCCTGCGGAACCGCTGGCTGGCCCTGATCCTGCCGCTCTCGATCGCAGTCGTGGTCGCCGCGATCGCGGCCGAATCGGCGGTCGCCGACTTCCTCACCTACCTGGCCCTGGTCGCGGTGCCGCCGCTGGCGGCGGTGGCGCTGGCCTGGCTCGTGCGCGGCGCCCGGCCGCCGCTGGCGCTGCTCGTGCTGCCGCTGTTCGCCCTGGCCTGGGCGGCCAAGGGCGACCTCAGCGGCCAGACCGCCGCGCTCGCCCTCTCGGCGCTCGCCTGCGTCAGCCTCGGCTGGCTGCTGGCCAGCGTCGTCCCCGAGCGCTGGCTCGAGCTCGGCATCTACGCGATGGCCGCGATCGACGCCTACCTGGTCGGAACCGACCTCCTGCAGACCCCGAACGCGGTCCTCAACACCGCCAGTCCCGGCGCCGGCCTGCCGCGGCTGCAGTTCGTCCACTTCGGCTCCGCCGTGATGGGCTTCGGCGACGTCTTCATCGCCGCCGTCCTCGGCGCGATGCTGGCCCGCGACCGCCGCCTGCAGTTGACCGGCGCCGCGATCGCCGCGGTAATCGGCATCTCCTTCGACTTCCTCTTCTTCGCCGTCGACGAGCTGCCGGCGACGGTCCCGATCGCGCTGACCCTGGCGGTGCTGGAGCTATGGGGACGGTGCCGGCCTAGAGCTGCGTCGCAACCAGAGTCGTCATCGCGGCAAACCCGACGAGGATGGCCCCGGTGAACGCGATGGCGCCGTAGAAGATCCCGCGCTGGACGGCAATGACCCCATCCTCCACTCGCATCAGACGGGCGTCAACGGCTTTGATCTGCCGTTCGGCCTCGTCGAAGCGCCGATTGTTCTCCCGGATTTGATCGTCGAAGCGCCGATTGGTTTCGCGGGTCAATTCCCCGAGGCGTGAATCGACGTCGATGAACTTTTCGTCGACCCGATCGAACTTTTCGCCGAACTTCTCGTCGGTGTGATCGAAGCGTTCCTCGATGTGGTCGAAGCGCTCGTCCATTCGCTTGCCGAATTCATCGAGCCGCTCGTCGGTCCAGCCCTGCCTCATCGCCTCCATGAAAGCAGGCTAGCGGGCTGAAGGGAAGGTTTTGTCTGCAAACTGTCATTTCTTTGCAACGTTTTTCGCCTGCCAGTCGCGGAACCAGCGGGCGGCGTAAACCCCTCCCGCAATCACCAGCACCAGCCCCCACAGCGCTCCCACCAGAGGCCGCGTCAGCAGCGTCAGGGCGATGACAGAACAGGCCGCGATCAAGACGATCACGACCCATTTGAAGACGGCCTCCTCAGAGATTTTCATCTCGAGTCATTCTCGTTCAAAAGATGGCCGAACCGAGGGACGCCGAGATGCGCCGGTTTGCAGCGTCCGCGCCTAAAGGATGTACACCGTCAGGAAGACGATGATCCACATGATGTCGACGAAGTGCCAGTAGATCCCTGGCACCTCGACGCCGAGGTGATCCTTCGCCGCCGGGCCGAAGTGGCCGCGGAAGGCGCGGATCGTCGCGAAGCTGAGCAACAGGAGGCCGACGAAGACGTGGGCTCCGTGCAGGCCGGTGAGGCTGAAGAAGATCGAGCCGAAGGCGAGATCGCGAGCGCTGAAGCCGATGTGCGCGTACTCGTTGAGCTGGATGAAGAGGAAGGTCGCGCCCAGCATCCAGGTCAGCAGCAGGCCGAGTTTCATGCCGTTGCGGTTGCCGCGACGGATCGACTCCAGGGCCCAGTGGATCGTGAAGCTCGAGGAGACCAGGATCGCGGTGTTGACGCCGGCGACCGCGACCGGCAGTTCGTACGGCTTCGGCGGCCAGCTGGCCGGGTCGACGACGACGCGGAGGAAGAAGTAGGAGGCGAAGAACGCCCCGAAGAGCATCACCTCGGAGACGATGAAGAGCAGGATCCCGAGGGTCTGGCGGTCGATCCGCGAGCTCTCGTGGGCCTCGGGCGGCCCGTGGTGATGATGCTCGTCGGCGTGGCCGAGCGTTACGGTGGCGCTCTCCATCAGTTACCCCCATCCTCGGCAACGGCAGCAGCGACCGCGGTCGGCGCCCGGCCGACCTCGATGTGCTGGACCTGCTTCTCGGTGATCTCGCGGACGCGGCCAACCAGGTCTTCCTCGAGCCATTGCGAGCTCTCGCCGGCGAAGGTCGAGATCAGCACCTCGTTGATCCGGTAGTGCTCGATCGCGTTCTTGACGGCAAGGAAGGGGTCGGGGCTCATCGGCTGGCCGGTGGCGTCGATCTCGGCGCGGTAAAGCTCGGCCAGGGTCGAGGCGAGGTCGACGACGATCTCGCCCTCGCTGACGTCGTCGGCGCTGGGGCAGATGATCGTGTAGCGATGCGGGCCGGCGGCGGTGCGCTCTTTCAGGCGCTGGACCAGGTCCGGGGCGGCGACGGTCTTGGTCGCGACGACGAGCGTGTGGATCAGGTCGAGGCGGATCGAGTCGTCTTCGAGCCGGACCGGGATGTGGGTGAATTTGGTCTCCGGTTCGACCTGCTCGCGGACCCACTCGACGAGGTCGCGCCGGGTGAAGCCGAAGCGACTGTCGTAGAGAGCGGAGAAGAGGATCTCGCCGGGTTCGTGGGCGCGAACGGCATCGGTCGCGGCCAGCGAGGACTCGGGGTCCATCACCTCGCCGACCGAGTCGATCCCGAACTCGCGCAGAACCGCCATCGTCACCTCGACCCGGGCGCGCGCGGCCTCGCGCAGCTCACCGGCGTCGATCAGCTGCCCGGCCGCCGGCTGGTTCTGCGGCGCGACGACGATCACCTTCGAGACCTGGTCCTGGCGCTCGCGCACGGCCTGCAGCAGCTTGCGGCCGCCGGCAACCTCGTTGAGGAAGACCAGCAGCGGTCGCTTCTCGGCCTCGGCCATCAGTGCGACCCCACCACGCTCGGCTCGCCGGCCGGAACCTCGGCGCCTTCGCCGGCCATGATCGCGTGTTTGGCGCCCGGTACACCGAACTCGTAGGGGCCGCCGACGACCCGCGGGATCTCGTCGAAGTTGAAGATCGGCGGCGGCGAAGAGACCTGCCACTCGATCGAGTTGGCGCGCCAGGGGTTGGCGGGGGCCTTCGGGCCGAAGCGCCAGCTGACGATCATGTTGTAGAGGAAGACGAGCTGGCAGGCGCCGAGGAAGAAGGCGCAGATGCTGATCAGCAGATTCCAGTTTCCGAACTGGGTGGCGTAGTCGGCGACGCGCCGTGGCATCCCGTCCATTCCCACCCAGTGCATCGGGATGAAGGTGCCCCAGGTGCCGACCAGCGTGCCCCAGAAGTGGACGCGGCCGAGTTTCTCGTCGTACATCCGGCCCGTCATCTTCGGGAACCAGTGGTAGACGCCGGCGAAGATCGTGAACACCGAGCCGCCGAAGAGGACGAAGTGGATGTGGGCGACGATGAAGTAGGTGTCGGAGACGTGGATGTCGATCGGCACCATGCCCAGCATGACGCCGCTGATTCCGCCGATCGTGAAGGTGACGATGAAGGCGAGCGCGAACAGCATCGCCGTCGAATAGGTGTGGATCTTGCCGAAGTAGAGCGTCCCCAGCCAGGAGAAGATCTTGATCCCGGTCGGCACCGCGATCAGCAGCGTCGTCAGCATCATCGGCACCCGCAGCCAGGAGAACATGCCGGCGACGAACATGTGGTGGGCCCAGACCGAGTAGCTGAGGACGACGATCCCGATCAGTGCCAGGGCCATCAATCGGTAGCCGAAGATCGGCTTTCGCGCGTGGGTCGAAATGACCTCGGAGATGATCCCGAAGCCGGGCAACATCATGATGTAGACGGCTGGGTGCGAGTAGAACCAGAAGATGTGCTGGTAGCTGATGACGTCACCGCCGGCGGCGAACTGGAAGAAGTTCGTGTGCAGGACCCGGTCGAAGAGGACCATGAACTGGGCGCCGGCGATGAACGGGGTCGCGGCGACGACCAGCAGCGAGGTCGAGAGATTGGCCCAGACCAGCAGCGGCATCCGCCAGAAGGTCATGCCCGGCGCCCGCATGGTGATGATCGTGACCAAGAAGTTGAGCGCGGTCGCGATCGAAGATGCGCCCGCGAACTGGACGCCGAGGTTGAAGAACGACTGCCCCAACGGCGCCCCGGTCGAGAGCGGCGCGTACCCGGTCCAGCCGGCATCGAAGGCGCCGCCGGGAGCGAGGAAGCTGCCGATGAAGAGCAGCCCGGCCAGCGGCAGCATCCAGAAGCTGAGCGCGTTGAGGCGCGGGAAGGCCATGTCCGGCGCGCCGATCATCAGCGGCAGCACGTAGTTCGCGATCCCCGCGAAAACGGGGATGACGAAGAGGAAGATCATCAGCACCGCGTGCGTCGAGAAGAGGCTGTTGAAGGTCGCGGCGTCGACGATCTGGGTGCCCGGCTGCGCCAGCTCGGCCCGGATCAGCATCGCCATCAGACCGCCGATGAAGAAGAAGATGAAGGTGGTGACGATGTACTGGATGCCGATCACCTTGTGATCGGTGTTGAATTTGAAGTAGTCCTTCCAGCTCTTCGCCCCGTGCTGGGAGTGGTCGTCCGGGATCGTCGGCGCGCCGACGGCCCAGCGCAGCCAGTAGTCGAAGGCGCCGAAGCCGGCGAGGAAGCCGAGTGGCGCCAGGATCAGCGGCACGATCACATGCGGGTAGCCGGTCTGTTCGGTCTGGTAGAGCGGCAAGCCGGAGATCGCCCGCAGGGCGATGACGAGGCCGAAGCCGAAGCCCGCAGCGAGGAGAGCGCCGATGACGCCCCGAGTCCAGCCCGGTCGCTTGATCGCTGCCACCATCAGAAGATCTCCCTCATTATGCTCCGCCGGCTCCGAGTTCTTCGGTCCCGACCGGGTTGGTCTCGGTGTCCTGGGTGATCGACTCCAGCAGCGGCCCCGGGACTTCTTCTTTCAGCCCCGCGACCCATTCCTGGAATTTCGCGGGCGACTCGACGACGACCTTGGCTCGCATCGAGGCGTGGCCGAAACCGCAGAGCTCGGTGCAGATGAGCTGATAGGTGCCCTTCTTGTCCGGCGTCACGATCGCCGTCGTCGTGATCCCCGGCACGTTGTCTTTCTTGATCCGCCACTCGGGGACCCAGAAGGAGTGGATCACGTCCTGGGCGTGCATCTTGAACTGGACCTGGCGATTGACCGGGACGTGCAGCTCGCCCTGCGACCAGGCCATCCCTTTGCCCGGGTAGCCGAAGCTCCAGGCGTACTGCTGCGAGAAGACGTCGACCGTGAGCGGGTTCTTTTCCAGCTTTTCGATGTCGTGCAGGACCTTCCAGCTGTAGCCGCCGCCGAAGAGGACGATGATCGTCGGGATCAGGGTCCAGGCGACCTCGAGCCGGGTGTTGCCGTGAATCGGCTCGCCGTCGGATTCGTCGCCTGGTTTCGCTTTGAATTTCCAAAGCGCGTAGAAGAGCATCACGATCACCAGCGAAAAGACGAACGACGAGATCACGATCATCACGTTGAGCAGGTCGTCGATCTTCGGGGCGGCGGTCGAAGCCTCCTGGCCGTCCCAGTTGATCGAGACCATGACCGCCGACATCACCGCGGTCAACGCGACGGTCACGAGCAGCATTTTGACTATCGGCAGGCGTCCGTACATCGGGCGGCGGCCATTCTATTGAAGCGGCGGCGGGAGGCTTTGCGGTCCCAGGTGACGCTTGGCACTTGCGCCAGCGGAGCTACACGGGCCGCGGCAGCGCATCCAGCTCGCCGGCCGCCGCGGCGAGGATGCCGCGAGCCACTCCCTCCCAGCTCCAGAGCCGGCCGACGGTCTCCACCAAGGTCTCGCGGACAGCGGCGCGCTCGGCCTCCGGCAGCGCCAGCCAGACGTTGAGGCGGGCGGCGATCGCCTCGACCGCGCCGAGCTCGACCGGAAAAGAGAGCAGCTCGCCGATCTCGTCCGGCAGTGCCGCGGCGAGCTGGCGCGAGACCTCGAGCATCCCCGAGTGGCCGGCCGAGAGCGGCAGCGAGCCGCAGGCAGCGGCCTCGACCGCGACCATCCCGAAGGCCTCGGGGAAGGTGCTCGGCATCACCGCGACCTCGGCCCGCGGGAAGAAGGCGGCGACCTGATCGTGCTCGAGCCGGCCGATCAGCTCGACCGAGCCCGCCGCCGCCCGCGCCAGCTCGGCGTAGCCGTCCGGCGGATCGTCGAGGAAAGCGGAGAGGATCTTCAGCGGCTCCTCCTCGCCGCCCTCCAGCCCGCGGCCCAGTCGGGCCACCTCACGGGCCTCGTCGAGGTCGCCGCGAGCGAGCGCCGCCAGCAGCCGCCGCAGCCCGTCCTCGTACTCGCCGAAGCCGGCGACCTCGAGCCGGGCCTCCGGGTGGGCGGCGTGGACAAGCGGCCAGGCAGCAAGCAGCAGGTCGACCCCCTTGGAGACGATCAGCTTGCCGACGAAGGCAACCAGCGGTTCGCGCTCGCCCCGCGGCCGGAACTCCTCGACGTCGACGCCAGGAGGGCCGAGGCGCGTCTTGTCCCTCAACTCCGGCAGCCCTGACAGGGCCGCCCAGAGCGATTCGCCGGTGTGGAGCGAGCCGACGAGGACGCCGTTGGCCGCCCGCATCCCCTCATACGCATAGGGAAGGAAGCGATCCGGGTGCGGTTTGACCGTGTACTCGAGCGCCGAGCCGTGGATCTTGGCGGCGAACGGGGCGACACCGGCGCGGGCGAGGATCGCCGGCCCCATCACCAGATGGTTGGCGAGGGCGGCGTCGACGCCCCCCGCCGCCTCCGCAACCGACCGCACCGCGGCGACGTTCGCCTCGATGTAGCGGTCGAGCTCGGCGTCGGTCATCTCCGGGAAGGCCTTGACCTCGAACCCCTCGTACGGATCTTTGACGTAGACCGGCAGCAGGCCGTGGATGTCGGGGTTGTGGATCTCGACCCCCTCGATCCGGATCTCGCGGTCCTGGCAGAGCAGGTGGACCTCGTGCCCGAGCCGGGCCAGCGCCCGCGCCAGATTGAGGTTGTAGATGTTGCTGCCGGTGCCGCGCAGCAGGTAGCCGTGGAAGATCAGGACCTTCATATGCCGCCCAAGCTAATAGTCTTGGCGGCGATGAAGAACGAGAAGCAGCTCTACCGCATGCGCGCCAAGGCCTCCGGCCGCGAGGCGCTCGCGCAGGCGGAGCCCGGTCAGGTCTACGTCGACCGCGAGACCGGCGAGGAGATGGAGCCGGTGGCGATGGTCCTGCCGCTCGCCCCCTCGGCCTCCTCCCTCCCCCGCACCCCGGCGAACCTCCGCGCCTGCCGCCGCTGCGACCAGCTGATCGGGCTGGACGTCAGCGACTGCCCGTACTGCGGGCTGCGCCAGAGCGCTCTTTAGCGCGCTCATCCCGGTGTTGCCGGGCCTTTTGCAAGACGAAAAGGATGGCAAGCACCGCGTAGAACACAAGGTAGGCGGCTTCCCCGTACATCTGCTTGCCAATCTCCAGGGCGAGAATCGCAGGCAGGACGAATAGCGCGATCAGGATCCTGTCATTTCTGTCCAGGCTCCCGTCATCTTTGTCTCGGACAAAAGATTTCATGAGCCAAAGAATATCCGAGCGAACAGCGCGACGACATAGAGAGCGGCTGCGGCCATAAAGCCCGTCAGGCCACCCCAGCCGATCACACGATCTCGCCTTGGGGCCGGGGACCTGAATGAGATGATTCCGCCGACCACCGCACCGGCTCCGGCCCACTCGATCAGGTCAGCCGGGCCGATCCGATCTGGAAGCGGGCTTTCGGGTTCGGGCAAGACCGAAGCCACGGCAGCCAAGAGGACTGCTGCAAGCGCCGACACGCCTACGAGCGTGCTGATCCAAAGCGCACGCATGGCGCGCCAGACGTCAGAACTTCAGCTCGAAATGCCTACGGTTTTTTGACCAGCGTCGCCGTGTAGAGCAGGCGGGCGTTGGAGTAGTAGCAGCCGTAGGTCTTGGTCTTGCCGACGCCCTGTTGCGGATGTCCGCCCTGGATGTCTTCCTTGGAAGCGCAGTGTTCGGGCAGGCGGCTGCCGCGCCAGGTGTTTTCGGCGGAGACATTGAAGGCGAACATCGGCGCCCAGGTCGGGATCGTCAGCGCCACGACCTGGCCCTTGAGCACGGTCAGGGGATGGTCGAGAGCGAAGACCGGGGTGCTGCCGAAATAGGGGTTGAGAACCTCGATCGGGCTCTGCCGGACCAGCGTGTATTTGGGCGGCTTCGAGCCTTCGACCGGGCGCAGGACGCCGATCCGGGCCTCCGACGGGGTGCCGAGGAATTCGTTGAAGAAGCCGACCTCGTTGGTGGTCGTGTCGGTTTCCACGGTCGAGGGCTTGGCGAGGGTGATCGACCAGGCGACGATTTTTCCTTCGAACGGCGCCTCGTACGGTTTGACGACGCCGTCGGCGATTGCCTGGAAGCCGGTCACGTGGCCCTCGACGCGGCAGGGCGTGATCTCGACGTTGTTGACGATTTTCCCGGGACAGGAGGCCGGCGGCGTTTCCGCCGTCTGCCCGAGGACCAGCACCTGCAGCGGCGCCGAGTCGGCGTCACGGGGCGCAGCGATGGCGACCAGGGCCGCCAACAGGCAGGCGGCGGCACCGATCAGCGCCCAGGCGCGGCGGGGACGAGTTTTTCTCTCGGCAAAAGGCATCGAAACCAAGCAACACGGGGTCAGAACCCCAGTTGCGCCGGGATTGTGGCGTTCGCGCCGGGGGAATGCCTGCTGTGGGTGACGTTTGCACGATCCCGGCCAAGAGCCGGATGTAGGGTTCGACTCCAGATGGAGGCTTCCAACCGCGCAGCAGATTTCATCCCCGCCGGACTCGCCTCCTTCGGAATCGAGGCCGATGAGGTCGAGTTGGCGGTCATCGGCGCCGCCCACGCGATGTTCTGGCCGCCGATCCTCGCGCTGCTCGAACTGGACACGAGCGCCGTCCACCCCGAGCGCGCTCCCGATCTCAGCAGCCCACCGCTGCCGCTGTGAGCCAGAACCCGCTCGACCTCTCGCTGCGCGGGCAGGCGGCCGCCGTCGCCGCCGGCGAAGCCGATCCCGCGGAGCTGCTGGACGCGGCGCTGACCCGGATCGAGCAGCGCAACCCGGCGATCAACGCCGTCGTCGAGACCTTCCCGGAGCGCTCGCGCGAGATGGCGGCGAACGCGCCCGACGGGCCGCTGCACGGCGTCCCGGTCGTGATCAAGGACGAGTGGCCGCTGCCCTGGCGGGCGCAGCGCTTCGGCGCCGCCGAGATGATCGCCCCGAGCGCGCCGGGCGAGTCCGGCCCCTACCTGGCGCTGCGCGACGCCGGGGCGACGATCGTCGGCGTCGGCAACATGCACGAGCTCGGCTCCGGCAGCACCGGCGCGATCTCCTTCTACGGCCCCGCCCGCAACCCGTGGGATACCGAGCGCTGCCCCGGCGGCTCCTCGAGCGGGCCGGCGGCGTCGGTCTCGGCCCGGCTCGTCGCCGCCGCGGTCGGCGCCGACGGGGTCGGCTCGATCCGCTACCCGGCGGCCTACTGCGGCCTGACCGGCCTGAAGCCGACCTTCGGCCGCTCGGCGATGGCGGGCCACCACATGGCCGACGTCTCGACCACGATCGTCTCCGGGCCGCTCTGCGCCGACGCCGGCGACTGCCGCCTGCTCGGCTCGGTCCTGTTCGGCGAGGAGCTGGCCGCCGGCGACGCAGCAGGGCTGCGGATCGGGATCGTCCGCGATTCCGTCACCGACGACGTCGCCCCTGCGGTTCGCGACGCCTGCGAGGCGGCGATCACCGCCCTGCGCGAGGAGACCGGCGGCGAGCTGGTCGAGGTCGAGCTCGCCGATCTCGAGGCGGCGGCGCTGGCGACGGTCCTGATCGCCAACACGGAGGGGCTCAGCGGCCTCAGCCCGGCCCGCCTCGAGTCGCTCAGCCCCGAGCTCAGCCCGATCGGCCGCGGCCTGCTCAAGTACCGGATGCTGCTGCCGGCGGCGGCGAGCGTCAAGGCGCACGCCGTGCGGACGCTGATGCGCCGCCGCCTCGCCGCGGCGATGGAGAGGATCGACGTGCTCGCCTGGCCGACCGTGCCGGCGGTCGCACCGCCGCTGGCGGCGCCGCTGGTCGAGCTGCCGTCGGGGACGCTCAGCGCCGACCAGGCCAACGTCCGCGGCGCCGCCCTCGCCAACCTCACCGGCGTGCCGGCGATCAACGTCCCGGTCGGGTTCGCCGACGGGCTGCCGATCGGCCTCCAGCTGCAGGCCGCCTGGGGCCGGGACGAGCTCCTGCTCGACGCCGCCGAGGCGCTGGAGCGCGCCAACGGCCGGCGCTGGGTCGAGGCGCTGCCGCCGCTGGCGGCGGCTGAGACGACGGAGGCGTAGCGATGGCCGACGCGATCGTCGTCCGCGGTCTCGAACGCGCCTTCGGCGAGGTGCGCGCCGTCCAGGGCATCGATCTCACCGTCCCCGAGGGCGAGATCTACGGCTTCCTCGGGCCCAACGGGGCCGGCAAGACGACGACGGTGCGGATGCTGACGACGCTGCTGCTGCCGACCGGCGGCGCCGCGACGGTCGCCGGCTGCGACGTCGTCAAGCAGGCGCGGGCGGTGCGGGGCTCGATCGGCGTCGCCCTCCAGGAAGCCGCGCTCGATCCGCTGATGACCGGTCGCGAGCTGATCCGGCTGCAGGCGACGCTGCAGGGGATCCCGACGGCCGAGGGCCGCCGCCGCGCCGACGACCTGCTGGAGCGGGTCGACCTCGTCGCCGCCGCCGACCGCCGCGTCGGCACCTACTCGGGCGGCATGCAGCGCCGCCTCGACCTCGCTGCCGCCCTCGTCCACGAACCGCGGGTCCTGTTCCTCGACGAGCCGACCACCGGTCTCGACCCGGTCAGCCGCAAAACGATCTGGGAGGAGGTGCGGGCGCTGAACGACGACGGCACCACCGTCTTCCTCACCACCCAGTACCTCGAGGAGGCCGACCAGCTCGCCGACAACGTCGGCATCATCGACAGCGGCCGGATCGTCGCCGAAGGCAGCCCCGACTCGCTGAAGACGGAATTCGGCAATCCCCACATCCAGCTGCACCTGGCCGACGGCTCGGTGGCGGAGGCCGAGACGGTCCTGGCGCCGCTGGGGAAGCTGCTGCCGCCGCGGGACGGCCGCTGCGTCGAGGTCGAAGTCCCCAACGGCGCCGCCGACATTCCCCGCGTCGTCCGCGCCCTCGACGAGGCCGGGATCGCGGTCGAGTCGCTGGAGCTGGTGCGGCCGACCCTCGACGACGTCTTCGTCGCCAAAACCGGCTACCACCTCGAGGAGGAGAGCGAGGAGAACGCCGAGAAAGCGCCGGTCGACACGTGAGCGCGCTGGCGACCAACGCCCGCGTGGTCAAGGCGCTGGGGATGCGCTCGGTGCGGCAGACCTTCCGCCGGCCGCAGCTGATCGCCCCGATCATCGTCTTCCCCACCCTGCTGCTGGCGATCCAGACCGGCGGCGCCAGCTCCGCCGTCAACCTGCCGGGCTTTCCGCCGGTCGAAAGCTTCCTCCAGTTCATGCTCGCCGGGGCGATGATGCAGGCGCTGATGCTGGCCGGCAACAGCGGCGGCATCGCCCTCGCGGTCGACATCGAGATGGGGTTTACGGACCGCCTGTTCTCGGCCCCGATCCCGCGCTTCGCGATCGTCCTCGGCCGCCTCGCCGGGACCGCCGCGCTGGGGCTCTTCGCCGCCCTCTGGTTCCTCGCGATCGGCCTGATCTTCGGCACCTCGATCGAGGCCGGCGTCGCCGGGGCGCTGCTGGCGATCGTCCTCGTCACCGCCTCGGCGCTGGCGGTCGGCGGGATCGGCGCCGCGATCGCGCTGCGGACCGGCAGCGCCAGCGTCGTCCAGGGCCTGTTCCCGCTGGTCCTCGTCGTCCTCTTCCTCTCCTCCGCCTTCTTCCCCCAGGAACTGATGATCGAGCCGGCGAAGACGATCGCCGAGTACAACCCGCTCAGCTTCATCGTCGAAGGGATCCGCGAGCCGATGATCTCCGGGATCGACGCCACCGACACCCTCTACGCGGTGCTGGCGATCCTCGGCATCGTCATCTTCGGCCTCGTGCTCTCCGCCCGCGCTCTGCGGCACCGGCTGAGGGTCGGCTGATGGAGGCGACCAGCGTCCCGCTGCCCGCCGCGGTCGAGCTGCCGGCCTGGCGCGCCAACCTGGCGACGATCGCAGCGCTGATGTCGCGCGCCAAGAACGAGCTCCTGCGCGTCCCCGGCGCGGCGATCCCCGGCGTCCTCGCGCCGACGATCTTTTTCCTCGGCCTCAACGGCGTCTTCGGCGGCCTGATCGAACTGCGCGGCTTCGACACCGGCAGCTACGAGGCCTTCATCGTCCCGGTCAGCATGCTGCAGGGAGCCGGGTTCACCGGCGCCGCCGCCGGCGTCAACCTCGCCCGCGACATCGAAGCGGGCTGGCTCGACCGGCTGCTCGTCTCCCCCGCCCCGCGCTGGGTCCTGCTCGCCGGGACCGTTCTGGCGGCCAGCGCACGGGCGCTGATCCCGGCCACCTTCGTGCTCGCCATCGCGCTCGTCCTCGGCGCCGATTTCCCAGGGATCGACGGGCTCCTCATCTGTTACTTCATGGTCGCGGCGATGGCCGCCGTCGCCGCCTGCTGGGGCTCGTTCCTGGCGCTGCGCTTCAAGAGCCAGTCGGCGGCGCCATTGATGCAGGCGGGGATGATGGCGCTGATCCTGACCACGACCGCCTACGCGCCGCTGGCGCTGCTCAGCCCTTGGCTGCAGAAGGTCGCCGAAGTCAACCCGGTCACCGAAGTGGTCGAAGCAGCGCGCCAGGGCTTCGTCGGCAGCGTCACCTGGGCCGGCACCTGGCCGGGACTGGCGGCGCTGGCCGGGATGTTGGTGTTGCTCGGCTTCCTCGCCCTGCGGCAGATGCGCCGAACGGCAGCATGAGCACCGGGGTCGAGCGGCCGGGACCGGTCGGCCCGGCGGCGCTGGAGCTGGCGCAGCGGGTGCTGGGCTGGAACTGGCTCGAGGGCGAGCGCGACGGCTTCCGCTACCGCTACACGCGTCCAAGCCCGGGCCGCTACCCGTGGCAGTGGTACTGGGACTCCTGCTTCGCGGCGATCGCCTGGCGCCGCTTCGAGCCCTGGCGGGCGCGGGCCGAGCTCGAGAGCCTGCTCGCCGCGCAGCGCGAGGACGGCTTCATCGGCCACACGATCTTCTGGGACCGGCCGGTCTCGCTGCTGCGGCTCGGTTTCTACAACGTCACCTCGCGCGGCGCCCTGCAGACGGAGACGATCCAGCCGCCGCTGCTCGCCTGGGCCTGGCGGGTCGCCGTCGGCGACCCGAGCGAGGAGCCGCGGATCGCGGCCCAGGCCGACTGGCTGGCCGCCCACCGCGACCTCGAGGGCGACGGCCTGCTCTGGATCGTGCAGCCCGACGAGTCGGGCCTCGACGCCTCGCCCAAGTTCGAACCGGTCTGGGGCCGGCGTGCGGTCGGCCGCGTCGGCTTCCCGCTGCTGGTCCGCCGCAACCGCCGGCTCGGCTTCGACGCCCGCCGCACCCTGGCCGCCGGCGAGCCGGTTCTCTGCGAGACGCTGGTCAACACGATGTGGTCGCTCTCATTGCAGGCCCTCGGCCGGCCCTCGGCGACCCCGGCGCTGGTCGCCCGGCTCTGGGACGAGGACCGCGGCCTCTTCATCGACGAGGGGCAGCCGGGCGGCCTGCGCCCCGCTCCCGTCACCTGGGCCGCGCTGGCGCCGCTGGCGCTGCCGGACCTGCCGGAGGCGATCGGCCGCCGCCTGATCGAGGAGCACGTCCTCAACGAGGCCGAGTTCCTGACCCCGGTGGCGCCGCCCTCGGTCGCCGCCTCGGAGCCGAGCTACCAGCCAGACGGCGGTCGCGGCCCGATCCGCCGCTACTGGCGCGGCCCGACCTGGGTCAACTCGGCCTGGATGGTCTGGCTCGGGATGCGCCGCCTCGGCTACGAGGAGGAGGCGCGGAAGCTGGCCGACGGCGTGCTCGCCGCTGCCGCCCGCGAAGGGCTCCGCGAGTACTACGACCCGCGCACCGGCAAGGGCCTCGGCGCCAAGGACTTCGCCTGGTCAGCGCTGGTGGCGGAGTTTGCGGATCCGGACGAGGGCGCGGCGACGAGCTATTTGTAGCGGTAGGTGATGCGACCTCTGTCGAGGTCGTACGGGCTGAGCTCGATCTTGACCCGGTCGCCGGGGAGGATGCGGATGTAGTGGCGGCGCATCTTGCCCGAGATGTGGCCGAGCACGTCGTGCCCGTTGTCCAGTTTCACCCGGAACATCGTGTTGGGGAGAGCCTCGGTGATCTCCCCCTCCATTTCGATCTTTTCCTCTTTGGCCATGCGGCCGAGAAGCGTAGCTGACGCGGGGATTTTCCCGAGTCAGGTGTCTTCCGCGGACCAGGCCAGCCAGTTGCGCGCGTGCTCCAGGGCAGCGGCGCGGTCACCGATCTCACCCGCGTACTGCGCCGCCTCCAGCTCGGCCAGGAGCTCGCCCAGGCGCGGCCCCTCGTCGACGCCGAGCTCGGTCACCAGCTCATCGCCCCGCAACAGCGGCGCCGGTGGCCCGTCCTGGCGCCAGTCGAGGGCGGCGGCGATCATTTCCCGCGCCAGGTCGAGATGGGCCGCAACCATCTCCGGGCTGGCGATCGGGCCGTGGCCACGGGCCGAGAGGCGATCGGCGACGGTCAGCAGGGTGACGTCGACGCTGACCGGTTCGGTCGCGCGGAGGTAGTCGTGAATGCGGCGCGGTGGCAGCGGCGCCTCGGGGATCATGAAGCCGAGCCGCAGGTGGTGCAGGGTCATCCCCTGCAGCTGCCTGGTCAGCCGGCGGCTGGCGCGCAGCCGAGCGCAGATCGAGCCGATGACCTCGGCTCCCTCGCGATCGTGGCCGCGGAAGCCGACGAAGCCGTCGTGTTCGGCCCGGGTTGCCGGCTTGCCGATGTCGTGGAAGAGGGCGCCGAAGCGGAGTGCGGTGCCGCGGCTCATTTCGTCGGCGAGCGGCTCCGCCAACAGCGCCGCGACCTCCGCGGCGCGCTCGCCCGCGAAGCGCTCGAGATCGCGCTCGACCTCGAGCGTGTGCTCGAGCACCGCCAGCGTGTGGCCGTGGACGTCGAGATGGTGGTTCGGCCCCTGCTCGACCCCGCGCAGGCCCTCGACCTCCGGCAGCACGACCGCCGTCAGCTCCAGCTCGTCGAGCAGGGCGAGACCGCGCAGCGGATCGGGGCCGCCAAGGAGCCGGCGCAACTCGGCGAGCTGACGCTCGCCAGCGGGGTCGGCGGCGCGGGCGCTGGCGGCGCGGGCCAGGGCGACGGTCCGAGCCTCGATCTCGAGCTCCAGCTCGGCCGCCAGCCGGGCAGCGCGCAGGAGCCGCAGCGGGTCGGCCTCGAAGCTCGTCTCCGCCACCGCCCGCAGCGAGCGGCGCTCGAGGTCGGCGAGGCCCCCGAAGGGGTCGATCGGCTCCCCGGCAGCGGCGACCGGCACCGCGACCGCGCCGATCGTGAAGTCGCGCTCGGCGAGGTCGGCCTCGATGCCGTCCCCGCGCAGGGTGGTGACGTCGACCTGGTTGCTCCCACCTGGGCCGGCGACGCGCCAGGTCCCGAACTCGGCCGAGAGCTCGAAAGGGTGCTCGCCGAGCTCGCGGGCGATCGCCCGCGCCGCCGGCCCGGGATCGCCGGCGACGGCGAGGTCGACGTCGGTCACCTCGCGGCCAAGGGCGGCGTCGCGGACGGCGCCGCCGACGACCCAGACGCTGGCGGCATCGTCGCCGAGAGCGCGGCGAACCGCCGCCACCAGCGGCGCCGCCTGCAGGTCCGTGGCGAGTTTGTCACCCATGCGGCTACAAAACCGCCCTGCGGTTCATTGCGCTCGGCGGGGCACCCGCGGCGAGATCGCGCAGGTGACCTCGTAGTTGATCGTGTCGGTCCGGGCGGCGACTTCCTCGGCGAGGATCCGGTCCTCGCCCTGGGCGCCGATCAGGACCGCCTCGGCGCCGGGCTCGACATCGGCGCCGGGCCCGAGGTCGACCGTCAGGTTGTCCATCGAGATCGTGCCGACCACGGGGCGGCGACGGCCGCCGACCAGGACCTCGGCGTTGTTCGAGAGCGCGCGACGGACACCGTCTCCATAGCCGAGCGGGACGACCCCGACCAGAGTGTCGACCGGGGCCACCCAGGTGCGTCCATAGCCGGCGCTGGTGCCGGCCGAGAAGTGCTTGACCTCGGCGACGTAGGAACGCAGCGAGAGCGCCGGCGTCAGACCGCGCTCGGCCGGATCGGACTGGAAGGGGTCGAGCCCGTAGACCGCGACCCCGCAACGAGCCATGTCGAAGTGGGAGCGGCGCTCGCGAAGAACGGCGGCGCTGTTGGCGGCGTGGACGAGAACGCCGGGGAACTCCGCCTTGACCACGGTGGCCAGCGCTTCGAAGCGGTCAAGCTGCTCGCCGAAGAAGTCCGAGTCGAGTTCATCGGCGCTGGCGAAGTGCGTCCAGAAGCCGGCCAGCTCGAGGTCGGGGTCGGCGGCGCAGGCGCGGACCAGCGCCAGCACCTCGTCGGCATCGGCGTTGCCGAGCCGGCCCATGCCGGTGTCGTACTTGACGTGGACGCGGGCGGGATGGCCATGGGCGCGGGCGCGATCGGAGAGGGCCTGACGGAAGCCATCTCGCCAGAGCGCAACCTCCGACCCGGCCGAGATCACGGCGTCCACCTCCGGCGGCGTCAGGACGCCCATCGTCAGCAGCGGCAGATGCGGGAAGCGGCGGCCGACCCCCTCGGCCTCGGTCGCGGTGGCGACCGCCAAGCGGGTAGCGCCACCGGCGATCGCAGCCGCCGCGGCGCCGTCGGCGCCATGTCCGTAACCGTCGGCCTTGACCACGGCACAGAGCTCGCTGTTCTCCCCCAGCTCGCTCTTCAGCCGCGTGCAGTTGGCGCGGATCGCGTCGAAGTCGATCCGGGCGACTGCCCGCTCCATCGCTACTCGTCGTCGACCAGGGCAGCGAGCGCGTCGGCCCTGGTCACCATGCCGGCCAGGCGCCCGTCCTCGTCGACCACCGGCAGGTGGTTGTGGTGCTTGTCGGCGATTTTCTTCGCCACCCGGTCTGCCGCCTCGTAGGTGTGGACGACGATCGGGTCGGCGGTCATCAGGTCGGAGACTTCGGTGGCGAAGGCTTTGTCGAGCCGCTCCTCGAAACCCTTCATCGAGCCGATGAAGACGATCCCGCCCATGATGTTGAGGTAATGCGGCAGGTGCAGATCGGACTCCTCGTCGCTGAGGATCAGGTCCGACTCGCTGACGATCCCGACGACCTTGTTGTCCTCGTCGACGACGGCGACGGCGCCGAGCTCCGATTTGGCGAGCAGGTCGATCGCCGTTCGGGCGTCGTCGCCGGGCGAGACGCTGGGCGCATCGGAGTTCATGATCTCGGCCGCGGTCTTCATGCTGGGCGCGAGGTTATTGGACCGGGGCGTCGGCGCGCAGGCCCAACGGGATCGAGTCGATCACGTCGGTCGCGATCACCGACTCGGCGGCGCCGATCCGTGCGGCTGCGTCCCGACCGGCGCGGGCGTGGGCGACGACCGCCGCGCAGGCGGCCGCGAACGGCTCCAAGCCGCGGGCGAGCAACGCCGCCGTGACCCCGGAGAGAACGTCGCCGCTGCCCGCCGTGGCCAGGCCCGGAGCGGAGACGGCGTTGACCCCGACCCGCTCGCCGTCGCTGACGATCGTGTCGTCCCCCTTGAGGACGACGATGGCGCCGGCGGCCTTCGCCGCCTCACGGGCGGAGGCGAGCCGCCGGGCGTTGATCTCGTCCGAATCGCGCTCCAGCAGGCGCCCCAGCTCGCCCGCGTGCGGAGTGAGGACGGTCGGCGCAGCGCGGGAGGCGATCAGCTTCAGCCGGCCGGCGAAGGCATTCAGTCCGTCGGCGTCGAGCACCAGAGGCGCCTCGATCTGAGGGACGACCTCGCGCGCCAGCTCGACCGAGCCCGGATCGCGGCCGAGACCAGGCCCGAACGCGCCCGCCGCCGCGCGCTCGAAGGCCGCCAGGACCGCCTTCGCCGAGGCTGGCACCAGACAGCCGTCGCCGCCGGGGCAGCCGCGCGACATCACCTCCGGCTGGCCGACTGCGAAGACATCCTGCAAATCAGCGGGAACGGCGACGGTCGCGTAGCCGGCGCCCGCCCGGATCGCCGCCAGCGAGGCCATCCGCACCGCGCCGGTGAGGCCGCGCGAGCCACCGGCGATCGTCACCTGGCCGGAGCTGAACTTGGTCGAGCGCGGCCCCCGGCGCGGCAGCAGAGCCAGCACCGCAGGATCGATCACGCCTCCGGCCGGCTCTGGCGGCGCTCCGGGCGGGATCCCGATCGGGACCACCCGCAGCTCGCCGGTGTGCCACTTGCCGGGTGCGATCCGCTGACCGAGCTTGGCGGCGTGGAAGCTGACCGTGAGGTCGGCCTCGACCGCGGCGCCGGCGATCTCGCCAGTGGACGCATCGACGCCGGAGGCGATGTCGCAGGCTATGACCGGGGCGCCGCAACGGTTGATCGCCTCGATCGCGGCGGCGGCGGGTTCGCGCGGGGCGCCGCTGAAGCCGGTGCCGAAGATCGCGTCGACGACCGCCCCCGAATCCGCCAGCCAGCCGTCGAAGTCAGCCGGCGGGTCGTCGCCGAAGACCTCGACGACCTCGACCTCGAAGCCCTTCTCGGCGACGAGGCGGGCAGCGATCATGCCGTCGCCGCCGTTGTTCCCCTTGCCGCAGAGCACGCGCACCGGCCCCTGCGGCGAGAGGCCGACCACCGCCTCGGCCAGTGCCGTCGCCGCCGTCTCCATCAGCTGCGGCGATGGAACCCCCTGCTCCTCGATCGCCCAGCGATCGACCGCGCGGATTCCCTCGGCGTCGAACAGCGGCTGCAGCCAGGACTCCATCGCCTCAGACTACGATCGCGACGGCGGCGGCGTTGTCGCGCGAGTGGGTCAGGGAGATCTCGACCCGGCGGCCGGCGGCGGCTTCGGCGGCGCGGCCGGTGAGGAGCACGGACGGCGGTTCGCCGGCGACGACCTCGATCTCGCGCAGGCTGAAGCCGCCGGTCAGCCCCAACGCCTTGACGACCGCCTCCTTGGCGGCGAAACGAGCGGCGAGGTGGCGGGCGGGACGCGCGCGGGACGCCGCGTACTCGCGCTCGCCGTCGGTGAAGATCCGCTCGCCCAGTCGCGGGTGGCGTTCGAGCGCACGCTCCATCCGCTCGATCTCGAGCAGGTCGATGCCGACGCCGGTGGCCATCGCTAGAGGGTAGGACCCTCTGCCTAGTCGGCGATGCCGACGATCATCCTCGCCGTCGCCAGGTCGCCGGAGGAGCCGGCGCCGATCGCGACGAAGGTGATCTTTTCGAGGTAGGGCTTGGCTGATTCGAAGTCTTCGGCCTTGTCGGTCCCGGCGATCGCGTTGGCGGCGAACGCCAACGCCGCTGGGCCATCGACGAAGGCGCTGATCGGGTCTTCGCCGAGCGCCGCCTTCGCTTCCTTGTACTCGGGGTTGGAGGCCAGCGTGGCGCCGCCTTCGGCGGTCAGTGCCTGGGCCGAGGCCGCCGGCCCGTAGGAGATCGCGATCCGGTTGCCCTGGGCGGCGACGATCAGCGGCTTGTCGCCGATACCGCTGTCGCGGACCGAGAACCCGGTCGCCTTGCCGGAGATCGCGGTCACGCCTGGAGTGCCGCTCGCGCGCAGGAGCAGGCCGATGTTGGAGACCGTGTCGGCCGCTTCCTTGGCGTCGGTCGTAGTCAGGACGACGGCGCCGGTGAGGTTGTTCTCGGTGTTGCCCTGGGCGAAGACGCCGACGTCGGCGATCGAGGCGGTGATCTTGTCGAGATCGATCCCGGCCGCTTTCATCGCTTCCTTCAGTTCGCCGGGTTCGAGCTCGCCGGGGATCCCCTGCTGGTCGATGCTGTCGATCGATTCGCTCAGCGAACGGCCGAATTCCGAGGTCGCGAGCGCCGCGAAGGAGCCACCGGGCAGCGCTCCGAGCAACTGCGAGGCGTCGCCGGGGGCGGGCCGGTCGCCGTTGACGTCGGTCGCGAAGTCGATCTCGATCTGGTCCGAGCCGGGGACGAGGCTGGCGACCGCGGTGGCGCCTTCGGGATCGATTCCGGAGCTCTTCAAGAAGAGCTCCGCATCGGGATCGATCGACCCGCCCGACTGCTTGATCAGGCCGCCGATGTCGACGTAGACGTCGGCGAGACTGCCGTCGGCCGCCTCGCCGATCGCGCTCGTAAAGGCATCCTGGTCAGCCAGCGATTCGCCGTCGGCGGCCGCTTCGGCCGCCTTGAAGACGGCCTCGGTTTCGGCGATCACGAGCAGGTCGCCGATCATCCCCACGACATCTCCGTCATCGGGTTTGGGATGGTCGTCGACGAATTCCCGAGCGGCGCCGGAGTCGGTCGTTTCGAGTACGACCCCGGACCCCCGGAAATCCTCGCCGTCGTAGCTTTCGAAGAAGAGGCCGGCCTTTTCGCCGAGCCAGGGTTCGACTTCCTTTTCGAAGTCGACCGGGTCGCCGGAATCGGAGGATTCGAGTTCTTCGACGATCAGCTCGCCGACGTCGTCGATGCCGGCGATCTTCTGCGCCAGCGCGTTGACGTTGTCGCTCAGCTCGGCCTCGGGCTTGATCGTCGCTTCGAGGTAGAACGGCGTTTTCGCCGGGGCGACGCTGGCCGGATCCTCGCCGGACCCCCCGCCGCCACCGCCACAACCGGCGATGGCGAGCGCCGTCGAGGCGGCGAGGAAAAGCATCGGTACGAGACGGGTCTTCACCGAGCGCGGCACTCTAACGGCCACCTCACTCGACGGTGACGGTCTTGGCCAGATTGCGTGGCTGGTCGACGTTGAGGCCGCGGGCGCGGGCGATGTCGTAGGCGAGCAGCTGCAGCGGCAGGATCGCGACGATCGGCTGCAGGATCCAGTCGGTACGGGCGACCTCGATCGTCTCGTCGGCGACTTCGGCGGCGCGCTCGCCGCCGACGGTCGAGATCCCGATCGTCTGGGCGCCGCGGGCGCGGACCTCCTCGACGTTGGAGAGCACCTTCTCCAGGACCGGGCTGTCGGTGGCGATGCAGACAACCGGGGTCGACTCGTCCAGCAGCGCGATCGGCCCGTGCTTCATCTCGCCGGCTGCGTAGGCATCGGTCGGGATGTAGGAGATCTCCTTCAGCTTCAGCGCCCCCTCCAGGCAAACGGGGAGGCCGATATGGCGGCCGAGGTAGAGGAAAAATTCCTGGCTCGAGTGCGCGGCGGCGACGGCCTTGATCGCCTCCTCGGTGCCGGCCAGGGTCTCGTCGACCTTCGCCGGCAGCGCCTTCAGCTCCGCCACCAGCTCGGCGATCCGCGCCGGCGGCAACGACTCGCGCAACTCCGCCAGCCGCAAGCCGAACAGGTACATCGCCGCCACCTGGGCGACGAAGGTCTTGGTCGCGGCGACGCTGACCTCCATCCCGGCCCGGATGTAGAGGACGGCATCGGCGTCGCGGGTCGCCTGGCTGCCCATGATGTTGGTGATCGCCAGGACCTTGGCCCCGGCCTCGCGAGCGAGCCGCATCGCCGCCAGCGTGTCGGCAGTCTCGCCGGACTGGGTCATCCCGATCACCAGGTCGCCGGGACCGACGACCGGGTTGCGGTAGCGGTACTCGGAGGCGATGTCCATTTCGACCGGCACCCGCGCCCACTCCTCGATCGCGTAGCGGCCGACGAGGCCGGCGTGATAGGAGGTGCCGCAGGCGACGATCACGATCCGGCCGACGTCGCGCAGGAACTCGTCGTCGAGATCGACGTCAGAGAGGTCGACGCCGTCGTCGCCGGGCAGGCGATCGGTGATCGTCTCGGCGATCGCGTCGGCCTGTTCGTGGATCTCCTTCAGCATGAAGGTCTCGTAGCCACCCTTCTCGGCGGCGTCGGCGTCCCAGGTGATCTCTTCCGAGGCGCGCTCGATCGGCGTTCCCTCGGCGTCGGTGATCCGCACCCCGTCGGCGTCGATTTCGACTATCTCCTCGTTTTCGATCGGGACCGCGGTGCGGGTGTCGGCGAGGAAGGCGGGGATCGCCGAGGCGAGGAAGGTCTCCCCCTCGCCGACGCCGGCGACCAGCGGGCACTCCTTGCGGGCGCCGAGCAGGCGCTGGGGCTCGTCGGCGTGCATCGCGACGAAGGCGTAGTGGCCGCCGAGCTCGGCGTATGCGCCACGGACCGCGGCGGCGAGGTCGCCGTCGTAATGGCTGGCGATCAGGTGGGCGACGACCTCGGCATCGGTATCGGAGGTGAAGACCTCCCCCGCCTCCTGCAGGCGCTTGCGCAGTTCGGTGTGGTTCTCGACGATGCCGTTGAGGACGATATGGACCTTGCCGGAGCTGTCGTCGTGCGGGTGGGCGTTCTCCTCGGTGACCCGACCGTGCGTGGCCCAGCGGGTGTGGGCGATCCCGATCTGGGCCGGCGGCAGATCGCCGGCGCCGTTTTCGCTGCGCCCCTCGACCGCGGCCCGCAGGTTGGCGAGGTTGCCGACCGCGTGGACGCTGGCCACCTCGCCGTCGTCGAGCAGCGAGAGGCCGGCCGAGTCATAGCCGCGGTATTCGAGCTTTTCCAGCCCCGAGAGCAAGAGCTCCTCGCAGGGCCGGCCGCCGACGTATCCGACTATTCCGCACACTAGGTCAGCTCGTCGCGGACGACGCCGACCAGGCGCTCGCAGACGGCATCGGCCTCTTCGGCGCTCGGCGCCTCGACCATCACCCGCACCAGCGGCTCGGTCCCCGACGGGCGCAACAGCACCCGGCCGCGGCCGTCCAGGGCCTCGTCCTCACGCTCGACGGCCTCCCAGACCGCGGCGGCGTCGGCGACGGCCTCGCGATCGGCGACCTCGACGTTGACCAGCGTCTGCGGCAGCTTCTCCATCGCCGCCGCCTCGGCGAGCTTGTCGCTGCCGAGCTCCTGCATCGTCATCAGCGCCGCGGCGATGCCGTCGCCGGTGGCGACGAACTCGGAGGCGATGATGTGGCCCGACTGCTCGCCGCCGAGCAGCCATTCACGGCGCAGCATCTCGTCGATCACGTAGCGGTCGCCGACCTGGGTCACGGCGACCTCGATCCCGGCCTCCTCCATCGCCCGGTGGAAACCGAAGTTGGTCATCACGGTGACGACGACGCCGCCGTTCAGCTCACCGCGCGCCGCCCGGCCCCGTGCCGCCAGCGCGATCAGCTCGTCGCCGTCGTGGACGCGGCCACTGCCGTCGGCGGCGAGGACGCGGTCGCCGTCGCCGTCGAAGGCGAAGCCGAGGTCGGCCCCGGAGGCGACGACCTGCTCGCAGAGCAGCTCCATGTGGGTCGATCCGCAACCGGCGTTGATGTTGCGGCCGTCGGGCTCGACTCCGATCAGCTCGACCTCGGCGCCGAGCCGTTCGAAGATCATCGGCGCCGCCCGGAAGGTGGCGCCGTTGGCGCAGTCGAGGACGATGCGACGGCCCGTGAGGTCGAGTCGGAAGGCCGCCTCGAGCTCGCGCAGGTAGTCCTCGAGGCCGCCGTTCAGCTCGCGGACGCGGCCGGCGCGACCGGTCGGCGGCGGCTCCTCGACCAGGGCCTCGATCCGCGTCTCGAGCTCGTCGCCGAGCTTGGTCCCCTGGCCGTTGAAGAACTTGATCCCGTTGTCCTCGAACGGGTTGTGGGAAGCGGAGACGACGGCGGCGAGGTCGAGACCCAACCGCTTGACGAGGATCGCGGCGGCCGGCGTCGGCAGGACCCCGCCGAGCAGTGCGTCACCGCCAGCGGCGGCGACCCCGGCGGCCAGCGCCGCCTCCAGCATCGGCCCCGACTCGCGGGTATCGCGAACGATCAGAACCTGCGGGCGCTCGGCCTCCAGCGAGGCGGTCGTCGCCCGACCAAGCGCGGTGGCGAGCTCGGCGCTGAGGAACGTCCCGGCCTTGCCGCGCACGCCGTCGGTTCCGAAGAGCTTTCTGGTGGTCTGCGTAGCCATCGTCCTTTATTCGGCGCTACCGCCGCGATCCTCCAGTCCTACATGGTCGGCGCCACTCGGCGCAACCGCGAGCGCGCTAGCGCTTCGAGAACTGCGGCTTCTTGCGAGCCTTCTTGAAGCCGGCCTTGCGGCGCTCCTTGACCCTAGCGTCTCGGGTCAGGAAGCCACGCCGCTTGAGGTCGCCGCGCAGCTCGGCGTCGATCTCGGTCAGCGCCCGGGCGATGCCGTGGCGGACCGCGCCGGCCTGGCCGCTGACGCCGCCGCCGTGGACGCGGACGCGGACGTCGACGTTGCCCTCGTAGCCGGACACCGTCAGCGGCTGCTTCGCCATCGTCTGGTGCAGGGGCCGCGGGAAGAACTCCTCGAGGCTGCGCTTGTTGATCTCGATCTTGCCGTCGCCGGGCAGCAGGGTGACGCGGGCGATCGAGCGCTTGCGCTTGCCGGTGGCGAGGTAACGGGCGCCGCTCTCCATTTTCGCCGGGGCGCGGCTGGCGGCCTCGCCAGGCTCGTCGGCGCCGTGGAGGGCGGCCTCGCGGTTCGCTTTCTCTTCCTCCTCGGCTTCGAGCCGGGCGCGCTCCTCGGCGCTGAGCGCGGGAGCGTCGGGCTCAACCGCGATCGGCTCCAGGTCGGCGCCCGGGATCACGTCTTTTTTCTTCTCCGCCGGAGCCTCGGGCTCCTCGGCCTCCGGCGCGGCCTCCTCGGCGGACGGCTCCTCGGCTTCAGGCGCGGACTCGTCGGCAGACGCCTCGGGCTCTGCGGCCGTCTCGGCCGCGGGCTCCTCAGCAGGCGTCTCCTCGGCGACCGGCTCCTCGGCCGGAGCCTCCTCCACGGCAGTCTCCTCAGCCGCAGGGGTCTCCTCGGCGGCAGGAGTCTCCTCAGCGGGCTGCTCGGGCGACTCGGCCTGCGGCTCCTCAGGGGCCTCGGCGGTCGGCTCGGTGCTCTCGTCGGGAGTCTGCTCGTCCTCGGGCATCAAGTTAATTCGTCTCCATCGGTTTCGGTTGCTGCGCCTGGTGCGGGTGGTCGGGGCCGGCGTAGACCTTGAGCTTGGTCAGCTGCTGGCGGGCGAGGCGGTTACGGGGAAGCATCCCCTTGACCGCCTTGCGGATCACTTCCTCGGGCTTGCGCTCGAGCATCTCCGCCAGGGTCCGCGACTTGATCCCACCCGGGTAGCCGCTGTGGCGCCAGTAAGTCTTCTGCGCGAGCTTGTCGCCGGTGACGCGGATCTTCTCCGCGTTGACGACGACGATGAAGTCGCCGGTGTCGACGTGCGGCGTGTACTCCGGCTTGCGCTTGCCGCGCAGCGCGTCGGCGATCTGGGTCGCGAGACGGCCCAGGGTCTTGCCCTCGGCGTCGACGACGTACCAGTCACGCTGGCGGTTGGCGGGAGTGGCTACAAAGGTTTTCGTGCTCGTCGTCATAAAAAAGCCACGCGGGCGACCCAGCGCGGCCGGCGAATGATAGCCAGGTCGAGCCATATACTGCGGCGCCAGCAATGCCGAATCCGATTTGGGCGACCAGATCGGAGCGGAGGAACCGCAGGGACCGTTGCAGGTCCCAGGGGCGAATCGGACGAATCGGTCCGTAGCGCGACTCTTTCAGCGCGAGCCCGTCAGCTAACTCCGCAGGCGGTCGAAAGAGAGGCTAAGTGCGCGGCACCGGGAAGCTCCCGACCTGGAAGGCCGGGTCGAAACTCATATTTGCGGTACTGGCCTCGATGGCCCTCCTGGCCTCGCCCGCGGTGGCGGCAACCGGTGGCGCCCCGACGCCGGCCGGCAGCGCCCCGCCCCCCAGCAGCACCGCCGGCGCCCCGTCGGCCGCACCGAGCGCCGGCACCCTGACCCTGCTCGCCGCCGAAGCCGCCCCTCGCAAGTCCTTCTACTTCGGCTACCGCTACCCGCGCCTGCGCTACACGATCGGCAGCACCCAGCCCCTCAACGACATCCGCATCGACGTCATCAACGCCGCCGGCGAAATCGTCCGCACCTACTACCGCGAGGATGTCGCTGCCAACGTGCCAAACACGATCCGCTGGGACGGCACCGGCGCTGAAGGCAAACCGGCCCGCAACGGCCACTACAGCTTCCAGGTCACCCCCCAGGCTCCGGCCGCGCCCGCCGCCCGCAAGGCGACCCCGGCGACGACGCTGAGTCCCGCCTTCACCCTTTACGGCTACGCCTTCCCGATCCTCGGCGCCCACGAATTCGGGATGAGCGCGGGCCGCTTCGGCGCCGGCCGCTCCGGCCACACCCACCAGGGCCAAGACGTGATGGCGGCCTGCGGAACGCCGCTGGTCGCCGCCCGCGGCGGCACCGTCCAGGCCTCCACCTGGCAGTACGCAGCCGGCAACTACGTCGTCATCGACGGCAAGGGGACGACCAACGACTTCATGTACGCCCACCTGGCCGAACCCTCGCCGTTGCACGCCGGCGACACCGTCCGCACCGGCCAGCCGATCGGGATCGTCGGCGACACCGGCGACGCGACCGCCTGCCACCTGCACTTCGAGATCTGGGCCGCGCCCGGCTGGTACGAGGGCGGCGCCCCCTTCGACCCATTGCCGGAACTGGAAAAGTGGGACCGCTACAGCTAACTCAGCGCTGTGGTTGAGCTTTTGCGTCTATAGGAGGTAAAAGCTCAACCACATGGGCGGCCGCCTTCGCGGCAGCGGCGACGCCGGCGGTCATCGCCGTCGCCATGCACTGCATGCAGATCTCAGTTAGCGCACCTCTCGCAGCGGCCTCGTAACACCACGTCGTGGCCGGTGACCTCGAAGTCCATCTCCTTGCTGAGCTGGCCGATCGCCCGCTCCAGTTTCGAGTCCTCGAACGGGACCATGCGGCCGCAGTCGCCGCAGATCGCGTGGTGGTGATGGTGGCCGGCCGGGTCGATCCGCTCGTAGCCGGCGGTGCCGCGGCAGACCTCGATCCGCGCCACCAGCCCCAGCTGCTCGAGCTGCTCGAGCGCCCGGTAGACACTGGCGCGGCCGACCGGCGGCCGGCGGCGGCGCAGCTCGTCGTCGAGATCGAGCGCGGTGACGGCGCAGTCGTGCCCGGCCAGCGCCTCGACCACGGCGGTGCGAGCGCCGCCCTTGCGCAGCCCCGCTTCCGCCAGCGCGGCGAAAGCGTGCTCGGTCCAGCTCTCCGCGGTCTTCCTCATCGTGCTCCAATCCTCCTTACCTGTCCCAGATTAGACCTGGCGAGAGCCGCGGCGGCGAAGGCTGCGGTGGCGACCCCGATCACCGCGGTACCGGCCGGCAGCGAGTCGATCTCGTAGCTGAGGAAGAGGCCGAGCCAGGTCGAGCCGACGGCGATCGCGGCAGAGATCGCAAGCCCGCGCCAGGGGTTGTCGGTGAGCAGGCGGGCGGCGCCCCCCGGAGCGGCCAGCAGGCCGAGCAGCAGCAGCGCCCCGACCGCCTGCGTCGCCTCCGCGGCGACGACGGCGAGAATCGCGAAGAAGCCGAGGCCGAGCGCCCGGACAGGCATCCCGAGGCCGCGCGCGACCTCGGGATCGAGCGAGCTGAACAGCAGCGGCCGGGCGATCGCCAGCAGCGCCAACGCCGCGGCGATCGCGATCACGGCGGCAAGGCGGGCATCGGCGGCGGAGAGGCCGAGGATCGAGCCGAAGAGGACGCGGACGGCAGCGGTCCCGTCGGAGCCGCTGGAGCCGTTGACGAAGAGCGAGAGGAAGAGCACCCCGAGGCCGAGCACCCAGGCGAAGACCGAACCGATGACGACGTCGTCGGGCTGAGCCCGGGAGCCCAGGCCTCCCATCCCAAGGGCGACGAGAATCGTCGCCGCGAAGAGGCCGAGCCTGATGTCGATCCCGGCCGCGGCGGCCGCCAGCGCTCCGGTGAAGGCGACGTGGCTGAGGGCGTCGCCGGCGAAGACCTGGCCGCGGAGGACGACGAAGTAGCCGATCAGCCCGCAGGCGAGGGCGACGAAGGTGCCGGCGAGGTAGGCGTTGCGCATGAACTCGTGGGCGAACATCAGGCGGTCTCCAGCGCCGGCCCGGCGCCGCGCGTGTCGTAGAGGTGCCGGGCGGCCCGCACCGCGACGTAGAGACCGAAGGAGATCGACGTCACCCAGAAGCCGACGGGGTAGGGCGAGAAGTAGGCGACCGCAAGACCGAGCCAGGTCACCCCCAGCGCCAGCCCAACCGAAAGCGCCAGTCCCGGCCCGGGCCGGGCGGTGATTTGCTGGGCGGTCGCCGGCGGCGTCACCAGCAGGGCGAAGACGAGCAGGGCGCCGGTGATCTGCGCGGTCGCCGCCACCGCCGCGCCGAGCAGCAGCAGGAAGCCGAGATCGAGCAGCCGAGTCGGCACGCCGGCGGCGCGGGCGACACCGGGATCGACCGAGGCGAAGAGCAGTGGCCGGCCGATCACGGCGAGGACGGCGAGGACGGCGACCGCGATCCAGAGCAGCGTTTGCACCTGGCCGGCGGTGATCCCGAGGAAGGTGCCGAAGAGGAGCGACTCTAGGCCGACGAGCTGGCCGCCGTAGAGGACGACGAAGAGGAACCCGAGGCCGAGGCCGAAGGCTTGAATCGTCCCGATCGTCGCCGACTCGCCGCCGATCCCGTCCCCGCGGCCGCCGCGGCCGAACAGCGACAGCGCCAACGCCCCGAGGCCGCAGGCCCCGAAGTAGCCGAGCGCGATCGGGAACCCGGCCAGGGTGGCGCCGGCGGCGCCCGGGAAGGCGATCACCGAGAGCGTGTGGCCGGCGAAGGTCTGGCGGCGCAGGACCATGAACCAGCCGATCGCCCCCGCCATCACGGCGACGATCGCGCCGGCCTCGAGAGCCTGGACCATGAAGGGGTAGGTGGTCAGCTGTTCGAAGTCGCCGACCAGGTCCCAGGAGAGCCCGGCGAGCTCAATGCGCATGGTCGTGGAGGTCGTGGTGGTGGGCGGGCGGCTCCGGCGTGCCGACGACGACGAGGCGGCCGTCGGAGGCTTCGAGCACCTCGATCGGGACCCCGTAGAGGTCGCTGAGAACCGGGCCCGAGACGACTTCGCGCGGCTCCCCGGCGAGACCGCGGCCGCCGGCGAAATAGACGACGCGGTCGAGGTAGCCGAGGATCGGGTTGACGTCGTGGGCGACCAGCAGCACGGTCACGCCCTCGCTCTCGCAGATCCGCTGGACGAGGGCGGCGACGGCGCCCTGGTTGCTGAGGTCGAGGCTGTCGAGCGGCTCGTCGAGCAGCAGCATCTGCGGGCGTCGAACCAGGGCCTGGGCGATCAGCAGCCGCTGCTGCTCGCCGCCGGAGAGGGCGCCGATCGGGCGCGAGGCGTAGGCGCCGGCGCCGACCAGCTCGATCATCTCCTCGACCCGCTCGGCGGCGCGGCGGCTGGCGACGCTGAGGCGTCCCGGCAGCGGCACTCCCCAACGCGAGCCGTCGAGGCCGAGGCGGACGACGTCGCGGCCGCGGACACGGGTGCCGGCGTCGAACCCGCGCCGCTGCGGCAGGTAGCCGATCCGGCGCGCGGTCGCCGTCCCGGGGCTGGCGCCGAGCACCTCGGCGCGGCCGGCGCTGAGCGGCAGCAGGCCGAGGACGACGTCGAGCAGGGTCGACTTGCCGGCCCCGTTGGGACCGAGGACGGCGACGAACTCGCCGGCGCCGATCGAGAGGTCGACCCCGGACCAAACCGGCCGACCGCCGCGGCTGGCGGTCGCCCCTTCGAGCCGGATCGCGGCGGCGCCGCTCACCCCTTGCCGGACCTCGCCAGCGCCTGCTCCAGGCCGCGCAGCTGGCGCAACATCCAGGCCTGGAAGCTCGCCCCTTCCGGGGTCAGCGTCTCGGTCACGGTCGCAACCGGCACCCCGGCCGCCGCGGCCGCATCGTTCAAGCGCTGCACGTCCGGGGTCGCGTTCTGGGAGTTGTAGACCCAGACGGCAATCTCACCGTCTTCGATCTGGGCGTCGGTCTCGGCCTTCTCGCCGGGGCTCGGTTCGGTCCCCTCGGCGACCGCGTCGAAGAAGCCAGGAGGGGTGATCAGTTTCAGCCCCAGCGCCTCGGCCAGCGGTTCGAAGATGCTCTCCGAGGCGCCGACCGGAGTGCCCGCGTAACGGGCCTTGATCTGGGCGATCAGGTCGTCGTATTCGTCCAGCCCCTGCGCTTCGAACTGGCGCCGGCGCTGCTCGAAGTAGGCGGCGTGGTCGGGATCGGCCTGCGTGTAGTCAGCGGTGATCTGGCCGATCACCCGGTGGACCGCGGTCGGCGAGTACCACTGGTGCGGGTTGTCGCCGGCTTCGAGGCCGAGCAGGTCACCGACGTCGAGCACCCTGCGGCCGGAGCTGGGGTTGGCGTCGATCAGCTTCTGCGCCCACTGGTCGTAGCCGATCCCGTTGACGATCGCGACCTCCGCCGCCGCCATCTCGCGCGCGTCTTCGCTGTTCGGTTCGTAGTCATGAGGATCGGCGGCGGGGTTGGTGATGATGTTCGTCACCTCCACCTCCTCGCCCCCGAGCTGTTCGGCGATGCTGCCCCAGAAGTCCTCCGCGGCGACGACGTCGATCCGCCCCGAGGAGCCGCCGGCATCCGCGCCCTCGCCGCAGCCGGCGATCGCAGCGGAGGCGACGACGAGCGGGAGCAGCAGAAAGGCGAGCGGGCGAGGCAGGGACATCGAGTCTCCTCGGATCGGCAGGCGGCTGGTGGCGGAGACTATAACGATATTGAGACTTGTTCTCTTTTAGAGCTGCCCTCTGACTTGAGCTCAACTGCAAACAGCGAGGTTCCCCAACTGGGAGATGATTCGCAACGGGTCATGGAGAGAGATTTGATCGGGAATCGGGGTTTCGGTCCCTTCCCTTAGGCGTCACAATTACTCAGAATGTATTTGAGTAAGCAGTTATTCCCCCAATAGGGATCCACCACTTGAAGGAGCCACCGTGAACACCGTTAGTCAGAAACAACCCGAAACGATCGACCAACGTCTGGTCAGAGCTCTCGCACATCCTTTGCGCATCCAGATCCTCGAGATCCTCAGCGAACGGATAGCCAGTCCCAACACGCTCTCGATGGAACTCGAGACCGGCCTCAGCCACGTCGCCTACCACACGCGGACGCTTGACAAGTGCGGCTGCCTGGAGCTCGTCGACACCGCGCAACGCCGTGGCGCGACCGAGCACTTCTACAAGGCCGCCCCGGGCTCGTTCATCGGCAACCGCGAGTGGCGCACGGTCCCCCGCTCCGTCCGCGGCGCGATCTCGGCTGCGACGCTGCAGACCTTCCTCGACAAGGCGATCTCCGCCCTGGAGGCGGGAACGCTCGACGGCCGCGACGACACGATCTTCCGGTGGATGCCGCTCCAGCTCGACGAAGAAGGCTGGAAAGACGTTGTCGCAATCCTCGAAGAAGCAACCAACCAGATCCTCTCCGCCCACCTGCGCAGCCAGGACCGGCTGAATTCGGGCGAGGCGAAGGAAACGGTCTCGACCGTGATCGGGATGGCCAGCTTCGAGACCGCGGCTTCGCTGCAGGACGATTAGGGATCAGGGTCGGCTGGAGGGTCGGGTGGCCCTCTACCTTCGCTGGGATTTCTGCCTTTGAGTGCTCCGTCTCTCGCCGACGGGCACTGCAGAAATCAGGACGCCGCTCGTACGAGGGCCACCCGGTGGGAGCGTGGTTGAGCTTTGTGGCGCTATCCGCGACGAAGCTCAACCACCCACAGGTACTACTCCCACTCGATGGTCGCCGGCGGCTTCGAGGAGATGTCCAGCGCGACGCGGTTGACGTCGCGGATCTCGTTGATGATCCGGTTCGAGACCCGCTCCAGGAGGTCGTACGGAAGCCTGGCCCAATCGGCGGTCATCGCGTCGTCGGAGGTGACGGCGCGGATCACGATCGGGTAGGCGTAGGTGCGGCCGTCGCCCTGGACGCCGACCGAGCGCACGACTGGGAGGACGCAGAAGGACTGCCAGAGCTGGCGGTAGAGCTCGGCGGCGCGGATCTCCTCCTGGAGGATCGCGTCGGCGGCGCGGAGGATGTCGAGCCGCTCCTTGTTGACCTCGCCGCCGACGATCCGGATCCCGAGGCCCGGGCCGGGGAACGGCTGGCGCCAGACCATCCGCTCTGGCAGCCCGAGCTCGGCGCCGACCGCACGGACCTCGTCCTTGAACAGCATCCGCAGCGGCTCGACGAGCTCGAACTCGAGGTCGTCGGGGAGGCCGCCGACGTTGTGGTGGGACTTGATCGTCGCCGCATGGTCGGAGCCACCGGACTCGATCACGTCGGAGTAGAGGGTCCCCTGGACCAGGAAGTCGACGTCCTCGAGCTTCTCGGCCTCCTCCTCGAAGACGCGGATGAACTCGGCGCCGATGATCTTGCGCTTGGTCTCCGGGTCGTCGACGCCGGCCAGCTTGGCGAGGAAGCGCTCCTCGGCCTCGACGTGGACGAGCGGGATCCCGAACTGCTGGAAGGCCTCGACCACCTGCTCGGCCTCGTTCAGCCGCATCAGGCCGTGGTCGACGAAGACGCAGGTCAGCTTCTCCCCCACCGCTTTGTGGACGAGCAGCGCCGCGACCGAGGAGTCGACGCCGCCGGAGAGGCCGCAGATCACGCGTCCCCCCCCGACCTGGGCCTGGATCTTGGCGACCTGTTCGGCGATCACCGACTCCGGCGTCCACTCCTGCTCGCAGCCGGCGACGTCGCGCAGGAAGCGGGTCAGGATCTCGGTCCCGTAGGGCGTGTGGACGACCTCCGGATGGAACTGGATGCCGTAGAGGCCGCGGTCGGGGAGCTCGTAGGCGGCGACGGGAGAGTTCGGGCTCGAGGCCAGAGCCGTGAATCCCTCCGGCGCCTCGAAGACCGCGTCGCGGTGGCTCATCCAACAGCTCTGCTCCTCCGGCAACCCGCCCAGCAGCCGCCCACCGCCATCGGTCAGAACCAGATCAGTCCGCCCGAACTCCCCCGCCTCGGCCGGCTCGACCCGCCCGCCAAGCTCCTTCGCCATCGCCTGCATCCCGTAACAGATGCCGAGCAGGGGGATGTCGAGGTCGAGCAACTGAGTCGGGAACCCTGGCGCGCCGTCTTCATAGACGGAGGCGGGACCGCCGGAGAGGATCAGCGCTTTCGGCTTCCGCTCCTCGATCTTCTCGATCGACACATTCGACGGAAGCATCTCCGCAAAGACGCCGCATTCGCGGATACGCCTCGCGATCAGCTGCGAGTACTGCCCGCCGAAGTCGAGGACGAGCACCTCCTCGACCGCGCGACTGCCGGGGGGTGGCACTGTAGGGGGGCCCACACCCGAGGAAGCTTGAGCTACCGGAGGGTGTGGGGGGTCCCCTGCAGTGACAGGACCCGCCGGCCCGCCGACGCCGGAACCCTCAGTCATCCGATACTGCGACCCCAGCCGAAACCGCAGCCCGTCCGTTCGACCCCATCCCGACATGCTGCTCGTTCTGCAGCTTCTTGCCCTCGCTCATCAGCGCCGGCGCGACCATCACCTCGGCCCGCTGGAAGGAGCGGATGTCCTCGTAGCCACAGGTGGCCATCGAGGTTTTCAGCGCCCCCATCAGGTTGAAGGTGCCGTCGTTCTCTTTGGCCGGGCCGAGCAGGATCTCCTCCATCGTCCCGTCCTGCTTGGTCGAGACGCGGGTGCCGCGCGGCAGCGAGGGATGGAAGGTCGCCATTCCCCAGTGAAAGCCCCGTCCGGGAGCCTCCTTGGCCCGCGCCAGCGGCGAGCCGATCATCACCGAGTCAGCGCCGCAGGCGATCGCCTTGGAGACGTCGCCGCCAGTCCGCATGCCGCCGTCGGCGACCACGTTGACGTACTCGCCGGTCTCCAGCATGTGCTGGGCGCGGGCGGCCGCGACGTCGGCGATCGCCGTCGCCTGCGGGACGCCGATCCCGAGCACACCGCGGGTCGTGCAGGCGGCGCCGGGGCCGACGCCGACGAGGACGCCAACCGCGCCGGTCCGCATCAGGTGCAGGCCGGTCGAGTAGGAGGCGCAGCCGCCGACCACGGTCGGCACCGGCACCTCGGCGATGAACTCCTTCAAGTTCAGCGGCTCGACCGTGGTCGAGACGTGTTCGGCGGAGATCACCGTGCCCTGGATGACGAGGACGTCGAGGCCGGCCTCGACCGCCACCTCGTAGTGGTCACGGACTTTCTGCGGGGTCAGCGAGCCGCAGACGACGGCGCCGCGGGCCTTGATTTCGGCGACCCGCTTGCCGATCAGCTCCCCCTTGACCGGCTCGGTGTAGATCTCCTGCATCAGCCGCGTCGCCTCGTGCTTGGGCGCAGCCGCGATCGTCTCCAGCTTCTCCTCGGCGTTCTCGAAGCGGGTCCAGATGCCCTCCAGGTTGAGGACGCCGAGGCCGCCGAGCTCGTTGGTCAGAACCGCCGTGTCGGGGCTGACGACACCGTCCATCGCCGAAGCGAGCAGGGGGATGTCGAAGCGGTAGGGACCGAGGGTCCAGCTGATGTCGATGTCGTCAGGATCGCGGGTACGACGCGACGGGACGATGGCGATGTCGTCGAATCCGTATGCGCGCCGCCCTTTCTTGCCGCGACCAATTTCGATTTCCAAGTGAGTCCTCCAGGGCTGGCGTGTGAACTAGCCAGATTACACTTCCGCGGGGACCTCCAAATCGTGGACGGCGACCTCTCCGAGCAGCCGCTCGACCTGGTTGCGGTCGACGGTGCCGGCGCCGAAGTGCTGGGTCGACTCGGCGCCGCAGGCGACGCCGTAGGCGAGGCAATCCTCGGCCGAGCGGCCCTCGTAGCGGGCGGCGACGTAGCCGGCGACGAACGCGTCGCCGGAGCCGACCGTGGAGACCGGCTCGAGCGGTTCGGTGTGGACCTCGAGCAGGCGCCGCTCCGCGCCCTCTCCCACCGAAGCGACGCAGCCTTCCGGGCGCGTGATCGCCGCCTCGGCGGCGCCGAGGCGGGTCAGCTCGACCAGGCCCTGGGCAAGGTCGGAGCCGTCGGCGAACTCCTGGCCGACCAGCTCCTCGGCCTCGCGCTCGTTCGGGGTGATCATCGCGGCGCCGGCGCGGACGCCCTCCAGCATCGCCTCGCCCTCGGCGTCGAGGACGACGGGGACGCCGCGGCGGCCGAGGTCGGCGATCAGCCGCGCGTAGAGGTCGTCGCCGGCACCCGGCGGCAGCGAGCCGGCGAGGACGCAGATCTTGGCGCCACCGGCGAGGTAGGCGATCCGTTCGAACAGCTTCTTGACCTCCTCCGGGCTGACCGCGGGGCCGCGCTCGTTGATCTCGGTCTGGTCGCCCGAGGTCGGGTCGATCACGGCCAGGTTGATCCGGGTCTCGGCGGCGATCCGGATGAAGTCGGTGAGGACGGACTCGTCGTGGAGCTGTTCGAGCACGCGGGTCCCGGTCGGGCCGCCGACGAAACCGGTCGCGATCACCGGCCGTCCGAGCAGGCTGAGGGCGCGGGCGACGTTGATGCCCTTGCCGCCGGCGACGGTGCGGCTCTCGACCGCGCGATGGCGCCGCCCGAGCCGGAAATTCGGCACCGCCACGGTCCTGTCGACGGCCGCATTCAGGGTCACGGTCAGGATCACTGGAGGTCCACCCGTTTCAGCTTCCTCTTCGTCGTCTGCGGTGCATCAAGCGCAACAGCAATACCCCGCCCATGAGTATCACGAACATCGCGATCGCGATAGGTATCGGGTGGTCGCCGACGAAGCCGCGAACGCGGTCGAAAGTGCTGGCGGCGGGGACCTGGCGGCCGGCCCGCAGCGCCACCGTCGCGACCGGGCGGCCGTCGAGCAGGACCGTCGCCCGGCCGAGCACGGCGCCGCGCTCGATCGGGCCCTCGACTTCCCCGGGCGCCCGGACGTCGACCTGGACGTCTTCCCCCTTGCGGACGCCGACCTCGACCGTGCGGGCCGCCCGCAGCGGCAGCTCGCCGCCGGAGTACTCGATCTCGGCGTCGGCCAGTTCCTGGCCAGCGCGGACCGGGCGCCGCTCGTGGTACTGGTCGAAGCCGTATTCGAGCAGCTCCAGGTTGCCGTCGAAGCGGGCTTCGTCGCTGGGGGCGCCGATCACGTCGGAGATCAGTTCGACTCCGTCCCTGCGACCGGAGCCGACGAGGACGTAGAGCGCTCCCCAGGTGTGGCCGGTCTTGACGCCGGTCACCCAGGGCGCCATTTCCAGCAGCTCGTTGATCGTCTTGATCTTGCGCTGGGGATGGACGCTGCGCAGGGTCGCTTCGCGTGAGTTTGAAATCTTGGCGAAGGCCGGGATCCGCAGCAGGTGCCGGGTCAGCGTCGCCAGGTCGCGGGCGCTCGAGTAGTTGCCCTTCTGGTCGAGCCCGACCGGGTTCGCGTAGTGGGTGTCACTGAGGCCGAGGGCTGCGGCGTAGCGGTTCATCTGGGCGACGAAAGCCCCGGTCGAGCCGGCGGCGGAGATCGCCAGGGTGTGGGCGGCGTCGTTGCCGCTGCGCAGGATCAGGCCGTAGATCAGGTCGCGGACGCTGATCTCCTGGCCGGTCCGCATCCCCAGCAGCGACTCGCCGTATTCGGCGTCGTAGGGCTGGGCGCGGACGATCTTGTCGAGCGGCATGTCTTTGATCGCCACGTAGGCGGTCATCAGCTTCGTCGTGCTCGCGATCGGCAGCCGCGCGGCGCCGTTGTGGGAGAGGATGACGTCGCCGGTGCGGCCGTCGATCAGAGCCCAGGCCCGGCCTTCGACCGGCGGACCCGGGGTCTTCGGCTTCTTCTTCTTTTCCGGCGGCTTGGCCGGCGGCGCCGCTGCGACCACTTCGGCCGGCCCGATCGCTTCCTTCGCAGCGCTCGCGCCCGCGGGCGCGAGCAGGGCGCAGACCGCCAACAGCGCCGTGGCTCCGGCCCTCAACATGGGGGTTCGCGCACAAATCGCCGCGGACTCGAACAACCGGCGGCCACCGCGGCGATTTGTGCACTCACCGGAGTTTCAGCGTCTCGCCGGCGATCAGGATCTGGGGATCGATTTCCGGGTTCAGGGCCCGGATTTCGGAGATCGGGACGCCGGTCTTGTGCGCGATCCCGATCAGGGTGTCGCCGGTTTCGACTACGTAGGTCTTCGCCTTGGTCCGCTGTTTTTTCGGCTGCTGCTTGGCCGGATGGTTGGAGCTCTGCTTCGAGTCGTCGTTGTTGTCCTTGAGCGCCGCCGGGATCAGGATCACGAGCGCGACGATCGCCCCGACCAGGGCGAGGACGGCGAGGAGACGGGCGATGATGCTTCTGCGCTTCTTCATCGAGCTGGGGCAGGATCTGTTCGAGGGCCGGGTCGGGAGCGGTGATCGTAGTCGCGAGGGGCGTCGTCAGCTGGTCGATATCTCCCAGACCGTGGCGCGCAGGCGCTCGGCTGCGGCGGCCGGGTCCGGATCGGCGGCGATCCCCCGCGAAGCGGCGACGAGAGCCGAGGCGCGGCCGGCGCTGAAGGCCGCCCCCAGCAACTGCGGCTGCCCGCCCTGGGCGCCGACCCCGGGGATGAGGAAGACCGAGCGCGGCATCAGCTCCCGCAGGCGACCGATGTGCTCGGGCTCGGTGGCGCCGACGACGGCGCCCATCCCGCTCAAGCCGCCCTCGCCGAGCAAGCGCTCGGAGAGCTCGTCGACGAGCCCGGCCAGGCGCTCGTGCAGGGGGGCGTCGGGGGCCGGCAGGTCCTCGACGTCGGCGGCGCCCGGGTTGCTGGTCCGGACCAGGGCGAAGACCCCGGCGCCGGCCTCGGCGGCGGCGGCGATCAGCGGCTCCAGCGCATCCCGTCCGAGCAGCGGGTTGGCGGTGAAGGCATCGGCGCCGAGGCCGGCGACCGGCCCCCAGGGCGTCGGCGTCTCACCGACCAGGGCCTGCGCGTAGGCGGCGGCGGTGACCGGGACGTCGCCGCGCTTGCCGTCGGCGACGACCAGCAGGCCGGCTTCCTGGGCTGCGGCTATGACCGCCGCCAGCGCCGCCCAGCCGGGGGCGCCGAGACGCTCGAAGCAGGCGAGCTGGGGCTTGACCGCAACGCAGGCGGGGCCGGCGCGCTCGATCAGGTCGCGGCAATGCGCGAGAACCGCGGCCCCCGCCTGCTCGGCGGGGGTGGCGCCGGAACTCGACGGCGCCCGCCCCTCCCCGGCCAGCTTGGCCGGGTCGGGGTCGAGACCAAGGCAGATCTGGCTGCGGCGCTCGTCTACCAGCGCCGCAAGCCGATCAGCGAACGAGCTGGGAATCAGCCGCCCTTGACTTTGGTCTTCAGGGCCGAGCCGGCCGAGAAGCGGGGGACTTTGCCGCCCGGAATCGTGATGCGCTCGCCGGTGCGGGGGTTGACGCCCTGTCGGGGGCCACGCTCGGCGACATGGAATTTGCCGAAGCCGGTGAAGCTGACCTCGTCGCCGGAGCTCAGAGCGCCGGTGATCGCGTCGAGCACAGCGTCAACAGCGTCACTGGCGGCTTTTTTGCTGCCCAGCCGCTCGTCGCCTGCCAGTTGGTCCAGAAACTCAGCCTTGGTCACGTCGAGAATCCTCCTCGGGGTTGAAGATGCGGACAACCTAACAGTGGCTTCGGGCGTAAGAAACGCAGGTCACGAGCCAAATGTCACGAACCGCTGATCGCCATCTCCGCGATCAGCAGCGGCGGCGTGCTGACCGAGCCGCCGAAGGGAACCCAGCGAGACTCCGAACCAGCCGCCGAAACGGCGCCGAGCATCGAGATCAGATCACCAGCGATCGTGAACTCCCGCAGCGGCTCGGCCAGCTCGCCGCCGCGGATCGCGCGCCCTGAGGCGCCGACCGAGAAAACGCCGGTGACCGGGTTGACGCCCGAGTGCAGGCCGGCGACGTCGGTGACGAAGACCCCGTCCCCGGCCTCGCTGAGAAGGCCGACCAGCGGCAGCTCTCCCGGCGCCACGATCAGGTTCGAGGCCGCGACTCCCGGCAACGAGCGGTAGCCGCTGCGCGCCGCCGATCCGGTCGAGGCGCCGCCCTCGCGGTTGGCGGTGTAGGTGTCGTAGAGGAACGCCTGCAGGCGCCCGTTCTCGATCAGCGCCGTGCGCCGCCGCGGCACGCCCTCGCCGTCGAACGGCGCCGAGGCCGATCCTTCGGGGTCGCGGCCGTCGTCGAAGAGGAGCAGGGCGTCGCTGGCCAGCTCCTCACCGAGGCGGCCGGCGAAGGGGGAGCGCCCGCGCTGGACGGCGCCGGCGCCGAGGCCGCCACCGATCAGGCCGGCGAAGCTGGCGGCGACGGTCGGGTCGAGGACGACCGGGCAGGAGCGCGACTCGGGCTTGCCGGCGCCGATCATCGAGAGCGCCCGCTCCGCCCCTTCGGCGCCGACCGCCTCGGGGTCGAGGTCGCCGGGCCCGCGCCCGAGGCCGAACCCGAGCCCGGTCTCGCGCGCCCCGTCCCCCTCGGCGAGCGCGGTCAGGTAGGCGAAGCAGCTGGAGCTCTCGTACTCGCCGGCGACACCGGCGGAGGAGGCGATCGCGACCCGCTCGGCGGAGTCGGCGTAGACGGCCTGCTCGACGCCGGCGATCCGGGGGTCGGCGGCGAGCGCGGTGCGCTCGACCGCGAGCGCCAGCGCCGCCAGCTCGTCGGCCGGCGTCGTCGCCAGCTCCGGATCGCTGAGGCCGGGGAGCGCCTCGACCTCGGCCGGCGCCGGCGGCGCCGCGAACTCGTCCTCGTCGGCGACGGCCGCGGCGGCGGCGGCGCGGGCGGCGATCTCCTCGACCCCGCCGGCGGAGAAGTCGGTCCCGTAGGCGTACCCGACCCGGTGCCCGATCCAGGCTCGGACACCGATTCCGCTCTGGGTTGCCGCGGTCAGGCTCTCGACCTCGCCGCCGTGGACCCGCACCTCGCGGCCGCTGTCGCGCGCGGCATAGGCCTCGGCCTCACCGGCGCCGGCCGCGAGCGCCGCCTCGACCGTGTCTTGGGCGATTTTGGAGAGTTCGGTCATATAAATGTTCGGCTTCGCTCCCTCACGAAGAATCAGATCGTGACGTTCGGTCGCTCCGCCTCACAGTTCGGTCCCGCCGACCGTCATCGCCCCGACCCGGACGTGGCCCTGGCCGGTCCCGACCGGCACCCGTTGGCCGCCCTTGCCGCAGATCCCGGTCTTCATGAAGAAGTCCTCGCCGACGGCGTCGATCGCCGCGAGCGCCTCCAGGCAGTTGCCGATCAGGGTTGCGCCGCGGCAGGGCCGGGTCACCGTGCCGCCCTCGATCAGATAACCCTCGGAGACGCCGAAGACGAAGTCGCCGGTGGCCGGGTCGACCTGGCCGCCGCCGAAGGAGACCGCGTAGAAGCCGCGCTCGACCTCGGCGATCATCGCCTCCGGGGTGGCGTCGCCGGGAGCGATATAGGTGTTGGTCATGCGCGGGATCGGCAGATGGCGGAAGCTCTCGCGGCGGCCGTTGCCGGTCGAGGCGACACCGTCGCGCTCGGCCGTCAGGTGGTCGTAGAGATAGGCGACGAGGCGGCCGTCCTCGATCACCTGCGTTTTCTGCGTCGGCGCCCCCTCGTCGTCGATCGCGTCGCTGCCCCACTCGCTCGGCAGGCGGCCGTCGTCGAAGGCGTTGAGGAGGGGCTGGGCGACCTGCTCGCCGAGCTTGCCGACGTAGACGCTGGCCCCCTTCTGGATGTGGTCGGCCTCGAGCCCGTGGCCGGTCATCTCGTGGAAGAGGACGCCGCCGAAGCCGCCGCCGACGACGACCGGCATCGAGCCCGAGGGGGCGGGGCCGGCGTCGAGCAGGGTCAATGCCTTGGCGGCCGCCTGCTCGGCGATCTGGCCGGGATCGTCTTCGAGCAGCTCGAAGCCGCGGTGGGCGCCGAGGGTCTCGGCCCCGGTCTCGACCGCGTCGCCGCGACGGGCGACCGCCTGGGCGCCGATCCGGGTCCGCGTGCGGTCGTCGCCGCTCAGCAGCCCGTCGGAGTTGGCAAGGGTGATCTGGCGCCGGGCCTCGGCGTAGGAGGCGTTGAACTGAGTGATCTCGGCGCCCTTGCCGCGGCCGCGCTGGTCGAGCTCGCGCAGCAGCTCGGCCTTGCGCTCGGCGCTGACGTCCTCGGGCCGGACCGCGATCGGGATCGGCTCGACGGCCCGCGCCCGCAGCTCACGCGGCTCCGCCCGCTCGCCCCGCAGCGCCGAGGCGGCTTCGTCGGCGGCGCGTTCGAGGTCGGCCGGGTCGAGCCCGTCGACGTGGGCGAAGTAGGTGGTGCCGCCCTCGACGACCCGCACGCCGGCGCCCTCCTCGGCCCCTGACTGGACCGACTCGATCCGCGACTCGTCGACCGCCATCGTCAGCCCCTGGCGGCGTTCGGCGAAGACCTCGGCGAAGCGACCCCCGTTAGCGAGGGCACGAGCGAGGACGCGCTCGGCGACGGCCGGGTCGAGCAGCTCGCTCATTTCGGTTTCCGTTTCCCCGCGACCTCGATCAGGCGGCCGGCGGCGACGAACAGCTCGGCGCCCGAGTCGGAGTCGCGAGCGTGGTCGGCGCTGCGACCGTTGGCGTAATAGAGGCGGGCGAAGGGACGGCGGGCGATGCGCCGCCGGCGCATGTAGGCGGCGGCCTCGTCGGCGTAGCCGGAGACGCGGTCGAGCAGGATCCGGTGCGGCTTCGGCGGCGTCATCCCCCACCTCCCTTGGCGAGGTTGCGCAGGGTCGAGCGCATGTCGAAGAAGAGCAGCGAAGCGAGCGCGAAGCGCTCGGCGACGGCAACGGCGACGAAACCGGCGTGGCGGAGGGCGAAGACCTCCCCCTGCTCGGTCGCGACGTGGACCTGCTCGACCGGCTCGTCGCCGGCGGCGTCGGCGATCGCGAACAGGGCCGCGGCATCCTCGCCCCAGCGGCTCGGCTCGCCCGAGGCGGCGAGGACGGTGCCCTCGCCGGCGAGAATCGCGGCCCCGCGCAGGTCCGGCGACATCTCGGTCAAGAAGGCCAGTGCCGCCTGCGCGGAATCGCCCGGGGCGAGGGCGGTGGTGGCGGCGTCTTCCATCTCGGCGAAGATACCGACCGATGACCCTGGCACGAGCCTCTTGGATCACGGTCGTGGCCGTTTGCGCGATCGCCGCGATCCTCTTCGCCCTCAGTGGCTACACCGGCTACACGATCACCCTGATCGCCGTCGGCCTCGCCGCTGCCGTCAACCTGCTGCCGCCGGCCTACAAATCCCCGTCCGAGGAGTAGCTCAACCGGACCGGTAGGGGCCCTCGCCCTCGTCTTCACGGAACGAAGTCTCGGGCTCGACATGGATCAGGACCTCGGCCTGCGGGATCTCGCCCTCGATCGAGTCGCGCATCAGGTGGGCGAGCTCGTGGGCGCGCTCGAGGCTGGTGCCGGAGCGGTACTGGACGTGGAGGTCGATGTGGCGGCGGCTGCCGGCGCGACGGGCGCGCAGCTTGTGGTAGCCGGCTACCTCGGGGGTGCGGGCGGCGGCGATCGCCGCCTCGATCCGGTCCATCTCCGCGTCCGGCAGCGCTTCGTCGACCAGCACCGCCGAGGAGCGGCGCAGGATCCGGAACCCGGCCCAGACGATCGCCACGGCGACGACCAGCGCCGTAATCGGGTCGAACGCCGCGTCGCCGGTGATCTGGACCAGGAGCAGGCCGAAGAGAACGCCGGCCGAGGTCATCGCGTCGGTGCGCAGGTGCGCGGCGTCACCCTCCAGCGCCTGCGATTCGGTCGCCTTCGCCTGCCGCGAGAGCACCGTCGAGACGCCGAGGTTGGCGACGACGGAGAAGCCCATCACCGCGATGCCGATCCCGAGCCGCTCGACCGTGGTGCCGACGACGAGCTGGTGGGTCGCCTCGTAGACGATCACCCCGGCACCGACCAGGATCAGCATCCCCTCGATCGCGGCGGCGAGGTTTTCGACCTTCTCGTGGCCGTAGGGGTGCTCGGCGTCGGCCGGCTCGTCGGCGGCGCGGATCGAGAAGTAGGCGATAACCGAGGCGACCAGGTCGATCAACGAGTGAACCGCCTCGGTGATGATCGCGATCGAGCCGGTGAGCGCGCCGGCCGCCAGCTTGATCGCGATCAGGATCGTGTTCGAGGCGATCGAGAGGCCGGCGGCTCCGCGTTTGCTGTTGAACATCCCTAGACCCCGGTGGTCATCCCCAGGTGCGCGGCCAGCATCCGCGCGGCGCGGCCGCGGTGGCTGATCGCGTTCTTCTCCTCAGGGGTGATCTCCGACATCGTCCGATCGTCGCCGGAGGCGAGGTCGTCGGGGACGAAGGCGGGGTCGTAGCCGAAGCCACCGCTGCCGCGGCCTTCGTGCAGCAGCCGTCCCTCGCAGCGAGCCTCGAAGGTGTACTCGCTCCCGTCGGGATCGATCAGCGCCAGGACGCAGACGTAGGCGGCCCGCCGGTCGCCATCAACGGCGTCGACTTCGCGCAGCAGCTTCGCGAGGTTGACCTCGTCGCCGACGTCGACCCCGGCGTAGCGGGCCGAGTAGATCCCCGGCGCCCCGCCGAGATCCTCGGCCTCGATCCCGGAGTCGTCGGCGAGCACCGCCTGCCCCCCGCCTGCCGCCGCGTGCGCGGCGCGGGCCTTGATCAGGGCGTTGGCCTCGAAGCTGTCGCCGTCCTCGGGCGGCATCTCGAAGCCCGCCGGCAGCGGCTCGAGCTCCAGGCCCGGCAGCAGTTCCCGCATCTCGGCGACCTTGTGGCGGTTGCCGGTCGCGAGGATCACTCGACTCTCTCCTGCACCTCCCGCAGGCGGGCGATACCGCCCTCGGCCAGCGCCAGCAGCTCGTCCAGCGAGGCGCGCGAGAGCGGAGTCCGCTCCGCCGTCGCCTGCACCTCGACGAGGCCGCCGTCGCCGGTCATGACGACGTTGGCGTCGACCTCGGCGGTCGAGTCCTCGTTGTAGTCGAGGTCGCAGAGGGCGCGGCCGTCGACCATGCCGACGCTGATCGCGGCGATCGAGCCGGTCAGCGGCATCGTCTCGATCGCTTTGCGGTCGAGCAGCCGCTGGAAGGCCTGGCGCAGTGCCACGTAGCCGCCGGTGATCGAGGCGCAGCGGGTGCCGCCGTCGGCTTCGAGCACGTCGCAGTCGACGTAGACGCTGCGTTCGCCGAGCGCCTTGAAGTCGACGACGACGCGCAGCGAGCGGCCGATCAGGCGCTGGATCTCGACCCCCCGACCGTCCTGCTTGCCCTTCGAGATGTCGCGCTGCTTGCGATCCCCGGTCGAGGCCGGCAGCATCGCGTACTCGGCGGTGACCCAACCGGTCCCGCGGCCCTGCATCCAGCGCGGCACGGTTTCGTTGACGGAAGCGGTGCAGATCACCCGGGTTTTGCCGACCGAGATCAGACAGGACCCGTCGGCGCTTTCGACGAAGCCGGGATCGATGGTGACCGGTCGGATGTCGGCCGGGGCGCGGTCGTAGCTACGGGAGGCTGGCATCGCGCGAGTCTTTCACGCCGTCGACGAAGCCGCCGCCCGAGGGGCACCCCCCAGCGGTTTTACACGTCGATTCTTCATTACCCAGATAATCCTCCGCCATGGCACTGGCGCAGGGGATCAGGCTCTCGCAGCAAGCGGACGAGGACCTGCGCACGATCAACGGCAAGATCGAGCCGATGCTGTTCGGAGAACTCGACCTCATCCCCGAAATGGCCGAGGACGATTGTCCGGCGCTTCCCTGGCAGGTGAGCGAGTCGACGCGGAGAAAGGCCGACCTCGGCGCTTACACCGCCATCTTCTTCGTGGAGGAGGCACCGACCGGCGCAGTCGCGGTAATCGAGTTCGTGCGAGAGGCGTCCGGGATCAAGCAGTGGTGGGGCGAACTGGAAGCGTATGCGGCGCGTGAAGAGGCGCGCGTGCAGGCCGAAGAACGGGCCGAAGGCAGGTAAATGAGCGAGCTACCACCCGAGCCGCCCCCAGTCACACGAGCCGGACTGACGGAGGGAGCGAAGACGAGGCTGAAGCCTCTCGGCCGAGCCGATGCCGGGGTCGGGTTCCTGGTGCCGTTGGTGGCAAGTGTCGTCGTCCTCGGTGCCGCCTACCTATTCGCCCCCCACATCGACGCGGCGACTGCGTCCAGCTATTCCTCCCTTTTCTCGACCACCGGCCAGATCATCGTCACCCTGCTGGTCGCGCTGGCGATCGAGCTGCGCTCACTGCGCGAGCTCAACGCGCAACGCTTGATAATCGCCGGAACGCTGACCTACGTCGCCCTCGGCGCCGGGGCAGCGGTTCTCGCGCTCAACCCGACCCTTCATCCCGGCCTTTATCGAGCGCTCTTCGCGATTACCCTCGCGGGCGGGATCGGCGCGCTCCTCAGTGTCGTCCTGATCGCCTATCGCGGCCTCGAAGACGAGGTCAAGAGCCGGCGGAATGATGCCACTCAGCATTGACAACGTCTGAAACAGCCTCCGGTCGTTTTCCCTCTTCGTCCTCGATCCCACTCGTCAAGGTCGTCTCTACGCCCTGCAGCGAGCCAACGTAGCCATCGATTGAGAGCTCGCCGCGACGCGCCAGCGACCTGCCCATCGTCGTCAGGATGACATTCCGCGTCTGACGGTGAGACGCCTCAACCGCTTGCCTGATTTCGCCCCTCGCGAGCCTCCTGGTCAGGTTCTGCCGGAAATACCGGCCATAGACGCTCGCGGTCAACTCAGACACTTCACGCACCTCGCCGGGTGCGGGCTCCTCGTGCGCGGTCTCGCGGATCGTCGCCAGCGCGTCCTCGCTGAGCGCCCCCGCCTCCCTGTTGACGTCGGCCACTATCGTGCCCGCCTCACTGAAGACGCTCTGCAGCTGCGCCAACTCCCCGGCCACGAGCTCAGGACCAACCTCCGCCTCCTCCGCAGCGACGTCTGACTCCCGAGGGGGCAGCTCGATGCCCCGCTCAGCGGCCGCCTCGGCCAGAGAGAGCGTCCGCCCTTCAGCCAGATCTGCCTTTGCCTGCTCGTGCAGCTCCAGGGACTTTGGCGCGGTGGCGAGGACGATGTCCTGCAACTGGGCCTGATCGACCGGCATCAAGGCGCCGATCGGTCGGCCCTCTCGAGTGACGATCAGCGGCTCGCCGGTCTCCTCGAACTGCTGAATGACCTTGGAAGTCTCGCGGGACAGCTGTCTTATCCCCACAACGGCCATTTGGTTCCTCCGTGGTCGCAGAACTAATGTGCCGACAATTGTAACGACATTTAGAAATAGTGCAATTGATGGCGGCGGCTGGCTACGTGTCTTCGACCGGCGCGTGCCGGCGGCCCGCCGGGGACGAGGCTGACGCCTCGGCCAGCGACCGCTCGAGGTCGCCGACCGGCAGCGTCTTGTGATCACACAGATCGGCACACCGGGCCAGGCTGCCCCCGCCCGGCGCGCCTCGATCTCATTTGAAGGCGACCTTGTCGACCGCCTCCTTGATCTTGTTGACGATCACGTCGGCGAGCTCGGTCCCCTGCTTGCCGTTGAACCCCTTCATCGCCGCGACCATCCCAACCATCAGCAGCGAGACCAGCAGGATCAGGCCGACGTACTCGACCGTCCCCTGCCCCGCCTCGCCGCCGGCCAAGCGGCGGATCAGCCGCACCCGCCGGGCCGCACGGTCCTGGGCCAGGCCGAGCACTGCGTGCAGGTAGCCCATCAGCGCGTAGAGCATCGCTTCCTCCTTTCTCGTTTGGGGAGGCGATGCTCAGGTGCCGCGACGCACCGAACAAGACGCAGGACGCACGACTTGCGGACTACTCGCGAGACCCTCTGTAACTGCCGGCGAGAAGCACGGCGGCGATCGTCAGCGTCGGCGGCAGGAACGCCGCCGCCTCCCGTGCCTGGAAAACGAGCAGCGAGGCGAGACCGGCGCCGATTGCCAGCGCCAGGACCATGCTCAACCGCTGCGCTCGGTTGCGGCCGCTGCCCGAGTCGGTCGCCAGCTCGTCGACGAACCCGGTCAGGGTGCCGGTCACGTAGGTGGTGGTGACGCCGCCGAGCCCGAGCCGGTGCGCAAGCGCCCCCTGCGCTCCCATCGCCAGCGCGAAGGCGCCGAGCATCGCCGCCTGCCCCGCCAAGCCCGGCCGAGCGTCGGCGGCGAGCCAGGCGATGAGGACGGCGACCTCGGCCGCGGCGATGACGACGAGGCCGCGCGTCATCCGCCCGGACCATAAGTCCTCCCCTCCCTGCCGGACCCAGCGCGCCGCCGCGTAAGCGCCGGCCACGTAGCCGACGAGCGCGGCGCCGGAGCGCAGCAGGGCGTGGGTGAAGCCGCCGGCGACGGCGCCGAGGAGGACGACGTTGCCGGTCATGTTGGCGGCGAAGGCACCCCCGAGGCCGAAGAAGCTGATCGCGTCCACCGCCCCGGCCGAGAGCGCGAGCAGGACCACGACCGTGTCGCGAAGGTCTGCGGCCTGCTCGGCGCGGGCGTGCATCGCCGACGATTACAGCCGGCGGGTTGGTCGCCAAAACCGCAACCGACCGGAGTGGCTCTCCCCAGAAAAAACTGGCCAGCCAGCCAGTTACTATGTCGGCGCACCCCCGAGCGGAGGAGGAGACGATGGGCGTAAGCGAGGAGAGCCTCGACGAAGTGCTGTTGATCGACCGCGAGCGGTGGCCGGACGGCCCGCCCCACGATCTCTTCAAACGGATGCGCAACGAGTGCCCGGTCCACTGGACCTCGCACGTCCCCGAGTTCCCCGAATCGGCCGGTTTCTGGTCGATCACGACCGCCGACGACGTCCACGCCGTCAGCCGCGACTGGCAGACCTACTCCTCCGAAAAGGGCGGCATCGTCGCCGTCACCGCCGGCTTCCCGCTGGAGCTGATGCGGGCGATGTTCATCGGCATGGACCCGCCCAAGCACGACCGCGTCAAGGCCCTCTTCCAGGCCGGTTTCACGCCGAAGCGGATCGCGGCTCACGAGCCGGAGATTCGCCGCATCGTGATCGACGCGCTCGACCGGCTCGAGGGCCGCGACACCTGTGAGCTGGTCAACGATGTCGGCCAGGTCGCCGTCTCGCGGGTGATCGGCAGCTTCATGGGGATCCCGCCCGAGGACGACGAGATGTGGGCGAAATTGATGAACGGCGCGCTCGGCGCCTCAGACCCCGACCTCAACCCCGACGGCGTCGAGGGCGCGATCGAGAAGACCGTGCCGGAAATCTTCGAGCACTGCAACAAGCTGATCGCCGAACGACGGGAGAACCCCACCGACGACCTGACCAGCGTCCTCGTCCACGCCGAAGTCGAAGGCGAGCGGCTCGAGGATCACGAGATCGTGATGGGCTTCTTCCTGCTGATGGCCGCCGGCAACGACAGCACCAAGGCGACCTACGCGAGCGGCATGCGGGCCCTGATCGCACACCCCGACCAGCGCCAGCTCCTGCTCGACGACCCCTCGCTGATCCCGAGCGCGGTCGAGGAGTCGCTGCGGATGTTCCCGGCCTTCGCCCACTTCCGCCGCACCGCCACCTGCGACACCGAACTCAACGGCCAGGAGATCAAGGACGGCGACAAGGTCGTGCTCTGGTACGTCTCTTCCAATCGCGACGAAACTCGCTACGAGGACCCCGACCGCTTCGACGTCACCCGCAACCCCGAGCACCAGGCCTTCGGCGCCGGCGGCCGCCACTTCTGCCTCGGCACCGCCCTCGCCCGGCTCGAGCTGAAGATCCTCTTCGAGGAGACGCTGGCGCGCTACCCGAACATGGAGCTCGACGGCCGCCCCGTCTTCGTCGAATCGGCCTTCCTCAACCAGTTGAAGACGCTGCCGGTGCGACTCGCCTGAGCCTAGAGTCACTGCATCAAGGTCACTTACCTCGAACCGACTGAGGTCGATGCCGAGCCGCTGCCCGAGGACTTCTCCGGACGGCGACTGCGGCGTTCGCTGCTGATCGTCGGCGGGGTCGTGCTGGCGGTGGTGGCACTGGTCGTGCTGCTGCCGGGGCTGGGCTCTCTCCGGGAGAGCTTCAAGGGCGGCAAGGTGCCCTGGCTCCTGCTCGGAATCGGCCTCGAGCTGCTCTCATGCGCCTCCTACGTGGTCGTCTTCCGCGCCGTCTTCTGCACTCGGATGAGCTGGCGCACCAGCACCGAGATCGGGCTCACCGAGCAGGCAGCCAATTCGCTGCTTTCGGTCGGCGGCGCCGGCGGCCTTGCGCTCGGCGGCTGGATCCTGCGCCGCGGCGGCCTCCCCGGCGGCCAGATCGCGCGGCGGACGGTCGCCTTCTTCCTGCTGACGAGCCTCGCCAACGTCGGCTTCCTCGTCCTCGGCGGCCTCGCCCTGGCCAGTGGCCTGATGTCCGGACCCTCCGACCCGCTCCTCGGCGCCGTCCCCGTCGTCGTCGGGATCGGCGCCATCGCTCTCGCTCTGAGCGCCGGAGCGGCGGCCCGGGCGCTGGGCGCCAGCTCTTCCCGGCCCAGGACCCAAGCGATCCTGAGCGCGATCGGAGACGGTGTCGAGGAGGCGGTCGGCCTGCTCCGATCACCGGCCGTGATCCTGGGCTCGGCCGGCTACATGCTCTTCGACGTCGCCGTCCTCGGCGTCTGCTTCCCGGCTTTCGGCAACCCACTGCCGCCGCTCGACGCGCTGCTGCTCGCCTACATCGTCGGCCAGCTCGGTGGCCTGGTGCCGCTGCCGGGAGGGATCGGCGGCCTCGACCTCGGCCTGATCGGCGCCCTGATCCTCTACGGGGTCGACGCCACCGACGCCGCCGTAGCCGTACTTGCCTACCGCGGCATGCTGCTGGCCGTTCCGGCCGCGATCGGCCTGCCGGCCCTGGCAATCCTGCAGCGGCGCCTGCGGAGGGAGGAACACGACATCGCCGCCTGCGCTCCCGGCGAAGAGGTCGAAGTGGTCGGGCTCGGCCTGGTCCAGATGCCGGTGCCGCGCGCTCGCGGCTAGTAGCTGCCCGAGCTGACTCCGGTCGCGGCCAGGCCATCGCGGATACCCTCACGCGGGTGCGCGTCCTCGTCGTCACCAACTTCGAGCCGGACGAGACGCGGCCGCAGCTGGGGCGCTGGGTCCGCGACCAGATCGACGAGGTCCGCAAGCGCGGCGTCGAGGTCGACGTCTTCAGCTTCCCCCCCGGTCGCAACGAGTACATCCCGGCCACGCGCCGGCTGCGGGCGCTGCTGAAGCGCGAGCGCTTCGACCTCGTCCACGCCCACTACGGGCTCGCCGGCTGGTGCGCGAAGCTGGCCGGAGCGGCGCCGCTGATCGTCACCTTCCACGGCACCGACGTCCGCCACGGTGTCGTCGGGCCGCTCTCCCGCCGCCTCGCCTGGCGCGTCGACCTCGTCGCCGCCGTCTCGCGGGCCCTGTTCGCAGCGGAGGACGGCCGCCCCGGCCTGCCCCCGGTGCCCGGCTCGGCGGTCCTTCCCTGCGGGCCGGACCTCGACCGCTTCGGGCCGTTGCCGCGGGCCGAGGCGCGGCGCCAGCTCGGCCTCGACCCCGAGGGGCGCTACCTCTTCTTTCCCGCCAACCCGGCCCGGCCGGAGAAGCGCCACGACCGCGCCACCGAGGTCGCCGCGCGCTGCGGCGCCGACCTGCTCAGCGGCGGCTCGATCGAGCCCGAGCGGATGCCGCTCTGGATCAACGCCGCCGCCGCCGTCCTCGTCAGCTCCGAGTACGAGGGGTTCGGGATGGCCGCGATCGAGGCCCTGGCCTGCGGCGTCCCCGTCCTCTCGACCCCGGTCGGCATCTCCCCCTACGCGCTGGGCGGCATCGAGGGCTGTCTCTGTGCCCCGTTCGAGGCCGAGAGCTGGGCGGCGCTGGCCGCCCGCCACCTCGACGCCGCCGACCCTCGGGTCGAGGGCGCCGCGCGCGCCGCTTCGCTCGGCGCAGGGCCGATGGCCGAGCGGGTGATCGAGGCCTACAGTGACGTGGTCGGCACCCCGTATTAGATTGGGGCCAGGATGAGCGCCGAACCAGGCGGGCCCCCCGCAAGCCTCAGCACCCAGGTCGAAGCGGCAGAACGCAGGCTGGAGGCGGCCGCCAGCCAGGCGAGCCAGGCCGAACAGCGGGCCGAGGCGGAGATCAGGGCGCTCGAGGCGGACCTCGAGAAACTGCGGGCGGAGGCCGACCGCGACCTCGAGCAGCTGCGGCTCGCGCACGAGGAAGACCTGCAGCAGGCGCGCGAGGCGAAGGAGCGGGCGATCGCGACCGCCGAGGAGAAGCTGACCGAGATCGAGGCTCAGGCCGACGTCGCCGAGGAGCGGATCGCCGCCGCCGAGGCTCGGGCTTCCGACTCCGAGCGGACGATCGACGACGAGCGGGCGCGGGCGCGCGAAGGCGCCGCCGCCTGGCTGCGCGAGCAGCTCGACTCGATCCGCAAGCAGGCGGAGGGAAGATAAAACCAAGCGCCGAGTTCGACGTCGCCGTCGTCGGCGGCGGCGCGGCCGGGCTGTGGACGGCGCTGCGGGCGGCCGAGCAGGGCGGCCGGGTCTGCCTCGTCTCCCGCACCCCGCTTTCCCAGAGTGCCAGCTTCTGGGCCCAGGGCGGACTGGCGGCGGCGCTCGAACCCGACGACACCCCCGAGCGCCACGCCGCCGACACGATCGCCGCCGGCCGCGGCCTCTGCCGGCCCTCGGCGGTACAGGTCCTGGTCGAGGAGGCGCCGGCGGCGGTGCGCGACCTGCAGGAGCGCGGGATCGTCTTCGACCTCGATCACGAGGGACGGCTGGCGCTGGGCCTCGAGGGCGGCCACGCCAGCCGCCGCATCGTCCACTCCGGCGGCAGTCAGACCGGGCATGAGATCACCTCGAAGCTGGCGGCGATGGCCGCAGTCGAGGAGCGGATCGAGGTGATGGAGCGGACCTCGGCGACGGCGCTCTGGAGCGACGGCGAGCGCTGCCACGGCGTGATCACAGATCGCGGCCAGGTCGCCGCCGCAGCGACCGTGCTGGCGACCGGCGGCGCCGCGGCGCTGTGGCGGCGAACGACCAACCCCCGCGGGGCGATCGGCGCCGGACCGGTTTTCGCCAACGCCGCCGGGGCCGACCTCGCCGACCTCGAGTTCTGCCAGTTCCACCCGACCGCGGTGGCGCTGCCGGGCACCCGCTTCGACGGCCTGCTGATCACCGAGGCGATCCGCGGCGAGGGCGCGAAGCTGCTCGGCGCCGACGGCGAGCGCTTCACCGACGAGCTCGCCCCGCGCGACGCGGTCACCGCGGCGATCCTCGTCCAGATGCAGGCCGACCAGCGGCCGAACGTCGAGCTCGACCTGCGCGGGATCGACCCGGCGCGCTTCCCCAACGTCTTCGACTCGCTCGCCGAGGCCGGGCTCGACCCCCGCACGAAGCCGGTGCCGGTCTCCCCCGCCGCCCACTACACGATGGGCGGCGTCGCCGTCGACCTCGACGGCCGCTCCTCGGTCCCCGGCCTCTACGCGGTCGGCGAGTGCTCCTGCACCGGCCTGCACGGCGCCAACCGACTCGCCTCCAACTCGCTCAGCGAGTGCTTCGTCTTCGGCGGCCGGGCCGCAACCGCGGCGCTGGCGGAGGAGGCGGCCGCCAACCGCCCGGCGCCGCCGGACTGGGCCTTCGACCCGCCGACCGACGAGACCCGCGACGCGGTCTGGCGCTACGCGGGGCCGATGCGGAACCCCGACGACCTCGCCCGCCTCGTCTCCGACCCCTACCCGCTGGCGGGGGCGACCGCGCGGGCGGCGCTCGGCCGGGCCGAGTCGCGCGGCGGCCACCTGCGCGCCGACCGCCCGGAGACCGACCCCGATCTCGACGGGATCCACGTCGTCCTCGCCGCCGACGGCACGACCCGCCACGAGGAATGGGTCTGAGAGCCCTGACCTGAGAGCCTGATCAGATGCTGCTCGGAGTCGACGTCGGCGGGACCTTCACCGACGCGGTCCTGCTCGACGGCGGCGCGGTCCACACCGCCAAGGTCCCGACCACCCCGGGAGCCGAGTCCGGCGGTGTGATGCGCGCGATCGAGGCCGTGCTGGCAAAGGCCGGAGCCGAGCCGGACCAGGTCGAGGCGTTCGCCCACGGGATGACCGTCGGCACCAACGCCCTGCTGGAGGAACGCGGGGCGAGAACGGCGCTGGTCGCGACCGGCGGCTTCGCCGACCTGCTCGAGATCGGCCGTCAGGACCGGCCCCGGCTCTACCACCTCTGCGCGCCGAAGCCGGCGCCGCTGGTCCCGCGCGAGCTGCGCTTCGAGGCCGAAGAGCGGGTCGGCGCCGACGGCGTCCTCACCGCTCTCGCCGACGAGGAGCCCGAGCGCCTGGCGCGCGAGCTCGAGGCGGCCGGCGTCGAGTCGGTCGCGATCTGCCTGCTCTTCTCCTACCTCGACCCCGGACACGAGCAACGGATCGCGGCGACGCTGCGCGAGCGCCTGCCCGGCGTCCACGTCTCCGCCTCGCACGAGGTGCTGCCGCGCTTCCGCGAGTACGAGCGCTGCTCGACGACCGCGATCGACGCCTACCTCAGCCCCCTGCTCGGCCGCTACCTGGAGCGGCTCGGCGAGGCGACCGCGGCCGCCGGGCTGCCGGCGCCGCTGGTGATGCAGTCCTCCGGCGGCGTCGCCCCGGCGGCGGAGGCCGCCCGGGCGGGCGCCTGGAGCGTCCTCTCCGGCCCCGCCGGCGGCGCCGTCGGCGCCGGCCTCCTGGCCCGCGCCAGCGGCGACGGCAACGCCCTCGGCTTCGACATGGGCGGCACCTCCTGCGACGTCTGCGTGGTCGAGGACGGCGTCGTCCGCCGCACCGACTCGCGCCTGGTCGACGGCCGCGTGATCCAGCTGCCGATGGTCGACGTCCACACGGTCGGCGCCGGCGGCGGCTCAGTCGGGTGGCGCGACAGCGGCGGCGCCCTGCGGGTCGGCCCGCGCTCGGCCGGCGCCGAGCCGGGGCCCGCCTGCTACGGCCGCGGCGGCACCGAGCCGACCGTGACCGACGCCAACCTCCTGCTCGGCAACCTCGCCGGCGACTCGCGCCTGGCCGGCGGCGTCGCCCTCGATCTCGCCGCCGCCGAAGCCGCCGTCGACCGGCTCGGCGCCGCCCTCGGTCTCGACCGGATCGAGACCGCGGCCGGGATCGTCCGCGTCGCCAACCAGGAGATGGTGCGGGCGCTGCGCGTCGTCACCGTCGAGCGCGGCGTCGACCCGCGCGGGTTCGCGCTCCTCCCCTTCGGCGGCGCCGGCCCGATGCACGCGGCGGCGATCGCCGCCGAGCTCGGGATCGAGACGATCCTCTGCCCCCGTGCCGGCGGCGTCCTGTCTGCCCTTGGTCTCTGCGCCTCCGACCGCCGCCGCGACACCGCCCGCACCGTGATGCTCTCGGGCGCCGCGCTGAATGCGGAGCGGATCGCCGCCGAGGTGACGGCGATGATCGCCCGCGCCGGCGCCGACCTCGAGGGGGCGACACCGGAGCTGACCTACGAGATGCGCTACGTCGGTCAGGCCTTCGAGCTGCCGGTGCCGGGCTCGGCCGAGCCGGACCCGGCTGACCTCGCCGAGCGCTTCGAGGCCGCGCACGAGGATCGCTACGGCCACCGCGACCCCGACGGCGAGGTGGTCCTCGTCGACATCCGCCTGGCGCTCGTCGTCCCCGGACCCGAACCGCGGCCCCGCGCGGCCGCCGCCGGCCGCCTGGAGGAGACCATCCGGCCGGTCCGCTTCGGCGAGGAGTGGGTCGAGACCCCGGTTCTGCGCGGCGAGCCCGCCGCCGGCACGCAGGCAATCGGGCCGGTGGTCTTCGAGCTGCCGGAGGCGACGCTGGTCCTGCCGCCCGGCTGGGAGGCGGGCGTCGACGAGCACGGAACGATCGTGGGGCAATGGACCCGATAACCCTCCAGGTCCTGATCGGCGGCCTGCGCGCCGCCTGCGACGAGATGGGAGCGGCGCTGATCCGCTCCGCCTACTCGGCCAACATCAAGGAGCGCCACGACTGCTCGACGGCGCTGTTCGACGCCGGCGGCGAGCTGGTGATGCAGGCCGAGCACATCCCCGTCCACCTCGGCTCGATGCCCGACGCGGTCGCCGCCGTCCTCGGCGAGGAGCAGCGGCCGGCCCGGAGCTGGATCCTCAACGACCCCTACCGCGGAGGCACCCACCTGCCCGACATCACCCTGATCTCGCCGGTCTTCGCCGGGGGCGAGCTGCTCGGCTTCACCGCGAGTCGCGCCCACCACGCCGACGTCGGCGGGCCGACCGCGGGCAGCATGCCCGCCTTCTCGACGACGCTTGCGGAGGAGGGCGTGGTGATCGAGCCGACGTCGGTCGACGAGGAAACGTTGGAGAGCCTCGCCGCCCAGATGCGCAATCCGCGCCAGCGTCTCGCCGACCTGCGCGCCCAGCAGGCCGCGAACCGGGTCGGCGAGCTGCGCCTGGCCGAGCTGC
>DASSLT010000003.1:0-179873 GCA_035689305.1 Solirubrobacterales bacterium | reverse complement strand
TAGCGCTCGCGCATCGCCCGCGCCCAGATCCGCCGCGCGACCCGCCCGATCACCGCGTACTCCGGGTCCATCCCGTTGGAGAAGAAGAAGCTGAGGTTGGGCGCGAAGGAGTCGATCTCCATGCCGCGCGCCAGGTAGTACTCGACGATCGTGAAGCCGTTGGCGAGGGTGAAGGCGAGCTGGGAGATCGGGTTCGCCCCGGCCTCGGCGATGTGGTACCCGCTGATCGAGACGCTGTAGAAGTTCCGCACCTCGTTGGCGACGAAGTACTCCTGGACGTCGCCCATCATCTTCAACGCGAACTCGGTCGAGAAGATGCAGGTGTTCTGCGCCTGGTCCTCCTTGAGGATGTCGGCCTGGACGGTGCCGCGGACCGTGCGCAGCGTCTCCGCCTTGATCCGCGCGTAGGTCTCGGCGTCGACGACGTCGGCGCCGGAGACGCCGAGCAGGCCGAGCCCGAGGCCATCGTTGCCGGGCGGCAGCTCGCCGCGGTAGACGGGACGCGGGCGGTCGCCGAAGAGCTCGTCGAGCTTGCGCTCGGTCGCCTCCCACTGGCCGCTCTGCTTGAGGTGCTTTTCCACCTGCTGGTCGATCGCGGCGTTCAGGTAGAAGGCGAGGACGATCGGCGCCGGCCCGTTGATCGTCATCGAGACCGAGGTGGTCGGCTCGCAGAGGTCGAAGCCGGAGTAGAGCTTCTTCGCGTCGTCGAGGGTGGCGATCGAGACGCCGGAGTTGCCGACCTTGCCGTAGATGTCGGGCCGCTCGTGCGGGTCCTCCCCGTAGAGGGTGACCGAGTCGAAGGCGGTCGAGAGACGGGCCGCGGGCTGGCCCTGGGAGAGGTAGTGGAAGCGGCGGTTGGTCCGCTCCGGGGAACCCTCGCCGGCGAACATCCGGGTCGGGTCCTCGCCCTCGCGCCGGTAAGGAAAGACACCGGCGGTGTAGGGGTAGGAGCCGGGCAGGTTTTCCTTCATCAGGAAGCGGAGGCGCTCGCCCCAGCCGTCGAAGTGCGGCGGCGCGATCTTCGGCACCTGCTGGCCGGAGAGCGATTCGCGGTAGTTGGCACCGGTGATCTCGCGGCCGCGGACCGTGTAGCTGTAGGTCTCGCCGCTGATCGACTCGATCCGCTCGTCCCAGCTCTGGAGCAGTCCGACCGCCTCGGGCCCGAGCTCGGCCAGCGTCGCCTCGTAGGCGGCCTGCAGCTCGGCGCTGTCGCCGACCGCCTTCGCCGCCTCGTGCAGGTGCTGGGCGCGGGCGGCGAGCTCGGCGAGCCGATCGACCTCGGCGTCGATCTGCCGCCCCTGCTCGGCGATCTCCGCCAGGTAGCGGACGCGGGCGCCGGGGATCAGGGTGTTGCCGAGCGGCTGGTGCGCGCTCGGCTCGAACCCCGCATCCAAGCCGAGCTTGCGGCAGAGGTTGAGCCACATCCGGGTCAGGCCGGGATCGTTGAACTGGCTGGCGATCGTCGGGTAGACCGGGATCTCGTCTTCGGCGACCTCGAAGGCGACGTGGTTGCGACGCCACTGCTTGCGGACGTCGCGCAGCGCGTCGGCGGCGCCGCGCTTGTCGAACTTGTTGATCACGACGATCTCGGCGAGGTCGAGCATGTCGATCTTCTCGAGCTGGCTGGCGGCGCCGAACTCGCTGGTCATCACATAGACGGGGATGTCGACGAGGTCGACGATCTCCGAGTCGCTCTGGCCGATGCCGGCGGTCTCGACGATCACCAGGTCGTAGCCGGCGGCGCGGAGGAAGGCGACCGCGTCGCCGAGCACGGCGCTGGTCGAGAGGTTCTGGCGACGGGTCGCCATCGAGCGCATGAAGACGTGCTCGTGGCGGAGGCTGTTCATCCGAATCCGGTCGCCGAGCAGGGCGCCGCCGGTCCGCCGCCGGGTCGGGTCGACCGCAAGCACCGCGATCCGCAGGTCGGGCAGGTGCTGCATGAAGCGCGAGAGCAGCTCGTCGGTGACGGTGCTCTTGCCGGCGCCGCCGGTGCCGGTGACGCCGACGACCGGGACCCCGGCTCCCGTCGCCCGCCACTCCTCGCGCAGGCGGCCGAGCTCCTCGTCGCCGACGATCCCGTCCTCGAGCGCCGAGAGCATCTGCGCGACCGAGAGCTCGTCGGCGCTGCCGGGCGCGGCTGGGACCGCCGAGGCGATCCGCTTCGCGTTCGCCCGCTCGACGAGGTCGTCGATCATCCCGGTCAGGCCGAGGTTCATCCCGTCCTCGGGGTGATAGATCCGCTCGACGCCGAACTGCTCCAGCTCCTCGATCTCGCGCTGGGTGATCGTGCCGCCGCCGCCGCCGAAGACGCGGATGTGGTCGGCGCCGTACTCGCGCAGCATCTCGACCGCGTACTTGAAGTACTCGGTGTGGCCGCCCTGGTAGGAGCTGATCGCGATCCCGTCGACGTCCTCCTGGACCGCGGCGCGGACGACGTCGCGGACGCTGCGGTTGTGGCCGAGGTGGACGACCTCGGCGCCGGAGTCCTGGATCAGCCGCCGCATCACGTTGATCGCGGCGTCGTGGCCGTCGAACAGCGAGGCGGCGGTGACGAAACGGAGCGGCAGCTCCGAGACGTCGGTCTCAGACGGACGGTCGGCGGTGTCGAGAGATACGCGGCTCACAGATAGTAGGAATACCACGTATTTTCACAAGACACAAGCCTGGGAGCGAAAAACCACGCTCTGGTCATGCGAAATCGCCAGCGCCGTCGCGCAGCGTGCGGAGCGTTTTGAAGAGGCTTTCGAGGTCGTCCTCGTCGAGCGGGGCGGTGCCGAAGTCGGCGCTGTTGAGGGCGGTGGTCGCGGCCTCGGCGACGCGGCGGCCCTCGGGCAGGATCTCGGCCAGGACCGCGCGCCGGTCGGACTCGTGGGGGACCCGGCGCACGAAGCCGAGCTTCTCGAGCCCGTCGATCGTGTTGGTGACGCTGGTCCGGTGGACCTGCAGGCGCTCGCCGATCTTCCCCAGCGGCAGCGAGCCGCGGCGCGAGAAGTGGAGCAGCATCAGCGCCTCGTAGCGGGGGAAGGTGAGGTCGAACGGCTCCAGCAGCTCGTTCAGCCGCGCCATCAGGATCTGGTGGACGCGCATGATCGAGGTGACCGCGACCATCTCGGTCGCCGCGTCCTCGTCCCAGCGCTCGCGCCAGTGGCGGCGGGCCTCCTCGATCGGGTCGAACGGCAGTGGCGGCACGGCGCGCTCAGCCCCCCGGCAGCAGCCCGCGCAGCAGCGCCAGCATCGCCGCGTCGCGGAACAGCCCCATCGTCGCCGACTGGAGGATCGTCTTTTCCCGCAACGCCAGCTTGCCGACCGGCTTCAAGCGCACCGTTTCGACCTCGGCCGAGGAGGCGCCCGCTTCGGTTTCCTGCGGCGGCGCCGCGACCCCGGCCGTTTCCTCGAAGGCGAGGCAGCCGAGGATCCCCTGGGCGATCAGTTCCGCCCGCCGTTCGGAGCCTTCCGGACTGGGGTGCAGGTTGTCGGGTTCGAGCAGCGCCTGGTCGTGGTTGACCAGGCTGGCCCAGTCCGGCGTTTCGGTCCCCGGCCGCGAGGCGGCGAAGCGGTGGACGACGGCGTTCTTGCCGTGGTTGTCGACGCCTTCGACCGTGTAGCCGTGGATCGTCGGCACGACCATGCAGCGGTCGCCGACCGTGGCCGCGACCTTGGCCAGGTTTTCTTCGAGGATCTGGGGATAGTTCGGGTTGTCGTTGGTGCCGCCGTCGAAGACGATCACCGACTGCGACGGGTCGTAGCTTTCTTCGAAGAGGTCGAGGATTTCGTAGGTGTTGGAGCCGCCGACGGCGTTGACCGTCAGTTCGATCCCCGGCAGGTAGTCGGGCAGGTGGGGCGAGGTCAGTTCCTCGAGGCTGTCACCGACGACGAGCACGCTGGCACGCGGCGGCACCGCCCTCGCGGCAGGGGCGAGCGCCAGGACCAGCGCCACGCACGCAACCGCGATCGAGGCAAGCCTTCTCCAGCTCGGCATCGCCCGGTTTGTACAGCAAGCGGTGGACCGGCGCACCTCTTCCGCGCCTTCGCCTAGCCTGTTGCCAATGCGAAGCGGCGGCATGGGACGAACGGCGGCATGGGTGGTCTCGTGCCTGGCGACGGCAGTGCTCGCGCTGTCGCTCACGTCCTGCGGCGGGGACTCCCCGGAGGCGACCGCGAATGCGAAGACGACGCCGATCTCGGCGCCGGCAGACGACGCCACGACGGGCGCCGCGCCGAAGTCGAAACCCCCCGCGGCGAGCAGCTGCCTGTCCCAGCTCGACCCGTTCCTGAAGGCGATGGACAACCTCCGCACCCGGCTCGTCTCCGGCCTCGCCTACGAAGAGTACGTCGGCGCCGTGCGGGTGATCATCGCCACCTACGACGAGGTCCCGGCCGACGAACTGACCCTCGGCTGCGTGCAGGCAGCGGGCACGCCCGGCGAGAAGGCGCTCAACCGCTACATCGCCGCCAGCAACACCTGGACCGAATGCGTCGAAGTGCCGAGCTGCGAAGCGGCCACGGTCGAAGCGCCGCTGCAGGACAAATGGCGCGAAGCCTCTAAGTACCTCTCCAAAGCCGAGCGCGGATTGTCCGAACCGGCCGCCGGCTGAGTGCGAGGATCAGGGCATGGATGCCCTGGAGGCGATGAGGACGATCGGCGCCACCCGCTTCTACCTCGACAAAGACGTTCCCGACGAGGTCGTCTACAAGGCCGCCGAGTCGGCCCGCTTCGCGCCCCAGGGCGGCAACCGCCAGCCGGTGCGGCTCGTCGTCGTCCGCGACCGGGCAAAGAAAGAGCGGCTGGCCGAGCTCTACCTGCCCTGGTGGAAAGCCTACTTCGAGGCCGCCGAGGGCGGCACCCGCAACCTCGGCGAGTACGCCTCGGCCCGCAAAGCGCTGATGAACGCCAACGAGTTCGCCGAGAAGCTGGCGCAGCACCCGCTGATCATTGTCGTCTGCGCCAAGCTCGACGCGCTCCATATAACCGACCTTGAGCTCGACCGGCCGGCGGTCGTCGGCGGCGCCTCGATCTACCCCTACGTCCAGAACCTCTGCATCGCCCTGCGGGTCGAGGGCGTGGCGACGACGATCACCTCCCTGCTGGTCGGCTCCGAGCCGGAGGTGAAGGAGCTGCTCGAGATTCCCGAGGGATTCATCACCGCCGCCCACGTCGTCGCCGGCTACCCGGCGAACGGCTTCCCGAAGAAGCTGACCCGAGCCCCGGTCGAGGAGACGGTGTTCGTCGACACCTTCGGCAACTCGATCCGCGCGGATTAGCGCGCGCTAATCCGCGCGCGCGGATCCGCCGATTGACTCCCCCGGGCTGAGCCCGATGCTGTGTCGGGGGGCTCGTCCGATCGCAACGGACAACCGACAGGGGGACAAGATGACCGCACGCAAGACCTTGGCCGTGCTCAGCCTGCTCTGCGCGCTGATCGCCGGCGCCTTCGCGGCACAGGCCGCCAGCGCCGCCAGCCAGACAGCCGTCGAATGCACGAGCACCGGCACGCCGCTCAACAGCGACCGCTTCGCCGACGCGCACTGCAAAACGAAAGAAGCCGGCCAGCCCCGCTTCCACGCAGCGACACCGGCCGGCAAAATCGGGACCGAAGGGACGAACATCACCACAGGCACCGCCTCGGAACCGGCGGTGCTGAAAGCGTTCGTCATGGGAGTCGACATCCAGATCGAAGCCGAACTGGTGACATTCGCGAGCAAAAGCACGATCGAAAACAACGAAGCCGGCGGCGAAATGTATGCCGAAGGCCTCCTGCCCGAACTCCACATCGCGAACGTGACGACGCCGGTCCCGAACTGCGGGGTCGCCGGTATGCCGCCCGGCGGCGGCGCCGACACGCCGGGAACAATCCAGACCTGGCCGCTGAGGGCGACGACGAAAGGGCAGGCGCAGGGAGTCGTCAAGTTCGAACCCCAGAGCGGGAACCAGCTGGCGGAATTCACATTCACCGGTGCTTCTTGCGGACTGGCCGGGACGCCGTGGCCGGTCTACGGAACCATCACCTCCGACAAAGCCGAAGGGGCGACAATCCCCTTCAGCCACAAAACGGTGACAACGGCCAAATCCCTGCGGCTGCTGAACCCGGTGACCGGCCCCGTCGCCGGGCTCACGGCGAGAGTCACAATCAAGAGGGAAAGCAACGGAACCCCGATCGCCCTGACATAGGACGTCTAGACGGCGAGCGTCGTCTCCGCCTCGATCCCCTCCCACATCTCCTCGTCCCCGAGGTAGTCGTGGATGACGCGGCCGTGCGGGAGGTCGAAGTCGTAGATCCCGAAGTAGCACTCGAGGATCCTCGTCGGCGCCAGCAGGTGCCAGGGGTCGACCGAGGAGACGGTGTTCATCGTCAGCGAGCCGCGCCCGGCCCAGAGCTTGTGGGTCCCGTCCTGGGCGACGTGCAGCGTCGCCGGCACGTCGAGCCGGACCAGCTCCGCCACCGAGGGCCGTTTGTTCGGCTCCGAGTTGGGGATGATCCGGGTCGAGAGGACGGGCGTGTCCTCGAGCTCCGCCGGGTCGGCGAGGCGGTCGGCGACCATCGTCGCGGTCATGATCGGGTTGCCCTTCGGGCGCTCGACCGTGAACACCATCTGCTCGCCGTAGGGGACGCCGTCGCCGCCCCAGTTGCGCTCGAACACGGCCAGCTTCTTCGCGTAGCCCCAGATCTCGCGACCGGCACCGAGCGGGATCTCGTTGTCGACGAGGATGAACGGCTGGTAGAGGTAGGTGGTGTCGCCGTGGTTGGCGCGGATCATGATGTAGGCCTCGTGGTAGGGGCCGAAGGTCGAGAACGGCACCCACCGCGCCCAAGCGATGCAGGTCGGGACCTCGTCGGCGATCTCGAGCCCCGGCGGCAGCAGCTCTTCGACCCCGGCGCGGTCGGCCTCGTAGACGATGAAGCAGTCTTCGACGCCGCGGTAGAGGTATGGCGGCGGGCCGTACATGCTGCCCGACCCGATCGGCAGTGAGTAGGAGTTGGCGAACGCTGCTTTGTCCATTTCTTTGTCCCCGTGGTTCGTGGTTGGGCTTTTGGAAGCTGTCCCTACTTGGAGTCGAAGCCGCCGTCGACGACGTAGACGGCGCCGTTGACGAAGGAGGCCTCGTCGCTGGCGAGGAAGAGCAGGGCGGCGGCGAGCTCGTCGGGCTGGGCCCAGCGGCCGATCGGCGCCGATTCGACCGCCTTCATCACCTCGGCGTCGCCGGAGGAAAAGATCTCGTGCGTCATCCCGGTCTCGACCGCGCCTGGGCAGACGACGTTGCAGCGCAGCCCTTTGCGGGCGTAGTCGAAGCAGAGCTGGCGGGTGAAGCCGACCACGCCGTGCTTGGAGGTCGTGTAGGCGGCGCCGCCGTTGCCGCCGTTGAGGCCGGCGGTCGAGGCGACGTTGATGATCGCGCCGCCGCCGCGCTCGAGCATCTGCGGGATCAGCGCCCGGCAGGCCATGAACTGGCCTTTGAGGTTGACCCCCAGCACCCGCTCCCAGACCTCGTCGGGGGTCTCGGCCGCGGGCAGGTAGTCGTCGAGGATGCCGGCGTTGTTGACGAGGACGTCGACGCCGCCGAACTCGGCCACCGCCCTGTCGGCCATCGCCTGGACCGCCGCGGCATCGGCGACGTCGGTCGGGATCGCGACCGCCGCGCCGCCGGCGGCGGTGATCGCGTCGGCGGTGGCTGCGGCGCTGGAAGCGTCGACGTCGACGACCGCGACCTTGGCGCCCTCGTGGGCGAACATCTCCGCCGTCGCCCGCCCGATCCCCGAGCCGGCCCCGGTCACCAGCGCGCTCTTTCCCTCCAACCGTCCAGCCATCACGTTCCTTTCAGTTCGCCTGCGGCGAGCATCTCCCGCAGCAGCTTCTTGTCGAACTTGCCGACGCTCGTCTTCGGGATCTCCTCGAGGTAGGCGAAGTCGTCGGGCAGCCACCACTTGGCGACCCGCGGCGCGATGAACTCGCGCAGCTCGTCGGGGCCGACCTCGGCCGCGGCGACGACGCAGGCCAGCGGCCGCTCACTCCAGCGCTCGTCGGGGAGGGCGATCACCGCCGCCTCGACCACCGCCGGGTGCGCCATCAGCGCCGACTCGAGGTCGACCGAGGAGATCCACTCGCCGCCCGACTTGATCACGTCCTTGGCCCGGTCGGTGATCCGCAGCCAGCCCTCGGAATCGAGCGTGCCGACGTCGCCGGTCCGCAGCCAGCCGTCGTGAAGCGCCGCCGCGCTCGCCTCCGGGTTCTCGAAGTACTCGGCGATCACGGTCGGGCCGCGGATCTCGACCTCGCCCGGGGTCTCGCCGTCGTTCGGCATCACCTCGTCGCCGGCGCCGACGATCCGCACCTCGTAGAAGGGCGTCACCCGGCCGGCGTGTTCGCGGCGGAACCAGCGCTCGTCGTCGTCGGCGCTGGCCGGCGGGTCGTGGGCGAGGGCGGCGCCGGGCAGCGTCTCGGTCATCCCCCAGCCCTGCACGACCTTGACCCCGTGGTCGCGCTCGAAGTCCTTCATCAGGGCGGGCGGGACCTGGGTGCCGCCGCAGATCGCCAACTCGAGGCTGGAGAGGTCGGCGCCCTCGTGGCGCAGCAGGTCCATCCAGATCGTCGGCACGCCGCAGGTCGCCGTCACCCGCTCCTCGGCGATCAGCCGCGCCAGGTACACGGACTGGACGTAGCGACCGGGCATCACCAGGTCGGCGCCGACCGCCCCGGCGAGGTAGCCGAGGTTCCAGCCCATCGCGTGGAACATCGGGACGACGGCGAGGATCCGGTCGCGCTCGGACATCCGGTAGGCGTCGTGGCCGGCCATCACCAGCGTGTGCAGGCAGAGCGCCCGATGCGAGTAGAGGACGCCCTTCGGGTTGCCGGTCGTCCCCGACGTGTAACAGAGGGCGGCGGCGGCGCGCTCGTCGAGCTCGGGCCACTCGAAGCCGCCCGCGCCGAGCGCCGCCTCACCGGTGGCGAGCAGCTCCTCGTAGCCGAGCGTGTCGCCGGGGAGCGCGCCGCGCCCGTCGCCGTCGCCGATGACGACGAAGCGCCGGGCCCCGTCCAGCAGCGGCAGCACCTTCTCCATCTCGGGGACGAGGACCGCATCGAGCAGGATCACGCGGTCGCCGGCGTGGTTGATCGTGAAGGCGACCTGCTCCGGCGAGAGCCGGGGATTGAGGGTGTGCAGGACCGCGCCCGAGCAGGGCACCGCGTAGTAGGCCTCGAGGTGCTCCTGCGAGTTGAAGGCGTAGGTCCCGACCCGGTCGCCGGGCCCGATCCCGAGCGTGTTCAGCCCCGCCGCCAGGCGGTCGGCCCGGGCCGCGACTGCGTCCATGCGCGCCCGTTTCGTCGTCCCCTCGGCGTCGAGCAGGGAGACGACCTCGGCCCGGTGGTGGACGGTCCGCGCCCGGCCGAGGACGTGGGTCAGGGTGAGCGGGAAGTCCTGGCTGCCGCCGGCGAGGCCGATGGTCACAAGGAGGCGCCCCCGTCGGTGGTGATCGTCTGGCCCTGGACCATCTCCAGCTCCGGGTTGGCGAGCATCTCGACCAGCGCCGCGCAGTCCTCGACCGTGACGCCCCGGCCCATCGGGTTCGCTTCGGCCGCCGCCCGCAGCCGTTCCTCCCAGGTGTCGGGGAACATCGAGCGGAAGGCGGCGGTGTCGACGGCGCCGGGAGCGACGCTCATCATCCGCACCCCTTGCGGGGCGCACTCGCGGGCGAGGTAGCGGACGACGTGCTCGCCGAGCGCCTTGGCGGTGCCGAGCGAGCCGTAGTTGGGGATCACGAAGCGGGCGCCGCGGCTGGTCAGGTAGAAGACGGTCGATCCCGGTCCCATGATCGGCAGCGCCTCGCGGACGAGGTCGACGAGGGCGATCCCGTTGACCGCGATCGACTCCCGGAAGTCGGCCGAGCTCATCCCCAGCAGCGACCCGGTTTGCGCCTTGGCGGCGCCGTGGACGAGCTGGTCGAGGCGGTCGACCTTGGCCTTGACGGCGTCGATCACCTCGGCGCAGCCCTCCGCGGTGCCGACGTCGGCCTTGATCAGGTGCGGGACGCCGCCCGCCGCCTTGACAGCGGCCTCGGCCTCGGCCGCCGCCTCGTCGTTGGCGTGGTAGTTGATGAAGACGTCGGTGCCGTCGGGCGCGAAGCGCTCGGCGATGGCGCGGCCGAGCCCGCTCGAGCCGCCGGTGACGCAGATCGCCATGGTCAGACCCCCTGGGGGAGGTCGGCGACGACCTCCTCGCCGGCCTCGACCGTGAGGGTGACGCCGAAGCGCTCGATCATCGTCCCCGAGCATTCGCGCAGCGTCGTCCACTCCGCCGACCCGGTTGCCGCCTCGAAGGCCGCCTTGTCGGGGAAGACCATCTCGGCGATCCGGTAGTGGATCGCCTCGCCGCCCTCGAAGCCCTCGTCGGTCCGGCTGGTGACCAGGCGGGCGAGGTTCGGCACCACGGCCGCCTTCGGGCAGTGGGTCGAGGCGTAGTACTCCTCGAAGGCCTCGACGTCCTCCGGCTTGGGCGCGGACCAGTACGAGTACAGCTTGTACATCGCTTTCTCCTCCGTCGGTTGCGCGGGACCCCTCGCTCGACCATCGCAAATAGCCGCCGCAGCCGTGCCCGGCGCCCGCGGCCGGGTTGTGGAATCGACGAAGCGAGGCGCGGCTGTCGATCCCCACAGACGGCCGCCGGAGCCCGCCTGGAGATTCCTGGGGCCAAGGCTATGTTCGGCCCATGGTCCGTCTTGATTCCGACGTGGTCCGCACCGCGGCGGAGGCGGGGGGCATGGCGCTCGAGCCGCTGCTGGTCCTCGAGGCGCTCGAGGAGTTCCTCGACGCCGCCGGGCTCGGCGCGGGGCCGATCGAGCCGAGCCCGCTCGGCGACGGCCACTCCAACGTCACCTATCTGCTGCGGCGCGGGGAGACGAAGCTGGTCCTGCGGCGGCCGCCGCGCGGCCCCCTGCCCCCTTCCGCCCATGACGTGCTGCGCGAGGCGAAGCTCCTGACGGCGCTCTTCCCGCTCGGCTTCCGCGTCCCCGAGGTGATGGCGACCTGCGAGGACGGGGACGTGATCGGCGCGCCGTTCTACGTGATGCCGTTCGTCGAGGGCCACGTCCTGACCGGAGCGCTGCCGGACGCTCTGGGCGGCGAGGGCGGGCCGCCGCGAATCGCGGAGGAGCTCGTCGACTGCCTGGTCGAACTGCACGAGATCGACTACGAGGCCGCGGGCCTGAGCGAGTTCGGCCGCGCGGACGGCTACCTCGAGCGGCAGTTGAAGCGCTTCGGCGGGCTCCTCGAGCTGAACGCGACGCGGCCCCTGCCCGACCTCGAGCGGGTCGGCGAGTGGCTCGGCGCCAACGTCCCCGATTCGCCCACCGCCACCCTTGTCCACGGCGACTACCGGCTCGGCAACGTCATGTACGCGCCGGCCGAGCCGCGCCTGGTCGCCGTCCTCGACTGGGAGATGGCGACGATCGGCGACCCGCTCGCCGACCTCGGCTACATGACCGCGATGTGGGCTGAGGCCGGAGACCCCTACAACACCGTCGGCGACCTCTCCTCGGTCACCCGCCTCCCCGGCTTCCCCGATCGCGACGGCCTCGCCCAGCGCTACGCCGCCGCCACCGGCTACTCCATCGACGCCCTCCCCTGGTACCAGGTCCTGGCCATCTGGAAGGCTGCGATCTTCCTCGAGGGCAGCTACAAGCGCTTTCAGGAGGGCACCACCGCGGACCCCTACTTCGGCCGCCTCGGCGAGGGCGTCGAGGGCCTCGGCCGCCTCGCCGCCTCGCGCGCCGGCCTCTTGTAGGCCGAGTGTTGACTTAGCCGGCCTGTAGCCCGGTCAACTCAACACTCGGCCTCGCGGGTTGACGCTCTCGCATCGATCAATTAATCTTGAGCGATGATCAGGGGCAGGGGCACGATCTTCGTCGGGGTGCTGTGCGCGCTCCTTCTCAGCGCCTTCGCCGCCGCCGGCGCCGGCGCCGCGACCAACGGCACAACAGCCTTCACATGCGTGAACAAAACGGGCGAAGGTCCGCAGACCTTCAAAGACGCGCACTGCAAGGAATCCGCGATCGGCACCTCCGGCTCGTACGGCCACGTCGCGATCACCGAATCGACAGAAGTCTCGACAACCAACGAAGCCACCGCCCCGGAAACAACCTCCTCGCTGCCCCTGATCTTCAAATGGGCCAACGAAAAAGGCGAACCGACGACGCTCACAGTCGCCGGGATCAGCGGCAACGCGACCTTGAAAAACGCCCTCAGCGGCGAAGAACACTATTTCCACCTCGAAAACCCGGCGAAAACCACCTCGCTCAAATTCAAAGGCGTGACCACGACCACCCCGTTCTGCAAGGTCGTCGGGATCCCCGGAGGCGAAGAAACGATCGAATGGAAGGCGATGACAGCGACGACCGCCGGGCAGGGAATGCAGCTGAAATTCTCGCCCGTCGAAGGAACCGTCCTCGCCGAATTCGAACTCGTCAACGACAAAGGCGAATGCACCGCCGTCAAAGGCGTCCAGAAAGTGATCGGGTCGTTCAAGCTCAACCCGACCGGAGCGACACTGGAAACCACCTATTCGAAAATGGTGACGGAAGCGACGCTCCGGCTCGGGAGCGCGACCGGGTTCAAAGTCGGGATGGAAGGGCTGATCACAGTCAGCGGTCGCGCCAACAAAGAAGGTGCCTACGCTCCGCTCAGCCCGACAACAGTCGAAACACCGAAAGTCGTCAAAGGAACAACAGCTTCAACATGCAAGCTGAAGGCTTCCGAAGGCGGCGCCGGCTTCTCCAAAGAGCATTGCAAGCCCGCCGACGCCGTCGCCTCGGGGGCCAAATACGAACATGCCTCGATCGCCGAAAGCACGAAAACAGAAACCCGTGTCAGCAACGCGACGACAGGCGCGGAAAGTCCGGAACTCCTGCGCCTGAAAGCGACCGTCGGCGGAACCGCGGTCGAAGTCACGGCGGCGAGCGTCAGCGGCGAAGGAACGATGGAAAACAAGAAAGACGCTTCTGGCGAGCACTACATCAGCGGCGAAGGAAGCCTGACCCTCACCGAAGCCAAAGTCACCAGCCCGGCCGACAAAGGCTGCCGCGTCTACACAGCCGTCAGCCCGACCGAAATGGGCGAAGAAGGGAAAGTCGACTCCCAGCCCCTGACCCTGACCAGCACAGGCCAGGGCGATGCGCTGAAGATCAGCCCCAAAGAAGGGTCGGCCCTCGCCAAGTTCTGGATCGCGGGCTGCGGGGCGCCGTACGAAGCCCTCAACAAAACATGGCAGGTCGAAGGCTCCGTCTGGGGAACCCCGGAAGGCGCGACACTGAAGCTCGAAGAGGGCATCACCACAGGCGCCGGCTTGACCGTGGGCGGTGGCGTCAAAGCGGGGCTCAGCGGCAAGCTCACACTGAGCGGCCGGGCGAACAACAAAGAAGGCTTTACGGCGCTGAGCCCGACAACAGTCGAAACATAGGCGCGGCGGCGTCGGCTAGCGCGCCGCCGCGGCGAGGATCACGTCGCAGTAGCCGTCGGCGATCTGGGCGGGGGTGAGGCGGCCGCGGGGGCGGAGCCACTGCGGGGTGTAGTTGACCATCCCGAGCAGGGTGAGGAGGGTGAAGGCGCGGTCGTCGAAGTGCATCGTGCCGTCGCGCTCGCCGCGGGCGAGGACGTCGTCGAGCAGCTTCTCGAACTCCTTGCGCTGGCCGCGGACCTGGCGCCACTGCGGCTCGCGCTCGATCACGTGGCGCTCCTGGGCGAAGACCAGCATGTGGTCGCGGTGGGAGGCAATCTGCTCGAGCCAGGCGTGGAGCAGGGCGCGCAGCTGCTCGGCCGGCGCCGCCTCGGTGGCGACGATCGCGCGGGCGCGCTCGAGCAGCGGGTCGAGCAGCTCGTCGCAGATCAGGATCAGCAGCTCCTCCTTGCTCTCGATGTAGTGGTAGAGGCCGCCGGCGGCGAGCCCGGTCGCCTCGGTCAGGTCGCTCATCGAGGTCGCCTGGTAGCCGCGCTCGGCGAACAGCGCGGCGGCGGTCGCGATCACCTCGCGGCGGCGCTTTTCGTAGCGCTGGCGCAGGGCGGGCCGGGCCGGGGGCTCCGCCCGCGAGCGCCGGCCGTTGCTCTTCGACGCGGTCGCCATCGTCGGAAAGTCTATGCAAAACCGAACGACCCCTCGAAATTAGAGCGCTCATTCGGTATATATCCGGCCATGGACTTCGAACTCTCGAACGAGCACCGCCTGATCCAGAACACCGTCCGCGACTTCGCCCAGCAGGAGGTGGCCCCGGCCGCCGAGGAGCTGGACCGCGAGAAGCGCTTCCCCTACGAGATCGTCGCCAAGCTCGGCGGGCTCGGGCTGATGGGCATCCCCTTCCCGGAGGAGTACGGAGGCGGGGGCGGCGACTCGCTCGCCTACGCGATCGCGGTCGAGGAGCTGACCCGGGCCGACTCCTCGGTGGCGATCACCCTCTGCGCCCACACCTCGCTCGGGACCCAGCCGATCTACCTGTTCGGCAGCGAGGAGCAGAAGCGCGAGTGGATGCCGCAGCTCTGCTCGGGCGAGAAGCTCGGCGCCTTCGGCCTGACCGAGCCGGAAGCCGGCTCCGACGCGGGCAACGTCCACACCAAGGCCAAGCTCGAGAGCGGCGAATGGGTGATCGACGGCGCCAAGCAGTTCATCACCAACGCCGGCACCGACATTTCCGGGATGGTCTGCATCACCGCCCGCACCGGCGAGGACGAGATCTCGAACCTGATCGTCGCCAACGGCACCCCCGGCTACGAGCAGGGCGAGCCCTACCGCAAGATGGGCTGGAACGCCTCCGACACGCGGCCGCTCAGCTTCGACGGCGCCCGGGTGCCGGAGGAGAACCTGCTCGGCCCGCGCGGGATGGGCTTCCGCCAGTTCCTGCAGGTGCTCGACATCGGCCGCATCGGGGTCGCCGCGATGGGCGTCGGCCTCGCCCAGGGCGCGCTCGACGAGGCGCTCGCCTACGCCAAGGAGCGACGCGCCTTCGGCCAGCCGATCTCCAAGTACCAGGCGATCCAGATCAAGCTCGCCGACATGGCGACCGAGATCGAGGCGGCGCGGCTGCTCGTCTACAAAGCGGCGCGGCTGAAGGACCGCGGCGAGAACTTCTCGCTGACCGCGGCGCAGGCGAAGCTGAAGACGGGCCGGCTGGCGGTGCGCTGCGCCGAGGAGGCGGTTCAGATCCACGGCGGCTACGGCTACATCGAGGAGTACCCGGTCTGCCGCTTCTACCGCGATGCGAAGATCCTGACGATCGGCGAGGGCACCGACGAGGTCCAGCAGATGGTGATCGCCAGGGCGCTCGGCGCCTGAGGCGACACCGCGTCGGAGGGAGCTGAGCGGCCGTGTTCTCCCGGGTCCTGATCGCCAACCGCGGCGAGATCGCGGTACGCGTCGAGCGCACGCTGCGCCGTCTCGGGATCGAGTCGGTCGCCGTCTACAGCGACGCCGACGCCGGCGCCCCCCACGTCCGCGGCGCCGACCGCGCCGAGTGGATCGGGCCGACGCCGGCCGCCGAGTCCTACCTCGACGTCGAGCGGGTGATCGCGGCCGCGCGGAAGAGCGGCGCCGAGGCGATCCACCCCGGCTACGGCTTCCTCTCCGAGAGCCCGGAGCTGGCCCGCGCCTGTGCCGCAGCCGGGATCGTCTTCGTCGGCCCCGGGCCGGAAGCGATGGCGGCGCTCGGCGACAAGGTCGCCGCCAAAGAAGCGGCGGCCACGGCGGGAGTCCCGATCCTGCCCGGGCTCAGCGGCGAGAACCTGGGCGACGAGGAGATCCGGGAGTGGGCCGCCGGCGCGGAGCTGCCGATCCTGCTGAAGGCCGCGGCGGGCGGCGGCGGCAAGGGGATGCGGGTGGTCGACGACCTCGCCGCCCTGCCGGAAGCGCTGACGGCAGCCCGGCGCGAGGCGCAGGGTGCCTTCGGCGATGACCGCCTCCTGGTCGAGCGCTACCTCGAGTCCTCTCGCCACATCGAGGTCCAAGTGCTGGCCGACGCCCACGGCAACGCCGTCCACCTCGGCGAGCGCGAGTGCAGCCTCCAGCGCCGCCACCAGAAGGTGGTCGAGGAGTCCCCCTCCCCCGTCGTCGACGCCGAGCTGCGCGAGCGGATGGGCGCCGCCGCGGTGGCGCTGATCCGCGCCGCCGGTTACGTCAACGCCGGCACCGTCGAGCTGATCGCCGATCGCGAGGATCCCAGCGCCTTCTACTTCCTCGAGGTCAACACGCGGCTGCAGGTCGAGCACCCGGTCACCGAGGCGGTCACCGGGCTCGACCTGGTCGAGCTGCAGCTGCGGGTCGCGGCCGGCGAGGAGCTGCCCTTCGCACAGCAGGACGTGGAGATGAACGGACACGCGATCGAGGCGCGGCTCTATGCCGAGGACGCCGCCCACGGCTTCCTCCCCTCCGCCGGTCGCGTCGTCGCCTACGCCGAGCCGACCGCGATCCGGGTCGACAGCGGCATCGAGCGGGGCAGCGAGGTCGGCACCGACTACGACCCGATGCTGGCCAAGCTGATCGCCCACGGCCCCGACCGCGACGCGGCGCTGGCCGAGCTGCAGGAGGGCCTGGCCGAGCTCGTCGCGCTCGGGCCGGCGACCAACGCCGCTTATCTCCGGGCGCTGCTGGCGCGCCCGGAGGTGCGAGCCGGCGAGATCGACACCGGCCTGATCGAGCGCCTCGGCGCCGAGGTCTCTCCTCCCCCGCTCGACCCGGCGCTCGCCGCCGTCGCCTTCGCGCTCCTGCTCGGCCCGCCGCCGAGCGACGACCCCTGGGACGCCCGCGACGGCTGGCGCGCCTCCGGCCCCGCCTGGGCGCGGGCGAGCGTGGCGGGCCCCGGCGGCGAGTCCGAGGTCGCCATCCGCCCCAGCGCCGAGGCGCGGTTGAGCTTTTACATCCATGAGATGAAGAAGCTCAACCACACTCGGTGGGAGTGGGAGAGCGGCGAGGGGTCGGGGGTGTTCCGCTTCGACGGGCGCACGCTGGAGGTCGAGGGCGAGGCGCGGGAGCTCTCCATATATAGAGACGGTGACGGGGTCTGGATCGTCGACGGGGCGGCCGAGCCGGCTCGGTTCGAGCTCGTTCCTGAGGCCGCCGCGGCGGAGGGCGCCGCCGGTGCCGGCTCGCTGGAGGCGCCGATGCCGGGGGTCGTGATCGACGTCCGCGCCGCGGCCGGCGACGAGGTCGGCGAGGGCGACGTCCTCGTCGTCCTCGAGTCGATGAAGATGGAGCTCTCGATCCAGAGCCCGCGTGACGGCGTCGTCGCCGAGGTCCTGGTCGCCGTCGGCGAGCAGATTGCCCGCGGCCAGGAGCTGATCGCGCTGGGGACCGAGGAGGAGACGGAATGAGCACCCTGCTGCACACGCACGCCAAGCCGGGCACGGAGGAGTTCGAGCGCAACGAGGCCGAGCACCGGCGGCTCGCCGCAGAGCTGGCCGAGCGGCTGGCGCGGGCCAGGGCCGGCGGCGGCGAGAAGGCACGGGAGCGCCACGCCGCCCGCGGCAAGCTCTTGCCGCGCGAGCGGGTCGACCGCCTCTGCGACCCCGGCTCGCCCTTGCTCGAGCTTTCGGCGCTGGCGGCCGAGGACCTCTACGACGGCGGCGCGCCGGGCGCCGGGATGATCAGCGCCGTCGCCCGCGTCGCCGGACGCGAGGTCGTAGTCGTCGCCAACGACGCCACCGTCAAAGGCGGCACCTACTACCCGATGACGGTGAAGAAGCACCTGCGGGCGCAGGAGGTCGCGCTCCACAACAACCTCCCCTGCGTCTACCTGGTCGACTCCGGGGGCGCCTTCCTACCGATGCAGGACGAGGTCTTCCCCGACCGCGAGCACTTCGGCCGCATCTTCTTCAACCAGGCGACGATGTCGGCCCGGGGCATCCCCCAGATCGCGGCGGTGATGGGCTCCTGCACCGCGGGCGGCGCCTACGTGCCGGCGATGAGCGATGAGACCGTGATCGTCCGCAACCAGGGCACGATTTTCCTCGGCGGCCCACCCCTGGTGAAAGCGGCGACCGGCCAGGAGGTCACGGCCGAGGAGCTCGGCGGCGGCGAGCTCCACGCCCGCACCTCCGGCGTCGTCGACCACCTCGCCGAGGACGACGCCGACGCGCTGCGGATCGTGCGCTCGATCGTCGCCACCCTGCCGCCGAAGCCGGCGGCCCCCTGGCAGCGAGCCGCCGTCACCGAGCCGGCGGTCGACCCGGCCAGCCTCTACGGCGCGGTGCCGCCCGACAGCCGCACCCCCTACGACCCGCGCGAGATCATCGCCCGGATCGCCGACGGCAGCCTCCTGCACGAGTTCAAGGCCGAGTACGGGACGACGCTGGTCTGCGGCTTCGCCCACATCCACGGCCACCCGGTCGGGATCGTCGCCAACCACGGCATCCTCTTCAGCGAGAGCTCGCTGAAGGCGGCCCACTTCGTCGAGCTCTGCGACCAGCGCCGGGTGCCGCTGCTGTTCCTGCAGAACATCTCCGGCTTCATGGTCGGGCCCGAATACGAGGCCGGCGGGATCGCCAAGGACGGGGCGAAGATGGTCGCCGCCGTCGCCACCGCGCGCGTCCCGAAGCTGACGGTGATCGTCGGCGGCTCCTTCGGCGCCGGCAACTACGGCATGTGCGGCCGCGCCTACTCGCCCCGCTTCCTCTGGATGTGGCCGAACGCCCGGATCTCGGTGATGGGCGGCGAGCAAGCGGCAACGGTGATGACCGAGGTCGGCCAGCCCGAGACCGGCGCCGAGCTGCGCGACCAGTACGAGCGGCAGGGCAACCCGTACTACTCGACCGCCCGGATCTGGGACGACGGCGTGATCGACCCGCTCGACACCCGCCGCGTCCTCGGCCTCGCGCTCGGCGCCTGCGCCAACGCGCCGCTGGCCGACGCCGCCGCGCCCGTGTTCCGGATGTAGGCGCCGAGGTCGCTGTCCGCCCAGCTAGAAGTAGCGTCCCCAGATCCCGGCGGGGACGGAATAGTTGCGATAGACCAGACGAACCGGGGGGCCCGTCCAGACCAAGACGCCGCGTTCTTCTTCCAGCGCGTCGAGCGCGAGATCCTCGGAGCAGCCTCGCGCGTCCAGCCATCGCAGCTCAGGCAACTCCATCAAGACAGATGAATCCGTGATTGCCGAGCAGTTGGCGATCTCGAGCCGCTGCAGCTCGGGAAGCGCAGCGAGTGGGCTGAGGTCGTCGATCTGAACGCAGTCACCGATGTAGAGCCTCTGCAGGGCGGGCAGGTGCGCGACCCACTCGAGGTCCGTAATCCCGCGGCAACCGGAGAGAATGAGTTGCCTGAGCTCCGGCAGGTCGAACCGCGGGAACCCCGTCAGCGCCGGGCAGCCGGAAAGGCTGAGCGTCTGGAGCCCGGTCAGCGGCTCCAGCCAACCGACATCACTCAGATTCGCCGAGCCCTCGACCCCCAGTTCGAGGAGCTTGACGCAATTGGCCAGCTCCGAAACACCGCCGAACCCGGCGATGTCCCGGATCGCCAGCCCTTCCAGGTCGCGGATCGAGCCGATCGGCGAGACGTCGACGAGCCGCCGGGCATCGAAGATTTCGATCAGGGCAATTCCCGGGATCTCCGCCAAGCCGGCGATGTCGGCAATCTCCATGCACTCCTCGATGACGAGCACCTCGAGCGCCTCGCAGCCCTCCAGGGAGCCAAGGCTGGAGATACCGACGTCGGACAGGACCAGGCGCTCCAGCGTTGCCGGCAACCGCGGCAAGTGCGACAGATTCGGGGCTCCTTCCATCTGGAGCAACTTCAACCGCTCGAGATCGGCAATTCCTTCGACGTTGATCAGACGGGGGGTGTATTCGACCGTGAGGCGCTCCACGTCGGGCAGGGCGCCGGCGGACAGGCGCGTCAGGTCCCGGGAGGACGCAACGTTCAGGGTCGAGAGCTTCGGGATCGTCTTCAGGTCGGGGAGGTCGAGCATCTGCGGCATCGCGGTGAGGGAGACCGTCGCCAGCGCGGGGTGCCCGGCGAGCGCGCCCCAGGGCCACTCGTGCGTCGGCACACCGACCCCGGTGCCGTCACAGCGCAGCGCCGTGGCCTTCTCCATCGCCGCGATGCCTTCCAGCTGATCGGGCCCGGCGATCCAAACCGAGCCGTAGTCGAGGGGTGAAGAGGCAAGCACGCGCCGCGCGTATTCCTCAGACGGGAACTCCTGCCAGCCCCGCAGCAGCTCACGGGCCACGGTGACGCGGCGGTCGGGGCCGAACTTCTCGAGCTGCACCAGCGCCGACTCGCCGCCGATCAGGCTCAGCGCCCGCACGCAGGCCGCCGCGACCGCGGCTTTCGACCCTTTGGCGTACTCGCCGAGCCGGCGCGTCGCAAGGTCCCCGGCCGAGGAAATCGACTTGGCCTCGGTCAGGTTGTGGGGAGGGATCAGGCGCTGCAGCAGGGCTTCGACCCTGGCGGTGAGCTCCGGCGAGAGCTCGGCCGAGGTCTCCAGGCAACCGACGGCGAGCAGGTGCAGGCGGTGTTTGTTCGCGCGGTCGCGGTTGCCGCGCTTGATCAGGCCGTCGATCAGCTCTTCGCGCACCGGCACGGGGGCCAGGCCCGCCGCGAGCACGACGACTTCCTGCCACTGATCGAGATGCGCGTGCTCGAGCAGCGTCTCGACCGGGCGCTTCACGACTGCCTCTTTCGCCGCCAGGTACTCCTGGAAGGTGCGGTGGATGAAGTCGACCCGGCCCTCGATCGGTTCGCGCAGGAGACCGCTTCTCAGCAACAGGTTCTTGGCCACGTCCTCCGCACTCGCCTTGACCCTGACCATGGCGGGAAGACGATCTTCGACCAGAGCGACGAGATCGTCGATCGTCGCGTCGGAGCGGCCGTTGTTCAGCAACCAGAGGGCGAAACCGCGAAGCAGGATTTCCTTCTCGGGCAGGCCGAGACGAGCAATCCCCGCGGTTACCCTGCGCTCGGCGTCGCGGCGGTCCAGCAGCATCTCGAGCGCGACCCGGTAGAGCTCGATCCGGTCAGGGGGAATCCGGCCGTGGCGGTCGCGGTTGAGCGCGCAGAGCATCGCGCAGAGCAAGGGGCTGCTGGCCAGGTTGCGGATCGATCTCGTTTCCCGCACGCCGTCCTTGAGGTCGGTCGCAAGCTCCCCCAGCTCCCGCGCCTCGTCGTCGGCGACGGTCGCGGCGACGGCGGTGTGCCAGTGGTCGATGAAGGCACCGATCGCCGACACCCCCATCGACTCCAGGACGACCGACTCGAACCCCTCGCCGTCGAGCCAGTCCTCGCTGACCGCCGGCGGCCGCGAAGTGACGACGTACTTCGCGTCCGGGTAGGCCACGACCAGATCGCTCAGCCACCGGCGCGCCGCCTCCCGCTTCTCCTCCGGGAGCTCGTCGATCCCGTCGACGAGGACGATCGCGGTCCCCGCCTGGAGACGATCCCGCACCCAGCCGTCGGGTGGGGTCACCTGCTGGTTGACGGCGGCGGCAAAGTCAGAGACCGAGGGCAGGTCCTCGTCGACGAAGCGGCGCAGCGCCACCAGGTAGGGCACCGAGTCGTTCCACTTGGCGAGCTCGCCGGCGAAGCTGCGCCGGGCGCTGTTGACGGCCAGCCACTGCAGCAGCGTCGTCTTCCCGGATCCCGCCTCGCCGCGGACGAGGACGCGGTTGCAGCGACCGAGAGCCTCGTCGACCGGGATCGATGCCCGGTCCTCTTCCCCGGCCGGGCGTCGATCGCCGCCCTCATCATCCAGCACCAGCCGGTCGAGGCGAGCGCTGGCGTTGAGGGTCAGGTAGGCGACGCTGAGCGGGTACCTGCCGGCCGTCTCGGACGTGGTGAGACCGAAGAGCTGGAGCTGATCCAGCCTCCTCGCGGCATCGCGGCGGTACTGGGCCTCGAAGGCCACGACCTCGCCGCTCCCGAGTCCCGACTCCTGGATCGGGAGGCGATCGAGGATCTGCTTGACCAGCTCGATCAGCTCGGTCTCCCGTTGCAGGATCACCCGCGCGGATTGAGATCCGAAGTCCGGCAGGGTGATCCTGATCTCGACGATGTAGTTGGTGATCTCCCGCAGCAGCACGTCGTAGAACAAGGTGCCCGCGGCGGAGAGGAACTGACGCTCGGCGGCCTGCGGGGACGCCTTGCGGATCTCCGCCTCGAGCGCCAGCGGTTCGAGGTCGGTGGCGAACAGGAGATCGTCCGAGAGTGGAGCGCCGGCGAGGGTATCTCCCACCAGGTGCCCGGCGGCGACCTTCTCGTTCTCGGGCAGTCCCCCGAACTCGACGTCGAAGAACGGCTCCAGCCGGTCAGCGATCTGCTCGGAGATCCGCTCCAGCTCGCGCCGCAGGGCACGCCGCTCGCGGCGGTCCGGTACGAAGCGCTCGATCAACTGATCGACCTCGGCGGTCGCCGACGCCGCGACCTCGGAGTCCTCCAGCCAGAGGCGGAGGATCACGCCGCTGACGGTGCCGCCGATCTCGAGCAGCAGCGTCTCGATCAAGGGTGCGTACCGGGGGCATGCGGATCTCGTACCAAGTAGTGACTCTCCCTGCACCCGGAACGCTACAGCTTGCGCGCATCATTTTCGCGCCGCGGTCTGGACACGCCGCGGTCTGGACATATGCACGAATCGCTGTATTGGTCTCAAGTTCGGCGGCCGCAGGTCGATTCTCGGCTTGATGGAGCCAACGCAGGCGGGATCGGCTGACGACAGGGTGCGGGCGCCGCGGGCGCCCTCGACGCCGACGGCACCGAGGAGTTCCTGCGCAGCTGGCACCTACACCCGAGTATGCAAAAGAATCCTTGACTTAACACTGTGAGTGGGATACACCCGGCGCGATGGGTGTGGAGGCCCCCACCGCTGATGATGTCGATGCGCGGGCGACGGCGTTGCCGGCGTCCTCCCCGACCTGGGCGCGACTCGAAGAACAAATCGAGTGGTACGACCGCAAGAGCGGCCAAGCCCAGCGCTGGTTCAAACGGCTGAAGATCGCGCAGATCGTCACCGCGGCGGCGATCCCGGTGATGGCGGGGGCCTCGGCCCCCGCCTGGCTGGTCGGCGGCGCCGGCGCCCTGATCGTCGTCCTCGAGGGGCTGCAGCAGCTGCAGCAGTACCAGCAGAACTGGGCCTCCTACCGGGCGACCTGCGAGCGGCTCAAGCACGAGCGCTTCCTGTTCATGGCCAAGGCGGGGCCCTACGCGGCCAGCGAGAGCCCGGAAGCGCTGCTCGCGGAGCGGGTCGAGGGGCTGGTCTCCCAGGAGCACGCCGCCTGGGTCTCGCAGCAGAAAGAGGTCGAGCGCAAGCTGGGGGGCGGCTGATGGGCAACGGCGCCGCCACCGGCACCCGCCAGCGGATCTTCATCTCCTACCGACGGGACGAAGCATCGGGGCACGCGGGCCGCATCTACGACGCGATGGTCGCCCGCTTCGGCGAGGACAACGTCTTCATGGACATCGACATGGCCCCCGGGGTCGACTTCGTCGAGCGGATCACCGACGTGGTCTCCAGTTGCACGGTGCTGATCGCGGTGATGGGCAGGACCTGGGCGGAGAATCCGGGAGCCGACGGCCAACCGCGACTGCAGGACGAAGCGGACTTCGTCCGGCTCGAGCTCGCGACCGCGATCCGCAACCCGGACGTGACCGTGATCCCGGCTCTGGTCGACAAGGCCCAGATGCCGAAAGCCGAGCAGCTGCCGGACGAGATGCGGCCGCTGGCCCGCCGCAACGCGCTCGAACTCAGCGACGGCCGCTGGCGCTACGACGTCGGCCGCCTCAACGACACCCTCGAAGAGCTCCTCGTCGGGCTGACCGGGTTGCCGACGCGGCCCGAGCCGGCGACGCCGCCGCCGACCCCCTTGCCGATGCCGGCTGCTCCTCCCCCACCCGCGCCGCCGCCTGCCGCGACGGTGGCCCCACGCAGCTACACGCTCCCGGACGCCGCCCGCCTGGTGATCGAAGGGATCCTCGTCGCCGCGGTCGCCGCCTTCCTCGCCCGCTGGGTGGCGGATCTGATCCCGACCGCTCCCAAGCCCGTCGAAGAACACAACCTCGAGGACGCGGTCGCCGCGATCGCCCGGCGCACCACCGTCTGGGCGCTGACCGGCGCGGCGCTGGCGGTCTGGCTCGGAGCGCGAACCCAACGCACCGACATCGGCCGCTGCCTCCTGCTCGGCCTCGTGGTCGGGGCGATCGCCGGCGCCGTCGGCGGCGCGATCTACGCGATCCCGGTCAAGCTGCCGGACGTCAACCTCGAAGGCGCCACCGAGGAAAACTGGGACACGCTGTCGCTGGCGGTGACCGGTGCCCTGCTCGGCGCCCTGCTCGGCACGCTCTGGCGAATACCCCGCCTCGCCGCCGGCCTCTTCACCGGGCTGGCGGCCGGCGCCGTGATCCAGGCGCTGCTGAACAGCGGCGAATGGAACCGGGTGAAGATGCCGGGCGTCGGCTTCAACTTCTCCGTGCGCGCCGGCTTCATCGTCGGCGCCGTCCTGCTCGTCCTCCTCCTGCTCGAACGGCGCCGCGCCGCGCCGCCGCCGGCCCATGACTTAGAAGGCCGCGGGTAATGCCCATCGCAGAGCGGTTTCCGACCCCTTTGTGACCACGATGCGACCTCAACCGATCACCTCCTTGACCTGCTCCATGCTGCGCCGCAGCGGGTGCGTGTAGCGCGAGATCATCGTCTCCACCCGGTGTCCTGCCATCTCCGCCAGGTCGGCGCCGTTGACGCCGGCGGCGTGGAGATGGGTGACCCAGGAGTGCCGGCACTCGTGCGGCCTGACATCCAGCCCGGAGGCGATCTGGGCCGGCTCCCAGACGTCCCGGTAGAAGTTCCGCTCCCACCAGACCCGCCCGCTCGGGGTCGGGAAGAGGAGCTCGCCCTCACCGTCCGCGAGCACGCGCGCGCCCAGCATGGTCGCCAGCCCCGGCGGGCAGGGGACGAGCCGGTCGTGGTTCTTCTCACGGCTCGAGCCGGCGAGGATCCGGCCTTCGTGGGCGCTGCCGCGAACCCGCAGCGACTCGCCGTCGAAGTCCCGGCGGGCCAGCGCCAGCACCTCTCCCAGGCGCAGGCCCGAGTCGGTGAAGGTCCGCAGCATCGGCTCGTAGTCGAGCGCTGGGTAGGGCCGGCCGGATCCGGGGCGCCGCTGCCGCGCCCGCACCTCCGCCCGGCCGGCGGCGGCGAAGCCGTGCAGCTGCTCGAAGCTGTAGACGCGGACCTCGCGACTGCGCTTCCGCGCCCGCGGGTCGTCGCCGCGCACGCGCACCCCTTTGAACGGGTTGACCTCGGCGAGCTCGTCGGTGATCGCGTCCTCGGCCAGGGCCGAGAGCGAGCGCAGGACGTTGGTGGCGCCGCTGCTGGCCCGGCCCTGGTCGCGCAGCATCGCGTCGACGAGGGCGAGGGCGTGGCGGCGACGCAGCTCGTGCAGCGGCCACTCCCCCAGCGGCCGGCCCTCGATCTCGACCGCGAGCACCGCCCGCACCCGGCCGCTGTTGGTCTTGTTCGTCCGCGCCGAGCGCGGGTAGCGGGCCGGCCAGGTCTCGAGGTAGCCGGCGAGCGTCTCCAGTCGGTCGGGCAGCGCGTAGGCCTCCTCGATCGCCCGCTGGGCGTCGCGGCGGCGGGCGAAGGTCGCGCTGCCCCGGTTCCAGGCCGGCTTCGCGTAGCGCCGCTTGCCGTCGCGGCCGGTGTAGCGGGCGACCCAGACCACGGCGCCGGACGGGTTGACCCGCTTGATCGGCCCCTCGCGACGCCTCAAACCGCGCTCCGCTGGCGCCGCCGGCAGAGCCAGGAGTCGACGTCGGCGGGATCGATCCGCCGCGCCCGGCCGAAGTAGTAGGACGGCAGCTCGCCGGAGTTGAGCAGGTCGCGCACGTAGCGCGGCGAGAGCGAGAGGTAGCGGGCGAGGCTCTCGGTCGTGAAGAACGGCCGCGGCTCGCGGCCGCCGCCGTTGCTCACAGGCACCCGTCGTCCTCGTCGAGCTCGACGGCCGGCGGCAGCATGATGAAGAGGCCGCGGAACCTGCCGTCGGCGCGGACCAGGTCGCCCAGCGGGAGGCCGTAGCGGCGCTCGGCGTGGGCGCGGACGACGGGCGCCGGAGCGCCGGGCGCGGCATGGGCGACGAGGTAGAGGGCGCCGCGGCTGACCCCGCGGCACTCGAGCGGAGCGATCCAGGTGGCGAAGGCGAACTCGGACATCGAGGCCTGCGCCTGCACCCGCACCTCGGCCCAGAGCGCCTGCGCCTCGGCGCTCGGCCGCAGGTCCGCCAGCAGCCGCTGCTCCCGGCGCCGCGTCGTCTCGGCGGCCAGCACCCCGACCGCGGCGAGGTCGCGCTTGCGGCGGGAGCCGCGGCGGGCGCGCTCGACCCTCTCCTCGTTGCCGCTCACGGGCGCCGTCCCCCCTCGGGGGGGACCACAGGGGGGCAGGGAAGAGAAACGCCATCGTCCCTCGGGATCGAGACCGGAGACCGGAGACCGAAGAGCCATCTGACCGCAGGCAGCTCGCCAGGGCCGGCGTATCCGGACCGCACCGCGATCGCTCTGCGACGCCGCTGCCGCCGGCCTGCGATCAGGATGCGGACGGGATGCGATCGCCATCCGCTCGCCATCCGCTCGCCATGCGAACGCCATCGCCGCGCCATCCGCTCGCGATGCGAACGCGATGCCCTCGCCATGCGCTCGCCATTCATTTCGCCACCGCCCCCCACCGGGCCCGGGCGCCGGCGCTGCCGGCGGCGCTCGCGACTTTGCTGCGCCGCCGCATTTCCTCGCGGATCGACTCCATCCGCGGGTTGACCAGGCGCCCCTCGCCGTCCGGCCGCCAGCAGGCCTCCATCGCCTCCCAGATCGCGGCGAACCGCCGCGGCGAGACGTGCAGCACCCGGGCCAGCTTGCGCTGGTCGGCGGGGATCCCCTGCTCGGTCCAGGCGACGCAGAGCAGGGTGATGTAGGCGCCCCGCTCCTCCAGGGTCATCGCCATCACCGGCGCGTCGGAGAGGAAATCGGTCGCGTAGAACTGGAACGCCGGCGGCGCATAGATGTCTGAGCCTCCGGAGCTCGCCATTCACGCGGCTTTTCCACCACGCCGGCATTCAGCCGGCTCGGGGCCGCGACGGGTCCGGTCACGCACGCGCAGCTCGCGGGCGAAGTCCATCGCCTCGGCTCGGTCGGGCCGAGGCCGGTCAGCCGAGGCGGCGTCGGGCGCCGCCAGCACCGCGAAGACGAGCACCAGGAGGATCGCGCCGGCGAAGAGGCCGGCCAGCAGCAGCGGCAGCATCAGGCGGCTTCCTCGCGATCCCAGCCGAGCAGGTACTCGACGGTGACGTCGAGCTTCGCCGTCAGCCGCTCGAGGTGCCTGGTCGGGATCAGGACGTCGCCCACCTCCCAGCGACGGACCTGGGTCTCCCCCACCCCGACGTAGTCGGCGAGGCCGGCGCGGCTGATGCCGGCGGCCGTGCGCAGCTCCTGGAGCCTGTTTCCGGTTTGCGTCAACTTGACCATCTAAGGAACCTTGATGAGCTTACTTAATAAGTAAGCCTTGCAAGGAAGATTGTCAGGTTTGCCGCTAAGGCGAACTAGCCTGGTTCCGCAATGTCCGAGGTAATCCCGGCTCTGCGAGAGGTCCTGCGCGAGGCGCGCGAAGACGCGGGCCTCAACTTCGCCCAGGTGGCGGCCTTCACCGAGAAGGGCGAGACGGTCTTCCGGCGCCTCGAGAACGGGACCGCCTCGCCGCGCATCAGCGAGATCGGCGAGTACGTCTCCGCCTACGAGCAGGCGGTCGAGGCGAAGCCGCTCGAGCTCTGGGCGCGGGCGATCGACCGCGCCGCCTCCCCCCCGCTCATCGCGACTCCTGGTCGTCGGACGGCACGAGCCGTAGCTGCGACCCGGGAGCTAGCGAGCGAGCGAGGTCGGAGAAAACAGCGGTCCAAGGGGAGTCGTCGGGCAGGCGGTTAGCGTGGTATGTAGCCGTCGCAGCCAGGTCCTGGACCGCGAGACTCTCCCTCCGTTCGACCTCCCTGCGCTCCACCCACCCGTCCCCTCAAAAAAAAGCCCAACGCTGGGGGCATTCTGCGGCAAATGTGTCAAAGCTTGTGCGCGGAGCACAACTTGGGAGCACAATTGCTGATTAGTGAATACGTACGGTCCCATTTGGAAAAGAATCGAGCTCCAAAAAAGCAGCCCCCCGGCCAGGCCGAGGGGCTGCGTACTTTCCGCCGCGAGAGGGAGGCGGAAAGGCTCAGTGCGCCGGTCACTCCGGCCGGCGCCGAGCAGGGGTGGCAAAGTGGCGCTGCAGGGGGGTGACGATCGCCAGGCTCAGGGCCGGGACCCAAACCGGAAACAGCTGCGCGGTCGCCGCTGCGATCACGGCCGCCTGGACGACGGCGAGGAAGACGACCGGCTCCCAGTAGAGCGCGTTCAGCACCGCCTTCATCGTCAGTAGGGCCTGGCGGCGCAGGAGACGTCGGCCCGCGTGCGGCTCTTCATCGCCACGCAGCCGCCGTCGGCCTGGCTGTCGCCGTCGTTGGGCGAGGTGTTGCCCTCGCCGGTGGGCACGTTGTCGCCGCTCGGCTTCGCGGCCGCGGTGACGACGTGAGCGCCGCCCCAGAGGACGAGCACGTCGCCTTCTTCGATCTGGTCGAAGGCGACCTCGCGGACGCCGTTGCGACCGGCCCTGGCGTCGGCCATGATGCTCGGCCCGTAGGGGAACCAGGTCGTCGCCGTCGAGCCGCCGGCGACCTTCGCCGCGTAGCCGGCGAGACAGCCGCACCAGGGCACGGCGTGCAGACCGAAGTAGCCGGTCAGCTTGTCGACCCACTCGCCGGTGTTGCTCGAGCCGGTCTCGTGTACGCCCTCTTTGGCCAGTTTGCGGATCAGGTCGACCGCCGCCCGCGGGCCGTGGCGGTGGTCGTGGCGCAGGTTCGCGACTTTGCGCTTGCGGGCGCGCTCGCGAATCCGGTCGCGGCGGCTGCGGGTCGCCGGGTCGCGCAGCGCCCGCTGGGCGACCTCGCTGACCATCGGCCCCCCTCCCCCCCTGACCCGGAAGTAGCGCGAGGGCAGTCCCAACACCCAGCCGAGGAACTCGCAGGCATAGAGGGTCATGCGCCCGAACTCGCCGTCGGCCTGGACCTTGCGCCAGCCGAGCTTGCGGTGCTCGAGCTCGCGGTTGACCGCCTGCTGCAGGGCGCGGACGTCGGGCCCCTGCTGCTGGGGGCTGACCAGGTGCAGGTCGCGATGGACCTCTTTGCCGGCACGTTGGGGCATCAGTCCTCCTGGGTGATGGGGGTTGATGGAGAGCCGCGCAGGCCGCTCAGCCGCAGAGGCCGGCGACCAGGTCGGCGATCGAGCAGACCGCTTCGAGCACGGGGTCGAGCACAGCGGGGACGAGCGCTTCCGGTTCCTGCGAAGGCGGCGGCACCTGCGGCGGCGCGCTCGCCGGCGAGGCCGGCGATACGGGCGCCGCCGGCGTCGAAGACACCGGCGCGGGCGAAGATGCAGGCGGCGGCGCGGGCCCGCCTGGGTGGGGGACTGCCGGCCCCTGCCCCTCGCTGCCGTCAGCTGCAGCGGGGGCCAGGGCCGGGACCTGGTGGTGGGCTTCCGGCGTGATGGCTCCGGCCGGCGCGGCCGCCGGGGATGGCGGCGGCTCGCGCCCGGCCGGAGCGCCGGGCGGCGCACCTCGCCCGGTTTCGCGGACCAGCATCCGCGGACATTCGCGGCCCCTCCTGCCCGTCACCCGCTGGTAGGAGATGCAGGGGTTGGAGATCGGCTCGGCGCGGGCGACGCGCTGGCGGATCCGGGCACAAGCGGCGCCGGCCGGGTGGGAGGTGCAGGGCGAGCGCTGGATCTGGGTGATCTGGTCGCCCTGCCGGCTGTTGACGATCACCGCCCAGAGACCGGCGCCGAGGGCGACGACGATCGCCGCCGCCAGACCGCGCGAGGCCCAGCGCAGGCGCCTGATCGTGCGCGCGAACTCGGGGTCTGAGTCCTGGACCTGGTCGAGCAGCTCGTTCAATGCGAACCTCCGGCGAGGAAGGCGGCGATCAGGGCGCCGAGGACCGTGACGATCAAGGTGCCGAAGAGGACGGTGAGCCGGTTCATCGCGCTGGTCGCCGCCTGCACCTTCACTTCGCGCACCGCCTCCCGGGTCTCGAGCACGGTCAGCCGGTCCTGCTGGTCACGCGCGCTGCGTTCCAGCTCGGTGACCCTCCAGCCGAGCTCATCGGGCATTGCCCGGGCCTAGATGAGTAGTTCCACGGCGAGGTGCGACTGGGGGCGCGCCGGGCCGAGCGGTTCAAGGACGCAGGACGCAGCCCTTGCCGGTTGGCAAAGGCAAGTCCGAGGACGCCGAAACGAGATGAGAACGCAGTTGTTCCCGGTATGCGGGAACAACTGCGTTCGCGCCGGGCGCGTCATCCAGGTGTGCGTGGTCGTGGAACTACTCATCTAGACCACCAGCGAGAGCCCGGCGTCGATCACTAGCTGGCGAGCAGCATGTAGAAGAAGCCGGAGTTTTCACCGTTGAGGGTGGCCGTCTGCCCCCCCAGGCGCGCACGCAATTTGATCGTGTGAGCCGCCGCGCTGAGGGAGAAGAGATAGGTCTGGCTGATGTCCATCTCGAGCCAAACCTTGGTGCCGCCACCCTGACCCCATGATCCGACTCGCGACTGGTCGACGCCGTCGAGGTTGACCGTGCCCTGGGCACCGGCGCCGACGCCCTCGTTGGCGTTGACGTTGAGGGCCCAGGTTGCGATCACGACCAGCTTGCTCGCCACCGGCGGCGTGATTTCGAGTTTCGCTCCCGGGATGTCCTTGAAGCTCGATTCAAGGGTCGTGTAGCCGGCGGTCGCCTGCGCGTACCCGACCGTCGGCTTCAGCTTCCGCGACGACACCGCCCCGTCGCCGAGCTTGGCTTCGGTCAGCGTCGCGTCGTCGACCTTGGCGCCGGTCACCGCTTTGTCATCGAGCTTGGCCGTCGTCACCGCTTTTTCTTCGAGCTTGGCAGTGGTGACTTTTTTGGCGCCGATCGTGGTGACGCCGGCCGAGTCCATGGTCAGGTCGCCGCTCATCGCTTTGTAGGCGGCGGCGCCGGAGCTGACGACGAGGAGCTTGCCGTTGTTTTCCGAACCCGCCACCAGCTGCGAGAGGTCGACGGCGCCGAGGCGAGCATGTACCCGGTCGGCAATCGCTTTGGTGCCGGCTGCCATGTCCGGCGGTTTGTCGGTGCCGAGGAAGTAGGGGATTTCGTGCGGGGCGGCGGTTTTGCCGGAGACGGCCATCGGTGCTCCTAGATTTCGGTTGGCAGGATTTCGGAGAGGCTTTGGACCGTCGGCCAGGCCGCGGCGAGGTCCGCCACGGTCGTCCATTTCGTCGAGGAGGCGACGTCGGTGACGGTGACGCCGGTGATGGCTTCGTAGTCGAGCACCTCCCAGGCCGGGACGGCGGCGCGGATCACGGCTTTGGTGCGGGCCGGTTCGGGCGTCTGGCTGAGCAGGGTCCGCACGTAGTGGCGGCCGGCTTCGGGGGTTCGCGGCCGGACGATCACCAGCAGCTCCTCTTCGCCGATGGGCTTGAGCGTGCGCCGGGTGGCGATCCGGATCGACTCGGTCTGGCCGCGGCGCCAGCCGGTCGGCTGCGTGATCTCGTTCCGGATCTGTTCCTCGCTCATCTCGGTCGTGACCACGACGCCGACGTACTGGGCGAGGTAGGGCAGCGACTCGGCGGGGCAGCGTTCGGGGTCGAGGAGGATGCCCCAGGGGGCGGTCCCGTCATCGCGTTCGCGGACGAGGTCGTAGAGCGGCTGCAGCGGCGCGCACCAGGCTTCGCAGAAGCGGCGCAGCGCCTCACTGTTTTCGGCGTCTCCGTCACGATGGAAGCCGAGCGCCTCGTAGAGCTGTTCCCAGAGGCCCGCGCCGTCGCCCGTCGGCGGCGCCAGCTCCGGCAGCCCAGGTGGATCGATGACTACCGACATTCAGGTCTTGATGATGTAGTTGACGACCTGGTACGGCTGCAGGTTGTTGTGGGCGCTGCTGCTGCCGATGCTGGCGGTCGAGCCGCCGATCGAGGAGTCCGTGAACAGGTTCCAACCGGACACCGCGTTGAACGAGGTCTGCGGGCTGTAGTTGTTGTACTGGTTGATCAGCGTCTGCTGGCGCTGGCTGATCCCGGAGTTCGTGAACAGCCCGCCCGCAGCATGGGCGTGCGCCGGCATCTCGGCCTGGCTGAGAACGTGCGTCTGCTCGCCGCCGCCGTTGCCGATCGCGTTGCCGCTCGTCATCCGCCCGGCGCCGCCGTCGACCCCGACCGGGGTGCGGCCGCGCAGGTCGGGGAGGTTGAAGGTGGTGGACCCGTCGCCGCTGCCGAAGTTGACGCCGATCGCGGCGAAGAGCCCGTTGTAGGTGGTGCGGGAGATCGCCGCGCCGTTGCAGACCAGCCAGCCTTCCGGGGCGGTGACGAGCGCCGCTGCGAGCACCGACCCGGTCGGGACGAACGCCTGCTGCAGCGCTTTCAGCAGCTTGGAGAGGCCGATGGATTCGTCGTCGAGCTTCGCCCCGGTGACCGCTTTGGCCCCCAGCTTCGCGGTCACGACCTTTTCGTTGCCGATCGTCAGCGTTCCGTCTTCGGCCAGCGTCGCGTCGCCTTTCATCGCTTTGTAGGCGCCGGCGCCGGTCGAGCCGGCGACCACCAGTTTCCCGGCGGAGCCGCCGACGATCTGCCCGGGAGCGATTTCGCCCAGCAGTTTGTGCATCCTTTCGGCGGTCGGTTTCATCGCCGATTCGATACTCGGCGGTTTGTCCGCTTCGATGGCGTAGGGAATTTCGAACGGTGCTGCCGTTTTTTCGGGCACGAATGCCTCCTTTAGATGAGCTCTTCGGGCAGGGTGTCGGCGAGGTCGGCCCAGCTGACGAAGGTCGAGGCGATCGTCGACCAGCCTTCCCAGGTGGCGGCGACGTCCTCCCAGGCGACGCCGTCTACCGCTTCGTAGTCGAGGACCTCCCAGGCGGCCAGCGACCGCCGCAGCACCGCTTCCGTGCGAGCCGGTTCCGGCGTCTCGAGGAGGAGGGTGCGGATGTAGTGGAACCCTGGCGCAGGAGTCCGCGGGCGAATGGTCACCCGGCGGGCACCGGTCAGCGTGCGCTGGCAGGCGATCCTGATCGACGCTTCCTGGCCTCGGCTCCAGCCGGTCGGCTGACCGATCTCTTCCCGGATCTGCTGCTCGCTCATCTCCGGCGTGACCACGACGCCGACGTACTGGGCGAGGTAGGGCAGCGACTCGGCGGGGCAGCGTTCGGGGTCGAAGAGAACCCCCCAAGAAGCCGTGCCGTCAGTCCGTTCGCGAACGATCTCGTAGGCCGGCTCGAGCGGAGCGCACCAGGCTTCGCAGAACTTCCGCAGCGCGTAGCCCTGATCCGGATCGGCCTCGCGGTGGAAGCCGAGCGCCTCGTAGAGCTGTTCCCAGAGCGCCGCGGCCTCGTCGTCGGGCGGGGCGGCTGGCGGAATCGGAGGTGGGTCGATGACGAAGGGCATCTCAGACCACCATTCCCGGGATGGCACTGGCGACGTAGGGGATCGGCGGCGCCTCGGCGACCACCGTCGTGCCGCTGCGCGAGGTCTGGTTGGCGGCGTTCGCGGTCTTGTCTTTGACTTCGTCGCTGAGCGAGACCTGGTTGAAGAGCCAGAGGCCGGAGGGGCTCTTCCCGGCCCACCCTTCCAGCGAGCCGACCGCCACGAGCGCTTCGCATTCGGCGTCGCTGAGAGCTTTGCTCGCCCAGTGCGCGGCCGCGGCGATGTCGCCCCGGAACCAGTCGTTGTAGGTCAGGAAGCGGCCGAGGCGGACGTTGGTCTGCGTTTCACCCGCATAGTCGGCGAGCGTGCCGCCTGCGTCGACGTGGTTCCAGCTGCCGCCCTTCCAGAGGTGGAAGCGCGGTTTGACCGTGCCGGTCGCCTTGGTGACGACGAGCAGCGCCCATTCGCCAGGGGCGATCTGGTTTTCGACTCCTCCCAGTTCGACGTCGACGTCGAAGCTCGAGAAGGCCGGGGAGCGGTTGAAGATGCCGACCCGGCGGGCGTAGTTCGAGGCGCCGTTGGTGCTGAAGGGGGCACCGAAGTGTTCTGCCGCGGGCCGGAAGAGGACCGCCATCGTCCCGTAGGCGGCGGCGTTGGCGCCGATCCCGAGCACGACCTCGTCGGAGACGCCGTTGAAGCGCCGGATCGAGGTCGAGGTCGCCGGCACGTACTCGGTGTAGAGGCCGAGCAGGTCGGCGCTGACCGTGTTCGTCGTCGCCGTCGCCTTGCGGACCTGCAGCACCGGCGATTCCGTCCGGGTCACGCTCGGCCCGTAGACGGGAGCGGTGACGCCGGTGGCCCAGCCGGTCGGGTCGGTGCCGGCGACCGTGGTCGGGGTCGCCTGCGTGACCTCGGTGATTTCGGGATTGCTGATCCCTTTCAGGGCGACGCTGCGCGAGGTGGTCGAGTTGTTCCCGACCCGGAAGATCGCCATCACCAAGTTGACCGCGTCGCTGCTGCCGACCCCCGCTTCGGCGTAGGTCTGGAGGTTGGCCTGGTAGGTGTCGGTCGCGTTGTTGTTCGCGTCTTTGATCTGGGAGGTGTGCGTCGAGGAGCCCACCGCTTTGCCTTCCGGCGGCACGTTGTCGAGCGCTTCCCACAGTTTTTCTTCGGTCGGCGAGCCGCCGGCGACCCAGCCCGTCCGCGCTTTGTCGCTGATCGGCTTCTGCAGCGCGACCTTGGCGAACCCAGCCCAGCTGTTCTGTTTTTCCCCGGTCGAGTCGTTCAGCGCCAGGTGGCTGACGTAGACGTCGACGTTGGTCTCTTCCGTTCCGAACCGCCCCACTTCCCAGAAGGTGACTTTGGTGTTGCCGATTTCGACCGATTTGTCACCAGAGTCATAGAGCGTCGCCCCGGTGTCGCTGTAGATCCGCAGCGCCAGCGTGCCGTTGCCGCTGGCCGCGACCAGCACCTTCATCTCGAACAGGTAGTAGCGGTTTGCTTCCGGTTTGAGAACCCCTTCGAGGGCGTTGGAGAGTTTGAGGTTGTTCCAGAGGTCGACCTGTTTGCCGGTCGTGAGGACGAGTTCGATGTTGCTGGCGGCGAAGATCTTGACGAAGGTGAGATTTGCGGTAGGGGCGTTGGAGCTGAACTTCACCGCCGCCCGGAGGTAGTAGGCACGGCCCAGCGTCGAGTTGACGTTGGTCGCGTTGTTTTCGATCCCGACGATCGAGCTTTTGGTTTTCGCGCACTTGGCGCAGCTGCCGCCGTCGAAGTTGTTGGCCTGGTCCGCGGTCGCCGCCGTCCCGCCCTGGAAGACCCCCTGGCCCTCGGCAAACTGCGGGTTTTCCGGCGCGTACTGACGCGACTCGAAACCGGTGGTCACCAACCTTGCCATCGCCCTCAGCGAGACCGTTCGATGAAAAAGGTGACGTAGCTGAGGCCCGGGGAGGAGATCGATTCGCCGATCAGCTCGAGCAGGTCTTTGTCGCTGAGTTCGGTCCCCGGTTCGACTTCGGTGACTTCCGTTTTGACTTCTTTTTCTTTGGCCGGTTCCGAGGTCGAGCCGCCCGAGGTGGTGCGTTTGACTTTGTATTTCCAGCTGCCAGTCGCGACCTTGGTCCGGATCCCGATCAGTTTCACGGTCTCGCCGCTCGCCACCCGGACGAAGAACCCGCCCAGGCTCGCCACCGTCGGCGTGACCACGAAGGTGTGGCTCTCGATCCGGTTGTTGGCGATCCATTTCAGCCCGTCGGATTCACCCGACTGCGCCGAGAGCACCTGGCCGTTGGAGCCGGCCGCGTGGGCCGCGGGGGTGCCGCTGGCGCTGGCGCCGACGATCTGCCCCTTGGCGGTCAGCAGCGATTTCGGGACCAGGTCGGAGATCAGCGAGCCGCCGTCCTGGATGATCTTCCCCGAGGTGCCGTTGAAGGTGGCGATGCGGCTGGTGGTGGCGCTCGCCGGGCCGGTGACGGCACCGACGATGTTGGTCTGGATCACGCTCCAGCTCGAGCCGACCGTCGCCTGGTTGCCTTCGGCGCTGCCGTCGGTCCGGCAGAGGAACATGTCGCCGGCCTCGACTTCGATGCCCGAGGCGCCGCCGATCTTGCCGGCGACGCTGACGAAGTAGAGGTGGCCGGCGCTGGCGGCGGGATAGTTCGGGTTGGCGGAGCAGTCTTTGGCGCCTTTGTAGACGACCGCGTCGGAGCCCCCGAGCAGGGCGTCGACGTAGCCCTTGGTCGCTTTCTGCGACGCCACCCGAGTGTCGCTGTTGGCTGCCAGGGCGGCATCGGTGTCGAGCGCCAGGCCGCTGTCTTTGACCACCTTGCCGGTCGTGCCTTCGAAGCCGGCGAGGTTGCCCGAGACCGAGCTCGCCGGACCGGTGACGGCGCCGTCGATGTTCGTCTGCAGCACGTTCCATTTCGAGCCGACTTCCGCCTGCGTTCCTTCGGCCGAGCCGTCGGTGTTGCAGAGCAGGACGTCGCCAACCTCGACTTTGGTCCCGGAGCCGCCGCCGATCCGGCCGGCGACCGAGACCCTGTAGAGGTGGCCGGCGTCGGCGGCCGGGTAGTTCGGGTTGGCCGAGCAGTCTTTGGCGCCTTTGAAGACGATGCCGCCGGCCGGCACCGTGGTTCCCTTCGCCGCCTCCCAGGGGACTCGCTGGCCGCCGATCACGAGGTCGTAGGTGCCGGCCTCGACCCAGGCGAGCACGTCGCCGGCGCCGCGCGGGCGCCCGCCCTCGTCGGTGACCAGCGGCTGGTCGATTTCGGTGCCGCCGACTTCGGCCGAGTAGACCGGGACCTCTTCTTCGGTGCCCCGTTTGTAGACGAAGACGTTGAAGTTGCGGGCGAAGCTGACGGCTTCCGAGCTGGTGGCCCAGCGCCAGGTGGTCTCGTTCAGTGCGACCCTGCTCATGCGACCGTCACCCCGATCTCACCCGGTTCCGCCAGCGGTGCGACCCCCGGTAAGGAGACGTCCGCGGTCGACAGCTTCACCGCGGTGCCGGAACCGTTGGTGGTGATGTTGATTGCGGCTCCGCCGACCGTCAGCGCCAGTTTGTAGAAGTTCGTTTCGGCGTTGATCACGTAGTAGACGGACCCCGCCGTGAGCGGCGCGCCGGGCGTCAGCCCGGTGCGCAGCACGACCGCGTCGCCGTTGACGAACCCGTGCCCGGTGGAGCTGAATTTGTCTTCGGCGGCATTGACCGTGAACGCTTTGCCGCTGCCGCCGCCGATCAGCACCGAGACGACCCGGTCGACGCCGTTGACCCGGTCGACCTCGGAGATCACCTCGTTGAAGTAGACCTTCGACCAGTTTTCCCAGCCGGTCGATTCACCCGAGGACGGGACTCCCCAGTTCGCCGAGCTGAGGTAGGCGCTCATCCGCGCATCGACAGCCCCCGCGACCGCCGCCGATTCGAAGCCCGGCTGCGCGGTCACCGAGGCGAAGACGTCGATCTTGGTGTGGCTCGGGTCGGCGACGTAGACGGTGACGCCGCTCGGGACCTTGGCCTGCTGGCGGGCCAGCAGTTCTTCTTTGACCGGGACGCTGAGGTTGGCGCCGGCGGCGTCGACCGGGATCACCGTCACCACCAGCGGGTTGCCGGTGGTTTCGCCGACCGGTTTGTAGCCGGGAACGCAGAGGGCGCGGGCGACGCCGGCGACGGCCCGGGCGTCGATCTCGAAGTCGCGGGGGACGATCAGCGAGAGCGAGAGCAGCTGCAGCGCCTCGGTCAGGCGCTTGAGGTAGTCGTCTTCGTTCTCTTCGTCGACCCCGCCGGAGGTGGTGCCGACGAGCGCCACCGAGTCGACGAAGGCGAGGGCGTCGATCAGGGTCGGCTCGGCACTGAGGCCGTTGGCGGCTTCGCCCGGTTCGACCGCCTGCAGCAGGACGGCGCCGGCGGCGGTCGTCGTTTCGCCGGGCGGGACCGTGACCTCGCCGACGACGACGAAGCCGAAGGTTTCGTCACCGGAGAGGCCGATCGAGACCTGCGTCCCGTCGGGGATCGTGTAGCCGGCGTCGTCGGTCATCGTCCAGGTGCTCGTCGCCGTCGCCGGCGCCGCGACGATCGGCGGCACTTTGGCGATCGTCTGGCCGAAGCGCTTGAAGGCGGCCGCCGAGGTCACCGCCGCCTGGTCGAGGACGACCGAGGCGATCCGCGAATAGGCTTTCGTCAGCCAGGTCTCGAGGTTGCCTTCCGCCGGTTCCCATTCTTCGAACTGGGATTCGATGGATTCGTAGACGCCCTGCTCGAGCAGGTCGGAGTCGATTTCGACTATTGCCTCGACGAAGTTAGACACCCTGGCCCTCCAGTTCGATCGTCACGTGTTTGATTGCGAGCTCCTGCAGGCGAGCGGTGCCGAGCCCGCGGGCACGCGGCTCCTGCTCTTCGACCGCCGCCAGGTAGACCTCGGCGCCGGGTTCCCTGGGAACCAGCGCGAAGGTCTCGTCGGGGGTGCCGTATTCGGGCTCCTCGAGGCGGGTGCCGAGCGGGGTGCGCAGCGTCGCTTCGACGCAGCTCTCGATCTCGGCGACCGAGTCCTGCTCGACGACGGCGACCGAGCGGCGCTCGACGCGGAACGGGAATGCGAAGTGCGGTGCGTTGGCCATCAGTGCCTCCTTGTCTCAGACGACGCCCCACTCGCCGACGTCTTTCCAGATGCCCGAGACCCGGATCCGGATCAGGGATTCGGCCGGGGGGAAGTAGGGGATCGGCGGTTCTTCTTCGGCGACGGTGGTGCCTTCGATGCTGATCTGGTCGGCGCCGTTGCCGGTCAGGTCGGCCACGCCTTCTTCGACCGATGCCTGGTGAAAGGTCCAGAGCGCAAGCGGGGTGCCGGCGAGCCAGTCTTCGATCGAGCTCGCCGTCACCAGGGCTTCGACCGCTCCCTGCGAGAGCGCGCTGCCGTAGACGGCGGCGGCGGCGTACCTGCCGTTGAACTGTTCGCCGCCGTTCCAGCGGCCGAGCTGGATCTCCGCCGGCACGCCGCCGTAGGCCGCCGTCCAGGGGGTGGTGTCGGTTTCGTGCGCCCAGGTCGTGGTCGCGAAGCGGTAGTAGTGGTAGCTCGCCGCTGAAGAGCCGCTCGGCTTGCTGATCGCGACCAGCAGCCACTCGCCGGTCGGCGGCGTCAGGCCTGCGTCACCACCCGGGTAGAGCCGCAGGATCGTCCCTTCGAGCCCCATCGCCGCCCAGGTTCCGGCGCTGACGTGGCTGCTCGCCTGCCGGGCGATCATCCAGTCGGTCGTGTCTTTGAACTTGACCAGCGCCACCATCGTCAGGGCGCCCGAGGGGTTGGCGGCACCGACGGCCGTGCGGACGACGCCGCCGGCGGCGAAATCGCGGACCGGCATCAGGCGTTGATCCAGATGTCGTGGTCGGCCGCGTTGAGCGGCGTCGCGGTCCCGATCCAGATGTACTGGGCGAAGTCGGTGCCGCGTTTGGTCGCGCCGGTGGCGCCGTGGACGATCACGCCGAGGCCGTTCGTTTTGAGGTCGGCGCCGGCGCCGAAGGCGGCGTCCGCCACCGTCGCGCTCGGCTCCCACCAGAGGATCAGCGGCGTGCCGTCGACGTGCTGGGAAATCAGGGCGCGGTCACCCTGCTTCGGGAAGAAGAGGCCCTCGGCGCCGGCCCGCGGCTCCCACGGCATCGGGTCGGTCGCCCGCAACGGGTCGAAGCCGGGGACGACGCAGCGGACCTCTTCGCCCAGCGCCGTGGCGTCGTCGTGGATGACCGCCTCGTGCAGCTCGGGCGGCGGGATGTCGACGGCGGCTGGGGTGATCTGGGTCAGGTCGGTCATCAGAACCCGTTCGGATGGCGCTGCTGGAACTCGGCCAGGTAGGAGCTGCTGTACTCGGAGTCGGGGACCCAGCCGGCACCGCCGCCGGGGTTGGCGCCCGAGGTCCCGGCGTAGCGCCAGCCGCCCGGGGTGCGGATCCGCATGAAAGCGTGGCCGGTCGGGCCGTTCGGCCCCTTCGAGATGACCGTCACCCATTCGCCGGGGCCCGACTCGAAGGCGTGCGCCAGTTCTTCGGAGGCCAGCGTGCCGTCGAGGAAGCCGCCGACGTAGAGGACCCTGGAGACGAAGCCCGAGCAGTCGAAGGGGCCGTCGGCGGGCGGCGGCGTGCCGCGCGACCCCGGTGAGGAGTAGGGGTAGTGCTTGGCGTCGATCCGTTCGATCTCGGCGATCATCTTTTCCACCTGCTCTGGGGCGCCGCCGCCCTCGCCGTCGGTTTCGCGCACCGTCCCCTGCTTGACCCTGGTGCGCTTGCTGGCAGCCGGCTCGGGGAGCGGCGCCGTCGGCTTGCGCAGCTTGATCGTGATCTGCTTCAGGTCGCTGACATCGGAGTCGCGCAGCGGTGCTTCGATCGATTCGACCAGGTAGCGAGCGCGGCCTTCGCCGGTCTTCGCTTTGCGGTTGGAGCTGAGCCCGATCTTCTGGCCCTTCTTCAGCGGCGCGTCGCCGAAGCCGATGCTGAACGGCCCGTATTCGGCGAGGGTCACGACGGCGCCGGGCGGGACGTTCCACTTGCCGGCGTAGGCGGTGATCGAGATGTCGGTCCCCGGCCGGTTCGCGGTCCAGGACCCGGTCACTTTTTCGATCGCCGGCGTGTCGCGGTCGATCGCCAGGCGGGGCATTCCGCGGAAGAGCTCGATCTCGTCGATGAAGAAGAAGCGACCGGCGATGAAGAAGGCCCGCCAGTTCACCTCCTTGGCCAGGCGCTTGATCGCCGACCAAAAGTCTTCGTTGGCGCCGACCGCGAATTTGTACGGCTCGGTGACCGATTCGGAGCCGCCTTCGAGGCTGAATTCGCCACCGCCCCAGGTTTCGACCCAGTTCCGCGCCTCGTCGCCGAACCTCGCGTAGTTCGAGCCGTCGGCGAACGCCGACTTCTGGACAGCCTGGGCGACCTGGTAGAAGGTCGCGGTCGGGTGGGCCTTGTGGTACCCGATCGCGGTCGTCCCGGTCCACTTCGGCTTGCCCGTGAGGAAGCCGCTGATCTCTTCCTCGGCGGTCCCGATCGGGGCCCCGTCGGGCTCGCCGAGCGCCTCGAGCACGTTGTCGGGCTCCGCCGCACCCATGCTGCTCTCGGCCATCAGCGCCGCGATCACCGCCACCCGGCAGATGAACGGGGCCGCGACCGAGTCGGCGATCCGCAGCGCCGTGTCGCCGAGTTCGATCTGGGACTTGGAGACCGGGGCCCCGTCCATCGTCAGCCCCTTGGTGTCGCCGAAGCCCTTGCCCCGGTTGGCGACCGCTTCGTCCTTCGCCTTCTTCGCCTGCCGCTTGGTTTCGATCGGCTGCACGACGTGCAGCTGCGGGCAGAAGATCGGGGCGCGCGGCAGCGCGGTGCGGACCAGGTGGACGACGAACTCGGCCCGGGTCATGTCCTTGCGGTAGAAGGAGACCGGCCCCTTCTTTTCCCGCAGGATCGCGACTTCGCGGTCCTCGAAGGTGAGGCTGATCTGGGGCGGGTCGAGCTCGGCGCTGACGTACCGGAACCAGAGGCCGTCGACGACGGCGTCGAGCTTGGTCGCCGCCAGCGAGGACTGCAGGAAGTTGAGATCCGGGTCGTGGATCGAGAGCGTCAGCGAGCTCGAGCCGCTGATCGTCCGGGTCAGGGTCGGCGTCGGCAGGATCGCGCCGCCGATTTCCAGGGCGAATCCGCGCCCGTCCTTGAGCACCATCTCGTTCAGGCTCGACTCGATCCCCTGGACCCGCAGCGGGATCGCGTTGCTGACCTTCGCCGCGATGCCGTCCTTCGGCGTCGCCTCGCTGACCTTCGGCATCGGCGACTCAGAGCTCCAGCACGCGACCCGGGTTCAGCTCCCGGTTGGGATCGGTGATCGGCGGGTTCTGCTTCTGGCCGATTTCCTTCCCCCGCTTCCAGGTCCCGTACAGCTTGTTCGCGATCTCCGCGAGCGTGTCGCCCTTCTTCACCGTGTAGGTCGGCGGCCCGATGTTCTGGCGACGGACGACGCCGTCATCGCCGCGCCGCCGACGGCGCACGACCTTCGGCTTGACGTGCTCGAGCAGGTGCAGGGTGAATTCGATCCGCATCAGGGCACCGTCCTCGCGGCGCCTGATCACGCTGCCGGGATTGGTCTCGATCCCGCCCGCCGGCAGCACCCACGACCTGCCCGAGTATTCGACCGGCCCCGACACCTGGAACACCGGCGGCCGGCGCTCGTCGGGGCTGATGTCCCGGCCGAGCTGCTTGATCAGGTCCCACTGGCGCTGAACGGGGGTGTTGGATTCCCAGCCGTTGAGCAGCAGCGAGACATCCTGGGTGATCGGCTGCTGGCCGGACCAGTCGGTCATCCCGATGTCGTCCTGGCGGTCGACGATTTCGTAGCCGCCGAAGCCGCCGGTCAGGACCGCGGCGCCGTCCCCGAGCGGCACCGTGATGTCGATCTTCGGGTGCTGGGCAACGATGTGGACCCCGTCCATCATGAGAGCGCCTCCGCCGCCAGGGCGTGGCGGGTCACGCTTTCGGCGATCTGCTTGCCGTTCATTTCGAGGTGGGCATGCAGCACGATGACTTTTGGCCGTTCGTCCCTGGGCCGCGCGGCGAGGAAGCTGATCTTCGAGGTGCCCGCAGTGGGATTGGCGCGGTCGCTGGTGGGCTGGACCCGGTCTGACCTGCCGGTCCTGCCGCCGGACCTGCCGGGGCTGCCGAGGCTCCTGCCCGGGTTGCCGAAGCTCCTGCCCGAGCGATGTTTGCCCAAGCCGCCCTTGGACGTCGACGGGACCGTCGCTTCCTGGTCGGACGATCCACCCGGGATTTCCGGAATGTTCGGAGCGTCGACCCCGAGCTTGCCGAGCAGGTTGACGTCGTCCATGAAGGTGTTGATGCCATTGACGCCGTCGTTGATGGCGTCGATCAGAGCGGTGATGAAAGCCCCGCCGACGGTGGCGCCGACGTCCTTGATTCCCGAGAGGAGCTTCTGGGCGAGCAGGCCCATGAACTTCCAGGCCTTGCCGGGCAGATCGCGCAGCCAGCCGACGATGTCGCCGAGGCGGTCGTGGATGAAACCGGCAAAGCCCTTGAGGATGCCGAAGATCTGGTGCCAGTGGCGGAAGGCGGTGATGACCATCCCGATCGGCCCCAGAACCATCAGCAGCATGCGCTTGACGGTGGTCTTCCAGTGGACGATCGCGTCGATCATGAACCCGATCGGGGCGATGAACGGCAGCGCCTTCCAGTGCTTCTTGATGAAGCCGACGACGGCGTTGACGCCGTCGCGGAACCACTTGATCTTCTTGTAGGCGAGGAAGAACGCGCCGGCGATCAGCGCGACCGCGGCAACGACGGCGATCACCTCCCAGCCGATCGCGGCGAAGGCCGCGATCGCGACCGGGGCCAGGGCCTCGGCCAGGGTCGTCGCCCCCGCCACCTCGCCCAGCAGGGTCGGCAGGAACCTCGCGACCAGCGAGATCGCGAGTTTGGTCCCGACCCGGTTGGCGATCTCTTTGATCAGGGCGCCGCCGCCGAGCGCGTTGAAGAACCAGCCGCTGATCAGGAACTTGCCGAGCGCGTCGGAGTTCCAGAAACCCTTCCAGAGTTCTTCCGCCATCTTCTCGCCGCTGACCCCGGCTTCGCCGAACGGCACCCCGAAGAATTCCTGTGCGGTTGCCTGACGGCCGCCTTTCGGCGCCGCGGCCATGCCGCCGATCTGCCCTTTCAGCTTCGGGTTCGCCAGCGTCGCGATATAGCGACGGAGGGCGCCGGTCGCCCGGGTGATGTCGTGCTCGAGGGTGACGAAGGCGCCGAACAGGCGGGTCGTCTTCTTCCAGGTGCTGTCGGCGGCCCGGCCGCTGGCGAGGATCGCCTGGGTCAGCCTCGCCTGCGCCTTCGCCGTGTCGTCGATGCCGGCGACGACGGCCCTGGCACCCTTGAGCTCCAGCCGGATCTCGAGGAGCTCTTCGGATTTCATCTCCGTCCTTTCATCGCTACTTGATCGCCTCCGCGAGCTGGTTGATGATCTGGACCGCGAGCTCGCGGTCGTGCTCCTGACGAAGCTCGTCCGCGCAGGCGACGACCGCCTGGGCGATCGCCTGCTCCAGTGGCTCGCGCTGGCCGAGGACGCGCATCGGGTCGAGGCCGTAGGACCCCGCGAGCGCAGCGAACCTCACACGGTCATCGCCGACCAGCCAATCTAAAAAGCCTGGTCGTCCGCGGTGTTGGCCTCACTCATCCACGCCTCGACCTCTTGGTAGTGGGAGATCAGGTACGTGTCTTCGCCGAACACTTCGCGCACGATCTGGCGGGCCCGCGGCGTGCCACTGACCTCGAGACCGGTGGCGCGGGCCAGGTTGACGTCGTAGCGGACCGGAACCTGCACGTCGGCGAGCTCGGGCATCGCGTCCTGCAGCGGCACCAGCTCGCCGTCGACGGTGGTGAAGAAGCCGACGCACGCCGCGATCAGCGTGTCGCAGAGGCCCTTCAGCTCCGCCTCCTCGTCGTGGGCGAGCTGCAGGCGGCGCACCTTCTGGGCGGCCGTCTTCAGCTCCTTGTAGGTGAGTGCGCGGTAGCGGGCGACCAGCTTCGGCCCGTAACCCGGCAGGGGCAGGTCCAGCGGCTCCCGCTCCTGGGTGATCTCGCGCCGGCGCTCGGCGAGCTCGTCGGCAAGGCTGATGCTCGGCCCCGCCGGCGTCTCCTCCGGCGCTCCCGACCCGTTGTCGGGTCGGGGCGCCGGCGCCTTCTCTTCCATCCCCACCGCTTTTTCGACCGCCACGACTAGCTGATCGGTCCGCTGATCGTGACCTCGATCTCGACCATCGCCTCGTCGTCGGACATCGAGTTGTGGTCCGGAGAGGAGACACGTTTGAGCGTGCCACCGTAGGTCAGACCGGCCCCGACCACGTTCTTGTCGGGGTCGAGGAACAGCTCGTTGATGACCACCGGCGCGACGCCGGTCCGGTTCATCCAGCCTTTGACTTTGTCGAGGTCGCGGTTGAGGGTGAAGAGCCGCGAGCAGACGACGTTGCTGACCGTTCGTTTGCCGCCGAGCGAGATTTCTTCACCCATCCCGCCCGGGGAGTACTTCTGTTCGGCCGAGTCGGCGTCGCCGCCGGATTTCGTGTCCCAGACTCCCGTCTCGGCTCCGTCGATGCGGACGTTCACCCGGCGCTGATTCTGAAGCGACATCAGGCCACCTCCTCCTTCACGTATTCGATTTCGACCTGCTCGGCGAGCGGGCTGCGGCGGGCCGCGATCACGGCCCGGAAGATGCCTTCCGCCAGCTGCTCGGGCGGGTTGACGGCATCGCCGACGTCGACCCAGAACGCGTCTTCCGGAGTGGCGCCGAAGAGGGCACCCACCTGGTAGTACGGCGCCAGGATCTCGCCGCGCAGCGCGCCGGCAAAGGTGCCGAGCACCTGTCCGCGGCCGTCCACCTCGGCGAAGACGAACTCCTCGCCGATCAACGCCGCCTTGGCCAGGATCGCCATGTCGATACGGCGGTTGTTGAGCCAGAGGTGGAGGCCGTCGGTCAGCGGGTTGACCAGGGTCCGGTACCCGTAGGTGCGGACCTGGCCGTAGACGACCCGGGCGACGTTGACGCCGGCGTCGTTAAGGGTCTCCCGGTTGACCTCGGTCCAGGCCGGCTGCGAGAGCGAGATCGTCGTCAGCGAGACGCCGTTCACCCCTGCCGCCGGGTCGTTGGGGTTGGTCACCCCCGCCGCGGCGTCGTAGGTGAGGCCGTCGTGACGGGCGATGATCCCCATCTGGATCAGCGAGTAGGGCACGGTCTTGGTCGTGCCGACCGCCGATCCCTTGACCACGGCCCAGGGGGCGAAGAGGCCCCCGCAGCGAGCCGAGGTGCCGAGCGCCCGCAGGGTCGCGGCTTCGCCGGTCAGGGTCGCCACCGTGGCGGTGTCGGTCGCGTCGAGGATCGCGCAGCGGTTGTAATCCTCGGCGTGTTCCAACAGTGCCGTGTGGATCGCGGTGCTGGTGCCGCCGGGGTAGGCGACCTGGCCCGCACCGAGGTCGCGGGTGAGGGCCGCGAGGGCCGCTTTGCGCTCGGTGTCGGTGATGTTGCCGCGGTCGTCGGTGCCGCCGGTGAGGGCCGCTTCGGCCGCGGCCGGGTCGCTGCCGCCGAGGTCTTTGAGCCGGACGTATTCGGAGTGTTCGGCCCAAAGCACCGCTTCGGCGTTGTTGGCCAGCGGCGGCGAGGTCTCGACGGTGGCGCCTTTGTAGATGACGGCGAGGACGAAGTTGCCGCCGCCGGGGACGGTGACTTTGACGTCGATGTCGTCGCCCCAGGCACCCGGCGAGGCGGCGTCCACCTGCAGGGTGTTGCCGCTGCCGTCGGAGAGTTTGACGGTCGATGCTTTCGCCGCCGGGCCGACGACGCGGGAGAAGTAGATGTCGCCACCGCCCTCTTTCGGGATCACGTTGGCGGCGTCCCAGAGGTAGCCGTAGCTGACCTCGCCCCCGTAGACGCTCTCGAACTGGGCGCGGCTGCGGCACTTCACCGCGGTTCCCACGGGTCCCCGTTCCGCCAGGCCGACCACGAAGCTGGTTGCGGTGTCGAGCGGTGGCGAGGACGCGACTGCGCTCTCTCGGTCTTTGACCGTTACTCCTGGCAGACTCACTTTGACTCCTCCTCGTTGTTGGTGATCGCGTCGATTGGTTGCGTGTTCATCGGTTTCACGTTGCCTCCGTTGGCTCGAGGCTCACGTCAACTTCCTCGACGGTGGGCCACTCGGCTTGTTCGTACGGTTCGTCTCGTGGTGCTTTCAGGCCGGCGCCCGCCTGCACGGCGTTGGGAACCAGCACTTCGAAGACGGCGATGCGGCCGGCGATGTCCCGCGGTTCCGCGGGCTCGAGCAGCAGCTCGTGCCAGCCTTTGAAGATGACTCCTTCGGTCAGGCCGCCGAGCGAGGGCTGCTGGACCAGGATCAGCTCCAGCGCCTTGCGGTAGCGGCTCGCCAGCAGGTCGGCAGCCGCCTGGTCGGCACCGGTGACGATCGCGGTCAGGTTCAGCAGGTAGCTGACGACGTTGTTCCCGTAGGAGTCCTGGCGGGGCGGTTTTTCCCCTGACATCGGGCAGAGGACCGCCACGCACGGCAGCTGTTCATCCGGGACGTCGGCCAGGGCTCCGTGGTCGGCGAGCGCGTAGCTCGCCGGCAGCGGCAGCGATTCGGCTTCGAGCTCGAGCTTGCGCTCGATCCGGGCCAGATAGGTCGGCATCCAGGTCGTGACCGTGTCGACGATCGCGGACTGAACTTCCTCGTCGAGGACGAACGGTCCGAAGACCTCATCGCTCATGATGAGCACCTCCAGAGAGAGAAAGGGGCTGAGGGCGTTCCTCAGCTGTGGGCTCGGGCGCCACGCACACCGTCGTTGTCAAGAAGCTGACAGTGTGGGTCCTGGTCTGAGCCGGAGCGGACTGTAGCTGGCGCTCCGGCGTTTTGCAACAGTCACATTCTCGAAGTCCGCAAATTCACTCTTTTTCGACTCGTCTTTCCGCTCGGGCGGCACGCCGCGCGACCGCCCGGGCGGCGCCCGGCTTGGCCTGCATCAGCTGGTCGGTGAGCCGGCTGGCTTCGGACCCGGAGCGGGCGCGGTCGCGGTGGGCCTGCGCCTTCTTCGCGTTGGCGGCGTCGACATCGCGGGCGAGCCGGTCGCGGGCGAGGAACTCGTCGTCGACCGCCTCGCCGACCTCGCCGAGGGCGAAGACCGAGGCCGAGGTGTAGGCCCCGTCCTCGCGCGCCTCCTCGATCACCTGCCTGGTCGGCGCCACCGGGGTCCCGTAGTCGTCGTAGCTGGCCCGGATCGTGTCGAAGTCGACCGCGTGCGGGTTGCGGCGCAGCAGCCGGGCCTGGTCACGGCGGTCGTGCAGCGTGTAGCGCAGGACCCAGTCCATGCGGCTGTCGCGGTTGACCTTGGTGATCTCGAGCCAGCGCCGCGGGCTGAGCCAGTAGGTCGCTCCCGGCTCGAGCGAACAAGGCTGGTGCCCGGACAGGGTCAGCCTGACGATCTCGCCGGCGAGCAGCCGCGCGCGCAGCTCCCGCGGCAGCACCAGCCTGCCGTCGACGACGCGGCCGCGGGGCGGCTCCGCGGCACTCACGCGGTCCCCTCACCGTGCCGGCGGCAGCCCTGACGGCAGATGCGACCGCGATGCGACCGCGGCGGCGCGGAGCCGAGCGGCAGCGAGCGGCAGCGGCCGCCACCGCCCCCACCTCCTCGGCACCCCGCCTGCCCGGCAGGGCCCTCTGACCCACGGCTTAGAAGGCCGCGGGTCTATCCACGTTCAGACCAGGCTCGTCGTCACCCGCCGGGTCGGGCGAGCGCGCGCGCTCAGGCGCCGAAGTTCTTTCGGATCGAGGGGATGAACCCGACGCCTCCGGGACCTCTACCGTGGATGGAGATGGCGTACAGCAAGAGCAAGGTCGACCGCGCGGGGAAGATCGTCGCCGACGGCCTGCGCTCAATCATCGACAAGCAGTCCGTCGATGACGAGGAGATCCTTGCGATGGCCGAAGCGGTGGACGTGATCGACTGGTGGCGCACGGAGCATTCGCTGCCACTTTCAAGAGTGGCCGCGAATCTGCGGTATTACGTGACGGCCGAGGGCAAACCGATCGTTGCTCAGCGTCTGAAGAAGGCTCCAACGATCACCAGCAAGCTAGTACGTGAGCCCAAGATGAGGCTTTCGCGCATGGCTGACATCGGTGGAGTCCGCGCCGTTCTCCCTACGCAGGATGCGGCTTTCCGAGTCGCAAAGCGTCTGCGCAAGAACTGGACGATCACCAAATTCCGCGACTATGTAACCGAGCCGAAAGCAGACGGCTACCGCGCGCTTCACCTCATCAATCGCAATCGAGGTCGCCTTATCGAGGTGCAGTTGCGGACGCCGAAACAGGAGTTCTGGGCAAATGGCGTTGAGATTTTTTCCCGCTCGATGGCTCCTGGATTGAAATTCGGCGCGGGGCCCCCGTGGCTCCGCGAGTTCTTCCAAACCCTCGGCGAGCTTTATGCCGACCAGGACTCCGGCTCTGCAGTAGACAAAGCTCTGTTCGATCGAGTCCGGGAACTAAGCGCAGAGGTGGATACCCTTGTTCGGAAAAGCAATGAGCCCTGACGAGATCAAGCACTTCCTAATTACTTTCGACCCTGACACGGGGGACACCGCGGTGCGCCCATTTGGGACCGATTATCAGGCAGCGCAAACCGCCTATGCCGCCGCTGAGCAGGTCAACGGTTTTACCGGCAAGCTCGACATCGTCTTGCTCAGCGCCGACTCCCTAGCGACGATCAAGAAGACCCACTCGAGCTACTTCAACGGCAACTCGAAGCTCGACGAGCTTCTCCCCCTCTAGGCCATACGCGCTCAGCCGAAGTTCCGCTGCAACCAGGGGACGAGGATCGCGTTGACCTCGTCGGGCTTCTCCTGCTGGATCGAGTGGGCGGCGTCCAGGATCTCGTGCTTCTCGATCTGGGGCAGGAGCTCCTCGAGGCCGTCGGTCGAGCCGCGCATGAAGAACCAGTCGTCGGCGGAGGAGATCATCAGCGCCGGCTTGTCGATCACGTAGTGCGACCCCTGCGCCTCTTCGAAGTCCTTGCGCAGGGCGCGGTACCAGTTGAGGCCGCCAGTGAAGCCGGACTTCGCGTAGGTGTCGACGTAGACCTGTCGTTCCTCGTCGTTGACGAACGGCTCGCCGAACAGCTGCGGTTCGCCGACGAAGACGCCGGCCGGGACTTCCTGAATCTCTTTCGGCGCCGCCTCGAACTGGTCCATCGTGTAGCCGCGGCCGCGCAGCCAGCAGTCGAAGGTGTGGTCGATGTCCTTTTCGAGGATCGCCTCTCCCACGCCCGGCTCCTGGAAGGTGCGCATGTAATGGTTGGGGCCGCGCAGCTCGTCGTAGATTTCGATCATGTCCTGCGGCGCTTCCCAGGTGAAGTAGGGAGTGCAGAGGCTGCCGACGCCGAGCGTCCGCTCGGGCGCGAACACGCCCGAGAACCAGGCCGGCATCGAGCCCCAGTCGTGGCCGATGAAGATCGCCTTCTCCTCCCCCAGCGCGTCGAGCAGCCCGGTCAGGTCGGCGACCAGGTTCTTGACGCTGTAGGTCTGCGCGTCGGCGGGGGCGTCGGTGCCGGCGTAGCCGCGCTGGCTCGGGCAGATCACACGGAAGCCGGCGGCGGCGACCGGGTCGACCTGGTTGCGCCAGGAGTAGGGAAGCTCGGGGAAGCCGTGGAGGAGGAAGACGACCGGGCCCTCCCCCTGCTCGAAGTACTCCATCGTGATCCCGTTGGTCGCGGCGGTCTTGGGGGCGTTGAAGTCCATCTCGCTTCTCCTCCTCTGCTCTCTATATATGGAGCGCTCTGTATAAGGACCGGCCGGGCCTCAGCCCGGCAGGGTGAAGCCGGCGTCGACGGTCAGGGTCTGGCCGGTGACCATCCGCGCGTCGTCGGAAAGGAAGAAGGCGACGACGTCGCCGATCTCGTCCGGGTCGAGCGCTCGGCCGAGCGGCGAGCGCTCACCGGCGGCGGCCGCGATCGTTTCCCACTCGGGGATTTCTTTGAAGAGGTCGGTGAGAACGACGCCGCCGGAGACGCAGTTGGTGCGGATCCCGACCGGCCCGCCCTCGACGGCGAGGTAGCGGACCAGCTGCTGGATCGCTGCCTTGGCGGTGCCGAAGGCGGCGTAGGCGTCGTAGACACGGTCGGCGCCGAGGCTGGAGATGGCGACGACGGCGCCGCCGCCGCCTGCCTCCATCGAGGGCCGCGCCGCCTGCGCCAGGGTCAGGAGCGCCCGCACATGGGCGGCCATCGTGTAGTCCCACTGCTCGACGGTCAGTTCGTTGGTCATGCCGAAGGTGCCGTTGGCGGCGTTGGCGACGAGGTAGCGCAGCTGCCCGAGCTCGGCGATCGCCTCCTCGACCGCGCGAACGTTGTCCTCGGGATCGGCGACGTCGCCCTGGATCACCGCCGCCCGCCGCCCGAGGGCGCGGATCTCCTCCGCGGTCGCCTCGGCGGCGTCCTTGTTGGTTACGTAGGTGATCGCGACGTCGGCGCCGCGCCGGGCCGCGGACAGGGCGCAGGAGCGGCCGATCCCGCGCGAACCGCCGGTCACCAACGCGTTGCCTTTCAGCTCGCCACTCATTCCCGTGACGAACTTAACCGCCCCGGCTGGGCCGGGATCTCGCGCCGGCGCCGGCCTTTGTAGAAACGGCTAGCCGCGACCCCGGAGCGCTTCGACGGGAGTGAACTGGAGATCCGCTTCGAGGACCGCGGAGCTCTGCCCCGGTGCGGCGGGAAGCCCCAGCGCCAGATCCACAACGGGGTCGACGAACGAGGAGAGGGATCCACCGCAGCCGTGGGCGAGACCGACCGGGTAATCCGCCCCGACCAGCTTCGCGTTCCTCAGCGTGGTCGCGCCCGAGGATTCGTCGGAGCTGAAATCTCCGGCGCTCCCCTGCAGCGAGCCGCTGCTTCCGGTCGTCAGCGAGATCTCGATCGGTTCGGAGCTGGAGCCGATCGTGCATCCGCCTCCGAGCAGGGGGTTGTCCAGCTCGACCACGACGGGCAGGATGATCGCGGGTCCCGTTTCGATCAGGAGGTTGCTGGTGTTGAGCCCGATCTCGGTCCGGCCGCTGGCGGGCCCGGCGAGCTCGACGGTGGCGGTGACCGCAAGTACGCCTTTCAACCCCGGGACGGGCTGAGGCGCCGCCGACAGGGTTTCGCCGTCGCTGGCGCCGATCACCGCGATTCCGGTGCTGACACTTTCGAACCCACCCTGGAGGACGATCGGCGCCGTCAGCGGAACCGAACCTCGCCCAACCGTCAGCGAACCGCCCTTGACAACCGCCTTGATGCAGCCTTCGATCGAGTGCCGCGCCAGCGGACACTTGGCAAACGGCCCGAGATCTTCCCCCGCTCGGCCGCTCGCCGCAGACGCCGCCGGAACCGACGACAGCGTCAGCGCCAGCGCGAAAACACACACCAAGCCCTGCCGCCATGACCTCTTCATGGTCAACCCTTTCAATCACCTGATTCATTGCGACTGAGAGGGGTGGCTCCCGCCCGTGCTCTCCGCAGAGAGTGGCAGAAGCCCGATGGATTTGCCAGCGGCTAGGCCGGGATCTCGCGCTTCAGCCAGCCCTTGTAGAAGCCCTCGATGTCCGGCAGGTACTCGTGCATGACCGGGTAGCCGGGCGGTACCGCTTCGGTCTCGAGCAGGCGGCCGGAGACCGGGCAGTAGTACTCGCGCAGCTCCTGCCAGTCGCCGTCGGGGTGGCCGAGCTCCGGGTAGACCTCCTGGTAGAGCTCGTCGCTGTCGCGGACGAACATCGGCACGTGCATCTTCCAGTTCTCGTCCCAGCGGCAGAGATCGGCGCCGGCGTCGGTGCGGATCACCAGCTCGCCGTCGGAGCGGCGGCGGACGATGTTCATCCCTTCGCCGTAGGGGAGGACGATCGGGTCGTCGTAGTCGACCCGCTCCTGCAGCAGCTCCAGCCACTTGTCGAAGCGGTCGGGGTCCTTGATCCCGGACTGGATGTCCTTGACGGCGCGGCGGGAGAGCTTCTCGTCAAGTAGGTCGGCCAGCGTCTCCTTCGTCACCTGGGTGGTGACCGGGACGGTGGCACCCTCGTCGGGGAGGAAAACCTCGGAGCCGGCGAGGAACTCGCGGACCGAGTCGGCCGGCAGCACCTTGCCCGGCGCCGCCTTCTGGACGATCACGGTCGGGGTGATGACGTCGAAGTCGAAATCCTCCGGCAGGTCCCAGAAGCCGCGGAACTCGGCCGCCCAGGCCGGCTCCAGCCGCATCGACTCCGCGAACATCACCTTCACGGTCTCGATCAGGTCCTGGTCGAAGATCCGCTGGCGCTCCTCGGCCCACCACGCTTCGGCCGGGCGGGCGCGTTCGAGCCGGGTCCGCATCAGGCCTTCGCGGTTCTCGAGCCCGTAGGCGCGCTCGGCCCAGTGGCGCTGGACGTGACCGCCGGATATGTCGGCCTCGATCGCCTCCTCGGGACGCAGCAGCGGGTCGCCGAGGCCGCCGCCGCCGCGGCCGGAGCTGAGGTAGAGGTCGCCGGTTTTGACCGCGATCATCATCGTGTAGGGGTCCTGTTCGAGCTGGTGCTCGCCGCCAAACTGGTTGAGCAGGGCCTCCTCGCCGCTGATGTCGCCGACCGGGTAGGCCTCGCCAGTGGCGGCCTGGGCGAAGATGTCGGAGCCGAAGACGTTGTGGACGTAGGCGCTGGGGGCGGGGTAGCCGCCGAACAGACCCGGCGAGGTGAGCATTCCCCCAGCGCCGATGTTCTCGATCTCGAAGTCGGGGGTGCCGTTGACCAGCAGCAGCGTCTCGAACGAGGAGCCGCCGCGGTGCCGTCCCCAGCCACCGGTGTTGGGCTTGATCCGCCGGCCGAGGTAGATCATCGGCTTGACCAGCTCCCACATCTCGACGTCGCCCATGTCGCCCTCGGGGTTGAAGACGGCGGCGCCGTAGTCGAGCCCGTCGAGGACGTACTTGGCACCCTGGCCCTGGGCCCCGATCTCGAAGTTCATGAAGCCGGAGATCTGGCCGTACTGGTCGAGACCGCCGCCCTGGGCGACGTTGCCGGGCACGGTGTAGGTGGAGACGATCTCCTCGATGTAGCCGCGCGACTGCAGGGCGCGGGAGACCGCCCGCAGATAACCGACCGAGGTCGTGAACATCGGCATCCACGGGAACGAGGAGGAGCAGGGAGCGTCGCCGAGGTTGGCCCAGCTGCCCTCGGTCAGGTGCAGCTCGGTCGCGTAGTAGGCGCCGTCGTTGACCTTGTCGTTGCAGATCAGCGTCTGCGTGAAGAGGATCCACTGCATCCCCTGCTGCGCCGCCGGGGTCGCGTTGAAGGAGTGCCAGCCCCAGGCCGAGGAGCCGCGCAGGTCGGTGGTCCAGCGGCCGTCGCGATCGACGACCGCCTCGTAGGAGCCATGCATGATGATGTCGCGCTGGGCGCGCTTCGGCAGGTTCGCCTTGTTCGCGTAGCGGGCCTCGTTGAAGCCGACCGAGCGGTAGCGGCCGGGCACCAGCAGGCCGCGCACCCGCGACTTGAAGGCCCGCCGGCCGTCCTCGATCGCCTCGCGCATGAACTGCTTGAACGGCGCCTCGCCTTCTTCGAGGACGAGGCGCTCGACCGCGTCGCGGATCATGTGGCAGCCGGCGAGCCGGGTCCGCTCGTCGAGCAGGTAGAGGCCCGGGGCCCGGCTCTGCATCGAGACCCGTTTGGTGTGCCACTGGGCGATCGTGTCGCTCTCGCCGATCTTCATGCAGTGCAGGTCGATGCCGTCGTCGAAGCGCGTCGTCGGCCCGACCGGGACGCCGCCGGGGGTGCTGGCGCCGATGTCCATGACGTGGATGACGCCGCCGGCCCAGCCCAGCAGCTCGCCCTCGTCGTTGGGGTTGAAGATCGGGACGAAGGTCTGGACGTCGGCGTTGTGGACGTCGCCGATCGTCGGCTGGTTGTTGGCGAAGACGTCGCCGGGCCTGATCCCGGGGTTGTCCTCCCAGCCGTTGCGGACCATGTACTTGATCGCCTCGGACATCGTGTGGACGTGGACGATGATCCCGGTCGAGAGGGCGACGTTGTCGCCCTCCGGGGTGTAGAGGGCGAAGCAGATCTCGCCGAGCTCGCGGACGATCGGCGAGGCGCTGATGTTGAGCGCCGTCTCGCGGGCGGTGACCATGCCGCCGCGCACCCGCGAGAACAGTTTCTCGAAGTGCAGCGGGTCGGAGTCCTTCATCGCCAGCTCGCGCAGGCCGTGGTAATGGCCGGTCTGGCCGAAGGCGCTCTCGGAGGCGGCGAGCATCTCGGCCAGCGTCTGGCCGTCCCACCCGATCGGGGCCTGGGACTCGGGCTCGAGGACGCGGGTCTTGTCGATCGTGGCCATTTGCGTCAGTCCCTCCTTAGGAAGACTTTTGTTTGCCGCGGAGTCGAGGTGACGGATGAGCGCGAGTCCGGGGAGTCCGAGGACCGAGCGGGCCGGTCTCGACACAGTTCCCCCGTAGCGGAGCTACGGGGGACACTGGGGAGGGGCCGGATCCGCGAAGTGTCATCGGGCTCATCCGGGCCGCGGTCATACGTCACCTCGACTCCAAATGGAAGATCCCATGGGCGTCGAGCCAGGCGCGGCGGTCGGGCGGGATCGGGAAGGTCGTCGACTCGGCCTCGAGGACGGCGGGGCCCTCGATCACGTGGCCGTTGCGCACCTGCTCCATCTCGTAGACGTCGGTCGTCGCGAAGCCGTCGTCCCACCAGACCTCGCGCGTCTCCTTGACCGGCGGCGAGCCGGAATCACGCGGCATCACCGGCAGGGTCGGCTGCTCGATCGGGACCGACCCCTTGACGATCGCCTGCGCGACCAGGTAGCCCAGCTCCGGCGAGGACGCCGCCCGCGCGTACATCCGCGTGTAGGTCGTCTCGAAGGCGGCGATCAGCTCGTTGACGTCCTCGATCGACTCGATCGCCGGCTTCGGCGCGTCGACCTCGATGTCGACCAGCTGGCCGTAGTACTGCATCCGCACCATGTGGGTGAAGGAGACGTCCCCGGCGGCGTGGCCGGACTTCGCGAACTCGTCGCGGACGCGGTCCTCGAGCGAGCGCCAGGCCTGGGTCAGGAGGCCGCCCATCGCCGTCTTTTCCTCGTCGGGAGCGGTCGGCAGCAGCGGCAGGTCGACCTGGCGGTCGAAGCGGTACTCGAACTCGGCGCAGGCGCAGCCGAAGGCGGAGAACCCGGCCGCCCACTCGGGGACGAGAACCTGCTGGTAGGGGACGCCAGAGGTGTAGCCGGCGACGTGCAGCGGGCCGCCGCCCCCGTAGCAGAGCAGGGTGTAGTCGGCGGGGCTGTAGCCCTTGCCGAGGATGCGGCCGACGGCCTCGTTGCGGAGCGAGGTCTCGAACAGTTCGATCACCCCGGCCGCCGCCTCCTCGACCCCGAGCCCGAGCGGGTCGGCGACCTGGCGCTTGACCTCGTGGCGGGCGCGCTCGATGTCGAGCTGGACCTGGCCGCCGAGGAAATACTCGGGGTTGAGGCGGCCCAGCACCAGGTTGAGGTCGGTGATCGAAGCGGTCTCGACCCCGCCCTCGGGCCAGGCGGTGCCGATCATCGCCCCGGCGCTGTCGGGACCGATCTCGGGGCGGCGCGCGTTGGGGTCGATGCGGACGAAGGAGCCGCAGCCGGCGCCGACCGAGTCGATCTGGACCAGCGGCATGTTGAGCAGGAATTTCGCCATGTCCGGGGTCGTCGTCACCTCGTAGCGCTTGCCGGTCAGGAGGGCGATGTCGAACGAGGTGCCGCCGATGTCGGTGCAGAGGACGTTGTTGAGGTCGATCCGGTCGGCGAGCCAGCGGGCGCCGACGACGCCGCCGATCGGGCCGGAGACGAGCGTCGTCGCCAGCTGGTCGGCGTCGATCGAGATCGTGCCGCCGTGGGAGGCCATCACCCGCAGCTCGAAGCCGGCGCCGCGCTCCTTGGTGCGGTCGCGGACGGCGCGCAGGGTGCCGCGCGAGGGCTCGGCGGCGTAGGCCTCGATCACGGTCGTGTTGAGGCGCGGGAAGTCACGGCGCGAGGGGTAGAGCTCGGAGGAGACGAAGACCGGGCAGTTGCCGTTGAGGCTCCGCTTCGCCTTCTCCTCCTCGACGATCTCCTTCACCCGCTGCTCGTGGGCAGGGTTGCGGTAGCTGAAGATCAGCGAGATCACGATCCCCTCGACCTCGTCGTCGAGCAGGGCGTTGACGCCCTCGCGGACGTCCTCCTCGCGCAGCGGCAGGACCTCGTTGCCGAAAAGATCGATGCGGCCGCGGACGCCGTGGACCCGGTCGCGGGGGACGAGCGGGTCGTTGTGATGGTGGGTGGCGATGTGGAGGCGGTCGGCGTAGGAGAAGCCGAGGTAGGTCTGGATCCCGCGCTCCATCTGCAGCACGTCCTCCTGGCCGGCCGTGACGAGGACGCCGACCCGGCGGCCTTTGCGGGTCAGGAGCCGGTTCAGCATCGCGGTGCCGCTGAACACGGCGGACTGGATCCGGGGGAAGCCCTCCTCCGGGGTCGAGTCCCACTGCCGCATCGCGTCCTCAGCGGAGGCCATCAGCCCCACCGACTCGTCCTGCGGAGTCGTCTGCGCCTTGCCGACGACGAAAGCGCCGCTGTCGTCGACGATGAAGGTGTCGGTCATGGTTCCGCCGGCATCGATCGCCAGCACGCGTGGATCGTGCTCTCTCTGTCCCATGGGCCGACTGTAGGAGGGGCGGGGCGCGCTGTCGTCGGTCTCCCCAACCGATCGGGCCGGTGCCGTTTGTGGCCTGGCCACAAACGGGCTACGTTCGGTCAATGCCGCGTGCAGAGCCGATCGCGCCGCCCCACGCCAGCCGGGAGGAGATCGCCGAGATCGTCGAGACGCTGAGCGCCGAACTCGACGACGTCTCGGCGGCGCTGGCCGACACGATCCACGAGCACCTCGACGAGCTTGACGACGACATGCGGACCTGGACCCTGCAGTCGACCCGCGCCAACCTCGGGGTGATGGTGACGCTGATGCGCGAGGGGGCCGACCCGCGCTCGGTGACGGCGCCGCCGGAGGCGATCGGGTACGCGAAGGAGTACGTCGTCCGCGGCCTCGACTTCACCCTCCTGCAGCGCGCCTACCGCACCGCCCAGGGCGTCTTCGCCGGGATGATCCTCGCCCGCCTGCGCCAGGCGACCGACGACCCGGACCACCTGGCCGACGCGATGGCCTTCTTCAATGCCTGGATCTTCGCCTGGATCGAGGCGATCGAGCGCCAGCTGACGACCGTATATATGGGGGAGCGCGAGCAGTGGGTGCGCGGCGCGGCGGCGATGCGGGCGGCCGAGGTGCGGGCGATCCTCGGCGGCGCCCGGGTCGACGTCGCCGCCGTCAGCAAGCGGCTCGGTTACGAGCTCGACCGCTTCCACGTCGGCTACGTGGTCTGGAACGAGGGCGGCGAGGACTCGCCGGGCGACGCCGGGGCGCTGTTCGGCGAGATGGAGCAGGTCGCGGCGGCGGTCGCCGAGTCGCTCGGAGCCCGATCGGCTCTGACCGTCGCCCAAGGCCGCCACCTCGCCTGCTGGGCGGGCCGGCGCGAGCCCCAGCATCTCGGCGACCTGCGCGTGCCGCGGGGGGCCGGCAAGGGGCTGTCGGTGGCGGCGGGGACGCCGGCCTTCGGGGTCGAGGGCTTCGTCCTCAGCCACCGCGAGGCGCTGCTGGCGCGTCGGGTCGCGCAGCTGCGCGGCGACCGCGCCGCCCGCGTCGCCTTCCCCGACCTCTCGCTGGAGGCGCTGATGGTCGACGACGTCGAGGCGGCGCGGCGCTTCTCCGAGCGCGAGCTGGGACCGCTGGCGGCGGGCGACGACGCCACCGTCCGCCTCGCCTCGACCCTCGCCGTCTTCCTCGAAGAGGGCGCCAGCTTCGTCCGCGCCTCCCGCCGCCTCGGCGTCCACGCCAACACCGTCACCTACCGGGTGCGACGGGCCGAGGAGCTGCTCGGCCACAAGGTCAGCGAGCGCCAGCTGGAGCTGCGCGTCGCCCTCCGTTTGGCGCGGCTGGTGGTCTGAGGCGGTCGGCGCTCAGAGTGAGCCACGCGGGACCAGCCACTCACTGCGAAAGTCGAGGTCGGTCTTGGTGCGGATGACCTCGAAGTCTCCGTCGTAGTGCAAGACCCCGATCTGATGATGGTCGGCTATCGCGGCAAGCAGCAAGTCGACGACCGGGAGCCGATGGTGGCCGATGCGAGCAAGCTGCGCCTGGGCGTCCAATGCCCGCTTCTCGATCCCGCCATCGATCGCCAGAAACGGCAGGGCCGTCAGCTCGCTCATGATTTCCTGATGATCGCCACCGCTGCGAGCCGAGTATCCAGCCTCGAGAAGGAATGGCCCACAGGTGACGATCCGTTCGGCGGCGAATTCGTCAGCGATCTCGTCCGCTCTCGCCACCGGCAGCGCGGGATCGTAAAGGCGGAACCAGGCCGAGTTGTCGATCAGGAGCTCGGTTCCCACTCTCGAACCCAACCCTTGGTGCGAACCTCCCTTGCCGCCCCAAGGTCGATCCCGGGCATTTCGCGATTACGCACGCGCCGGGCCAGGCTCTGCAGCCGCGCGGCTCGATCGTCGCGCCGCGACCGCAGCGCCGCCAGCTTTACGTTGGCCCCGAGGATCACCAGCTCACCGAGCTGGATCCGCTCCTCCCCGAGCTCGGCGCGCAGCTCATCGAGCGCGGCCTGAACGGGCGGCGTCTCGGTAACAGCGTGGCGGCGTCGCTTGGTCGGCACGAGCAGAGTGTAGCACTGGTGTCACACCGATCCGGTCTGGGGTTTTTATTGGGAATGCTTATGTATTATCAGGGAATGCAGATGTATTAGGAGTCGTAGACTCTCGCGCATGGCCGTTGAGCAGACCATTCGCGACGCGATTGCAACGAGAGCCCCCGTGGTCTTGACGTACGCCGGGAGCGGCGACCGAACGGTGCATCCTCATGTCCTGTACGTGACCTCGACCGGGAAGGTCTGCGCGCACAGCTACCAGGTCGACGGCTACACCTCCTCGGGAGGACCGCTGCCTGAATGGCGACCGTTTGACCTCGCCAAAATCGATCGTGCTGAACTGCTTGACGGGAGGTTCGACGTCGCGCCTGGGCTGAACCTCAGCTCTGAGATGTACGCGAACGGGATCCTGGCTCACATCGAGCCTTGATCGAGCTCACGTCTTACTCCGTCGCCGGGCTCCGCTCGTTGGCCGGGGTTCCCGACATCCCGGTGCGCCGGCCGACGATCATCACCGGAGCGAATGACGGCGGTAAGAGCACGGCGCTCCTGGCCCTGAACTTCCTTCTTGGCGGGCGGGCACCCACCGGCAGCGACCTCACGCTGATCGGATCCCAGGAGGACGGTGCGGATCCTCTTAGTCATGAGCGCATCGAGGTCACCGGTACCTTCCGCCTCGACCAGCACGATATGGACGCTCTGGGTCTCGAGTCAGAGGTCCTGGTCAGAAGGGTGTGGGATGTCGAGGGTGGCGCTCGGTACGAGATGAGGGTGAACGCCCCCACCGACCCGAGGTTTCACACCGTCGAGAGCCTGAGGCTGAAAGAGCTTGCAAGCCTCGCCGAGGATGTGGGAGTGGAGCCGGTCGGGGCACGGAACACCAGAGCCGCTTGGCTGGAGCCACTGGTCGCCTACGCCGGTGCGCTTCCCCACGAAGCTGCCTGGATCGCTGCCCCCTCAGATCTTGTCCTGCGTCTGCCGCGCATGATGCTCTTCTCGTCAACTGACGAGCCGGACCCGGAGGGCCAAATCCGGTCCGCCCTGAAAACCGCATTCAGCGATCTGCTCGAAGAGCCAGATCTGGTCGGTCCGGTTCGGGAGGTGGAGAAAGCGGTGCAGGGGAAGCTCGCCCAGAAAGCCGATGACCTATGCACCCATGTGACCGAGCGCTGCCCGGAGCTCGAGTCCATCGACGTGAAACCAGAGGTGACCTTCACTGAGGCTTTCGCAACGTCCAGGTCCTCGCCTCGAGAAAAGGTGGCGTTCCAATTCCGCTGAACCAGTCAGGAGCCGGCAGACGACGACGAGTCAACCTGGCGATATGGGAGTGGACCGGCGACCTGATCGACGTCAAAACTCCAAGCGATCGAGCAGTTCTCATCGCCTACGACGAGCCCGATACTCATCTCGACTATGCCCACCAGCGCGAACTCGTAGAGCTAATTCAGAAGCAATGCTCGAAGGACGGGGTTCGGATGGTAGTTGCAACCCACTCGCTGAACCTGATCGATCGAGTCGATATGGAGAGTGTCGTCCATCTCAGGCTTGACGAGGATCAACTGACCGTAATGGAACGTCTCATGTCTTCCGACCATGAGAGCATCGACCAATACCTCCTCAGGGTTTCGGAGGCGATGGGCCTGAGAAACAGCGTGTTGCTCCATGAGCGTTCGTTCCTTGGGGTGGAGGGGCCAACCGGAGATGCAAGCGGTTCCGACGCTCTTCCGTTTGTCCACCGGAATGAGTCTCCAGTCCGCAGGAATCGCCCTCATCGCGGGCAACGGAAATGACGGGGCGCTGCAGGTGGTCCGGTTCCTGAAGGACCACGGGCGCAACCTGTCGTTCCTCGTTGTAGACAGCGACTCCAGCGATGGCAAGCTGTTCCGCAAAGACAAGCTCAAAGCAGCGGGCATCGAGAAGGACAAAATCCATTTCATCGGGGGCAGGGAGCTCGAGGACCTCTTTACCGACTCTCAGTGGGCGGCCACCGCAAACATCCACTGGCCGAAAGACGACCAGCAACCGTGGACGACCAACGATTTCGCCACGCTCCGGGGTCAGGAGAAGTTCAGCAAGGCGGTCGAAAACGTGGTGAGAGGCCAGTCATCACACGCACCCCAGGGGAAGCCCGGATACCTCACCGCGCTGGTGCAAGGGCTCCAATCCGTTGATGAAGTGCCGGCGGACTTGGTGAAAGTCTTCCGGCAGCTCGCCGGCCTGTCACATGACGGCTGAACTTCGGCGTCTCAGTCGCTGACCCGGACGAGGAGCTTGCCCATGTTGGCGCCGCTGAAGAGCTGGCCCAGCGCCTCGGGGGCTGCCTCGATACCGCCCTCGACGATCGTCTCGTCGTAGTTGAGCTTGCCTTCGCCGAGCAGGCCGGCGAGGTAGCCGATCGCCTCTTCGAAGCGGTCGCCGTAGTCGAGGACGAGGAAGCCTTTGATCGTCGCCCGCATCATGATCAGCTGGCCGATGTTGTGCTGGCCCTGGTTGTGGGCCTCGCCGTGGTCGTACTGGTTGTACTCGGCGATCATGCCGCAGAGGGAGACACGGCCGTTCAAGTTCAAGCGCATGAGGATGTGGTCCATGATCGGGCCGCCGACGTTCTCGAAGTCAACGTCGATGCCGTCTGGGGTGGCGGCGTCGAGCTGGTCGGCCCAGTCGTCGGCGCGATGGTCGATGCAAGCGTCGTAGCCGAGTTTCTCGACAGCGTGGGCGCACTTCTCCGGCCCACCGGCGATGCCGACGACGCGGGCGCCGCGCTCGCGGGCGACCTGGCCCGCAATCGAGCCGACGGCGCCGCAGGCGGCCGAGATCACGATCGTCTCGCCCTGCTTCAGGTCGGCGAGGTCGATCCCTATGTAGGCGGTGACACCGGTGTGGCCAAGGGCTCCGAGGAAAGCCGATTCGGGCGCCGGCAGCGGATCGGGCAGGACGGTGAGCGGTGCCTCCAGCTGCGAGTCGTCGGCGAGGACCAGCTCCTGCCAGCCGGTGAAGCCACTGACCATCGCCCCGACCGGCATGTCCTCGCGCCTGGACTCGACGACCTCGCCGATGCCGAGGCCGCGCATCACGGCGTCGATCGGGACCGGCGGCATGTAGCCGCGGATGTCGCTCATCCAGATCCGGTTGGTCGGGTCGAGCGAGAGCAGCTTGGTGCGGACCAGGGCCTGGCCGTCGCTCAGCTCCGGGATCTCCTCGCTGACCAGCTCGAGGTCGCCCTCGGCGAGCTCGCCGTTGGGCCGGCTGCGCAGTCTCCAGGCGTGGTTGGTGTGATCTGACATGTCGCTCTCCTCTGGTTAGCGCTTCAGGTCGAGCGCCCAGCGCTCGCCGCTGACGCGGACGTACGGTGACTTCACGGTCTCGATCAAGGTCTTGATCTCGGCGATCGCCGGTGGCAGCAGCGGGTAGTCGCGCGCCACCGGCCCGGCCGCCTGCATCGCCTCGATGTCGGACTCCGGGATCAGCGCCTTCAGGATCAGTAGGTCGTCTTCGCCGGGCTTGGTGCCATGACGCGCGCGGAGCTCCTCCAGGGTCGGCTGCTCGGGCGGGCTGGCGGTGACGCGGGCGGCGTTGTCGGCGCCCATGATCCGCTCCATCACCTCGGGGTCGATCGGCGCCGGCGGCTCGCCGTAGTGGCCGGCGGCGTAGGCGACGACCTGGTCGGGGACGAGCTGGTAGCGCTCCCCGGCTACGACGTTCAGAACCGCCTGGGTGCCGACCAACTGCGAGAGCGGCGTCGCCATCACCGGCCAGCCGAGCTCCTCGCGCACCCGCCCGGTCTCCGCCAGGACCTCGTCGAGCCGGTGCGTCATCCCATGCTGCTCGAGCTGCGCTTTCAGCGTCCCGACCATCCCGCCCGGGACCTGGTGGGTGACGTTGAAGAGGTCGTACTCGGAGACCTGGTCGACGAGGTGGCCGGCGGCCCTGCCGACGGCGCGGAAGTGCTCGTCTACCGGGGCCAGCAGCGAGGTGTCGAGGCCGTGCTCCCAGCCCATCAGCTCGAGGTTGCGGACGACGCTCTCGGTCGAGGGCGTCGAGGGGCCGTTGGCCATCGAGCGGGCCGCGGTGTGCAGGACCTGGACCCCGTGTTTGGCCGCTTCGACGTAGGTCAGGCCCGAGGTCCCCATCAAGTTGTTGGCGTGGATCTCGACCGGCTTCGGCGCCGCCGCGGCGACGATCTTCGGCAGCAGCGTCCGCAGCCGCTCGACTTCGAGCACGCCGGCGGTGTCGTAGAAGAGGACGCCGTCGATCTCCGGAATCGCCGCCAGCGCCGCCGCTTTCGCCGCCAGGTACTCGTCGGTGTGGACCGGGGAGATCGTGTAGAAGACCGTCCCCACCACCTCGGAGCCGTACTCCTTGGCGACCTTGGCGAGGCGGGCGAAGTTGTCGATCCCGTAGAGGACGTCGTAGATCCAGAAGGAGCGGACGCCGTGCTCGTTGAGGCGCCGCATCCAGAGGTCCATCAGCGCGTCCGGCGAGACGCCGAAGCTGATGCAGGCGTTGGCCCGCATCCCGCCCCGCATCGGCGTGCGGTGGATCTGCTCCCGGATCAGGTCGAGGCCTTCCCAGGCGTTCTCCTGCTTGTACTTGATCAGCACCTCCATGTGGGAGGAGCCGGCGAAGTCGATGACGCTGAACCCGGTGCGGTCGAGGACGTCGGCGACCGGCAGCGCCATCCCCGCCTGCATCCGCATGCCCCAGAGGGACTGCTGGCCGTCGCGCAGGGTGGTGTCGAGGATGCGGACGCTCGGCATCAGGCCCTCTCCCCCGCCCCGGCCAGTTCCCGCAGCTCCGCCTTCAGCACCTTGCCGGCCGGGTTGCGCGGCAGCCCGGCGACGACCTCGTAGGAGCGCGGGCGCTTGTAGCGGGCGATCGATTCGAGGCAGCGGCGGTCGAGCGCCTCGGCGTCGACCTCGCCCTCGCCGCTGGGGACGACGAAGGCGACGATCACCTCGCCCCACTCCGGGTCGGGCACGCCGACGACCGCGACCTCGGCCACCGCCGGGTCGAGGTCGAGCACGTCCTCGACCTCGCGTGGGTAGACGTTGTAGCCGCCGGTGATGATCACGTCCTTGGCCCGGTCGACCAGCGTCAGGCGCCCGTGCTCGTCGAAGAATCCGAGGTCGCCGGTGTGGAGGCAGCCGCCGCGCAGGGTCGCCGCCGTCGCCTCCGGCATCTCGAGGTAGCCGGCCATCACGGTGGGGCCGTCGACCGTCACCTCCCCGACCTCCCCGGCCGGCAGCTCGCGGTCCTCCTCGTCGACCACCCGCACGATCAACCCGATCCGGGGGACGCCGACCGAGCGCAGCGCCGCCTCCTCGCCGCTCGCGACCGCGGCGCCGATCGCCGCCTTGCCGTGGGCGGTGATCGTGCAGGGCGACTCGCCCTGGCCGTACCCGTTCCAGACGACCGGGCCGAGGGCGCCAACCGCCGCCTTCAGGTCGCCGGGGAGGATCGGGGCGGCGCCGGCGATGATCGTCCCGATCCGGTCCGCGACCGCGCCCGCCCGCGGGTGCGCCACGACCCGCCGCAGCAGGGTCGGCGGCACGAAGAAGGTCGAGCGCTCACCGGCCCCGACCAGGTCGAAGAGCTCGTCGGCGTCGAAGCCCCCCGAGGGCGGCAGCACCTGGGCGGCGCCGCGGGCGAGGAACGGCAGCGACATCAGGCCCGAGGCGTGACTGAAGGCGGCGACGTGGATCATCGAGTCGGCCGGGCCGACCGTGTCGGCGTCGGCCAGGTAGGCGGCCGCCATCGCCCAGAGGTTGGCGTGGCTGAGCCGCGCCCCCTTCGGCTTGCCGGTGGTGCCGGAGGTGAAGAAGATCCAGGCGTCGTCGGTGGGGCGGCGACCGACCGCCGCGATCGGCTCCGCCGCTGCCAGCGCCGCGTCCTCGTCCGAGCCGAAGGTGACAACCGGTGCCACCGCCTCGGCCATCAGCCCCGCGGCCGTGTCCTCGGTCGCGAAGCAGAGCCGCGCGTGGCCGCGGGCGGCGATGTCGGCGGCCTCACGCGGGTGCAGGCGGCTCGAGATCGGGACCGCGACGCCGCCCGCGTGCCAGATCGCCAGCAGCGTCTCTAAATAGGCGACGTGGTTGGCCGCGAACAGCGCCACCGCCTCGCCGGGCCCGACGCCGTGCCGGTCGCGCAACCCGGCTGCCCGCCGCGCCACCGCCGCGGCCAGCTCAGCCCAGGTCCGCTGCGGCCGCTCGCCGACCAGCAGCGCCGGCCGATCGGCCGCCCAGCGGGCGGGGCCGTCGATCAGCCCGGCGAGGTTCGCGCCGTACAAAGGTCGCGCTCCTCGCCGGGCCGCTCGCGCGGCGCCCTAACTCGCCGCCAGCGCGGCGGACTGCTCGGCGTCGGGGTTGTTCTTGAACCAGCTGTCGTCGTCGTAGTGACGGAGATCGAACTTCTTCGAGCTGAACGCTTTCGCGGCGGCGTTGCACTCGTCCTGGGTCAGCTTGCCCTGGGTCGTCGTCCACTTCGCCGTTTTCGCCGGCAGGGTGGTGACCCCGGCGCCCATCGGCCCGACCCCGGAGGTGAACCTGTCGTCGGCGAGCACCGAGTAGGGGATCTGCGACCACATCTCGCCGCGTTCTTTCGAGTAGCGGGCCTGGTGATGGGGGCTGCGGTTCTGCGAGGTGAGCGTGATCAGGCCGACCAGCTCGGCGATCGCCGAGCCGCCGTACTCGTCGTTCATCAGCGGCTTCATCCGCTGACAGCGCTCGTCGATCAGCATCCAGTCGTCCTGCTCGTAGACACCGGCGAAGTGGGCGACGTCTTTGAGCGTGCCCGAGTAAACGAGGAGGCCGGCGTCGATCATCTGCTCGCGGCTCCAGCCGGCCATCATCTTCCACATCTCGGCCGTCGCCGCTTCCATCTTTTCGCGCTGGTCGTCGAGGTAGTCCGCCAGTTCGGAGGCACTGCCCATGTGGACCGGGATGTAGCCATCGGAGAGGTAGTCGGAGGCGTACAGCCCGACCGAGACCAGGTTGTCGTTGTTGTACGACGGTTCGGCCTCGAAGCTGCCCCAGTCGTCGACCATGTTGAAGTGGGTGTCCTTCATCTCCACGGTCAGGGTCAGGTTGTTGAACTCGATCTCGGAGGCGATGCCGTCCATCCACGGGTAGTCGCACTCGGCGAGATCGAGCGCGTCGCGGACCAGCATCTCGTTGCCGCCCTTGGTCCCGTACGGGCCGTGGTTGCAGAAGCTCAGCCGGCACTCGCAGTGGCTGAGGAACCCGTAGGCGGAGACCGCCGCCATGAATTTCGTGAACGCGGTGTGCAGCTTGTCGCCGGGGGTCACCCCGAGCGCGTTCTGTTCGAAGAACTCGGTCTGGCGGGCGGTGTGGATCTGGTCTTTGTAGCTGCCGTCGCTCGGAAAGATGTGCGCCTCCGAGCGGTGGTAGGCGAGGTTGATCCGCCGCGTGAAGTCGAGCACGTCCATCATGTCTTCGACCGCGTCGGTCGGTTTCAGGATCCCCATGTCGATCTGCCACTGGCGGCCGCCGAGGTAGAACTGCGTCGCCACGTCCATCGTGATCGTGTTGACGTAGCTGCCCACCTGGCGGGCGCGGTCGGCGATTTCCTCGGCCGGCATCGCCGCGTCGATCTTCCGCACCAGCTCCGGGTAGCGGTACCAGGCGTTGTAGTAGGAGAGCGCGATGTAGGGGTTGACGGGGAACAGTTTCGACTCCTGCACCGTGCGGGTCGTACACATGAAGTAGAAGGAGTCGGCCAGCTTCTGGATGTAGCTGTTGACGTCGAGCAGGTCCTTGTAGCTCTGTTTGATCGGCATCAGGTTCCCCCTAGGAAATTTTGATGATCCGGGCGCGATGCTCGGCCGCGGCATCACCGTCGGCATAGGCGTCGGCCGCGTTTTTCGAGTACTCGACGGTGACCTCGTCACCGTCGGTGAGCCCGTCGAGCGTCGCGTTCATCAGGCAGGGCACGTTGTACTCGCGGGTCAGGATCCCGAGGTGCGAGCGAACCGTGCCGCCCATGCAGACGACGGCCTTGAAGTCGCCGAGGATCGGCGCGGTCAGGGTTCCCCCGGAGTCGTCGATGATCGCCACCGTGTTCTCGGGGACGCCGCTGGTCAACATCTCCATCACCTTCTCGACGTCGGAGATGTAGCGGGCGGTGCCGGTTATGTCGGCGGCTTTGAAGACGTTGTCGCCGGTGCCGACGATCGCCCGGCCCTGCTCGTCTTTCTCGTGCTCACCGGTGTTGGCGATCCCGGCCAGCGGTTTGTATTTGTCCGGCTCCTCCTTCAGCGAGATCGTCGCCGAGACGTCGAACTTGTAGCCCTCGGCGAGGAGGTCGGCCTCGATCTTCTGGAGGTCCTCAACGGTGGGTTCGAGCAGGCGCTGTTCGACCGCTTCCTCCCAGGTCTTGCCGCTGGCGGCGAACCGCTCGGCGACCAGGGCGCGGACGGCGCTGTGGTACCGCTCGACGACGGGCGTCGCCGACTCGCGCGCCCAGACATCCGGATACGGCCTCGCGGCCGCGTCTGAATCACTCACCTCTGTCCCTCCTCCTCAGATATCCCCATCAACAGAATCGCCTCCTGGGCGAGCCGCAGCAGCAGCGCCGCCTCATGCTGTCCCGGAAGCCTCTCCACGGTTCCCACACCGGCGCCCAGCACGGCCCGCGCACCCTCCGCGGTCGCCAGCACCGATCCCTTCGCGGCCGTGGCGCCGCGCAAGCTCTCCGTCAGGGCGGCCTCGTCCGGAGCGCCCTCGTCGAGCGCGGCGCCGGCGGCGTCGAGGTCGAGCGCGCCCTCGGCGGCGTCGACGACGGCGACCGGCGAACTCTCCCGCGCCCACTCGATCAGCTCCGGCAGTCCCGGCACCTCGGCCGGGTCGACCGCGGCGGTCGGCAGCAGGCCGGCGTAGACGACACCGGCAGTGCCGTCGACGGTCAGCTCGCGCCCGGCCATCCCCTCGGTCTCCCCCTCGCCGACGCCGACCACGCTGGGTCGGCCGAGGGCGCGGGTGACGACCGCCGCGTGCGAGGTCGAACCGCCGCGCTCGGTGACGACGGCGCGGGCGGCGATCATGCCGCTGACGTCCTCGGGGCTGGTCGTCGGGCGGGTGAGGACGACGTCGCCGTCCGCCTCGGCCGCAGCGTCAGAGTCAGCGACGGCGACGCCGCTCGCAACCCCGGGACAGGCGGCGACGCCGCGGGCGAGGACCTCGGCGGCGGCGGTCACCTCCTCGTCGAGGCGAGGCGCCAGGACCGTCGCCAGCTGCTCGGGGCTGACCCGGCGCAGCGCCTCGGCGCGGTCGATCGCGCCCTCGTCGGCGAGGTCGACGGCGGCCCGCACCGCGGCCAGCGGCGAGCGCTTGGCGGAGCGGGTCTGCAAGAGGTAGAGGGTGCCGCGCTCGACCGTGAACTCGATGTCCTGGACGTCGCCGTGCTCGCGCTCGAGCAGCTTCGCCGCCTCCAGCAGGCGCTCGTTGGCTGCCGGCATCGCGGCCGCGAGCGCGTCGAGCGGCAGCGGGTCGTGGGTGCCGCTGACGACGTCCTCGCCCTGGCCCTTCGGCAGCCACTCGCCGTAGGGAGCGGGGTCGCCGCTGAGGGGGTTGCGGGAGAAGAGCACGCCGGTGCCGGAGTCCTCGCCGAGGTTGCCGAAGACCATCGCCTGCACGATCACGGCGGTGCCCCCGTCCTCGGCGATGCCCCAGTGCTTGCGGTAGGCCTTGGCCCGACGCGAGGACCAGGAGCCGAAGACGGTCTCGATGACGGCTTTTAGCGCCTCGTGCGGGTCGGTCGGGACCTCCTCGCCGCTGTCGCGGCGGACGGCCTCGCGGACCTGCTCGGGGGTCGCGTCCTCAGCGGGCTCGTCGACGTCGGCACCGAGCACCGTCTGGCCGAACTGGTGGATGAAGCGGCAGTGGGTCGAGCGGGCGAAGGCGCGGTCGCCGGAGAGCTCGGCGAGCGCTTCCTCGACCTCGTCGGTGATGCCGAGGTTGAGGACCGTGTCCATCATCCCCGGCATGCTCACCGCCGCCCCCGAGCGGACCGAGACCAGCAGCGGGTTCTCGCCGCCGCCGAAGCTGCGGTCGAGCCTTTCCTCGAGCCCGGCGACGCCGGCGAGGACCGAGCCCCAGGCCTCGTCTTCGAGCTCGCCGCCGGCGGCATGGAAGCGGCGGCACTCCTCGATCGGCAGGCAAAGCGCCGGCGGCACCGGCAGACCGAGGCTGAGCATCCAGGCGATGCTGCGGCCCTTGTTGCCGACGATCTCGCGGTCGGGAACAGTGGAGCCGTCGAGAACGACGACGCGGTCGGCGACCGCCGTCAAGGAGCCTCCTCGCGCTCGCGCCCGGACACGCCAACCATCAGGGTGCCTCCTCGCGCTCGCGGCCGAGCATTCTCAGCAGATCCTCGTGCAGCTCGAACCAGACCGTGTGGTAGCTGTCGATGCGAGCGCCCGAGACCCAGTCGATTTCGCCGGCGAGGACCTTGTCGTAGGCGTCGTCGAGGCGCTGCTTGTGGACCCCGAGCCGAGGGTCGAGCGCGGCGAAGCCGTCGAGCACCTTTTCCGCCCGTTCGTGCTGGGCGCCGAGGCGGTCGATGATCTCGGCGTCGTAGTCGGAGTCGGAGTGGTCGTTGGGGACCCGCTCGCCCCCGGCCGGCATCATCTGCCAGTCGGTGAAGAGCGAGAGCAGCTCGCGGTTGATCCGCTCGAAGCGCTCATAGGTCTCGGTCGCGGCCGGGTCCTCGCGAAATTCGGCGTAGACGACGGGGTATCGCTCGTCGAGCCACTCGCGCCCGGCCGGGGCGACCATGAAGGTCCCTTTCGCCCCCGCGGCGCGGCCCGCCGCGACCGCGGCTTCCAGCGCGGCCTCGATCTCAGCCTCTTCGGCGCCGAGGACGGCGGCCACCGCAGCCGGACTGCCTGCCTTCTTCACCGCGAGCCCATGCAGGGCCAAAAGCTCCGTATCTGCGCTCATACGGTCAGACTCTCACGCCTCCCACGCCTCGACCAGCGCCCCGGAGGCTCCCGACTTGTGGATTCCCCACAAACCCAAAGTGTGGTTGAGCTTTGTCTCGCATAGCGGCACGAAGCTCAACCACACCCCGCGGACAGCCGGCAAGCTCGCCGAAGCGAGCCGGCCCCGCCTTGCAAGCTCCTGAATTGGAAATCCGGATTCGGTTGGAGGGTCGGGTGGCCCTCGTACGAGCGGCGTCCTGATTTCTGCAGCGGAGCGCTCGGCGAGAGACGGCGTACTTAAGGCAGAAATCCCAGCGAAGGTAGAGGGCCACCCGACCCTCCCCAAACCCTGATCCCTAATCAAGAACCTTCGCCGCGGCCCAGTGCCGCAGCAACGCTTCCGCGGTCTCGACCGGTTTCTCGTAGGGCCACCAGTGGCCGCACTCGAGCACGACCAGCTCGGCTTTCATCCGCTCCGCCAGGCGCTCGCCGAATTCGACCGGGACGTAGGGGTCGGTGCGGCCCCAGATCACCATCGCCGGCAGGTCGAGCTTCTCCAGGTCCGGCTGCCATTCCTTGCCGATGTGGACGGCCGAGCGATACAGCTTGAGGATCGTGTCCTTGCCGTGCGGGGTCAACCAGATGTTGCGTTCGGCGTACTCGCGGGGGACGCCGTTTTCGACCAGGTGCTCGATCCCGAACTCGGCGGTCAGCTCGTTCTCCATGTATTTCTCACCCGCTTCCGGGGTCTGCCAGACCTGGGCCAGCGGGTGCCAGGGGTACTCGGTGTCGACCGCAGCGCCGCCGCAGGCGACGCTGGAGAGCAGGTCGGGCCGGACCGAGGCGACGCGCTGGACCAGCAGCGAGCCCCAGTCGTGGCCGACCAGGTCGACGCCGCCGCCGAGCTTCTCGAGGTGCTCGACGATCCAGTCGACGTAGGCCTCCTTGGTGGCGGGGAAGCCCTCGGGCGCAGCGTGGGCGAAGCCGGGCAGGTCGGCAGCGACCACCTCGTCGCCATAGGCGGTGAGGTGGTCGATCACCGCGTCCCACTCGGCCGAGGTGTCGGGATTTCCGTGAACGAGAAATGCGGGCATGTCTCCCCCTGCGGCGAGCGTCAGCCGGCCGGGCCGGTCCTGATCGATAGGTGTGAGATGTCGTTGAAGCTGCGCAGCAGCCAGCGCCCGTCGTCGAGCACCACCAGCCGCGAAACCGAGCAGTTGTCGGAGTGGACGAAGGCAAAGGGGCGGCTGGCGGTCGCCTGCCGGCAGAGCTGGCCGATCACGGCGCCGTGGACGACGGCGACGGCGGAGGTCTCGGGACCGACGGTGGCGACGATCTGCTCGATCCCGGCCGTGAGCCGGGCGCCGAAGTCCTCCCAGGACTCGCCGTTGGGGATCGCGTCCCAGCGTTCCTCGCTGAAGACCTGCTGGATCACCGGGTCGCCGCGGCCGGCGCGGATCCGGTACTCGCCACCCTCGAAGTCGCCGAGGTAGACCTCGCGCAGCTCTGGGACGACGACCGGCTCCAGCCCGGTCGCCTCGGCCAGCGGCGCCGCCGTTTCCTGCGTGCGCCGCAGGCTGGTGACGAAGAGGCCGCTGAATTCGTCGCCACCGAGGCCCTCGGCGACCATCTCCGCCTGCGCCTTCCCCGGCTCCGAGAGGGCCGGGTTGGAGTGACCGTCGACGAGCGGGAACTTGCTGCCGACGACCGCCGCCTCCGAGGCGCCGTGGCGGACGAGCACGACCTCGGTCGAGCCGGGGGGCAGCTCGTAGGGGCTCTGCTCGAAGCTGTCGCGGTCGGCCATGCCGGTCTGCAGTCTGTCAGCGGTCGCGGGGTCGGCGTTACGGGGTCGTGTAGCCGCCGTCGACGCTCAGCGCCGAGCCGGTCACGAACGAGGCCTTGTCGGAGAGCAGCCAGACCGCGGCGTTGGCGATCTCCGGCGGCTGCGCGAAGCGGCCGATCGGGTGGTTGGCGCGGGCGGCGGCGATCAGCTCCTCGTCGTTGCCGAGCGTGTCCTCGAAGAGGTCTTTCTCGACCATCGGCGTCAGCACGTAGGAGGGGCAGATCGAGTTGACCCGGACCCCCGCCTCGGCGTACTCGAGCGCCGCCGATTTGCTCAGCCCGACGACGCCGTGCTTGGCGGCGACGTAGGCGCCGGCCGCGGGCCAGCCGATCAGGCCGGCGGCCGAGGCCATGTTGAGGATCGAGCCCGAGCCCTGCTCGGCCATCACCTTGATCTGGTGCTTGGTGCAGAGGAAGACGCCGTTGAGGTCGACGTCGATCACCTTCTGCCATTCGTCGAGCGGGACTTCGCCGGTGTTGCCGATCGCGGCGAGGATGCCGGCGCAGTTGAAGGAGCCGTCGAGGCGGCCGAGCTTCTCGACCGTCGCCGCCACCGCCGCTTCGACCGAAGCCTCGTCGGTGACGTCGCAGTGGACGAACTCGGCCCCGTCGATCGCCGCCGCCTCGGCCTCGCCGGCCTCGTCGTTGACGTCGCAGAGGACCAGCTTCGCGCCCTCGTTCGCGGCCTCGATCGCGGTCGCGCGGCCGATGCCGCTGGCGGCGCCGGTGATCATGATCGCCTTCTCATCCAGGATTCCCACGAACCTCTCCTCTCCTCGGCCCGCGGGCCTCAGCTCGCCGCGGCGGCGAGTTTCTCCCGCAGCGGCTTCTTGTCGATCTTGCCCGTCGAGGTCTTCGGCAACTCGTCGACGACCTCCCAGCTCGACGGCACCTTGAACGCGGCCAGTCGCTCCCGGCAGTGCTCCTCGAGGACCGAGGCGTCGTCGCCGGAGACGAGCGCGACGACGGCGTGGACCTCCTCGCCGCGGACTTCGTTCGGGCGGCCGACAACGGCCGCCTCCTTGACCAGCTCGTGCTCGAGCAGCACGTCCTCGATCTCGCGCGGGTAGATGTTCTCGCCGCCGCGGATGATCATGTCCTTGGTCCGGTCGACGAGGAAGAAGTAGCCGTCCTCGTCGCGGTAGCCGACGTCGCCGGTGTGCAGCCAGCCGTCGATCAGCGTCTCCGCGTTGGCGTCGGGCCGGTTGTAGTAGCCGTGCATCATGTTCGGCCCGCGGAAGCAGACTTCGCCCGGGGTTCCGTCGGCGACGATCTTGCCGCTCTCGTCGATGATCACCACCTCCTGCGCCCGCGTCGGCAGCCCGACCGAGCCGATCTTGCGGGGACCGGTGAAGGGGTTGATCGTCGTGCAGCAGGTGCCCTCGGTGAGGCCGTAGCCCTCCATGATCTTGAGCCCGAACTTCTCCTCGAAGCGGCGAAAGAGCGCCGGCGAGAGCGGCGCCGCGCCGCAGATCACGAACCGCAGCGAGTTCGACCCGGCCTCGTCGGCGCCGGGCGCGTGCAGCAGCGCCGCCAGCATCGTCGGCACCGAGGAGAAGGTGACCGGTTCGAAGCGGGCGCAGTCGGCCCAGAACTGGGAGGCCGAGAAGCGCTCCCACATCGCCACGTTGGCGCCGAGCACGAGCGGGATCACGGTCGTCACCAGCTGGGCGTTGACGTGGAACAGCGGCAGCACCATGCCGAGCGTGTCGCCGCGGCTGACCGGCAGCGGCTCGCCCAGCTGCCAGGCGTTTTCGAGGAAGTTCCGGTGGCCGAGCATCGCCCCCTTCGGGCGCCCGGTCGTGCCCGAGGTGTAGACGAAGGAGGCGAGGTCGGCGCCCTTGATCGCCGCGTGCTGGTCGACCGTGCCGCGGCCGCGCAGCGTCGCCGCCGGGTCGCTGCCCGCGGCGGCGACGATCTCGCGCAGGTTCGGCAGCTCGTCGCGGTTCGCTTCCAGGCCGGCCGCCGAGTCGGGCGTGCAGACGACGACCTTGGCTTCGGAGTCGGCGAGGATCCCGACCTGCTCGCGTGCGGTCAGCGCCGGGTTGACCGGGTTGAAGATCGCCCCGAGCCAGAGGATCGACCACCAGACCTCGAGGTAATGGGGGCTGTTGGGGAGGACGACGCCGACGACGTCGCCCTGCTCGACCCCGAGCTCGCGCAGGCCGGCGGCGACCTCGATCACCCGGGCGTGGAACTCGCCGAAGCTCCACTCCTGGTCGTTGTCGCGGACGAAGCGGTCGCCGCCGATCTCCTCGGCCCGCGCCGCCAGCACCTCGGGCAGGGATTCGAAATCGGTGCGCAATGCCCGGTACATAGGGGCAGCTTCGCACCGGTCCCGCGGACCCGAGAGAAATCGCCGCGGGCGCTTTGTGGTCCTCTCTAGGTGGTGAGGATCGTCAGGGCGGTGACGTGGCCGGGGGCCGTGGCGGAGCCGGCGAGGCCGAGGCCGACGCGAGCGCCGGGGACCTGGCGGCGGCCGGCCCGGTCGCGCAGCTGCAGCGAGAGCTCGACCATCTGCAGGATCCCGGCCGCGCCCTTGGCCCGGCCCTGGGACAGCGCCCCGCCGCTGGCGTTGACCGGGACGACGCCGCCGAGCGCGGTGAAGCCGCTCTCGACCAGTTCCGGCCCCGAGCCGGGCGGCCCGAGCTCGAGCGCCTCGTAGGCTTCGATCTCGTCGACCGGGGTCGGGTCCTCGATCTCGGCCAGGTCGATCTCCTCGGGCCCGAGCCCGGCCGCGAAGTAGCCGAGACGGGCGGCGCGGGCGGTGGCGGCGCCGTCGGCCGAGTCCTCGTCGAGCAGGACCGAGGCCTGCACCCGGGGCGCCTTCGGGCCGTGGCGGCGGACGATCTCGTGCGAGCCGAGCACGACCGCGGCGGCGCCGCGGGCGGGCGGCGCCACCATCAGCCGCCGCAGCGGCCAGACCAGGAGCTCGGAGGCGAGCACCTCCTCGGGGTCGACGGCGGTGGCCTGCAGCGCGTGCGGGTTGGCGGCGCCGTGGCGGCGATTCTTCGCCGCGACCCGGGCCAGGTGCTCCTCGGTCGCACCCGAGTGCTGCATGTATTCTCGGGCGGCGGCGGCCTGCGTTTCCAGCGCCGCCAGCGGGTCGAGCCCCTCCTCCTCGTCCGCCGGCCAGTCGTGGCCGACGCAGACGACGACGTCGGAGGCGCCGGAGGAGACCGCGTTCCAGCTCGAGTGCAAGGCGACGGCGCCGAGCCCGCAGCGGCACTTGAAAGGACGGCGGGCCTCGCCCAGCACGTCGTAGCAGCCGAGGTCGAAGCCGGGATCGCGGGAGGCGATCGCGACGCCGTCGACCTCCTTTGCGCTGACGCCGGCGTCGGCCAGGGCCGCGCCTACCGCCTCGCGGGCCAGAGGCCGCGGCCCGCGCGGGTTGCGCGACAGCGACGTCGATCCGACTCCCAGGAGGTGAACCCCGGACACTTCGCGACTATCGCAGGACCCCCCACCGCCGCGGGCGAGCGCGCGGCGGTGTCCTCGGGATTCCCCCAAACGGCTCCCAAGAAAGCATGTGTCGAGTTTGTTCGGACCCCCCGAACAAACTCGACACGGTCGCTAGGAAACCGGTTCCGGCTCGACCTCCAGGACGGCGGGGGCGATCGGGGCGGCCGGCGCCCGCATGCCGCTCGGCAGCCGGCCCTGCAGGAGCAGGACCAGCAGCGAGAGCCGGGCACGGAGCTGGGCGTCGGGGTCGTGCATGACCGCCAGCCCGGTCAGCTCCTCGATCCGGGAGAGCCGGTAGCGGATCGTGTTCTCGTGGACGTCGAGTGCGGCGGCCGAGCCGCGGATGCTCCCCATGTTGTCGAAGAAGGAGCAGAGCGTCGTCAGCAGGTCCGCTTTCGAGTGCTCGCGGACGAGCTCGCCGACCGTCTCCTCGGCGAACTTGGCGACCGCCTCCGAGTCGGAGCTCGAGAGCAGCAGGCTGCCGACCCCGAGCTCCTCGGCGCAGAACAGCTGCGGCCCGTCCTCCGGCGAGAAGCGGCGGATGCACTCCACCACCTGCTTCGCCTCGCGGTGGGCGGCGCGGTAGCCGTCGTGGCCGCGCTGGACCCCGGAGATGCCGGCGACCAGCTGCTCGGAGGAGCGCAGCGCCTGCCGCACCGCCTCGAACGTCTCGCGGTTGTCGTAGGCGAACGCCTCCGACTCGGCGGCGTCGGGCACCTCGATCAGCGCCGCGACCGAGCCTTCGACCGCGGTGACGTGGACGCCGAGGTGCGGCGCCTCGCGATCGAAGGCGGCGGCGACGGCGCGGAAGTCCGGCGCGTCGCCCTCGCTGCCCGAGCGTGAGCCGATCAGCATCACCACGCGGCGGGCGTCGAGGGAGACCCCGAGCCGGTCGGCGCGGCGGCGGGCGACGGCGGTGTCTGAGCTGCCGCCGAGCAGCTCAGCCGCCAGCGAGGAGCCGGCGTTCCAGTCGGCCTCGACCGCCTTGCGCTCGGAGCTGACCTGCAGCGCGATCAGCGTCGCGGCGCGGCGCACCGCGACCACGTCGCCGCCGGTGAAGCGGGTCTTGTGCTCCATCACGACCAGCCGGCCCCAGACCTCTTCGCCGAGCACGACCGCCGCCACCACATGCCGGTGCAGGACCCCGGCCGCCGGGATCGGACCGACCACGAAGGCCCGGTTCGTCTCGTTTTCCGACAGCGCCCGGCGCACCTCCGGCAGGCTCGCGACCTCGGGCTCGAGCAGCCGCGGGACGGCGCTTTCGCTCGCTCCCTCGGGCAGCGCCATCGCGACCCGGTCGCCGGTCGGGCGGAAGACCGCGCAGGGCTTGCCGAGGAGCTGGGCGAGGTTGCGGGTCAGGTCCTGCAGTGAGCGCCCTTCGAGGACCAGGTCAGAGAGCTGCTCGTCGACCGCGGTCGCCCGCCGCAGCGCCGAGAGCTGGCGGCTCGCCGCCTCGAACTTCGAGTGCAGCTCGAGCCGCGCCCGGGCATGGGTGACGGCGACGGCGACGAGGTCGGCGAAGGCGCGCGCCAGCTCGACCTCGTCGCCGGAGAACTTGTGCTGGCGATCGGGATCGTCGAGCAGGATCAGGCCGACGATCTCGTCGTTGTAGATCATCGGCACCTCGAGCAGCGCCCGGATCTTCCAGTGACGGACGGTCGCTTTGACCATGCGCGGGTCCTGGCGGGCGTTGGCGACGACGACCGGGCGCCGCGTCTCCAGCGTCTCTTTGGTGACGCCGTCGGCGGCGACGCCGGCGGTCCAGCGTTTGATGTCGTCGGCGAGCGGCGCCCCGTCGCAGCAGCCGGCGCAGCCGCGGAACAGGTTCTGGCGCTCTTCGCGCATGTAGATGCTGCACCGCTCGACCCCGACCAGCGCGGTGATCTGTTTGGCGACCAGGCTCAGGAGGTCGTCGATGTTGGTCACCTTGGCGATCGCCGGAGTGACCTCGGATAGCGCCGAAAACGCGCGGCGCATGTGGCTGTCAGACATCGGTCGCTCCTCTCCTCTAGCTCAGTAGATCCATCGTCGCCGCCGCGTAGATCTCCGCCGCTTCGGCGACTTCCGCGATCGGGATGTGCTCGTCAACCGTGTGTGCAAGTTCGAAATCGCCCGGCCCGAAGGTGATCGTCGCCGGCTCGTCGAAGCCGTTGCCGGCGGGCCGCATCAGCTCGACCGCGTCGACCCAGCCGCCGTTGAACTTGCGGACCTCCGGGTCGTTCCTGCCGTGCTCGCGGATCGCGCTCTCCAACGCCTTGACGCCGGCGTGCTCGGGGTCGACTTCGCCCGGGCGCAGCCAGAGGCGGCCGGAGCCCATCGGCAGGATTTTGCGCTCGAAGCGGACCTCGCCGTCCTCCTGCTCCAGCATCCGCAGGAAGGCGTCGACCGCGTCGCGGACTTCGTTCAGGGTCGCGCCGGGGGGCGAGAGGATCGAGAGCACCGCGTCGCAGCGGGCCGGGATCGCCCAGCCGCCGCCGGGGCGGGTACGGATCCCGTTCGTCGTCACCCGCGGCTCGAACCAGCGCGAGTCGCCCTTCGGCAGCTCCAGCCGGCCCTTGTCGACCGCCTCGACCAGCTTCGCCATCTTCGTCACCGCGTTGATCCCGTGCTCGGGCTCGGTCGGGTGCGCGGTCTTGCCGATCGCGGTGATTTTCCAGGTCGAGATCCCGGGGTAGGCGATCTCGACGCCCTGGTTCGAGGTCGCCTCGGCCGACCACATCGTCCCGATCCGCTCGATGATCCCGAGGTCGGCCATCAGCGCCGCGCCCCGGAACCCGTCCTCGCCGTCGGAGTCGGACATGAAGTAGATCGGGCCGCTGCGGGCCTGGCCGGAGTCGACGACCGCCTTGGCCGCCATCAGCATCGCCACCATCGATCCCTTGCTGTCGACGGCGCCGCGGCCGTAGAGGACGCCGTCCTCGACGACCGGGTTCCAGGGGTCGTTCGACCAGTCCGCGGGGACGGCGTGGACGGTGTCGAAGTGGCCGTCGAAGAGGACGCCCGGGCCCTCGCCCTCGCCCTCGATCACGCCGAGCACCATCGGCACCTTGCGCCCCTCGACCGGGTACATCTCGACCGTCATCCCGATCTCCTCCATCTGCTTCTTCATCCAGAGGTGGGCGCTGGTGTCCTCGCCGACGACGCTGCGGATGCCGACGATCTCCTTCAGCAGCTGCTCGGCGCGCTCGGCGGAGATGCCGGTGGGTCGGGACTTCTGGTCGGTGGCCATGTCTCTGGGGGGTTCCTTTCGTGCTTGTCTTGCGAAGTTGGAGGTCGGGCGCTAGAGGAGATTCGGGTGCTCGGTCAGGGCCATGCCGCCGTCGACCGGGATCGCGGCGCCGGTGATCCAGCGGGCGCCGGCCGAGGCGAGGAAGACGACGACGTCGGCCACCTCGGCGCCCTCGGCGATCCCGCGCAGCGGGGTCTGGGCGATGAACTTGTCGGCGACCCCGGGCTGGTCGAGAACGGGCGCCATCAGCGGCGTCCGCACCAGCCCCGGCAGGACCGCGTTGCAGCGGATCCCCTGCGGGCCGAGCTCGAGCGCGGCCGAGCGGACCAGCGCCTCGACCCCGGCCTTGGTCGCGCAGTAATGGGCGAGGCCGTGAACCGGCGAGGCGGAGTCGATCGAGGAGATCGCGGTGTAGGAGCCGCCGGCCTCCATATAAGGAGCGGCGGCCTGGAGGAAGTTGAAGGCGCCGGAGAGGTTGACCCCCATCACCAGCTCCCACTCGCGCGCCTCGATCTCGAGGATCGGGGTGACGCGGGCGGTGCCGGCGGCATAGACGAGGGTGCCGATCGCGCCGTGCGACTCGACCACCTGGGCGACGGCGGCGGTGACGGCGTCGCGGTCGCGGACGTCGACGGCGATCGCGGTGTCGTCGCCGGCGGCAGGCTTGAGGTCGGCGACGACCGTCGGCCAGCCGGCAGCGGCGAGGGCGTCGGCGCAGGCGGCGCCGATCCCGGACGCTCCGCCGACGACGACCGCGGCGCCGTTCAGGTCCGCCATGCCATCCCTCCTTCGAGCAGATCAGCGAGCTCGGCCAGGCCGGCGGCACCGGTGGCTCCGTCGACCACCCGGTGGTCGAAGCTGAAGGTCGCGGTCAGGGTCGGGACGACGGCGAGGCCGCGGTCGCGGGGAACGACCTTCTCGACCGTGCGGCCGACGGCGAGGATCGAGCTCTCGCCCGGGTTCAGCATCGCCGTGAAGCTGTCGACGCCGAAGGTGCCGAGGCTGGAAAGGGTCGTCGCCGCGCCGCCCATGTCGTCGAGGCCGAGGCGGCCGGCACGGGTGACCTCGATCAGCCGCGCCCGCTCCAGGGCCAGCTCCGGCAGCGTCTTCTCGTTGACCCGCCGCAGGACCGGGACCAGCAGCCCGCGGTCGGTGGCAACCGCAAGCCCGACGTCGATCGCCGCCGGGTGGCGGAACTGCGCCGGAGCGTCGCCCTCCGCCGGAACGAACGAAGCAGCGACAAGGGGGTGGCGGACGAGCGCCTCGGCCAGGGCCTGGACCAGAAGGTCGACGACTCCGACCTTGGCCGGGCCCTCCGCGGTGAGACGGGCCTTCTCCGCCAAGAGCCAGGTCGCATCGATATCGCGCGTCAGCGTGTACGCAGGAACCAGTTGGCTCTCGGTCAGCCGGCGCGCGATCGCCTGGCGGGTGGCGGAGAGCGGCTCGAGGCGCTCGCCGGAGGATGAAGCAACAGAAGCTGGTGAAGGAGGCGCCGACTCACGCTCCGCCGCGGCCCGCTCGACGTCGCCGAGAGTGATGCGACCGCCGGGACCCGTGCCAGCTATCGACTCGAGCGCGATCCCGAACTCGGCCGCAGCTCTCCGCGCAATCGGCGCCGCCCGCCGCCGCCCGGACCCATCAGCGGTGCGCGCCCCATTGCCGTTCGTCAAGACAGTCGTATCTGCCGAGGAGTCGGCCGGCGCACTCTCGTCAACCGAATCCCCGATCGCGATCAGCGGGGCCCCGACCGGGATCGTGTCGCCAACTTCCACCACGATCGAAGTGACGACCCCCGACCGGGAAGCAGCCACCTCGGCGATCGCCTTGTCCGTCTCGACCTCGACGACGGTCTGACCCTCCGCAACGGAGTCCCCGACCGCCACGAGTACGGCCGTGACGGTGCCCTCGGAAACCTCCAGGCCCATCTGGGGCAAAACCACGTCGGCAACCAACGAACTGCTCCCTTTCCCTCTTTGACGATTCCCGACGCCTCCCACAGGCCTGCGCTTATCGTCTGACCATCGACACTACATGGTGGTTCTTACGGCGTCAAATCGGGAATACGTTGCGATAATCGGACCATCTGGGATACATTCGCGAAACAATGAGCACAAAGCCAAAACGAGACGGCTTGTCCAACCAGAGCACGCCCGAGATTGATTTGTTCGCGACCATGGCGCTGATCCGCGCCTTCGAGACGCGCGTCGCCGAGCTCTACCGCGACGGTGAGATCCCCGGCTTCGTCCACACCTCGCTCGGCCAGGAGGCGGTCGCCGCCGGCATCGGCGGCGCCCTGCGCGAAGACGACTACGTCGCCACCACCCACCGTGGCCACGGGCACTGCCTCGCCCACGGGATGGAGGTCGACGGGATGATGGCCGAGCTCTTCGCCCGCGGCGAGGGCATCTGCCACGGCAAGGGCGGCTCGATGCACATCGCCGACCCGCGGCGTGGGGTGCTCGGCGCCAACGCGATCGTCGGCGCCAGCCTGCCGCTCGCGGTCGGCGCCGCGATGTCGAGCAAGCACCTCGGCCAGGGCCGCGTCGCCGTCGCCTTCTTCGGCGAGGGCGCCGTCAACCAGGGCGCGTTCCACGAGGCGGTCAACCTGGCGGCGATCTGGAACCTGCCGGCGCTGCTCGTCTGCGAGAACAACGTCTACGCCGAGTTCACCGACAGCCGCACGATGGCGCGGGTTCCGAGCGTCGCCGAGCGCGCCGCCGGCTACGGGATCGAGGCCGAGGTCGTCGACGGCAACGACGTCGCCGCCGTCCACACGCTGACCGCGGAGGCTGCCGGCCGCTGCCGCGATGGCCGCGGCCCGTTCCTGATCGAGGCCGAGACCTACCGCTGGCACGGCCACTACGAGGGCGACTCCCAGCCCTACAAGCCCGACGCCGAGGCGGCATCCTGGCGCGAACGCGACCCGCTCGAGGTCTCCGGCGCCCGGATCCTCGCGAGCGGCGAGGCTGACGGCGAAGCGCTGGAGCGGATCCGCGACGAGGCGGCGGCGCGGGTCGAGGCGGCGATCGAGCGCGCCCGCTCCCTCCCCGCCCCCGACCCGTCGGAGGCCTACGCCGACATCTTCGGCGAGGCCGAGGTCGCCGCATGAGCGCGGAGACGGCAGTGGCCCCGAGCCGCTACATCGACGCCCTCAACGAGGGCATGGCGAGGGCGATCGAAGAGGACGAGCGCGTCGTCCTGATCGGGATCGACGTCGGCGCCGGCGGCGGCATCTTCCGCGTCACCAAAGGCCTGCACGAGCGCTTCGGCTCCGAGCGGGTGATCGACGCCCCGATCAGCGAGATGGGCTACGTCGGCGCCGCGGTCGGGGCGGCGATGACGGGACTGCGGCCGATCGTCGAGATCATGTTCATGGACTTCGTCGGCGTCTGCATGGACCCGATCCTCAACCAGGCGGCGAAGCTCCGCTACATGACCGCCGGGGCGCTCGAGATCCCGATCGTCTTCCGCATGCAGACCGGCGCCGGCAAAGCCGCCGGCGCCCAGCACTCGCAGAGCCTCGAAGCCTGGTTCGCTCATGTGCCAGGCCTGAAGGTGGTGATGCCGGCGACGGTCGCCGACGCCCGCGACCTGCTGCTCGCCTCGGTCCGCGACCCGAACCCGGTCGTCTTCGTCGAGAACCGCCGCCTCTACGGCAGCAAGGGCGACATTGACGCCGAGCCGCTGCCGCTCGGCAAGGCCCGCGTCGCCGATGCCGGCAGCGAGGTCACCGTCGTCACCTGGGGCCAGATGCTGCGCCGCTGCCTGGAGGCCGCCGGCGAGGAGGGCGGCCCCTCGCTGGAGGTGATCGACCTGCGCTCGCTGGCGCCGCTCGACATGGAGACGATCCTCGCCTCGACCCGCAAGACCGGGCGCCTGCTGATCGTCCACGAGGCGGTGCAGGACTTCGGCGCCGGCGCCGAGATCGCCGCCCGGGTCGGCGACGAGCTCTTCGACGAACTGCGAACCCCGGTGCGCCGTCTTGGTTCGCCGGCGGTTCCGATGCCCTTCAGCCCGGACCTCGAGAGCGCTTTGTTGCCAACCTCCAAAGCCATCTCAGCCGCAGCTCGGGCGCTCGTTGCAGAGGGATAGGGTTTCCCTACGAATGCCGGCATTGCGGGGACAGAGCGATGACTGACGGACGCCTCGTCCAGCCGATCAAAATCGCCCGCGCTTACGAGCAGCTGGCCGGGCTGCTGCGCGAGCGGATCACCTCCGGCGAGCTCGGGGTCGGCGACCGCCTGCCGTCGGAGAGCGCCCTCGCCAAACAGGCCGGCGTCTCCCGCTCGACCGTGCGCGAGGCGTTGCGGATCCTCGAGCAAGGCGGCCTGGTCGAACGCGCCAGCCCGCGGATCATGGTCGTCGCCGACCGCTCCGACGTGCCCGCCTTCCGCGAGCTGCGGCGCGAGCTGCGCCGCCGCAACGTCACCTTCCACCACCTGCACGAGTCGCTGATGACGATCGACCCGGAGCTGACCCGCTTCGCCGCGATCCGCGCCGACAAAAGCGACATCAAAGCCCTGCACGAAGCGCTCGACGAGCAGGAGGAACACCTCGACCACCTGGCCGAGTGGAGCCGGCTCGACGTCGAGTTCCACGCCCAGATGGCGGAGCTCAGCGCCAACCCGGCGCTGATCATCGCCCGCGAGCCGATCAGCCAGCTCCTCCTCCCCGCCCTCTACCGGTTCATGGACACGCGCGAGATGGCCGAGCACGCGACCAACTACCACCGGCGGATCGTCAACGAGATCGAGGTCCGCGATCCCGACACCGCCGCGGCGGTCATGCGCCGGCACCTGAACGACTGGCGAACCGCCTGGGAGAAACGCGGTTTGGATCTCCACCAAGAGATCCTCGATCTTTCCTATACCAGTAAATCGGAGCCGAATACGGTGGTCTCACCCCATCACGAGGAGGAAGAGGAGAGATCATGGGCTTCGTCAAGAGTGCCGAGGAGATCACCCGTATAGAGCACGCTCTGAGCTTCCCGCGGTTCACGGGCGGCCAGATGTTCTCGGTTGAATTCCTGAGCGACGAGAGCGTCGTCGCCGAAGTGCTGCCGCCGCCGCTGGAACCGACCGACACCCCCGCGGTGCGGGCGATGATCGGCCGCTGGCAGTCGAACTGCGTCGGCGACTTCTACGGCGGCTCGATCTACGTCGCCGCCCAGCACGAGGGCATCGTCGGCGAGTACGTGCTCGCCATGTACATGGACAACGACGTGCCGACGATCTATGGCCGCGACCTCTTCGGCGAGCCGAAGAAGGTGGCCGACTCGGCGCTGCGCCGGCGCGGCGACAGCTTCCGCGGCTGGATCGACCGCAGCGGCGTCCGGATCATGGAACTGCAGGGCGAGCTGACCAAGGACACCGGCTCCTGGGACGTCGAGGGCTACAACTTCAACTTCAAGGCCCGGCCCGCGGCGAACGGCTCCGGCCTCGAGGAGGACGCGATCCTGACCCGCGCCCGCTTCGAGGTCCACGCCTACTCCTCGCTCGAGGGCGACGGCTCGGTCGTGCTCCGCGGCAGCGTCCACGACCCGCTCGACGAGATCCCGGTCCGCTCGGTGACCAAAGCCACCTATATGGAGTGCGACCTGATCGGTGCCTGCGAGGCGGTGGCGACTACTCCGGCCGACGTCTTCCTCCCGTTCCACTACGGGCGCCACGACGACTGGAGCGCGCTCGACACCGAATCGGCCGCGGTCGTTCCGGTCGCCTAGGAGGCTCTGCTCTCGATGTCCGCAGACTCGACGGCGCTCATAGCCGGGGCGGGGATGACCCGCTTCGAGAAGAGCCCGTCGAGCCTGCGCGACCTCGCCGGCGCGGCGGCGCGCGACGCCCTCGCCGACGCCGGCGTCGAGGTCGGTGAGATCGAGGCGGCGTACGTGGGGAACGCCGCCGCCGGCCTCGTCACCGGCCAGGAGATGATCCGCGGCCAGGTCGTGCTGCGGCCACTGGGGATCGAGGGGATCCCGATCTTCAACGTCGAGAACGCCTGCGCCTCGGCGGCCAGCGCCCTGCACCTGGGGTGGCAGGCGGTGGCGGCCGGCGCCCACGACGTGGTGCTCTGCCTCGGCGCCGAGAAGCTGACCCACGAGGACAAGACGGTGGGGATGAAAGCGATCGGGACCGCGATCGACGTCGAGCACCGGGCCGAGCTGGCTGCTGAAGTCGGGACCCCGCCCGGCGAGGGCGGCGACCGCTCCTTCTTCATGGACCTCTACGCCGACATGACCCGCCGCTACATGGCCGACTCCGGGGCCAGCGCCGAGGACTTCGCCGAAGTCGTGGTCAAGAACCAGCACAACGGGGGGCTGAATCCGCGCGCCCAGTACGGTGGCGAGCTGACCGTCGCCGAAGTGCTGGCGAGCCGCACCGTCGTCGACCCGCTGACCCTGCTGATGTGCTCGCCGATCTCCGACGGCGCCGCGGCGGTGGTGCTGATGAGCGAGGCGGCGGCGCGCCGGGCCGGCGTCAAGGGGCCGCGCATCCGCGCCTCGGTCGTCCGCTCCGGCAACGTCCACGACCGCAGCGACCCGCGCTCGGGCTCGACCGCGCTGGCCGCCCGCGAAGCCTTCGAGAAGGCCGGCCTCGGACCGGATGAGGTCAGCTGCGCCGAGGTCCACGACGCCAGCGCCCCGGCCGAGCTGATGGTCTACGAGCAGATCGGCTTCGCCGCCCCCGGCGAGGGCCCGGCGCTGCTGGAGTCCGGCCGCACCCGCCTCGGCGGCGCGATGCCGGTCAACACCTCCGGCGGCCTCCTCTCCAAGGGCCACCCGATCGGCGCCACCGGCATCGCCCAGATCTGCGAGTCGACCTGGCAGCTGCGCGGCGAGGCCGGCCCGCGCCAGGTCGAGGGCGCGCGCATCGCGCTGACCCAGAATGGCGGCGGCTGGCTCGAGGGCGACTCCGCCGCGATGGCCGTCCACATCCTCAGCGCCGACTAGCGAGGTTGCATTCACCGACGCACAGCGTCGGTGAATGCAACCTCGGCGGACAAGGCCGACACGCCGGTATTTACACGACGGGGCGGATTCGGCTTAGGATCACGGCAATGGGTGGTCTCAACAGATGTTCGAAGTGGGGCGCGGCGCTTGCGCTCACCGCCCTACTGGGCGCGCTGGTCGCGGCCAGCCCGGCGGGCGCAACCACGGCGCAGACCTCGATCGTCAACGGAGCGCCGACCTCGATCGCCTCGCTGCCCTCGCTGGCGTTCATCAACCACAAGGCGCCGTCGTTCGTCAGGCACGGCGGGCCGCCGGAATACACGGCCTGCGCCGGGACCGTGATCGCGCCGCAGCTCGTCCTCACCGCCGGGCACTGCGTGCAGAGCTTCCGCGGCGGGCTGATGAGCACGACCGGGTACCGGGTCACGACCGGCGCCCAGAAAGCCCACGGTGCCTTCGAAGGAACCGTCTCCAGGGTCTCGCGGGTCCTGATCATCCCCGGCTACAACCCCGGCAACCGGCGTTACGACGTCGGCCTGCTGGTCCTCTCGCAGCCGGTGTCGGCGCCCTCGATGCGGCTCGCGCGGCCGGGGGAAAGCGGCCTCGTCGCCGACGGCAAGCGGCTGATCGTCGCCGGCTGGGGCTTTCCGAAGCCCCCGCCCTCGCAGCTCTCGCCGCTGCTGCGGTCGGGAGCGACGATCATCGGCGCCACCGGCAGCTGCCAGCAGCAGGGAGCCGGCGCCCCGTACGGCTTCTTCCCCGAATTCCAGATCTGCGCCCTGCCCTCGCCGGAGATCGGCAACGTCAGCTGCGACGGCGACGGCGGCGGCCCGGGCCTCGTCCCCAGGCAAGACGGCGCCCTGGTTCAGGTCGGGGTGATCAGCTCCCAGGGTCCCGGGTGCGAACTCGACAAGCCCGAAGTCCTGACCCGAGTCGACTCCGTCTACGGCTGGGTCACCTCCTGGATCGCGGCGTATGAAGGCCGCGGCTACGTGCCGAAGGTCTCGATCCCGAAAGTCACCTACCCGCAGATGTCAGAACAGCGCTTCAAGTCCCTGGCGCCGCAGGTGCTGGCCTGGAACTTCCGCAAGGCGTTCACCGGGCGCCGCGGGCCCCTCACCATCAACCGCTGCAAGCAGCTGGGCAAGATCGCGATCAAGTGCCAGGTCGGCTGGACCTACGCCGGCATGCCCTGGAGCGGCCGGGTCAGCCTCCGCTACGCGACGACCCGCGAAGGTCTGATCATCAACCTCGGCTACCGGATCAAGCACGTCAACAAGACCTGCTTCAAGAAATACCGCGGCACCCGCCGCTGCGTCGTCATCGTCCGCGGCCACTGACTCGGTGAAGGCGACGCTGGACAAGCGGGTCTTCCCGACCTCCAGCACCCATAAGAACGGCTAGCGCTCAGGCGGAGGCGCTGTTGCCGGCTGCGGCTTCGGACTCGAGGTCGGAGGCGTCGCCGCCGGCGGCGGTGAGGTAGGCCTGCTCGACGTCGCCGATCCGCTGGCGGGCCTGCTCGCCGGTGAGGTCGAGGCCGACGCGGCCACGGCGCATGACGATCGCGTGGTCGGTGTAGCTGAGCGCCTTGTGGGCGTGCTGCTCGACCATGATCACCGCCGTGCCCTGCTGGTCGGCGGCGCTGCGCACCGCCTGCAGGAGGCGGTCGACGACCAGTGGCGCCAGGCCAAGCGAGAGCTCGTCGGCGAGCAGCAGCCGCGGCTTGCGGCCGAGAGCCCGGGCGAGGGTCAGCATCTGCTGCTCGCCGCCGGAGAGCAGGCCGCCGCGGACGCCCATCCGCTGCTTCAGCTCGGGGAAGAGAGCAACCGCTTCGTCGATGTCGACGCCGCCGATCTTGAGGTTGTCGCGCAGGGTCATGCCCTTGAAGACGGAGCGCTCTTCGGTGACGTAGGACATGCCGTTGCGGGCACGCTTGAAGAGCGGTGCGTTAGCCTTGACGCCGGCGAACTCGACCTCGCCGCCGAGCAGCGGCAGTTCGCCCGCCAGGGCCAGCATCGTCGTCGTCTTGCCGGCGCCGTTGGGCCCGAGCAGGCAGAGCACTTCGCCCGGGTTGACGTCGAAGTTGAGGTCGTGGACGACGGGCTGGCCGGCGTAGCCGGTGCTCATCCCCCGGACCGAGATCACCGGGCGGTTCGTACTCGCGCCGTTGTCCATCAGGCCCCCTCCGGGTTCGCGATTCCAGTCGGTTTGGCGGTGGCCGAGGAGGCCGCGGTCGTGTGCGCGTCCTCTTCTTCGCCGAGGTAGGCGGCGATCACCGCCGGGTCGTTGCGGACGTCGGCCGGTTTGCCGGCGGCGATCTGGCGCCCGAAGTCGAGGACGACGAGCTCATCGCAGACCGACATCACGAAGTTCATGTCGTGCTCGACGACCAGCACCGCGATCCCCCACTCCTTCGCCAGCCTGCCGACCAGGTGGGCGAGCTCGGCGGTCTCGGCGTCGCCGAGGCCGGCGGCCGGCTCGTCGAGCAGCAGCACGCTCGACTCGGTCGCCACCGCCCGCGCCATCGCCAAGAGGCGGCGACGGCCGTAGGGCAGGTCCTCGACCATGCGGTCGAGGTCGTCCTCGAGTTCGAACTCGCGGATCGTCGAGAGCACCGTGTCCGGCAGCGGCACGTTGACCGGCCAGATCAGGTCGCGGGCGTAGGAGCCCATGTCGCGCGGGTCGGAAGCGGCGCGCAGGTTGTCGAGCACGGTCGAGTCCTCGAACAGCTCCAGCGACTGGAACGAGCGGCCCATCCCGGCCCGTGCCCGTTTCACCGCCGACCACTTGCTGATATCGACGCCGTCGAGCATCAGCGCCGAGCCGGGCGCCATTTTGGTGAAGCCGGTGACGGCGTCGATCAGGGAGGTCTTGCCGGCGCCGTTGGGACCGATCAGGCCCAGCACCTGCCCCGGCCTGACGGTCAGCGAGACGTCGTCGACCGCGATCGTGCCGCCGTATTTGACGGTCAGGTTCTTGACCTCGAGCGCCATGCTCTTCTCGACCCCGACGCCCTCCTTGCTCGGCGGCGGCAGCTCCCGCTTCGGCGCCTCCTTCGGCGCCAGGAAGGGCAGGATGCCGGCCAGCTTCGAGCGGATGAAGGCGAGCTGGGCGATCTGCTCTTTGACGATCCCGTTCTGGTTGACGAGGACCAGCAGGACCAGCGAGACGCCGCCGATCAGCGGGATGTACTTGCCGATGCCGCTGTCGATCGAGTTCAGCAATCGTTCGGAGAACGCCCCGGGTGCCAGCGTTGCCCCGATCACCGGACCGAAGATGTAGCCGAGGCCGCCGATCATCGCGTAGGCGACCATCGTGATCGAGTTGAAGGAGCTGAATTCGGCGAAGTTGATCGAGGTCGTGCGGAAGGCGAGCAGGATGCCGCCGAGGCCGGCGATCGCCGCCGCCACCGCGAAGGCGTAGAGCTTCGCCCCCTGGACGCTGATCCCGAGCGCCGCCGCCGCCCGCTCGTTGGTGCGGACGGCGATCAACCGCCGCCCGGACCGGCCGCGCCTGAGGTTGGCGACGATCAGGCCGACGACGATCAGGCAGCCGAGCGCAACCAGCCCGTACCGGGTCGGGTGCGAGGCGGAGTTGATGTTGAGGCCGAAGAGGACCGGTTCGCCGATCTGGGTGCCGCCGAAGCCGCCGGTGTAGTCGGCGTTGCCGAACAGCACGAGCTCGACCGCGCTGCCCAGCCCCAGGGTGACGATCGCGAGGTTGATCCCGCGCGTTCGCACCGCCGGCAGCCCGAACAGCACCCCGAGCGGGATCGTCGCGACGACGCCGATCAGGATCCCGACCACGAACGGGATGTCGGTCGTCGCCAGCAATCGTCCCGCCACGTAGGCGCCGAAGCCGGCGAAGGCGAACTGCGCCAGCGAGAGCTGGCCGGTGTAGCCGGTGAGGACGACGATCGACATCAGGACGACGGCGATGCAGAGGGTGACCGTGAAGGCGTCGATCCAGATCGGCGGCGTGCTCGCCAGCAGGAAGACGGTGACGGCGGCGCCGAAGGCGATCCCGGGCCAGCTGATGCGGCCGTTGCCGATCGTCGGCAGCCGCTGCAGGAGGTAATCGCGCAGCGGCAGCGCCTGGCCGCGGACGACGAGCCAGATCACGATCAGGACGAACGGGACCGCGGTGCCGACGCCGGTCTGTTCGACGTAGCGCGTCACCTCGGTCTGGGCGATCCCGATCACCAGCCCGGCGACGAGCGCGATCGGGAAGGAACGGAAGCCGGCGACCAGCGCCGCCGCGGTCGCGGCCAGCACGAGGTTGGTGAGGACCGCCGGCTGCAGGGTGACGATCGGGACGATCAGGATCGCGGCGAGGCCGGCGAGGCCGCAGCCAAGAGCCCAGTTGAGGGCGGCGATCGTGTCGGGCGAGAGGCCGAGCGCGGAGGCCGAGCGCTCACTCTCGGCGACGGCGGACGTCGAGAGGCCGAAGCGGGTGTAGCGGTAGAAGAGCCAGAGGCCCGCGGTGAGAGCGACCGCGATGCCGAGCAGGATCAGCCGATCGGCGGAGATCACGATCGTGTTGTGGATGTGGACGATGTCGGTCGGCAGGTCCGACGGGACGAACTTCGAAGTCGCGGTGTAGCGGAGGATCGCGATCGACTGGATCGTGATCAACACACCCAGCGTGGCGATCACCCTGACCAGCGGCGCCGCGTGGCGCAGCGGTCTCATGATCAGCAGGTGGACCAGGGCGCCGATGATCGCCGCCGCGGCGACGCCGGCGATCAGGCCGGGCAGGAAGGCCCAGCCCTGGTTCGTGGTCAGCTCCCACCAGACGTAGGCGCCGGCCATTCCGATCGCGCCGAGGGCGAAGTTGAGGACCCCGGAGCCGCGATAAATGATGATCAGGCCCTGGGAGGCGAGCGCGTACGTGGCGCCGATGCCCAACCCCAGAAGCGCGAAACGGATGACTTCTTCCACGAGTGCTCTCTTTCGATTCCCAGTGTTGCCCAGTTACTGCGGTGCTGCGGTGAAGCCGGCGGCCCCGGGCGCGGTGCCCGGGGCCGACAGCAACCGACTTGCGACTAACTGCCGAACGGAGGCCCGCAATCCATGGGCTGCGTACCGCCCGCGATTTCGGACACGTCGGTGAATTCGGTGCTGGCGGGGACCAGCTTGCCTTCTTTGAATTCGCTGAAGACGACGCAGCGATTCACGAGGCGTTCGAACCCTTCGGGACCACCCGTTTTGCCCCAGTTTTCCGCCATGTTGAGCGGCGGGACCATGCCCGGGAGGTCGATTTTCGCCGTCGCGGCGGCTTTCAGGAACGTTTCGTTGTCGATTTTTCCGCTCATCGATTCAACGACCTGTTTGAACCCTTCGTAAGCGGCCCAGGTACCCATGCCGCCGAGCGAGTTGTAGTCCTGAGCCGGATCGGCTTCGAACTGGTCCAGCGCTTCCCGGTATTCACTCCAGGCCGGGGTGGAGATGTCCGGGTACATGCCGGCGTCTACGTCACCTTCGACAACTTCCTCGAAGCCCTTGACGGCGTTTTCGTTGAAGTTGCCCTGGGGGCCGTACATTTTCGCTTCCGAACCGGACTGGGCGAAAGCGGGCATCCAGGCGATGTAGGGCGTTTCGGAGACGATCATCACCAGGCAGTCAGCACCGCCGGAAGTGGCTTCCGCCACCTGCGGGCTGTAGTCCTGAGCCGTCGCCGGGAGGGTGATGAACTTGTTGATCTTCACGCCTTCGGCTTTGGCCGCGTTTTCCATCAGCGGGATGAAGGCTTCGGCGCCTTCGATGATGACCCCGTTGATGTTCTTGCAGCCGTCTTCGACCGCTTTTTTGACCAGGCCGACCGAGTAGAGCGGCTGGTTGCCCATCGGGAAGCTGACTTCAGACGTCAATTCCGTCGGGGCGATCGCGCAGCAGTTGCCCCACTGAGCGGTTTTGCCCTTTTCCAGGATCGGGATGATCGCGTCCCCCGTGAAGGTGAAGTTGCCGACCACGGCAACCGCTCCTCCGGCGACCGCTTCACGCCCGCAGGCGGCTACAGCCGTCGGCGTTCCGTGGGCATCGCAGAAATGGGCCTCCAGGGGACGCCCGGCGATACCACCGTGCGTGTTGATCCATTCCTGGTAGACACGAGCGGTTTCTTCGATGTTCTTGTATTGCGGACCTTCGGTGTTCACGTCGGTGTAGGTCCAAGTGACGATCGGTTCGCCGGTGACTTTTTCTTCGCCGCCGCCGCTGCTGGTTTCTTCAGTGGTGGTGGCTTCGGAACCGGACGAACTGTCATCGCTGCCTCCACAGGCCGCGAACACCAGCGCGCAGGCGAGCAGAGCGAAGATGGCCAACAGGGGCCATTTCGATCTCCCCGCGATGCGACGGGCGTGTTGCTTCATCGACTCTCCTCCTCGGGTAGCAAGCCGGACTTGGGGCAAGCGTATGAGCGGGGCTGGACCGGCGGGCCAGCCGACTGTCAGACGCTTGGAGAATCACCAATGCCGCTTGGGAGCGGCGATTCCGGGCACTTCCAGAGCCGATTAGAGGACCCGGTGGACCCGGTATTCGACAACCGGGCCAGGGTGCAACCGGCCCTCGCCGACGAACAGGGTCTGATTAACCCAGGCGTAGCGCTCGTCGCCCGTCTCCAGCCGCGGCGCGGTGCGGAAGTAGTGGTCGGCGTACTCGGTCGAGTGCTCGCCGGCGTTGGCCGCGAGGGCGGCCTCGTTGTACTCGATCACCCCGAGATACTGGACGTAGATCGCGGCGCCGTCGTCGGTGTTGATCGTCAGCCGCACGTCGAGCCGGCCCCAACCGTCGGGACCGACCAGGATCCAGTCGGCGCCGCCGCTGCCGACCGTGCCCTTGATCCGCTCGCCCGTGACCTCGCCGCCCAGCACCTCGCGGATGCGGCGGTTGCCGAAGGGCCCGTCGCCGACCGCGACCTTGGGCGCGAGGCGGGCGTTGAAGGTGAACTCGTGGGCCAGCTCCATCGGTAGCTCCTCTGCTCGGGCGGCTAACGCCTCAGGGTGACGCTGACGCCGCCGCGAGTGGCGCTCAAACCGCGCGCCTCGGAGTTGCGCAGCAGGTCCCGCAGCCAGGGCAGGGCGCCGAGCGGCCGGATCGGCACGATCGGGTTGTCCGCCTTGTACATGTTTTCGACGTCCTCGCCGGGGATCAGGTAGCGCAGCAGCAGCTCCTCGTCGGAGAGGTTCTCGCCGTACTCGGCGCGGATCTCCTTCAGGCTCGGCTGCGGCGCGTGGCCGGCGTCCATCATCTCCTTGCCGCGGGCGGTGGCGGCGGCCTTTTCCAGCACCTCGGGGTCGACCGCGCCGGGCGGCTTCCCGTACCAGCCCGCCAGGTACATCAGGTTCTCCTCGGGGATCGTCGCGTAGCGCTCGCCCTGGACCACGTTGAGCAGCGCCTGGATCCCGACCAGCTGCGAGAACGGCGTCGCCATGATCGGCCAGCCCATCTCCTCGCGGACCCGGATCGCTTCCTCCAGCACCGCCGGCAGGCGGTCGGCCATGTTCACCTGCTTCAGCTGTTCGCGCAGCGTCCCCATCATCCCGCCCGGGAACTGCTGCTGGATGTTGGCGACCTGGTACTCGACCGGGGCGCCGCGCTGGAAGCCCTGGTCGTCGGCGAGGCCGCCGAAGTGCTCGGCGACCTCGGCGAAGCGGCTGTCGTCGACCGCGACCTCGTGCCCGAGCCGGCGCATGTTTTCGACCGTGACCTCGGTCGATGGCATCGAGACGCCGTTGGCGAGGGTCGAGATCGCCGAATGGACGATGGTGACCCCCTCCTCGACTCCGATGATGTGGTTGAGGTTGGCCATCGCCGTGCGGTTGTGGAAGTGCATCTCCAGCGGCGTCTGGCCGGCGGCGGCGCGCTCCTGGCTCTGGCGGATCCAGCGCCGGGCCCGCTCGGGACCGAGCACGCCGGCCTCGTCGCCGAGGATGATCGTCTCGGCGGCGCCGCCGGCGATCATCCGGTCGATCACGTCGGTGTAGTAGTCGTCGGTGTGGACCGGGGACTCGGAGAAGTTGAGCTGCGGCGAGGGCGCGAGGCCGGCGTCGCGGGCGATCTTCGCGACCCGGATCATGTTCTCGGCGTCGTGCAGGCAGTCGAAGATCCAGAGGCTTTCGATCCCGTGCTTGGCGAGGGTCCGGATCCAGAGCTCGACCACCGAGTCCGGAGTCACGTTCATGCCGACGATCCCGTTGGTCCGGGTCCCCGCCCGCAGGGTCGAGCTCGGCAGCGAGGCGCGGATCGCGTCGAGCCCCTTCCACGGGTTCTCCTCGCGGAAGCGGACCATCACCTCGAAGATCGAGGAGCCGGTCAGGTCGACGACGCGGTAGCCGGCGGAGTCGATCGCCTCGGCGACCGGCAGCATCTGCCCGGCCTGCATCCGCATCCCCCAGTAGCTCTGCTGGCCGTCGCGCAGCGTCTGGTCGATGATCTCGATCCGCGCCATCAGTCTCCCTCCTCCTCGTTCGTGGTCGCGGCAGCCCGGCTCGCCGCCCAGCCCGCCATGAACTCCTCCTCGACCCACTTGGTGTGGACCTTGCCGGCGACGACGTCGGGGTGCTCGAGCAGGTCGAGCGCGAAGCCGGCGGTCGTCTCGACTCCCTCGACCCGCAGATGGCGCAGCGCCTGGCGGGTGCGCGCGAGCGCCGCCTCGCGGTCGGGGCCGGAGGCGATCAGCTTGGCGAGCAGCGAGTCGTAGAAGGGGGGCACCGACCAGCCCGGGAAGCAGGCGGTGTCGACGCGGACGTCGCTGCCCAGGGGCGGCGCCCAGACGGTCAGCGTCCCGGGGGTCGGGGCGAAGTCGCGCTCGGGGGACTCGGCGTTGATCCGGACCTCGATCGCGTGGCCACTGATCTTCACGTCCTGCTGGGAGATCGAGAGCCCCTCGCCGCCGGCGATCCGCAGCTGCTCGCGGACGATGTCGACGCCGGTGACGACTTCGGAGACCGGGTGCTCGACCTGCAACCGGGCGTTGATCTCGAGGAAGCCGGCGCTGCCGCGGTCGGGGTCGACGAGGAACTCACAGGTGGCGGCGCCGGCGTAATTGAGAGCGCCGATCAGCCTCACCGCGGCGCCGGTGATCTGCTCTTCCAGCTCCGTCGACAGACCGTAGGCCGGCGCCTCCTCGATCAGCTTCTGGTAGCGACGCTGCAGGGTGCAGTCGCGGTGCCCGAGGTGGATCGCGCCGCCCCTGCCGTCGCCGAGGACCTGGACCTCGACGTGGCGAGCGTGCCGCACGTAGCGCTCGACGAACAGCCGCCCGTCGCCGAACGCGGCCTGCGCCTCCCCGTGCGCTGCCGCGTAGGCCCCGGCGAGCTCGCTCTCGGACTCGACCAGCCGCATCCCCCGCCCGCCGCCGCCGGCCGAAGCCTTGAGCAGCACGGGATAACCCACTTCAGCCGCAACCGCCCGCGCCTCCTCCTCGCTCTCGATCACGTCCGACCCCTCGTTGATCGGCACCTCGAGTTCTTTGGCCAGAGCCCGCGCCGTCGCCTTGTCCCCGCTCCGTTCCATCGCCTCGGCCGAAGGCCCGATGAACGCCACCCCCGCCTCCGCGCACTCGGCCGACAGCTCCGCCCGCTCGGAAAGGAACCCATACCCCGGATGCAACCCATCGCACCCGGTGACGGTCGCAGCGGCCACGACCCTGTTCACGTCGAGGTAGCTTTCCGCCGCCGCGGCCGGACCGATGACCACGACCTGATCCGCGAGCTGCGCCCCAAGACTCCCCTTGTCGGCCTCCGACACCGCGAGCACGGACTCAACCCCCTCGTCAAAACAAGCTTTGATCACCCGCACCGCGATCTCCCCACGGTTAGCGATCAAAACTCGATTCAGCTTGGCCATCCCGGCCCCTAGTCCCTAACTCGGATCGATAGTCACGATGGTCTGGCCAAACTCAACCGGCCCACCGTTGTCAACCAATATGGCGCTGACCACCCCATCCACCGGCGCGGCCACATGGTTCATCAGCTTCATCACCTCAACAATGGCGACCGTATCCCCGGCAGCCACCGTCGCACCGACCTCGACGAACGGCGGCGCTCCCGGCGAAGGACTGCGCCAGAACAACCCAACCGACGGCGACTCGATCTCCGTATGCCCCTCCGGCACAGCCCCATTCGCCCCTCCAGCGGGTGGCGCCGATGCGGGGGCCCCCCGCGGCGCGGAGGCGGCTCCGCCGCCGAGCACCGTGGGGGTGGCGTCGACGACAGGACCCGCTGGCGGAGCGGCCGGTCCCGCGCCCGGAGCGGCCGGGGCCGGAGGCGGCACCAGGCTGGAACCCTCGGGCAGTGGATCCCTGGACACATGGAGCCGGTCATCGCCGACGGTGACGACCATCTCTTTCCAGTCACTGGCGTCGAAGGCGTCAAGCAGAGCCTTGATCGTCTCTGGCGTCATCTCCATGCTTTGGATTCTCCTAGCTGGCGGGGGTTGTGGTTGCAGGCAATGATGCGCGCGTGAAGATTGATTTCCAGCGGGCGCTGGCGGCGCCCGAGGGCGCCCAGGAGGTGATCCTCGTCCGCCACGGCGCGTGCGACCCGCCGGCGACGGTCGGCGACCTGATCGGCGGCCGCAGCGACCCGTCGCTGAACGAGCGCGGGCTGAAAGAGGCGGCGGCGGTGACCTTGAAGCTGAGCGGCCTCGAGATCGGCGCGATCTTCGCGACGCCGCTGCGGCGCACGAGCGAGACGGCGGCGGCGACCGCAGCCGCCACCGGGCTGGAGCCGGAGATCCTCGACGACCTGGTCGAGGTCTACCTCGGCGAGTGGGAGGGCCCCGGGATCCACGACCGCGGCGCCCGCGGGGACGCCGAGTTCGTGCGGGTGATGCGCGAACAGCGCTGGGAGCTGATCCCCGGCGCCGAGCCGGCGGCCGAGTTCGCGACGCGGGTGCGGCGCGGCCTCGAGCGCGTCGCCGACGCGGCGACCGACGGCAAGGTCGCCGTCGCCTTCACCCACTCGGCGGTGATCGGTGAGTGCCTGCGGCAGGTGAGCGGCAGCGAGGCGTTCGCCTTCCTGCTCAACGCCAACGGGTCCTACAGCCGCCTGTACCGGATGCCCGATCACCGCTGGCTTGTCGCCTCGTTCAACGAGACCGACCACCTGCGCGACTGACCTCGAGCTCCTCATAAGGGGAGTCATACCGCGGAATACGCGGCGCTCCGTTCACAGCCAGGGCCGACGGCTGTGGTTACCCCAACGCTGCGGCGAAAAGCGACGGACGTGATGCGGCCGCGGCGGGAGTATCGGGGCAGTCGTCATCGCCAACGGAGGAGAGACATGAGTGAGGGAAGCGGTAGCGGCCGCGTCGCCGACAAGGTCGCGGTCATCACGGGCGCCAGCAGCGGCATCGGCCGCGCGTCGTTCGAACTGTTCGGGCGCGAGGGCGCCAAGGTCGTCGCCACGGCGCGGACCGAGTCGAAGCTGCAGGAGGGTCTCGATGCGGTCAAGGCCGCGGGCGGCGAGGGAATCATCGTCCCCGCCGACCTCGAGGACGACTCGACCCCGGAGAAGGTGATGCAGGCCGCGATCGACGAGTACGGCCGCATCGACATCCTCGTCTGCAACGCCGGCGTCGGCTGGAAGTACGGCGAAGAACACCCCGGCACGATGGCCGGCGTCCACGAGGCCAGCGTCGAGAACTGGCGCGACGTGATCGGCGGCGTCGACCTCGAGGGCTACTTCACGATGATCCACGCCGCCCTGCCGCACATGCTCGAGCAGGAAAGCGGCTCGATCGTCAGCGTCGCCAGCATGGCCGGCCTGACCGGGCTCTACGACGCCCACGCCTACACCGCGGCCAAGGGCGCGATCATCAACCTGACCCGCTCGATGGGGATCAGCTACGCGAAACAGGGCGTGCGCGCCAACTGCGTCTGCCCGGGCTTCATCGACACGCCGATGATCGAACCGGCGATCGAGGCCTTCCGCAGCGAGGACACCAAATACGTGATGGTGCCGATGGGGCGCGCCGGCCGCCCGGAGGAGATGGCCTACGCGATCCTCTACCTCGGCTCCGACGAGTCCAGCTACTGCACCGGCACGGCGTTGCTCGCCGACGGCGGCTGCACCTCGCGCTCGTTCCCGGCGTAGGAGACGTACGCTGCACGCCAGATGAACTCCATACCGATCGACCAGCTGCAGGTCGGGGACGCGGTCGAATCCCGGAAGACGGTTTCCGAGTCCGACGTCTACCTGTTCGCCGGGGTGACCGGCGACTTCAACCCCCTGCACGTCGACGCCGAGTACGCGAAGACGACGCCGTTCGGCGCCCGGGTGGCCCATGGCCCGCTGACGCTCGCGCTCTGCGCGGGCCTACTCGGCACCGAGCTGCCCGGGCTCGGGACGGTTGCCGTCTCCAACCACATCGAGTACCAGGCGCCGGTCTACCTCGGCGACACGATCAAGGTCCGGGTCGAGGTGGCGGAGCTCGACCCGGAGCGCAACCGGGCGACGATGGCGATCACCTGGACCAACCAGGACGGCACCCAGGTCGCCGAGGGCCAGATGATCGTCAAACCGCCACGCGAGGTCGTCACCCTCTGAGCCTTTCGGCACTACACCAGTAGTGCCCGGGTTCCGGGTGGACTATCCTGCTCGGGTGACCGTCAAGCGGGGGAGGAAGAAACGCGCGGCACCGGAGCCGGCCCGGCGCCGTACCGAGATCTCCGACGCCGCTCTCGCCGTGCTCGCGGCGGAGGGCTCGCGCGGCCTCACCCACCGCGCGGTCGACGAAGCGGCCGGCCTGCCGACCGGCTCGACCTCGAACTACTTCCGCAGCCGCGACGCCCTGCTCGAGGCGGCGGCGCGCCGCCACGCCGAGCTCGACGCCCCGCCCCCGGCCGACATCGACACGGCGACCGCACCGGCCGGGACCCTGACCCGCGAGCAGACGCGCGAATTTATCCTCGCCGCGATCAACCGGGTCCTCGACCCGGCCGCGTGGCCGATGGTCGTCGCCCGCTACGAGCTGACCCTGGAGGCGACCCGCCGTTCCTCCCTGCACCCGGTGATGGAGGAGTCCCGGACCCACTTCGTCGGCCTGGCGACGACCCTGCTGCGCGCCGGCCAGTGCAAGACCCCCGAGGCCCACGCCCGCCAGCTGATCGCCCTCCTCGACGGCATCACCGCCGACCAGCTCCAGGAAGCGGACACGACCCTCGACACAGCCGGCATCGAAGAGCTGATCGACCGCTTCCTCGCCACCTGCTGAGCAAGCCGAGCAGCGCCGGGCAGACGCGCCCCAACGTACCACCGTGTCTACCCTCTCAGGGCAGGACCGAGCCCGAACGTCCCGAACTCCCAATAAGGGCGGTGCGGCCGGTAGATGGACCAAAATGCGGGGCAAGCGAGCCAATTCGACGGCGGTTCGATCGCGCGACGCCTGCTCGCGCGGCGACTCGAGATCCAGAGGTCGTTCACTCACACCCTCGCTCTTTCGGGTCCGGTCGGACTCGAATTCGACGGCGCCAACCTGCAGGACACCGTCGCTGAGCTGATCGGCTACGCGATCGCCTGCATCGCCAACGGGGAGGACGAATCCGTCCTCGTCCCAACCGCTCCTCTTCAGTTGGTCCGAGCCGCGGCGCGGAATGGAGTCACCCTGGACTCGATCCTCGTCCGCCTGATCTCCGCCCAGGCACTGTTCAACGAGTACATCCTGGACGAGATGGGGAATGCCTCCGGGCAGGACATGCGACGCGTGCAGTCGCTTCAGAGCTCGATGCTGACCACCTTGACGAAACGACTGTCCTATGAGTACAGGGAGGAGCTTGGACGCAAGGCAGACACCGCAGAGCGACGACGCACGCTGCTGATCGAGCGCCTCCTGGCCGGGGTGCCGATCGACCGCCGCGAGCTGCCCTATTCGTTCGACGGCTGGCACATCGCGCTCGTCGCCACCGGACGCCACGCGGCCAATACCGCTCGGCTGCGGGCGGAATCGCTGGGCACCGGCTACCTGACGGTGATTCGCGGCAATGGGATGGTATGGGCCTGGATCGGCAGTCGCCACATGGTCTCGGTCGATCGGGTTCGCACGGCGCTGGAACGAAGCCCGGACCCGAAGACGAGGGTTGCCCTCGGCGAGCCGGGCGAAGGGGTCGACGGCTGGCGCTCCTCCCACTTCGAGGCCCGCGCGGCGCACGACGTCGCGATCCGTCTGCGCCAGGACATAACGCAATTCTCCACGGTGGCCCTCGAGGCGATCGCTCTCCAGGTCCCCGATCTCGCACGGTCGCTGCAGGCAGCCTACCTCGGCCCCCTGTCGCAGCGCGGAGGCGGAGGGTTGGCCCTGCGCCAAACGCTTCGCGCGTACTTCGCGGCCGGTCGCAACGCCTCCTCGGCCGCAAGCGCCCTCAGAGTTACTCGCCGAACCGTCGAAAACAGACTCAGAACGGTCGAAGCCGAACTGGGCCGACCCTTGAACATGTGCGGTGCTGAGCTCGAGATGGCCCTACGACTCGAGGATCTGCGAGAGGGCGAGATCCCCTCGACCAGCTGAGATCAAAGATTTGTCACACGTTGCGTAGGTCGCGCCTCGCACCTTTCGCGGCTTGGTAATTCACAATTTCACCGCCAAGCGCTACTCATTGCTCAGGATGTTTTCGACTGTCAGGGGACAGGAGCGCCAACCGGCGGCGAGAACGGCCGTTGCCTGGCGGCCCCGAGAGGGTCTGGCCAGACACGAGTGGCTCGTGGCCGGCCGTCGGCTGGGAGGCATCAGCCGCTGTAACCAATGGTGGTTGGGCGACTGGGTCAGGTACGGCAGTGAGAAGTGGGGTGAGAAATACACCCACGCGGCAAAGATCACCGGCTATGACCCCCGCAGCCTCGCGAACATGGCATCCGTTTCGGCCGCATTCGATATGTCACGACGTCGTGACGACCTGACTTGGAGTCACCATGTTGCCGTCGCGTCCCTGGAGGAATCCGAGCAGGAACTGTGGCTGGACCGTGCCGCCGCGGAGATGCTGTCGGTAGCCGACCTCCGTACGGAGCTCCGAGCATCTGCCAAGGGCAAGAGGCACGAAACCGATGAGAGCAGGCCCCTCGACGATGAGATCGACGAGACGGTGTGCCCATGGTGCGGTCGGACGCTACCGACCAACCCCAGCAACGGGGGCGAAATCGGCGCCACTACGGCAGGCATCGCGTAGCGCGCAGCCACCTGACCTCGCGGTCGCCGAGATGTGCGAGGGCAAGACAGTGCTCGCCGTGCCTAGCGGAGACGAGCCGCCAGTCCAGCTCCGGGTCAACCCCTCGCTCGTCCACCAGGAAGCGTGGCTGCTCGTGATCGGACAGAACCGAGAGCTCCGCCGGGTCGCGACTCAGGCCGATTCCGAGACCCTTCAGATACGCCTCCTTGAGGGTCCAGAAGAGCACGAAGCGGGCTGCCCGGTCCCTGCGACCATAGGCCCGCATGGCCTCGCGCTCTGACGTGCTCGAAGCGTAGGAGAGAAGTGCGTCCACTGATAGCTCGGGCCTCCTCCGCTCGACATCAACACCCACCGGCTGATGCGCGCTCACCCCCACGACCGCTTCGCCGTCCGAGCAGGACGCGGAGAATTCAGGCTCCGATCCCTCACCCAACGCAAGGTACGGCTTGCCGTGCTCGGTCGAACCGCAGCTGCCACAACGCGATCGGAATGAAATCCGGCTCGGCTCACAGCCGAGATACCCGGACATGACAACCCGCAGGAAGATCCTTCGGCCAGCGAAATCCCTTCTGTCCGTCGACTTGACGAGTGTCTCCAGGCGCTCGCGCTCCGCAGCGGATAGGACCGCCAGCGATCCTCGCGTGCAGTTCGAAAGCTTCGCTCCCCACATATGCACTTCGTGTGGTCGCAACTCCGGCGGCCGCAAGGGATCCCACCCCGTCCACACTGGAGCCTGAGGGGATATCGGAAAAGCTTGAAGTGACACTCCCGCCACCCATTCTTGCGAATCCTCACCCGCCTACCTAGCGTGGACCACAGACAAGCGACTGGCAAGGAGGCAGGGTGTCACAGCAAAACGCAATCAGAGAGAGCGAGCAGGATGCCGACACTGTCCTCGGCCGGGCGGGCATCGCGATCGACCACGTGGCCATCGCAGTCCGCGATTTAGACAGTGCGGTCGAGATGTTCAGCGGTAAGTTCGGATTCGAACTGTCAGAACGTCAGCGGGTCGACGGCGAGCACAGCGGCATGGTGTCAGCGATACTGAAGGCAGGCGGCATCAAGATTGTTCTGGTACAGGGCACCTCTCCCGCCTCCAACGTCTGTAAGTACATCGCCGAGTACGGGCCGGGAGTTCAGCACATCGCCCTCCGGGTCGACGACGTCCGAACCGTCCTCAGGGACCTGGATCGACGCAACTGCGACCTGCTGACCGGAGTGATCCGCAGCGCCGGCCTGGATCAGGCCTTCACCCGGCGGGACCCAAACTCCGGAATGCAGATTGAGATCATCTCGCGGGCGGCAAACGACGGCTTTTCGGGCAGCAACATGGCAGAGCTTTTCGAAGCCATGGAGCGCGAGAACGTCTACTGAAGCCAATGGCAGGCAGCGATGCGCTTCTCCGCCCTTCATGAGGCTTTCTCCGCGCGAGCGAGGGAACAACCCGACGCCGAGGCCGTCGTCGATGCCGGCGGCGCCGTCAACCGCGGTGAGCTCGAGCGCCGCAGCGCCCACGTTGCCTCCTGGCTGACAGAGCACAAGCGCGGGCCCGAGGACGCCCCCGTAGCGGTCTGTGCCGATCGCTCACCCGATCTGATCGCCGGCCTGCTGGGAGTCCTCCGCGCCGGAATGGCATATCTGCCGATCGATCCCACCCTCCCCTCCCAGCGGATCTCGACCCTGCTGCACGATTCCGGAGCGAGACTCGTCCTCGCCGACCGGGCGGCCGAAAAGCTTTTCCCCGACCTCGACGACGCGACAATCGCGACCCTCTCGGGGCAATCTCTCGAAGGATGGCGGGACAGCCCCCAAGTCTCGCCCGCGGATCTCGCCTGCGTGATCTACACGTCGGGGTCAACCGGAACTCCCAAGGGCGTCCTTTGCACCCATGGCGGGATAGACAACCGCCTGAGGTGGATGCAGAAGGCATTTCGCCTGACCCCTCGAGACATCGTGCTGCACAAGGCGTCGATTGGATTCGACGTGTCTGTCTGGGAGATTTTCTGGCCGCTCTCCGAGGGGGCACGGCTAGCTCTCACGCCGGCCGGGGCGGAGAAGGACCCAGAGCTGCTCGGTCGCTTCATCCGCCAGCGGCAGGTGACGGTTGCCCACTTCGTACCAGCGATGCTGCGGATGTTCGTGCGCTCCGGTGAGGCGAAGCGCACTCCCAGCCTGAGACTCGTCGTCTGCAGCGGCGAAGCGCTCCCAGCCGATCTCCGCGACGACTTCCTCGCGGTCAGCGGCGCACAGTTGCACAATCTCTACGGCCCGACCGAGGCTTCGATCGACGTCACCCACCATGCCTGCAAGCGAGGGGAGCCGGCCAGGAGCGTCCCGATCGGCCGGCCGATCGACAACGTCCGCATTCGGGTGCTCGGCGAGCGCCAGGAAATCCTGCCGCCAGGCACCGAGGGCGAGATCCACATCGGCGGCATCGCCCTCGCCCGCGGTTACCACCGGCGACCCGACCTCACCGCCACCGCCTTCGTGCCGGATCCTTTCGAACCGGGATCGTTGCTGTACCGCACTGGCGACAGGGGCACCTGGCTGCCGAACGGCGAACTGGAGTACTGCGGCCGGCTCGACGACCAGGTGAAGGTACGCGGTGTCCGAATAGAGCTGGGTGAAGTCGAGGCGACGCTTTCGTCCCTTGCGGGTGTTCGGGACTGCGCGGTCGTGCCGGCCGATGCCGAGGGTGGCGGCCTGGTCGGTTTCGTCGACGCCTCGGCGCCATCGGAGGACGAACTCCGTGGATGGCTCGCGGAGCGCCTTCCACAGGCGGCGATTCCGGCGAAGCTCATCCGATTGCCCTCCATTCCCCGACTCCCCAGTGGAAAGGTCGACCGAACCGCCCTCCGGGCGGCCCGCGGCGAGACTCGCGCCAGCGGGCCGCGCGACGGTCGCCGACCGGAAGGCGAGGCGGAGACGACGCTGGCGCGGATCTGGAGCGAAATCCTCACGGTGCCGAAGGACTCAATCGACGCAGATGCCAATTTCTTTGCCCTCGGCGGCGATTCGATTCGCAGCATCGAGGTCGTCTTCCGCGCCCGCTCGAACGGGCTGAAGCTGACCACGCAGGACGTCTTCCGCTGGCAAACGCTCGCGGCGATCGCGGCCGCTGTCGATGGCACCGAAGGCGTGGAAGCCGACGGGGGCAGCCCACAACTGCCCTTCGCGCTGCTCAACCGCGAGGATCGGGAGAAGCTGGCACCGGCGGTGGTCGACGCCTTCCCCCTTTCCTCGCTCCTGCGAGGATTGATGGCCGAGGCAGCAGCCAACCCCGGCTACCTTCTCTACACCACGACCCTTACCCTGCGGGGCCGTTACGACCGCGGCGCTCTGGAGCGTTCCGTCCGCGAGCTGGTCCGTCGTCACCCGATGCTGCGATCCGCGGTCGCGATGGAGGGCTTCTCGCAGCCACTCCAGCTCGTCTTCGCCGACGCTGCGGCCGCCGTCGACGAGGTCGATGCAACGGAGACAACGGAGGCCGATTGGGCAACCTACTTCCAGGCTTGGATCGAGCGGGAGCGCCGGCGCCGGCTGGACTTCGGGGTTCCGCCGCTGTTCCGATTCACCGCGCACCAACGATCCGGCCATTTCCACCTGACGCTGACCGAGCCCTATCTGGACGGTTGGAGCATGACCCTGCTCCTCTCCGAGCTGCTGACGTTCTACGACACCGATCTCGGCGGTCACGAGCCCGCCCTGCCGCCACCGCCGCGCGTGACGATGGCCGACCTCGTCGCCGCCGAGCAGGCCCTGGCGCACGACGGACGGCGACCTCCCTGGCGATCTCGCCTCGCCGAAACGGGCGGGTGCCGGTTGCCGCGGGTCGGCGGTGGCAGCCATCTGGGCGGGCCGAAACGAGTTCAGGTACCGGTCACGACCGGGACCTCACAGCGCCTCGGCGAGCTCGCGAACAGTCTCGGCGTGCCCCTGAAATCGGTTCTGCTCGCCGCTCACTTCCGCGTCATGGCGGCGATCACAGGAAGCGATGAGGTGATTTGCGGGCAGATGGTCAACGGCAGACCCGAGGCCGAGGACGGAGAGCGGGCGATCGGGATGTTTCTCAACGTCGTGCCACTGCAGGTGAGCGTCGCCTCCGGGACCTGGATCGAGCTGATCCAGGCCGTCAACGAGGCGGAGGTCGACATCTTGAAGTGGCGCCGCTACCCCTACCAGTGGTTGCTCAAGGACTTGGGTGGGCGCCAGCCGTTCGAGACGATCTTCAACTTCACCCACTTCCGCCCGTACTCAGCCTGGCGCGGCGGCACCGTCGACCTCCTCAGAATCGAAGGGACCGACCAGACGTACTTCGGCCTCACCCTGCAAACGGGGGTCGGCCTCGACGGCGAGATCGAGTTCGCGCTCGAGCTCAACCCAGAGGGCTTCTCGGACCAGCAGGTGGCCGAGCTCGTCGCCATCTACGAGCGGACCCTGGCGCAGATGGCGGCGGATCCGAACTCCCGCCACGAGGCCGCACCGCTGGTGGCCCCGCCGCCGGTACCGCGAGACAGCCGGCGGCGTCAGGTCTCCCCAGATCGAATCGAGACGGTTCTCGCGCGTCGGGCAGCGGACTCCGCCGATGCCCCGGCTTTTCTCCAGGGCCCGAATCGCCGCAGCTACGCGGAACTGGATCAAGCCGCCGAGCGCGTCGCGCGCGAGATGCTCGGAATCCTCGACGGAGTGCCGCCGAATCTGGTCGCGGTCCGCATGGGGCGCTCGATCCGGGCGCTGGAGGCGATCTTCGGCGCCCTCAAGCTGGGCGCCGCTTTCCTTCCCGTCGACCCCGGCCTTCCAGCCGGCCGCGCCGAGATGATCCTGCGCGATGCCGGGCCCGAGCTTCTCGTGGTCGCTGCCGGCTCCCGAGACGAGAACCCCAGCGGCCAGGTGCTGTCGCTTCCGGCGGCGGTCAGCGAAAGCGCCGAAGTGGACGACAGCTTGCCGCTCTCGGCCAGGGAGAACGCGAATGGGCCCGCGTATCTGCTCTACACGTCCGGCTCCGCCGGCTTGCCCAAGGGGGTATCGACCCCCCACGCCGCCGTGCTCAACCGCCTTCGCTGGATCAGCAGAGCCTTCCCGGCCGAGCCCGGCGACATCTACTGCGCGAGCGGGTCGATCGGCTTCGTCGACACGATCACTACCCTGCTCAGCGGGCTGCTCGACGGCATCCCGGTCTTCCTGCCACCGGACCCGCCCCTCCCTCCAGCACGGTTCGCGAGGGCCGTTCACGATGCCGGGGTCACCCGGTTGACTCTGGTCCCCTCGGTCCTGCGAGACCTGCTCTGGGAGCTCGGCGACGACGAGGCCGCTCACTTGTTTTCATCCGTGCGGATCTGGCTGCTCAGCGGCGAGCCGCTCCCGGTCGCGCTGGCCCGGCGACTGAGGTCGATAGCGCCACACAGCACGATCCTCAACCTCTACGGATCGACCGAGGTCACCGGTGACGTCGCTGTACATGTCTGCGACGGCGACGAGACCGGGCCCCTGGTTCCGGCCGGCACAGCGATCGACGGCGTCGAGATTCAGGTGCTTGATCGTCACGGTCGCGATCTGCCAATCGGCGCCAGCGGCGAGGTTGTCGTCTCAGGAGCCGCCTTGGCCGACGGCTACCTTGGCGACACGGCGCTGACCGAGCAGCGCTTCGTTCCATCCGGTGCGGGTCAGCCACGCCGATTTCACACGGGAGACCGTGGTCGCCTGCGCGGCGACGGCTCACTCGAGCTGCACGGCCGGATCGACCGCCAGTTGAAGATCAACGGCGTCAGGGTGGAGCCCGCGGAAGTGGAGAGCGAGATCAGCGCCCATCCCACCGTTCGCGAGGCGGCAGTCTGCGAGGTCGACCGCAGCAACGGCGGTTCCAGGCTCGCCGCCTTCGTCGTCGGCGAGGTCAGCGCGGCAGAGCTGCGGAGCTTTCTCGCCGGACGCTTGCCTTCGGCGATGATCCCCAGCGCCGTCGTCCGGGTCTCACGGCTTCCCCGCAACGCCAGCGGCAAGGTCGACTACCAAAAGCTGGAGGGCAACGTGCCTTCTTCCGGCCGCCCCGCGACGAACGATTCCGACCCGTCGGAAACCGAGCGAGCGGTGCTCGAGATCTGGGATGAGGTTCTGGGCTGCGGCAGGATCGAGCTCGACGACGACTTCTTCGAGCTCGGCGGCGACTCCCTCCTGGCAGCGAGAGTGCTGGCGCGGATCGAAGAGCGACTCGGCACCCGGATCGGGCTGCGCGAGCTATTCGACGCCGCGACGCCACGGGCCTGCGCCGCCCGGGTCGGTGCCGGCAGCTTGTCACGACGTGATGAGGTCGCCGGTGTCGGCCACTGAGCGCCTTGCGGCGACGAACCTTTCCTTCTCTCAGGAGCGCATGTGGTTCCTGGAGTTGCTCAGTCCGGACGCGGCCGCCTACAACATCTCCACCGCGACGCTGCTTCGCGGCCACCTGCGCGGGCCGGCGCTGGAACAGGCGCTGACCGAACTGGTGCGACGCCACTCACAGCTCCGCGCGCGGTTTCCATCGCGCGACGGCGTCCCGAAGTGCGAGATCGCCGACGAACTGGCGCCACCGTTTGACCATCTCGACCTGCGGGGCAGCCCATGGACCGCGGTCGAGGAGGAGATCCGGCGTCAGGCCAGGGTGGTCTTCGACCTTGCGAGCGGGCCCCTGGTGCGGGCGCTTCTGATCCACACCGACGAGGACGCGCACGTCTTTTGCCTGACCGTCCACCACCTCGTCGCCGATGGCCGCTCGGTGCAAGTGATCCACCGCGACCTGTCCCGTCTCTATGCCGCGGCCGTGGCGAAACACCAAGTCCGGCCGGAACCGCCACCGACCGAGTACCTCGATGCCGCCGCTGCGGAGCGAGAGGCGGTCGCGACCGGCCGGCTCGACGACGGCCTTCGCTTCTGGACCGGCGCCCTCGCGGGATACGAACCGCTCGACCTGCCGACCGACCGCCCTCGCCGGGCCGCGCGCGACCGCCGCGGCGGGGAAAGAACCGCTCATCTCTCCGAGCGCGCGACCAGGCGTCTGGAGGAGATCGGCCGTGAGTGCTCCGCATCGCTCTACGTCGTCCTCCTTGTCGCCTTCTCCAGCCTGCTCGCGAGGGACACGGGACAGGGCGACGTCGTCATCGGGAGCCCCGTCGCGAACCGCCGCCGCTCCGGCCTCGAGGACGTGGTCGGCCTCTTCGTCAACACGCTCGCGATGCGGTCGCGGATCGACGAGGATCTCTCGTTCCGCCGCCTCGTCGATGGCAACCGCGACCGGCTCCTCGACGCTCTCGACCATGGCGACGTGCCGTTCGACTACGTCGTCGGAGAACTGCAACCGAACCGGGACCTGGGCCTCAACCCGATCTTCCAGGTGATGCTGGCCCTGCAGAGCGGGATGCCGTCGGCGCCGAGCCTCAACGGCCTCGAGTCGGTCGCACTGGATCCCCAGCCTGGGATGGCGCGCTTCGACCTCGAGTGTACTTGCTGGCGCAGCGACGACGGGCTCCGAGTACGGCTCAACTACGCGACGGACATCTTCGAAGACGGGACGGGCGAGCGTCTGCTCCGCCGTCTGATCCGCCTCCTCGAAGCAGTCGCCCGAGATCCGGATTCGGCAATCGGCGAGCTGCGGCTGCTCGACGGGGAGGAACAGAGGTGCCTGCTGCAATTCGGGTCGCGGCCGCCGGCCGGGTCGGAGACGGACGTCGTCACCTCGTTCGCACAGCAACTGGCGGAGAGGCCGGACTCCGCCGCGCTCATGGTCGGCAAGGAGACCATCACCTACAAGGAGCTCGGCGCCACAGCAAAGGCCGTGGCGACTGGACTGCAACGCGCAGGCGCCGAGCCCGGGACGATCGCCGGCATCTGTATGTCGCGGTCCCCGGCCCTGGTCGCTGCGATCCTCGGCGCCCTTGAAGCCGGGGTCACGTTCATGCCCCTCGACCCCGCGGATCCGATTCAACGGCGGCAGCGAATGCTGGCGGCCGGGGGAGCCGAGATCGTTCTGGTCGACGGCCCGGCGGCGCCCGCCGAGGCGGGCTGCGCCCAGCCATTGCGGGTCGACGATCTGCTCGCTTCGCCGGCGTCTGGGATCGCGCCCAGGAAGCTGCCCGAGGGCTCGGCCGGGGCGTACGCGATCCACACCTCCGGCTCGGGCGGAGAACCCAAGGCAGTGCTGGTGACCAGGCGCAACCTCGCCCACACCCTGAACGGGTGCCGGAAATGGTTCGGGTTCCGCGAGACCGACGCGTTCGCCTGCCTCGCCTCTCAGACGTTCGACATCTTCTACTTCGAACTCCTCAGCCCGTTGATCTGCGGCGGGACCGCAATCCTCGTCAGGCGAGAGGAGCTGCTCGACCCGGCCCGCCTAGTTGCGCTGTTGCGCCGCGCAACCGTCCTGCAGGCCGTTCCGGGCCTGATGGAACAAGTGCTCGCCGCGCTCGGGCAGAACGGCGGGCCGTTGCCAGGCGTCCGATTCGCGATCACCGGCGGCGACGCCGTGCCGCCCTCGCTGCCGGCGAAGATGACCGTCGGCTTCCCACGAGCGGAGCCGACGGTTCTCTACGGCCCGACCGAGGCGACGATGGTCTGCGCCGGAATCCGTCTCGAGGATCCCGGGAACGTCAAGGGCCATCCGCTCGGCGGTCCGCTGCCGGGCGTTGACCTCCGCCTCTACGACTCTCGAAAGCGGCCGGTGCCGATCGGGGTTCCGGGCGAAGTCCACATCGGCGGAGACGGGGTCGCCTCCTATCTCGGCCCAGACGTTGAGGATCGCTTCACCGAGATCGGCGGCAATCGGTACTACCGGAGCGGCGACCTCGCGAAGTGGACGGCCAACGGAAGCCTCGTCTTCCTCGGTCGCGCCGACGCGCAGCTCAAGGTCCGCGGCTTCCGGATCGAGCCCGGCGAAGTCGAGGCGGCAATCGAAACCGTGCCCGAGATCTCCGCGGCGGCCGTCGTTCGCACGGGCAGGGACGAGGGGGAGCGCCTGGTCGCCTTCGCCGTTCCGGCGGCCGCGGGCGCGGCGCGGCTGGAGGCGGCGCGACACCACCTTGCCCAGTGGCGCCAGCTCTTCGACGAGACCCACGCGGTCGCATCCGCCGCCGCCGAGCACGACTTCACCGGCTGGCGCAGCAGCTACACCGGCGACGCTCTCCCGGCCGCGGAGATGGAGGAGTGGCTTGCCGGCTCGGTCGAGGAGATCCGGGATCAACTGGGACAGCGGGGCCGGGCGCTGCGAGTCCTCGAGCTCGGAGCCGGCACGGGTCTGATGGTGAGCGAGCTCGCCCCGCAGAGCGAGCGCTATCTCGCCACCGACGTTTCACCCGTGCTGACCGCCCAGTTGGAGGAAAGGGTGAAGCGCCTGGGCCTCGACCAGGTCGAGGTCCAGACCGCAGCGGCCGCTCGCGGCGGGGGGTTCGGTAGCGAGCGATTCGACCTCGTCGTCCTCAACTCTCTCTCCCAGTACCTGCCCGGGGCCGACCATCTGGAAGCGGTGATCCGCGATGCCGTCCAGCGCCTGCTCCCCGGCGGCATCGTCTTCGTCGGCGATGTTCGAAGCCTCCCGCTGCAGGAGACCTTCCTGACCTCGCTCGCGGCGGCCAGGCTGGGCGCACAAGCCTCGGCCGGCGAACTGCGGGCGAGTGTGAACGGGGATCGAGCAAGAGAGAGGGAGCTGCTGATCGACCCTCGCTTCTTCACCAGCCTGACGAAGAAGCTGCACGGAGTCGGAGCGGTCGAAGCGATGCCACGCCGTGGGCGCCTGCGGAACGAGATGCTCGCCTACCGCTACAACGTGGTGATCCGCCGCGACGATGCGGAGTCGGTGGAGGCACCCGAATGGACCGACTGGGGCGGCGAGCGGATGACGCCCGACCGCCTTCGTCGCATGCTCGGATCCGGGTCCGGTCCGATCGCGCTGGAAATGATCCCCAACGCGGTCGTGGCCGCCGCCGCCACGGCCAGGCGGCGGGTCTGGGACGAAACTCCGCCGGCGCTCGGCACGCCCGTGACTCCAGATCAGATCCGCGCCCATTCGCGAGCCGCCGGCTGGCGAGCTGCCTTCAGTTGCGGGCGCGGCGACCGCGACGGCCGCTTCGACGCGATCCTCTGGCCGGCCGCCGACGGGCCGCGGCGTTGGCGCTGGCCAGACGCTCCCGCGACCGACCGGCTGGCAAACGACCCGCTTCTGCCGCTCCTCGGAGAGTCGCTCGAACGCAAAGCGCTGGCAGCGACGGAAGCAAGCCTCCCCCGCTACATGGTCCCGGCCGCCCTCCACCTGGTCGACCGTCTGCCACTGGGTGCCAACGCGAAGGTCGACCGCCCGGCGCTCACCGCCGCCGCCGCGGGCCTGCAGACCGGTCAGCGGGGCGGGGCGCCGCAGACCACGACCGAGGAGAGCCTGGCGCAGGTCTGGGAGACGGTCTTGAAGCTGGAGAAGGTCGGGCGCGACGCAAACTTCTTCACTGCCGGCGGCACCTCGCTGGGGGCGATCGAGGTCGCCGTGCGGCTGCGCACGATGGGTATCCGGATCTCGGCCCAGGACATCTTCAGGCACCAGACGATCGAGCGTCTCGGCGCGGCGATCGAACAGGGTCAGGTGCAGCTCGGTCTGCCCTCGAGGGCACACGGGGAATCCGAGGACGAAGAGAGCTCGGGGTCTGTCGCCGGCAGCGCCGGGCCTCAGCACCCGCTCGCCGCTGCCGAGCGGGTGCTGCTCGCCGGCGCAACCGGCTTCCTCGGGATCCACCTCCTGCGCGAGCTCCTCTCCCGCGAACAATTCGTCACCTGCCTGCTCCGGGGCGAGAGCGATGCCGGAGCCCAGTCCCGGCTTCTGGAGCAGTGGAAGTGGTACTTCCCTGACTGCGAGCTGCCGACCGATCGCATCGAGGTGGTGGCAGCCGACTTGACCAAACGACACCTGGACCTGCCGGCCCCACGCTGGGGCTCCCTGGCCTCGGAGTGCGATCACTTCCTCAACGCTGCCGCCGACGTTCGCCACGTGGCGCGGGCGGACCATTTGTTCGCGGTCAACCGGGACGGTGTCGAGCGCCTGCTCGACCTCGCTTGCTCCGGACCCAGCTCGCGTTTCCACCAGATCTCGACGGTGGGCGTCGCCGGGACGATGGTCAGCGGCGCAAGCCGCCACTTCACCGAGGACGACTTCCTCGTCGGGCAAACCGCGACCGAGGACTATTCCGCCAGCAAGATTGCCGGCGAGGGCCTGGTGCGAGAGTTCTTCGCAGCAGGGGGCGCCGGCACGGTGATGCGGGTGGGGACCGTCGCCCCCCACTCACGCACTCGCTGCTTTCAGCGCAATGCCGCAGACCACTTCCTGGTCCGGTATCTGCACTCGACCCTCAGCCTCGGTATTGCCGGCGATTGGCCTGAGCAGCAGTTCGCACTGGCTCCGGTGGACGTCGTCGCCGCTGCGATCGTCCAGCTCGCCGACCTCCTCGACACGCCGAAGGCGGCCACCTACCACCTGATCAACCCCCATGTGCTGCCCCACCGGGATCTGCTGGGAATGCTGCGGGAGATGGGGTACTCGATCGAACTCGTCGGGCCCTACGAATTCGCGCGGCGTACGGTCGGGCGAGCCAGGAAGCTGGGCCTCGAGACCTCGTTGGGCGGCATCCTTTCGCTGCTCGACCCGCCGCACGGACGACGACTCGTCGTCGATGGCTCGGCGACGACCGCCCTGCTGGCCCGCCATGGCCTCGCCTACCCAGCGCCAGACCCAGACTGGGTGGTCGGATTTATCGAGCGGTTGGCGGAACTCGGCCACCTGCCGCTGCCAGAGGGCGGCCCGCGGACCGCTGGAGCCACCCCGCAGGGAAGGTGAGTCGCTCGTGCTCTACCGCAGGATGGGTCGGACCGGGCTCCAGCTGAGCGTGATCTCGTTCGGGGCCTGGGCGACGGTAGGCGAGACCCTCGATCTCAACGCCACCACTCGGATGATGGACGAAGCCTTCGAAGCGGGGATCAACTGCTTCGACAATGCTGAGACCTACCGCGACGGGGAAGCCGAGGAGCTCGTCGGTCGCGCCTTGAAGGCGCTGCGCTGGCCGCGGGAAAGCTACGTCCTCTCCAGCAAGGTCTACTGGGGCAAGGGCTCGGGCGGTCCGACCGCGCGAGGCCTCAGCCGCAAGCACGTGATCGAAGCCTGCGACGGCGCCCTCCGCCGACTGGGGGTCGATCACCTCGACCTCTACCTCTGCCACCGACCCGATCCCGGCACCCCAATCGAGGAGACGGTGCAAGCGATGAGCGACCTCGTCACCCGCCAGGGGAAGGTCCTGTACTGGGGCACGTCCGAATGGTCACCTGAGCAGATCCTGGCCGCCGACCGCTTCGCCCGCGCCAACGGCCTGACGTCGCCCGTCACGGAGCAGGTCCAATACAACCTCTACCTTCGCGGGCGGGTCGAGGAGGAGTATGCGGAGGTCCTTGCCCCTCTCGGGCTCGGATTGATGGCCGCCTCTCCCCTGGCCCATGGCCTGCTCGCGGGGCGCTACGGGGACGAAGCGCCCTCCAATGCCCGGCTCGGGCGCCGCGGTTATGAGTGGCTGCACGACGAGGTGCTCGGCACGAGGACCGCGGAGCGACTGGACGCGGCTCGCGAGCTTTGCGCATTCGCCGCAGAAAACGGCGTCTCCCCCGCCCAGCTGAGCATTGCTTGGGTTCTCCGCAATCCGAACGTATGCACGGCGATCACCGGCGCGTCCACTCCTGGCCAGCTGCAGGACAGTCTTGGCGCCCTGGCCCTGGTGGAGGCGGGGCTCCGGGAGAACGTCGTGGCGGGATTGGAGGGGGTCTTCCCATGAGCCACCGGGTGCTGCTCGCTTCGACCTTCGCCACCGAGGCAGTCGTGCCGGCGCTCTCCTACTGGCTCGCCCGCCACCAGCTGGAGGTGGAGCTCGACCAGGCACCGTATGGACAGGTGCTGGAGCAGGTCGCCGCGGCGGGCACCGAGTTGGTCGAGGGGGGCGCCGATCTCGGCGTGCTGCTGATTCGCCTCGAGGACTACCTGCGCGACGAAGGTGCCGCTCTGCGCCTGGAAACGGACGCTCTCGAGGCGGCGCAGCGCCACGTCGAGGAGCTCGCAAGCGCACTCTCCAGCCACGCTCTCGCCGGCCGCTGCCCGATCCTGCTCGGCGTGATGCCGGCGAGCGGCGGCGATGGTGCGCGTCAGTTCACCAGCCGGGCCCGAGAGCTGCTGGCCGAATGCGCGATCACGTATTCGGGCCTCTCCTGGCTGGACGTCGATGGTGCCCTGGACCTCTACTCGGTCCGTGAGATCGGCGATCCGTTCCGCGACGAGATAGCACACATCCCCTTCTCCGAAGAATGCCTGACGGCGGTCGCGACGAGTATCGCGCGGCAGCTGCGAGCCCTCTGGGGCCCGCCGTGCAAGGTGATTGCGCTCGATTGCGACAACACCCTTTGGCGAGGAGCGTGCAGCGAGGATCCGCTGGAGGAGCTCGACGCAAGTGGACCGTTCGAATACCTCCGCAGCTTCATGCACCGGCAGGCAAGCTCGGGCCGACTCCTCTGCCTGGTCAGCCGGAACCCGGAGCACGACGTCGCCCGGGCCTTCAGCCGCTACGGGTCACCACTCGTGGCAGGGGACGTCATCACCCGGCGCTGCGGCTGGGACGCGAAGGCCGACTCCCTGCGCTCGATCGCCGCAGAGCTCGACCTGGCCACGGATTCCTTCGTCTTCGTCGACGACGACCCATTGGAGTGTGCAGCTGTCAGAGAGCAGCTGCCAGAGGTTTCGGTGATCGAAGTCCCCCGCGACCCCGACCGGATTCCCGGCACTCTCGACCACGCCTGGGAGCTCGACGTCGCCTCCGTCACCGAGGCCGACCGGATCCGCCGGCGAACCTACGCCGCCAACCGGCAACTGCGGGCCGAGCGGGAGAACAGCCTCGACCCGGAAGCGTTTGTGGAGGGGCTGGGCGTGCAGGTCTCCGTTACCCCAATGAGGCCCGACGAGCTCGACCGGGCAGCGCAACTGCTTCAGCGAACGAACCAGTTCAACACCACCGGACGGCGATCAACCGAAAGCGAGCTCCGGGATCGCCTCGCCGCCCCCGGGCTCTCGGCCTGGGTGGCGCGAGTCAAGGACAGGCTCGGGGACTACGGGCTGGTGGGAGTCCTCCTCGGCTCGGTCGCGGACGGGATCCTGCGCTTGGACCAGGTCGTCCTCAGTTGTCGCGTGTTTCAGCGCCGAGTCGAGCAAACAATGCTGAAGGAGCTGCTGGCTCAGCTCGACCCGCAGCCAACGCGGGTGACAATCGCCTTCCGCAGCACCGGCCGCAACACTCCCGTCCTGATCTGGCTGCGGGAGCTAGGGGCGGGGGAGGTTGCCGAGAACGGGAAGGGAATCCGCTGGATCGCGCTGCCGTAGGCAGCTTTTGGCAGTTCCCGGGGGTCGCCCTCAGACTCGGGGCCATGTCCAATCCGGACGCAGAACGGACGGCCACCGGTGTCCTCGACTGGGTCTCTGATGGCGACCCGGTGCAGACCACCGTCCTCGCGATCATCGCCGCCGCAGCCGGCTGCGAGACCGTCGCGCCGGATATGACTTTCGGCGCGATCGGCGGCGACTCGTTGAGCGCCACCCAGGTGCTGGCCCGGGTCTGGCGCCTGCTCGACGTTCGCCTACCTCTGAGCTCCCTGGCCCCGGATACCGAGATCGGCTCGTTCGTCGCCCTCGTCAAGAGGGGGCGCGCCGATCGCGACGATGGCGGTACCGCCATCGCCCCGGACAGGGCAGGCGGAAACGCGGCGGAGTCTCTGACGCCAGGGCAGGTGGCGATCCTCCTCAGTGCAGAGCTCAGCGGCCCACAGGGAGCAGCCGCAGCAACGCTCCCGGTGGTCCGCCGCATCCGCGGCGCCCTCGACCGGGCCGCACTGCACGACTCCCTCGACGCCTTGGTCCGTCGTCACCAGGCGCTCTCCCTCTCGCTCGGCGATCAGGGAAACGGGCTGGCCCAGCGTCAGCTGCCGATCGAGCCGATCGAGCTGCCGGTCGTCGATGCCGGGCGGGACCACCTGGAGGTCGCGCGCCAGCACCTTCAGACGCCTCTCGACCCGGCCGCGCCGCCCTTGCTCCGGCCCTTGCTGGTCCAAATCGGCCCGGCCGATCATCTGCTCGTCATCACGATTCACCATGCGGTCTGCGACGGCTGGTCGGTCGGCATCCTTTTGCGCGAGCTGGCGGCGCTCTATGAGTCGTCGGTCACCGCCGCTCCTCCCCCGGCGCTCGGGGAATCGCCCGGCTTCCTCGACTTCGCCCGCTGGCAGCAGCAGCTTCTCGCCCGCGAGCAGGACGCCCTCGTCTCCTTCTGGCGGTCGGCGCTGGAGCCTCTACCCGGGGACCGCTGGCTGCCGACCGACTTCGAGCGACCGCATTTCCGCTCCGGCAGGGGAGCCGCTGAGCCCGTCGGTGTCGACTCCGAGGTGTTCGGCGACCTCCGTGTCTCCGGCGGCGAACAGGGTGCGACGACCTTCATGTCCTTGCTCGCCGCCTTCGCGATCGTCCTGGCCGAGCTCTCCGGCAAGACCGACCTGGTGATCGGAGCGCCAATGGCGAATCGCTCCCACCCGCTGCTGGCCGGGACCGTCGGATACCTCTCCAACACCGTTCCGATCCGCCTCGACCTCGACGGCGACCCGACCGTGCGGGAGGTCATCGGCCGGGTCCGCCGGGCCAGCCTGGACGCCTACGACCACCAGGCGCTGCCGCTGTCGAGCCTGATCGCCGCACTCTCGCCGAAGCGCGACGTCAGCGTCCCGCCGGTCTTCCAGGTCTGCCTCGTCCTCAACGACACGCAGACGGTTCCAATGCACGGGGTTGAGGTCGAACCCGTGCTGCTGCACAAAGGGACGTCACCCTACGACCTGACCTTGTACCTGGAGCAGCGACCCGACTCGCTGGACGGCTATGTCGAGTATCCGACCGACCTCTTTCGCCCGCAAACCATCGAACGGCTGCGAGGGCGCCTGATCGAGGTGCTGAGGACGATGGCGGCCGATCCCGACACGAAGGCGCTGCGGTAGATGGAGCTCGTGGCGGGTTCACTGGCCAGGATCGTGATCGTCGGCGGCGCCGGTGAGGTAGGCCGGCTGGTCGGGCGGATCGTCGATCCCGACGTAGCGGTGCTCGAAGTGGTCGACCCCAGGAGCGGGCCGGCCCGCTCTCCCCGTTCGGTCTGCGCTCGGTCCGATGTGATGGATTGGCTGGAACGAAGCGACACGCTGCTTTGCGAGGCCGACTGCGTCGTGCTCGCCGTGCCCGAAGACGTCGCCCTGCGCGCCCTGCACCCCCTTGCGGAGCAGCTGCCCGCCGGGGCGCTGCTCGTCGACACCCTGTCCGTGAAGCGAAGCGTGGTGACGGAGCTGAACGATCTCCCAGAGAGCCTGGAGACCCTCAGTCTCAACCCGATGTTCGCGCCGGTTCTCGACCTCCACGGACAGCCGGTGCTCGCAGTCGAGGTCAATCCCGGGGCCAGGTCCCAACGGCTGCTCGAGCTGATTCGGCTCGCCGGCTGCCGCGTCGTCCAGTGTGAGGCCGAGTACCACGACCGGAAGACCGCGTCCCTGCAGGCGCTGACCCACGCGGCGATCCTCTCGTTCGGAGCGGCCTTGGCCAAGTCCGGCGCCGACCCGGCCGAGCTGATCGAGATAGCCCCTCCCCCTTTCGTCGCGATCGCGGCCCTGCTGGCGCGGATCCTGGCGGGGAGGTCGACCACCTACTACGACATTCAGGCCTCCAACGAGCACGCACAGCTTGCTCGGGACCTCTTCGCCGATGCCGGCCACAGTTTGCAGAGCGCGATCGACGCCGGTCCGGCCGGGTTCTCCGCATTCCTGCTCGAGCTCGCCGAAGTGCTCGGCCCCGAGGCAGCGGAGCTCGAGCGGCAGGCCCAGCAGATGCTGGAAGCCCAGCGGGGAGCGCAACCGAAGACGCCGCCCACGAACGGCCACCAGCGCCTAGGCAGGGTATGCGGACCGCTCGTGAGTGAGGTCGCGGAAGGCGGCTAGGAGCCGCCGCACGAGGGGATGGGAAGCGCTTGCGTAGACAACGCCGTCGATCGCCCGCAGCGGGCGGATCTCTGTCAGGGTCGAGCAGACGAAGGCGCCCTCGAAGCGAGCCAGCTCTTCGGGCCTCACCGGGCGCTCGCTGACAGCGATCCCCAGCTCGGCCGCGAGCCGCAGCAGCAGCGAGCGGGTCAGACCCGGAAACACGTCCGCGTCGAGCCGGGGGGTGACCAGCCCCCGATCGGCGACGAAGAAGAGGTTGGCGACACTTGCCTCACAGACCCGCCGCTCGCGATCGAGGAAGATCGCCGTGTCGAACCCCTTCTCCTCGGCGCGCGTCTGCGCGATGAAGCTGTTCGCGTAGGCGCCGCAGACCTTCCACCTGACGGGGATCGCGGCGCTTGAGACCCGGGTCACGGAGGAAACCTGGGCGGTCAGGCTGCGATCGTCGTCACGGGTCGCACCGACCCCGAACATGCAGACGGTGACGGGGAGGCTTCGGCTGGGGGTGAGCAGGATCTCCGGCTGCGGTCGGTAGGCGATTGGACGGATGTAGTGCGTCGTCTTCGGGCAGCCCGCGAGCAGCTCGAGCACACCCCGTTCGAGCCGCTCGACGGTCCACCGATGTGACAGATCCATCCGCCGGCATCCTGTGAGGAAGCGATTGAGGTGGGACCGCGGCAGGTGTAGATGCCAATGGTCACGGTTCCAGTAGGCCATGAAGCCGTCGAACACCCCCGACCCCATGTGAAAGGTCGAACTCGCAGCCGACGGGCTGGCAGCCTCGAGCGTGTCGATACTGCCGTCGATCCAAGCGTTCTCGGTGATCGTTGATCGGGTTTCCGAAGTCACGGTACTCGTACCTATATTCGTCGTAATGACTCGGGTAAGCACACTTTTCGACCGACCTCGCTTGGTTCTTGGTGTGGTGGTACTTGTCGCCGCGATCGCCGGACTTGCCGGCTGGGCCGCTCCCGGTCACCTCTCCGAGAAGGAGAGTGAACTGCACGGACCTTCGGAAAGCTTCGACACCCAGCGAGAACTGGAAACGGTCGCGCCGAAGTCGTGGCCCGGGCTCCCCGACCTGGCGGTGATCACTCGCGGCAATCCCGACACCGCCGGCGAGGAGACGAAGCGGCGGCTCGAAAGCCTGCCCGAGGTCGGCCACGTCTTCGACCACGTTTTCGACTCCCGGGAACGGCGCTCCAGCGCGGTCCTCGCCTGGCTGCGCAAGGACCTGCCCGAAGGGCCGACCGCCTCGCGCGTCGCTGACAAGCTGGATCAGCCCGGGGTGATGGTCGGCGGCCTCGCGCTTACCGCTCAGCAGGTCAAGGACCAGGTCAAGGAGGACCTGCTGCGGGCGGAGATGATCGCCTTTCCCCTCTTGATCCTCCTCGGCTTATGGGTGTTCCGGAGCGCGATCGCCGCCCTCTTGCCGGTCGTCGTCGGGGGCCTCGGAATGCTCCTCGGACTCGGTGCGATCAGAGCCTTGAACGAGGTCGTCCCGATGTCGCTCTTCTCACTCAACCTCGCGGTCGGGGTGGCGCTGGGGCTGGGAGTCGACTACAGCCTGTTGATGGTCTCCCGCTTTCGCGAGGAGCTGGCCACGGGTCGCTCCTCCCGCGAGGCTTGCCAGGTCACTGTCCGCACCGCCGGCAAGACGGTCGCACTCAGCTCGAGCGCGATCGCGGTCTGCTCGGCTGCCGGACTGGTCTTCCCGATCCCCGTCGTCCGCTCGATGACGGTGGCCGGAATGATGGTCGCGCTGATCGCCGGACTCACCGCCCTGGCAGTCCTGCCGGCGATCTTCGCCCTGCTCGGCGAGAAGATCAACGCCTTCGCGCCCCGCTCCTGGCAGCGCAAGGTGGACCGAGCGGCGCGCCCGCTGCACCAGGGCCCCTGGTACCGCATCGCGCGCTTCGTGATGCGCCGCCCCGTCACTGTCGCCGTCGCCTCCGCCGCGCTCCTGATCAGCCTTGGCATCCCGTCGCTGGGCATGAGGCTGACCGGGCTCGACATCAGCATCCTCCCGGCGTCGGCCCAGGCCCGTGTTTTCGTCGAACGGGCGCGCGATGAATTCGACAACCCCGGCGTCGGCGAAATCGCGGTCGCGATCCACGGCGATGGTGAAACCGCCCGGAACGTCGCCGGCAGGATCAACCGGCTCGCCCTGCGCAGTGGCCTCGGCATCCCGTTCGTTCAGGTGATCGAACACTCGCCCCACCTCTGGCAGGTCGACGTCAACCCGACCCACCCGATCTTCTCCGCCGAGTCCCAGGAACTGGTCGAACGCCTGCGCCGGATGAGGGCACCGATCGGGGTCGCCGGCGAAACCGCCAACTACATCGACTCGGTGGCGATCCTGAACCACTACCTCCCCTACGCACTCCTGATCCTCGCGGTGGTCGCCTTCGTCTTCGTCTTTCTCGCCACCGGCTCGCTGGTGCTGCCGATCAAGGCCCTGATCATGAACGTGCTCTCGCTCGGGGCCGCTTTCGGAGTGCTCGTCCTCATCTTTCAGGACGGGCGCCTGCAGGACTTGCTCGGCTATCGCTCGCAAGGTGCTCTGATGCTGGCGCTCCCGGTCGTCCTCGCCGCCGGCGCCTTCGGCCTCCTCACCGACTACGGGCTCTTCCTGTTGATGAGGATCAAGGAGGCGCGGGAAGCCGGCCTCCCGGACCGGGAGGCGATCGCCCTCGGGCTGGAGCGCACGGGCCGAATCGTGACCGCTGCCGCGCTGCTCTTCTGCGGCGCCGTCGGGGCGTTCGCCACCTCGGAGCTGATTCTGATCAAAGAGGGCGCAATCGGGCTCGGAGTTGCCGTTGCCCTCGACGCATTCGTGATCCGGCCGCTGCTCGTGCCCAGCCTGATGGCGATCCTGGGGAGGTGGAACTGGTGGCCACGCCGGATGGCAACCTGATCCGGGGCTCGCGCTCGGCCCGCATCTCGCTCGGCCGCGCGTTCGAATGGGGAACTTCGTTGGCCTGCGTCGCCTTCCTCATCCTCTGGTTTCGGGACAAGCCCCTTCCGGATCTGTTCGCAACGCCAGCGACGTGCGGATGGTTTCTGGCCGCCACCGGCATCTTCGCGATCTCGATCTGCCTGGCTGCGGAGCGCTGGCACTTCCTGCTCATCCAGCAAGCGAGCGACTCGACCCGCGGCACCGCGTACCGCTCGATCGGACTTGGCGAAATCGCCAACGCCCTGCTGCCGATGCGAGCCGGGGACGCGGTTCGCGTCGGAGTCGTCTCGGAGCGGGAGAAGCGCCCCCTGAGCGGATCGGCCGGCGTCCTGATCGTCGAGCGGGGGCTGGGCCTGACGACGCAGATCGTCTTCCTGACGATCACCGGCGCCCTCGCCCTCAGCCAGATCCCGCCGCTGCTGAGGAGCCCCTGGGCCGCCGCGGCGGCCGTTGCCCTCGTCGCCGTCGGCATGGCGGTGATCGGTTGGGGCATGGTGCTCTTCGCCCGGGTCGTCCTGCGCTTTGCGCGCTGGCGCGTCGTCGCCTCCCTGGCGGAGCCATTTGCCGGCCTGACGGCGAACGGGGCTGTGGTCTGCGCGAGCCTCTCGGCCGCCGTCTTCTGCGCCGAGGGCCTCGCCTGGTGGGCGGCCGGCAACTCGGCCGGCGTCGGTCTCTCGCCCCTCGACGCGATCTTCATCCAAACCTTGGCGACGTTGGCAACGATCATCCCGGCAGGCCCCGGCTCGGTTGGGACCCTCGATGCCGCGATCGTCGTCGCCCTCGGCTCCGTCGGACAGCCCGAAAGCGACGGGCTCGCCTTCATCCTCGTCCTGCGGATCGCCATCCTCGCCGCCTGCATCGGCTTCTGGCTCTGCATCTCCGGCGGCGACCTGGTGCGCCGGGTGCGAGCCCAAAGCAAACGACAGGAGAGCAAGCAATGAGACGCAGGATGCTGAAGAGCAAGATCCACCGGGCGACGGTGACCGACTGCAACCTCAACTACGTCGGCTCGATCAGCGTCGACGAGCAGTTGCTCGAAGCGGCCGACATCCTTCCCTTCGAGCAGGTCGCGGTCGTCAACATCAACACCGGCGCCCGCTTCGAGACCTACGCGATGGCCGACAGCGCCGGTTCCGGTTCGATGCGGCTGAACGGCGCCGCCGCCCGCCTCGCCGAGCAGGGAGACAAGATCATCGTTTTCTCCTACGCCGAGTACGCGCCGGAGGAGCTGGCCGGCTTCACCCCGCGGGTCGTCCTGGTCAACGGCGCCAACCGAACGACGACCGAGGGTTAGGTGCGTGGTGTCCCAGCACCACCTGGACAGGCTGACGTCGTTCGACACCTCTTTCCTGCTGAACGAGAAGAAGAACGGCCACATGGCGATCGGCACCCTGCTGATCGGCGAGGGGCCTGCGCCAAGCCACGAGGAGTGCCTGGCGAGGGTCGGCAGTCGCCTCCACCTGACCCCGCGCCAGCGCCAGCGCCTCACATTTGCCCCACTGTGGACGGGAACGCCGTACTGGGTCGACTATCCCGAGTTCGAGCTCGAGGAGCACGTGCATCGAGTTACGGCGCCCGCACCGGGCGGCAAGGAGGAGTTGACGAGGCTGATCAGTGAGTTGATGGCGCCACCGCTGGACCGCAGCCGCCCGCTCTGGCAGATCTGGTTCGTGGACGGCCTCGCCGGCGGTCGATTCGCGATCCTCTATCGGTTCCATCACGCGATGGCCGACGGGCTCTCGGTGCTCGACATCGCCAAGCTCCTTGCCGACGGCGTCGAGCCGGAGGGAAAACCGGCGCCAGCCTGGCACCCAAACAAACCGCCGAATCGCCTCCGGTTGGGAACCAACGCCCTGGCTGGCTTCGCCCGCCTCTTGCGCCGCCTGCTGGTCGGCCTGGCGCGGAGCGGACGGCAGCCGAGGCGGCGGCTGCGGCGCCTTGGAAGAGGCCTCGCCGGCCTCTGGGCATGGACCTGGATCGAGCCGGCGCCGCGATCTCCGTTCAACGTGGCGATTGGCCCTCGACGCTGCTTTCACAGCGTCACCGCCGAGCTCGAGACCTTCAAACGGATCAAGAGCGAGCTGGGGGGAACCGTCAACGACGTCGCACTCAGCGTCGTCGCCACCGCCCTGCGCAAGTGGCTGCTCGACGAAGAAGTGGAAACAAAGCGACTCCACCTGCGCGCCCTGGTCCCGGTCTCGACCCGCACCACGGACGAGCGCAACCTCGGCAACAGCCTCGCGGCGATGCGCGGTCCGCTTCCGATCCACGTCAGCGATTCCGTCGAACGGCTTCACCTCGTCTCGGCCGGGATGGAGAAGCTGAAGACGTCGAAACAGGCCCTCGGCGCGGAAACCCTTTGGGAGATCAACGACTGGTTTGCCGAGTTTGCCCCGGTGCTGCTGAAGCTGAGCGCTGTGGCCAACTTCACGACCCGCTATTTCAACCTCCTCGTGACGAACCTGCCGGGACCGCCGGGGGCAGCCCCGATGCTGGGTCGGACAGTGACCGAGGCGTATCCGATCGGGTTCCTCGCCAAGCGACACGCCCTCTCGATCGCGATCGCCAGTTACAACGGCCGGATGAACTTCGGCATCCTGGCTGACCCCGACGCGATCGCCGGCGTAGACCGAATCGCCGCACACATCGAAGCCGACATCGAGACGCTCGCCGCAGCCGCAGAGCGATCTGCAGCGACGCCGGTTCGAGCCTGAAAAACGGGCCGGATCTCTCCGGCCCGCTCTCAGCGCCTGCGTCGAGAACTATTCTTCGACGTAGCACCCGACTTCTTTGCCCAGCGATGTTGATGCCGGTGTTGTCGTTTCTGTTCCGGTTGTTTCTTTCCCTTTGTCTTCGTAGCAAGTGACCAGGGATTTACCGGAAACTTCACTCGTACTGGGAACTTCTGAACATTTGCTTCCGGATTTCGAGGTAGCGGTGACGCTCGCTTCCCCTTCGACTGTGACCTTGTTTTCTACATTCGTGTAGTGAACAGCTTCCGAGATCGTCTGCGGCCCGTATTTGAGCGTGCAAACGGTCACTCCGCTGACACTCACCGAGTATTCGATGGAATTGCCTTCTGCGCATTCGATCGAGACCGGCGCAGCCCCTTCTTTTGTCGTGTTGCCCGGGGCAAACGCACAGTGGTTCATTTTCAGCGACCCACCCGGGCATGAGACTGCGTGCAGCGTCCCACGACCGGTGGTCCCTTCTTTCGATCCGGTTGTTCCCTGCATGGTTCCCGTGCAGGTTCGACTTCCGGAGCCGGTGGTGAACGTGACGTTGCCAACCGATTCACCTGTGGCGATGCACGGACTCACTTCACACACGTAGTGCCCTTCGGCACTCGCGGCGGGTGCCGCCACGGCGGCTAACACACATGCCACCGCCAAGGCAACACCCAGGCCTCCTAATTTGAGACTCATCTGTATCCCTCCTTGTAGGGAGTGTTTGACCGGCTGAGCGTGGCGAGGGCGAAGTCCCGAAGTCAAAACCGGCTGACGAGCGCTCTGAGTTGAACCCGAACGGTCTCCCATGGAACCGTTCACGCATGCCAGCCACGGGGACCAAGACCCGCTCTCTTCGAGGCCTTCGCTTCAGCCAGCGGCTCGTCCCGCCTGGCCGGCGCATAGTCCCCTGGCTCCCCGAGCGCCCTACCCGTGCCTACCTCGCATTTCTCTTCAAGCGCTGGCCGTCACTGTGGGGCCTGGAGGAGGGCAGCAAGCGAGTGACGCGAGGAAAGAGTGCCTTCGAGCGGGCGTTCCCCGAGCGCGACAGCGCAGCGTTCGTAGCAGCCTGGACCAAGGCCAGAGGCGCAGCCTTGTCGACCAGCCTCGTCTTCCTGGCGCGCTGGCTGATCGGTCGTCCGAGCCGGTTCCTGCGTCTCAGACCGGAACTGCACCTCCCCGCCGAGGGACCATTCGTGATCGCGGCGCTGCACTATTCGATCGACCCGCTCGTGCAGCTCTCCTGCATCAGCGACAGCTGGCGACGCGACCTTCTCTGGGCCGTGTACCCCCTGCGACCGACGGTCGAGGACGATCGGGAGCTCTGGTTGACCGGCACGCCGGTACCCGGTTGGGTGACCAAGATGTTCCTTCCCGTCACGGATCGAAGCTGGATCGTCAGAGCAGCCAGCCATCTGCGGCGCGGCGGCGGTGTCTTCGTCGCCATCGACGCGCCATTCGACTCGATGCGGTCGACGGCAACCCCGATTCGCGTCGGCGAGGCAACGATCCCGCTTTCCCCCAGCGTCGAGTTTCTCTTCGGCCTCGATGAGAACGTGCAGCTGCTCTTCGCCGCGCCGCGCCGCGGCGAAGAAGCCGACTGGTCGGTCGACCTCATCCCGGTCCCCAATCTCGACGCGCTCGTCGCGGCAGCGGAGATCTGGATCGCCTCCAATCAGCTCGATTGGGCGGGATGGCCACACATTCTCTGGCGAGGCGACGCCGAGGAGGTACGACGAAAGGCGGCGGCAGTGGACTCCGGAGCGACCCCCAGATGAGCGGGGACCGCCACATGCTCGGAACAGCCCTGGTCGCCTTCCTCGCCGCAACCTGCGACCTCGAGGTGGACCTGGAGCGAGCTGACCTCACCGCCCCTCTGTTCGATGCTCAGCAGCGAGCCCTCGCTGGCCACGCACTCGATTCACTTGCGATCGCCGAGGCCTTGGTCGCCCTCGAGGAAGACCTGGAGATTGAGATCCTCGGCCGCGCTGAATATGCCGAACTGGGCTCGATCGAAGCGATTGCCGACTTCGTCGCCGAGGCGGCCACTCCAGCGCGGGTCACGGACTTCGAGCGACGCTGGGGAGCCCTGCCTAGACCGAACGCTCGGAGCCGAGGGTGAGGTTGGAGAGGCTCATGCCGCCGTCGACGGGGAGCCAGGCGCCGGTGATGTAAGCGGCGGCGGCGGAGCAGAGGAAGGCGACGGTGGCGGCGACCTCTGCCGGCGTCGCGAAGCGGCCGAGGGGGATGCGGCCCGTGGCGCGCTCCCTCACCGCACCCGGCATCGCTTCCACCTTCTCGGTCGCGACCATGCCCGGCACCACCGCGTTCACGGTGACGCCGGCCGGCGCCATCTCCAGCGCCAGCGTCCGCACAAGGCCGAGGATCCCCGCCTTGCTCGCCGCATACGCCGCTTGCCCCGCGAGCCCGTCCGTCGCCGCAATCGAGGAGATCGCGACGATCCGGCCTCTCCCCCGCTCCCGCATCGACTCCAGCGCCGGCTGCAGCGAGAGGAACGCCCCGGTCAGGTTGACGTCGATTTCGTTCCGCCACCCCTCCTCGCTCATCTTCTCCGCCGGCGCGACCCGGTCGACGATCGCCGCGTTCGCGACCACCGCCTCCACCGGTCCCAGCTCCTTTTCCGCCTCGGCATGGGCCTGCTTCGCGGCCGCCCCGTCTCTCACGTCCCAGGTGAGTCCGATCGCCTCTCCCCCACCTTCCCGGACCAACTCGGCGGTCTCGAGCGCGCCGGCACCGAGGTCGCAGGCGGCCACGCGCCACCCCTGCGCCGCCAACTCGAGACAGATCGCCCTTCCGATCCCACCGCCGGCCCCCGTGACCAGCCCGCACGTATCCCCTCCTACCTGCAGGTGCGAGGGGATACGTGCGGGCTGGTCCTCGGCGCGGCCGGACGGGTCCTCGTCCGTCACGCCTCCACCTTTCCGAGTCCGTACCGCCGCCAGTACTCCTCCGGGATGTCCTCGGCGCGCTTGTACCAGTACCAGACGCAGGGATCGTGGTCGAAGTCCTGGGGCGGTCGCGAGGGATACAACGGCAGCCCGTACCAGCGGATCGGCAGCAGCTCGTTCATGAAGGCGCAGTGGGTGCAGTAGAGCGGGAAGCCCTCGCGGCCGTAGGACCAGTCGTGCGCTTTTTCGGTGACGCCGTAGGGGTCTTCGCCGCGGTAGGCGCCGTTGCGCCAGAGCCGCTGCCCGGAGCCGCAGGGATTCATCGCGAAGGTGAACTTCTCCTCGTCCTCGGCGACGGTGAAGGCGCCGGGGTTCTCGCCTTTGCCGCTGGTCGAGTGGGCGCGCCAGGTCGCCGCCAGCGCCTCGACCACCTCGCGCCGGTCGCGCTCGAGGATCTTGCCGGTGTCCCGCTTCCAGCCGCGCTTCAGCGACTCCTCCCAGGCGGCCTTGACGCCCTCGTCGCCCTGCTGGCGCTGGATGTAGGTGACGAGGCCGAGCATCGACTCCGCCATCAGGTCGTGGAGGAAGCGCCACTCGTGCCGCATTCCCTTGCAGAGCTCGAGCGCCAGCTCGGAGTCGCCGGCTTCGATCGCGGCGATCGCCCGGTCCATCGTCGGCTCCGACATCTGCCCCAGCTCCTCGTCGGTGAACCAGCGCTCCTCGGCCATCGCTCCTCCTCCGGACTAGGGCTCCGCGAGGAACTGCTCGCGGAGCTTGAACTTCTGCACCTTCCCGGACGGCGTCAGCGGCAGCTCCTCGACGACCCGCGTGTGGGCGGGGATCTTGTAGCGCGCGACGCGGCCGGTCATCAGCTCGCGCAGCTCATCATGGGTCAGCGAGGCGCCCTCCGCAAGCCGCAGGTAGGCGGCGCAGACCTCGCCGTAGCGCTCGTCGGGCACGCCGACGACGGCGACGTCGGCGACCGCGTCGAGCTCGCGGATCGCGTTCTCGATCTCCGCCGGGTAGATGTTCTCGCCGCCGCGGATGATCATCTCCTTCGCCCGGCCGGTGATCGAGACGTAGCCGTCGGCGTCCATCTTCGCCAGGTCGCCGGAGCGCATGAAGCCGTCGGCGCCGATCGCCTCGGCGGTCGCCTCGGGGTTGTCCCAGTAGCCCTTCATCACCATCGCGCTGCGCGAGCGCAGCTCGCCCTCGACCCCGATCGGCAGCGGCTCGGTCCCGCCCGGTTCGACGATGTCGACCTCGACGTGGGGCAGCGCCGGGCCGACCGTGGTCGTCTGCAGCTCGACCGTGTCGCCGGGCAGGGTCGCGCAGATCACCGGCGAGCACTCGGTCATCCCGTAGGTGTTGTTGATCCCGACCCCGTAGCGCTCGATCCAGCGGTTCATCACTTCCGGCGGCACCGGCGAGCCGCCGGTGACGACGACCTCGAGGCTGGAGAGGTCGCGGCCGTCCCTGGCGACCTGCTCTTCGAGCCCGATCATCATCGTCGGCACGACCGAGACCGAGGTGCAGCCCTCCTCCTCGATCGTCCGCGTGATCCGCGCCGGGTCGAAGGTGACGTGCGGCATCTGCGCGGAGCCGGTGGCGACGCTGCCGAGCGTCGACATCACGCAGCCGCCGCAGTGGAAGTAGGGCATCGGGTTGGAGTGGCGGCCGTGCCGGGGCAGGGTCGCGCGCGCCGCGAACAGGCGGGCGTCGTTGACGATGCCGCCGTGGGAGAGCTCGGCCCCCTTCGGGAAGCCGGTGGTGCCGGAGGTGAACTGGATCTGCGAGGTGTCCTCGGCGCGGACCGCGCGGCGACGGCGCTCCAGCAGGTCCTCCTCGACGCCGTCGCCGCCGGCCAGCCACTCCTCCCAGGAAGGTGCTCCGTCCTGCGCGGCGCCGAGCGGGACCAGCATGCGCACGTGGTCGAGGCCGGCGCTCGCCTCGCGGGTCATCTCCCAGAGGCTGGCGCCGCGGTTCTCGGGCAGGACGAAGCAGGCCGCGGCGCCCGACTTGCCGAGCACGAACTCGACCTCGCTGGTCCGGTAGAGCGGGTTGAGCGGGACGACGATCGCGCCGACGTAGGCGGCGCCGAACTGCAGCTCCAGCCACTCGGGGATGTTGGTCGCCCAGATCCCGAAGCGCTCACCGGGCTCGATCCCCGAGGCGATCAGCGCCCGGCCGACCCGCCGTGCCCGCCGCTGCAGCTCGGCGTAGTTCCAGCGGGCGGCGATCCCGATGTCCTCATAGGCGGAGAAGACGACCGCCTCCTGGTCGGGCCACCGCGCAGCCGCCTCGTCGAGCAGGCCGCCGACGGTGAGGTCGCGCATCGCCGGCTCGGCGCCGGGCTCGGGGACCCAGTGGGAGATGCCGGCCGCGGCGAGCGGCATCTCAGGGGTCGAGGCGCAGCTCCTGGAAGGGAGCCTCGCCGGGGTAGCCGACTTCGGTCGCCAGCCGCACGCCGCAGCCGGGGCAGCAGAAGTCGCGGAAGACGACCTCGTCGTCGACGAACTGGGCCGGGTCGGGGTAGTTGGGCTTCAGCGACTGGGTCGGCCGCTCGCGCACCGCCATCTGCTCCTTCGCGTTGCCCTCGAGCGGGCCGAGGTCGGTGGCGCAGCGGTAGCAGCGCAGGACGCCGGCCTCGCGGTCGATCAGGTAGGCGTCGCCGATTGGATGGGCCTCGCCGTCGGCCGGCTCGCGCGCCGGCACCAGCTCCTCGCGCTCGGCGTCGCACTCGCGCAGCCGTTCGAGCAGGCGGCGGTCGCGCAGCTTCTGCGTCGCCTCGGCGTCCACCGTGCCGTCGTCGCCCAGCTTGACCGCATAGAGGTCGTCGGCGGCCTGCGGGCTGACGGCGCCGTCGGCGACGTCCTCGACGACCTGCTCGGGATCGCGGGTCAGCGGGTCGCCGTAGCCCCCCGGGCCAAGCCAGTTCCAGTAGAGGACGTCGTCGTCGCTGACCGGGAAGCCGTCGGGCTTGCCGCCGAGCTCGAGCTCGCTCCCGGCCAGCGCGTCGAGGTCCTGGGGCAGCTCGCCGGCGGCGAAGCGGGCGCGCAGGTCGGAGCCCTGGATCACCCGCGTGACCATGATCGAGCCGGGGTCGCCGCCGAACAGGCCCGGCGTCTTCGGGATTCCCTCGTTGGTGGCGAGGCCGAGGAAGGACTCGCCCTTGTGCGGGACGTAGGCGATCTCGCCGCCGTTGCCGGCGCGCGAGCGGCCGGCGCCGCCGGAGTCGGCGTGCTCGCGACGGAACAGGTAGAGGATCGGCCAGTCGGCCTCGTAGGCCTCGACGTTGGGGCCGCGGCCCTCGGGGATCCAGAAGTGGCCGTTGGCGAATTGGCCGTCGCGCTCGAAGGTCGCGCCGCCGCCGCCGAGCATGTTGTCGCCCATCCCGCCGACGTAGTAGTCGCCGCGCTGGTTGTCGCCGGCGACGAAGTGGCAGGGCCACTGGGCGCCGTCGGCGGTGACCGCGTTGGCCCGCATCTGGGGATCGCTGGAGGCGAGCATCATCTTCGAGACCAGCGCGTTGCCGAGCGAGATCGCGGTCTCGGTCGCGTAGACGCCGGCCGGGGAGACGGCCGCGCCCCAGTCGGGCGAGGTGATCTTGCCCGGTTCGGGGTCGAACTTGCAGAGCCGGGCGGCGCCGCCGATGCAGCCCATCTGCCCCGGCAGCATCAGCACGTTGATCGAGCCGAGGATCGCCCCGCGCCAGGCGGCGAAGCCGACGTTGATCGCGCCGACCTGGTCGTGGGTGCCGACGTTGTCCCAGATCAGCTCCCGCCCCTTCTTGCGGACCGTGGTCTGCACCGGGTAGGTGCCGCGGTCGCCGTTGCGAGCGACCTCCTGGATCAGGCGGTCGGAGTAGGTGCCGTCGGGGATCGTGTCGAGCGCCTGTTCGAAGGCGCGCTGGCTGGCGTCGAGGGCGCGGCGCATCGTCCCCTTGACGACGGCCTTGCCGTACTTCTCGACCAGGCCGAGGATCCGCGAGCGGGCGGCGTTGTTGCCGGCGATCGTCGCCCGCAGGTCGAGCGAGAGGTTCTCCGGGGTCCGCGAGCAGCGCCGGTAGAGCGCCTCCATGTCCTCGACGATCTGGTTGTCCTCGACGATCTTGAACGGCGGGAAGCTGGGCGGATCCCAGAAGGCGTCTTCGGCGTTGGGGCAGAAGGAGCCGGGGACGGTGCCGCCGATGTCGTTCTGGTGGGAGATGTTGGCGACCCAGCAGAAGACCTCGCCGTCGACGAAGACCGGGCACATGAGCCCGACGTCGGGCTGGTGGGCGGTGCCGATGATCGGGTCGTTGCAGAGCCACATGTCGCCGTCGACGACCCGTTCCCCCCGGTGTTCGAGGATGTAGCGGGTCATCATGTCGAGCATCCCCGACATGTACTGCAGGCAGGGGCCGAAGTAGAGGAGCTCGGCGTCCTCGGTGAGGATGCAGGGCTGGAAGTCCCGGATCTCGACCGTGATCTGGGAGACGGCGAGGTTCTCGATCTCGCGCACGTGCTCGGCGTTGGCGTTCCAGAGGCCGTGGCGGACGACCTCGTAGGTAATCGGGTCGATCTCGGTCTCGGCCTCGGTGCTGAGCGTCAGGTTGGGCGGCACCTTGACCGGGCCGGTCGGGTTGAAGGCGTGGTCGACGCCGTCCCAGAACTCGGGCGGGCGCTGCGGGCGCTCGGTGGCGGTGGCGGGGTTCATCTGCGGACCTCCCTTACGCGGCGGAGCCGGGGTTGAGGTTCATGACGAAGTCGCCGGTCTGGCGGCGTTCGCAGCTGGTGCCGGGCGGGACGACGATGCCGGTGATCGCGAGGTCGATCACCGCCGGGCCCTCGACCACCTCGCCGAGCGGCATCGCGTCGCCGTTGTAGACGGCGGCGTCGACCGGGCCGGCGCCGCGCTCGAAATAGACCCTGCGGCTGCCCTTGGCGAACTCCTCGCCCTCGGCGACGTCGAGCCGGTCGAGATTTTCGGAGCCCATGGTGATCGCCGGCTCGAGCCGGACCGAGACGATCTCGACCGTGGCGCCGGGCAGCAGCGCCACCTCGCCGTAGCGCTGGGTGTAGATCTCGACGAACTGGCGTTTGACCTCCTCCAGCGTGGCGGCGTCGATCTCGCCGTCGGGGAAGCGCATCTCGAGCTCGTGCCGCTGCCACTGGAAGCGCATCCGGGCGAAGCGGCGGAACTCGAAGTCGGCGGCGTCCTCGCGCTGGTTCAGCCCCTCGCGAGCCAGGCCTTCGAGCTCGTCGAAGGCGCCCTTGACCGCGGCCGGGTCGAAGGGCTCGATCAGGACGACCGAGCTTTCGTACTGGTAGCGGATGTCCGCCTGGCTGATCCCGAACGCCGACCAGACCGAGGCAGTCTCGCCGGGAATGACGATCGTGTCGACGCCGAGAGAGGCGGCGTAGCCGGCGGCGTGGAAGGGCCCGGCACCGCCGTAGGACATGAGGACGAAGTCGCGCGGGTCGAAGCCGCGGCCGATGATCTCGTTCTCCAGCGCCGCCGCCATCTTCGCGTTGGCGACCTCGACGATGCCGAGCGCGGCGTCGGTCAGCGAGAGGCCGAGCGGGTCGGCGACCTTCTCCTGGATCGCCTTCTCGGCGAGGTCACGGCGCGGCTTGAAGCCGCCGCGCTCGCCCTTGGAGCCGAAGGTCGCCTCGGGGGCGATGTAGCCGAGGATCAGGTCGGCGTCGGTGACCGTCGGCTCTTCGCCGCCGCGGTCGTAGCAGCAGGGGCCGGGCAGGGAGCTGGCGCTCTGGGGGCCGACGCGGAGGCCGCCGCCGAGCTCGTCGATCCAGGCGATCGAGCCGCCGCCGGCGCCGATCGAGATCACCTCGACGGCGGGCACGCGGTAGCGCCACTTGCCGAGCAGGGTGTCGTCGGCGGCGAGCGGCTCGCCGTCTTTGATGATCCCGACGTCGAACGAGGTGCCGCCCATGTCGGAGGCGATGATGTCGTTGCGGCCGAGGTCGTCGGCGACGCGGGCGCAGCCGATCAGGCCGCCGACCGGGCCGGAGCCGATCGTGAAGATCGGGCGGTCGGCGCCGAGGCCGAGCGGGACCATGCCGCCGTGGCACTGCATGATGTGGAGCTCGCCGGCGAAGCCGACGTCCGCGAGCCGGCCCTGGACCCCGTGCAGGTAGGTGCTGGTCACCGGTCCCACATAGGAGTTGATCAGGGTGGCGACGAAGCGCTCGTACTCGCCGACCGCCTTCGAGATCTCGCTCGAGATCGTGACGAAGACGCCGGGGGCGCGCTCGTTGACGATCTCGCGAGCGCGGCGCTCGTGGGCGTCGTTGCGGACCGACCAGAGGAAGGCGATCGCGATCGTGTCGACCCCGGCCTCGACCAGGGCATCGGCCGCGGCGGCGACCTCCTCCTCGTCGAGGGCGACGACGACGTCGCCGTCGGAATCGACCCGCTCGGCGACCCCGAAGGTGCGCTCGATCGGGACCAGCGGCTCCGGCTTGCGGGTTTCGGCGAAGCGCAGCAGGTTCTCGGGCGGCTCTCCGGTCGGGCGGCCGAGGCCGCGCATCGTCCGCACCGTGTCCTCGAAGCCGCGGGTGGTGATCAGGCCGATCGCGGCCCCTTTGCGCTCGACGACGATGTTGGTGGCGACGGTCGAGCCGTGCGAGATCAGCCGGTCCATCCGCGTGTAGAGGTCCGCGGCGGAGAGCCCGAGCTGGCCGCCGGCCGACTCGATCGAGCCGAAGAAGCCGGATTGGAAGGAGTCGGCGGGCGAGGAGAGGGCCTTGCCGTAGGCGACGCGGCCGTCCTCACCGATCAGAACGCAGTCGGTGAAGGTCCCGCCGATGTCGACACCGCAAACGAGTCCGGCCACTGATCACTCCTCCTCGGTTCCAGATTCCGGTGCCGAGCCATCCCCCGGCACCGGTGAAGCCACACTAGCCCTGGCCTCCAGGGGGCGAAGCCGCGCCCGGAAAGGCCTTTATGGGACCTCCAATTCGGGGGGTTCTATCAAATTGACCGCACGGTCGGTCAGGTGCTAGATTCCGCTCCGGTGGAGGCTGTCCGCTGGCATGCCGCTGGTGACCTGCGGCTCGACGAGGTCGAGCTGGCGCTGCCGCTTGGCCCGGGAATGGTCGAGGCCGAGGTCGCCTACACCGGCATCTGCGGCTCCGACGTCGGCGAGTTCCGCGCCCCCTTCGCGATCCGTCCCGGCAAGGTCCACCCGCTGACCGGCCAGCAACCGCCGGTCACCCTCGGACACGAGTTCTCGGCCGTGATCACCGAGGTCGGCGAGGGAGTCGAGGACCTCCAGCCCGGCGACCGCGTCTCCGCCGACGCCTGCTGGCGCTGCAACCACTGCGAGGCCTGCGTCTCCGGCCGCTACAACCTCTGCCGCTATAGCGGCTCGATCGGCCTCTCCTCCGACGGCGCCTTCGCCCCCCTGGTCCGCTTCCCGGCCTACTGCGCCGTCCCCCTGCCCGACGAGGTCAGCGACGAAGTCGGCGCCCTGCTCGAGCCGCTCGCCGTCGGCCTCCACGCCCTCGACCGCGGCGGCGCCCGCGGCGGCGAGCGCCTGGTCGTGATCGGCTACGGCCCGATCGGCGCCTGCACGGCGCTGGTCGCCCGCTCGCTCGCGCTCGAGCCGCTGGTCGTCGAGCTCCACCCCGGCCGCCGCGCCCGCGCCGAGGCCGAGGGCTTCGCGAGCCTGGCCCCGGAGGGCGAGCCACGCGAGGTGGCGAAGACCGTCCGCGGCCTGACCGGCGGCCTCGGCGCCGAGATTGTCGTCGACTGCTCGGGGGCGGTGCCCGCGGTCGAAGCGGCGCTGGAGATGACCGCCCGCGGCGGCCGCATCGTCCTCGCCGGGATCCCGAAGCAGCCGGTCCCGCTCGACGGCGGCCGGATGGTCCTCTACGAGCGCTCGATCCACGCCGCGCTCGGGTACCACAACGACCTGCCGCGGGTGGCGGCGATGATCGCCTCCGGCCTGCTGAAGCCGGACAGCATGATCACCCGGCGGGCGCCGCTGGCCGACACGGTCGCCGAAATCGAACGGCTGGCAAGCGACCCGGGCGACGACGTCAAGGTCCTGATCGACGTCAAGGGATGAGCGAGGCCGCAACCACCGTCGTCGTGCCGATGCCCCACATGGGCGTCTCGGTCGAGGAGGGCACGGTGATCGAGTGGCTCGTCGCGGTCGGCGACGAGGTCAAGGCCGAGCAGGCGATCTGCGCGATCGCAACCGACAAGGTCGACACCGAGATCGAGGCGCCGGCGGATGGCGTGCTGGCGAAGATCCTCGTCGAGGTCGATCAGAACGTCGCGGTCGGGGCGCCACTGGCGGAAATGGCCGTGGGCGCCGACGCCGCGGCAGTCCTGGAGGCGGCTGGGGATGCCGGGGAGGGGTCCCTGGACGCTCCGCCGCGAGGTGAGGATGCGGCCTCCGAGGAGGCTGGCGGCGCGCTCCGCCAAGTGTCCCGGGACCCCTCCCCGGCGTCCCTTCCCGATTCGGGAGGTGCCGGCGGCGGGACCAACGGGGGCTTGGCTGACGCCGACGCCGGGCTGGCGGCGCGGGCGGCTGCGGGACGGGACGAGTTCGGGAGGTTCGATCCGAAGGCGGCGGCCGCGGCGGTGCTGAGCTTCTTGGGTTCGGGGCCGCAGGCGGCGGCTCCGGCTTCACCCCTTGCGCGGCGAATGGCCGCGAGCCACGGGATCGATTTGGGAGCTGTCCAGGGTTCGGGCCGTGGTGGGCGGATTCGGAAGGTGGATGTGGAACGGGCGATCGCCGGCGGTGTCGAGTTTGTTCGGAGGGGTCGAACAAACTCGACAGAGCCAGCTGGCGCCCCTGGCGACGCCGCCGAGCTGCCGGCGGGATACGAGGGGGTGCCGCATGAGGTGGTGAAGACCTCGCGGGTGCGGCAGTTGATCGCGGAGCACATGGTGCGGTCGCGGCAGACGGCGGCGCACATGACGACGGAGGTCGACGTCGATCTCTTGGCCGTGGTCCATGCGCGGACTGAGCTCAACGCGGCTCGCGTGCCGCAGGGCGAAGCGAAGCTCTCCTACCTGCCGTTCATCGCTCGCGCCGCCTGCGTTGCGCTCGGTGAACACCCGCGGATGAACGCGACCTTCCTCGGCGAGCGGACGATCCACTGGCAGGCGGTCAACCTCGGCGTCGCCGTCGACACGCCGGAGGGGCTGCTGGTGCCGGTGATCAAGGGGTGCGAGCGGATGACGGCGTCGGCGATCGCCGCGGCGATCGCCGACCTCGCCGAGCGCGCCCGCACCCGCAAGCTGACCCCCGACGACCTCGCCGGCGGCACCTTCACCCTCTCCAACCCCGGCTCGGTCGGCGCCGTCTCGGCGCCGGCGATCATCAACCAGCCCCAGGTCGCGATCCTCGGCGTCCCCACGATCCAGCGCCGCCCCTGGGTGGTCGCCGACGAGCAGGGCAACGAGGCGATCGCGATCCGCACGATCCTCCGCCTCGCCGTCACCTTCGACCACCGCGCCGTCGACGGCGCCGACGCCACCCGTTTCGCGGTCAGCGTCAAAGACCACCTCGAAGGCTGGAGCCCCGAGGCCTACACGTAGGCCCTGAGCCTGAGGATCACCCGCCGATCATCCGCTGGGCAACGAACGCCAGGATGATCACGATGACGATCGGGATCGCCGCTGAGACGATAAAACCGACGAGGCCGATAAACACTGCCTTGACGACATTCCGAGGCTGGCTGGGAGAATCGGCCATCTGAGTCCGAGGCTAGACCCGTATCTGCAAACCCGCATGTGTAGGTGGCGTCTGGCGACAGCCATGCTGGTCGCCGTCTCCGGCCTGATCCTGCTCGCGCCCACAGCGAGCGCCGCCGAGCGCTCGGTGATCGGGCGCTCGGTCGACGGGCGCCCGATCGTCGCGGTTCGCAGCGGCGACGCGGAGCCGGCGCTGAAGGTCGTCGTCTTCGGCTGCATCCACGGCGACGAGACGGCGGGGGTGCGGGTCGCGCGGCGCCTGATCGCGGCCGGGGCGCCGCATGGAGTCGAGCTCTGGGTGGTGCCGACGTTGAACCCGGACGGGGTCGCCGCCGACACCCGCGGCAACGCCCACGGCGTCGACCTCAACCGCAACTTCCCCTTCGACTGGACCCATCTCTCGGGCGGCGAATACTCCGGGACCGGCCCGCTCTCGGAGCCCGAGTCCCGTGCCGCCCACAACTTCCTCTCCCAGGTCCAGCCCGACCTGACGATCTGGTTCCACCAGCCGTTCGGGATCGTCGACGAGTCCGGGGGGAACCTCTTCACCGAGCGCCGCTTCGCCGGCCTGATCGGCCTGCCCGTCGTTCGCCTCCCCGGCCGCTACCCCGGCAGCGCCACCCGCTGGCAGAACCACACCTACCCGCACTCGACCGCCTTCGTCACCGAGCTGCCCTCGGCCGTCAGCGGCGCCCTCGTCCGCCGCGCCGCCGCCGCGGTCCGCGCCCTCGCCGCCGAGCTCGCCAGCCCGGGTGTCGCCCGAGCAGCAGCAGCGGGGTAGCCAACCGGCGTCGCCACGACTAGGTTCTCCACATGGCGGGAGAGCCAAGGGGTGCGCTGGTTCCGGTCGCCCGCGAAGAACTGATGCGGCGCATCAGGAGCGCCACGGAGCGGATCTGGCTGGCCAGCCCGTTCCTCTCACTCCCGGTCGCAGAGGAGATCGCCGAAGCCGCCGCCAAGTCGCCGGCGGCGGAACGCAAGCTGCTCACCGACGCGAGCGAGAGGAGCGTTGCCGTCGGCGTCCTCGACGCTGACGGACTCGAGCAGCTCCACGAAGCCGAATTCGAAATCGTCGACATCGACGACCTGCACGCGAAGGTCAGCCTGGTCGACTCGGCCTGGGGATTGGTCGGCTCGGGCAATCTGACCGGCAAGGGCCTCGGCGACGAGAAGGGCGGTGGCAACTACGAGCTCGGGGTGATCCTCACCGCGAAGCAGATCGAGAAGGCGTCGGCGTTCCTCGCGGACTGGTTGAAGGAGGGCAAGGAGGTGGACGCGGCCGAGATCGAGAGGCTGAAGCAAGTGGAGAAGGTGCCGTGGAAGCCGAAGCGGCGCCGGAAGCGCCGGCCCAGCCTGCCGTTCGTCGACGTCGCCGGTCTGAAGGAGTTCCTCGACGAAGAGGTCCCGCTCGACAACCCTCCCCGGTACTGGATCGACGCCAATTACCACAGCCGCGTGGAAGAAACCTGGTGGCAGGAGCGGCGATGGATCAGCGGCCAGCGCAAAGTCGCCTACACAGAGGGCGACCTGATCGTCATCTACCTCGGCGCCAAGAACGAAGGCCCGAAGAGGTGCCCGGCAATCGTTCGCGCGACGACGAACACGAAAACAGACAGGAAGTTCGTAGAAGACAACCGTGAAGACGACCCTGAAGCGCCGAAGCGATGGCCGAACGTCACCCATATCGAGGTCCTGGGAGAAGTGTCGGGCCCGATCGGGAGCCGGCTCGGGTTGATCAAGCGGGATGGCAAGCCGTTGACGGGAAAGTCGCTGCGCCGCGGCTTCCTCGAGATCACGCGACCCGAGTTCGACCTGCTCGCCACAGCGATGACGGCGCAGGCGCCCTAGATCGCGACCAGCTCGCGGGCCGCCGCCGCGATCTCGTCCACCCCGGGGATGACCAGCTGCTCGAGGTCGGGGCTCTGGGGGATCTGGGTGTCGAGGGCGCCGAGGCGCCAGACGGGTGCGTCGAGGGCGAAGAAGGCGGCTTCCTGGATGCGGGCGGCGATCTCGGCGCCGGCGCCGGCAGTGCGGACAGCCTCGTGGACGACCAGGGCGCGGCCGGTCTTCTCGACCGAGGCGACGATCGTCTCCATGTCGAGCGGGACCAGGGTGCGGGGGTCGATCACCTCGAGCTCGACGCCATCCGCGCCAAGCGCCTCGGCGGCTTCGAGTGCCCGCGGCACCATCAGGCCGGTGGCGACGACGGTGGCGCTGGTGCCCGCGCGCCGGACGACGGCCTCGCCGAACGGGACCAGGAACTCGGGGTCCTCGGGCACCGGCCCCTTGACCCGGTACATCCCCTTGTGCTCGAAGAAGAGGACGGGGTTGGGGTCGCGGATCGCCGTCTTCAGCAGGCCCTTGGCGTCGGCCGGGGTCGCCGGCAGCGCCACTTTGAGGCCCGGGAAGTGCATCCCCAGCGCCTCCAGCGACTGCGAGTGTTCGGCGCCGACGCCGCCGAGGACGCCGGTCGGCAGCCGCAGCACCATCGGCACCGAGAGCTTGCCGCCGTGCATGTAGCGCCACTTGGCCATCTTGTGGAAGACCTCGTCGCCGGCGATCATCATGAAGTCCGCGAACTGCAGCTCGGCGACCGGGATCGTGCCGGTCATCGCCGCCCCGACCGCGGCGCCGACGATGAAGGTCTCGTTCAGCGAGGTGTCTCGGACCCGGCCGGCGCCGAACTCGTCGTAGATGCCGCGGGTGACGCCGAAGACGCCGCCCATCCGGCCGACGTCCTGCCCCAGCATCCAGACCCGCTCGTCGCGGCGCATCTCCTCGGCCAGGGCCTGGTTGATCGCCCGCGCGTAGCCGAGCGTCGGCGCCTCGGTCGTGGCCTGGTCGCTCACACCCAGACCCCCTGGGTGACGACGTCGGGATCGGGCTCGGGCATCGCCAGCACCTCGGCCAGCGCCGCCTCGGCCTCGGCCCGCGCCTCCTCGTCGATCCGCCCGGCCTCCGCGGCGGGGATCGCGGCGCGCTCGCGGAGGATCGCCAGCGGGTCGCGCGGCACCTCGAGCCCGTCGCCGAGATCCTCGCGGTAGCTCTGTTTGTCGCCCTCGTAGTGGCCGCGAATGCGGTTCGTCTTCGCCTCGATCAGCGTCGGACCCTCGCCGGCGCGGGCGCGGTCGACGGCTTCCAGGGTCGCCTCGCGGACCGCGACCGCGTCCTGGCCGTCGACGATCACGCCGGGGACGCCGTAGGCGGCGGCGCGGTCGGCGATGTTCGCGGTCGGGCTCTGGGCCTCGATCGGGACCGAGATCGCCCAGCCGTTGTTCTCGCAGACCCAGACCAGCGGCAATTTCCAAACCGAGGCGGTCAGCGCCGCCTCGTGGAAGGTGCCGCGGGCGGCGGCGCCGTCGCCGAAGAAGATCGCGACGACTTTGTCGGTGCCGAGCATCTGGGCCGAGATCCCGGCGCCGGCGCCGAGCACGAAGTTGGAGCCGACCGTCCCGCCCTGGCCGAGCACCCCGAGCTCCGGATCGACGAAGTGGACGGTGCCGCCGCCCTTGCCGCCGACCGAGCCGCCGGCGCGCCCGAAGAGGTCCGCCAAGAGCGTCACCGGCGACATCCCCTTGGCCAGCGCGTAGCCGAGGCCGCGGTGGGCGTAGAAGAGGTAGTCGTCCTCGCGCAGGGCGGCGACGGCCCCGGCCTGGATCCCCTCCTGGCCGAGGCCGGGGTGCCAGAAACCGCCGAACCCGTGCTCCTCGATGTAGCGATGGAGGAGCAGCTCCAGCGCCCGGATCCGGGCGACGTTGCGGTAGAGATCGAGCTCGTTCATTCCTTGTCCTGATGGGGCCGAGTGGCGACTGACCGTCCGGACGGTTAGTCTATCGCCATGGCCGCTGTGGAGGGCGAGAAGAGGGTGGCGCTGGTCACCGGCGCCTCATCCGGGATCGGGTTCGCGATCGCGGCGATGCTGGCCGAGGAGGGCTACGACCTGACCCTCGTCTCCCGCACCCCGGAGAAGCTCGAGGCCGCCGCCGCCGAGCTCTCCGCCCACGGCACCACCGTCCACCCCGTCGCCGCCAACCTCACCGACGCCGAGCAGATCGCCGCCGTCGCCGCCTCCCACCGCGAGCGCTTCGGCCGCCTCGACGTCCTCGTCAACAACGCCGGCATGGGGATCCACGCCGAGCTCGGCGACTACGAGCTGAAGCGGATCGACATGCAGCTGGCGCTCAACCTGCGTTCGGTGATCGTCTTCTACAGCGAGACGCTCGACCTGCTCCGGGTCGCCGCCGCCGAGCACCGCAACGCGCTCGTGATCAACATGTCCTCGGTGGTCGGCAAACGCGGCGCCGCCGGCCTCGGCGTCTACTCGGCCGCCAAGCACGGCGTCGTCGGCTTCACCGAGGCGATGAACGCCGAGCTCTCCGGCGAGGGGATCAAGTCCTGCGTCCTCTGCCCCGGCTTCGTCGACACCGACCTCGCCGACTACAGCCAGAACCCGGTCCCGGCCGAGGAGATGATCCGGCCGCTCGACGTCGCCGAGTCGGCGCGGGCGCTGCTGCGCCTCTCCCCCACCTGCGTCGTCCCCGAGATCGTGATGACCCGCCCTGGCCGCGAGGCGGTGGTGACCGGCTGATGGCGAGCGCCGAACGGACCTCGCTGGTCGAGCTGACCGTCGCCGACCACGTCGCGGTCCTCACCCTCGCCAACCCCGGGCGCCGCAACGTCCTCGACGTCGCGATGGCGACGGACCTCCGCACGAGCGTCGAATCGATCGCAGTTGATGATCAGGTCCGCTGCGCGATCGTCACCGGCACGGACGGCGTCTTCGCCGCCGGCGCCGACATCAACGAGATCCAGAGCGCCAGCACCGAGGAAAACCTCGCCTACAACCGCCAGCTGCGCGCCGCCGTCAACGCGGTCGCGACGCTGCCGGCGCCGACGGTCGCCGCCGTCAACGGCCACGCGATCGGCGGCGGCCTCGAGCTGGCCCTGGCCTGCACGCTGCGGGTCGCGAGCGAGAAGGCGAAGCTGGGGATGCCGGAGGTTCGGCTCGGGATCCTCCCCGCCACCGGCGGCCTCGCCCGGCTGCCGCGCCTGATCCCGCGCTCGGCCGCGGCTCGCCTGCTGCTGACCGGCGACCTCGTCGAGGGCGCGGAGGCGGCGGCGCTGGGGATGGTCGACCTCGCCGTCGCCCCCGACGCGGTCGAGGCCGAGGCGCTGGCGCTCGCCACCCGGATCGCGACCGCGGCGCCGCTCTCGACCCGCGAGATCGTCGACGCCCTGCGCCGCGACACCCTGCTCTCGATCGCCGACGCCAACGTCCGCACCGAAGACCGGCTGGCGCGCCTGCTCGCCTCCGAGGACCGCCGCGAGGGCGCCCGCGCCTTCCTCGAGCGGCGCGATCCCAAGTTCCGCGGGGTCTGAGGAGCGCCGCGAGCGATGCCCCTCCCCCGCTCCGCCGACCTCGGTCTCAGCGACGAGCAGAAGCTGCTGCGCCGAACCCTGCGCGAGTTCGCCCAGGAGAAGGTGGCGCCGCGCGCGCACAAGATCGACGCATCCCAGAGCTTCCCGGCCGAGAGCTGGGCCGAAGCGGCCGCGCTCGGGCTGCTCGGGGCGACGGTGCCGAGCGAGCTCGGCGGCGCCGGCCTCGGCCTGACCGAGCTCTGCCTGATCGGCGAAGAGCTGGCCGCGGTCTGCGTCTCGACCGCGGCGACCGTGCTCCACCAGGCCGACATGGTCGTCGGCCGCATCGCCCGCCACGGCGACGACGCCCAGAAAGCGCGCTGGCTGCCGGGGCTGATCGACGGCTCGCTGGTCGGCTGCCTGGCGATGACCGAGCCCGAGGCCGGCTCCGACGTGATGAGCATGCGGACCCGGGCCGAGCGGGTCGACGGCGGCTGGCGCCTGAACGGGACCAAGACCTTCATCACCAACGGCCCGGTCGCCGACCTCGCCCTGATCTACGCCCGCACCCCCGAGCACGGCGAGCGCAGCCTCGGGATGTTCGCGATCCCGGCCGATACGCCCGGCTTCGCGCGCGGCAAGAAGTTCTCGAAGATGGGCTGGCGCGGCTCGCCGACCGGCGAGCTCCTGCTCGACGATTGCGAGGTCGGCGACGAGGCGCTGATCGGGGCCGCGGACGGCGGCCGCGCGATCCTGCTCGAGGGGCTCGACTCCGAGCGGGTGCTGATGGCGGCCGAGTCGGTCGGGATCGCCCAGGGGGCGCTGGAGACGGCACTGACCTACGCCGGCGAGCGCCGCCAGTTCGGCAAGCCGATCGGCGAGTTCCAGCTGATCGGCGCCAAGCTCGCCGACATGTTCGCCGAGACCGAGGCCTGCCGGGCGCTGACCCGCCAGATCGCCGCCCGGATCGACGCCGGCGAGGGCGGCCAGCGGGCGCTCGCCTCGGCCGCCAAGCTGCTCGCCGGCGACGTCGCGATGCGGGTCACGACCGAGGCGGTCCAGGTCCTCGGCGGCTACGGCTACATCGACGAGTTCCCGGTCGAGCGCTTCATGCGCGACGCGAAGCTGATGCAGATCGGCGGCGGCACCGCCGAGATCCAGCGCTTCATCATCGCCAGGGAGCTGCTGGCATGACCCCGGTGGCGGGTAGCCTCGCGGCCTGATGGCGACGACGCAGCGAAAAAGCCGGCGGGGGGAGATCCTCCAGTGCTTCACCGAGATGGTCGCCGAGCGCGGCTACGACGAGGTCAGCATCCGCGACGTCGCCGAAGCGCTGGGGATCAGCAAAGGCACGATCCTCCACCACTTCCGCAGCAAGGAAGCGCTGCTCGAGCAGGTCCACAACGAGTACATGCGCCGCCGCCTCGCCGAGGCGAACGAGTTCCTCGCCGAGTTCGACGACCCGGTCGATCAGCTGCAGCTGATCGTCTACCAGCTGATGCTCTCCCAGCAGGACGACCGCGCCGCCACGGTCGCCTTCTCACGCGAGATCGTCCGCTCGGCCGAAGAAGAGGTGATGGCCGAGGTGCGGGCGATGCGCGACGAGTACTCGGCGACGGTGATCGAGATCATCGCCCGTGGAGTCAAGAGCGGCGCCTTCAAGGCGGTCGACCCGCGGCTGACCGCATTGCAGGTCTTTGGGATGTGCAACTGGTCCTGGACCTGGTTCGCGCCCGAGGGGCGCTGGCCGGCGAGCAAGATCGCCGACGAGTTCTGCCGGACGCTGATCGGCGGCCTCAACGGCGACGGCACCCCGCCGCAGCTGAAGGGCGAGGAGCTGGCGCGGGCGGTCGAAGCGGCGATGGCCGCGCAGCGGGCGTGACCGGCTTCCTCAGCGACAACATCGGTGCCTGGACCAGCCTGCGGGCGCGCCGCGACCCCGACCGCGAGGCGGTCGTCTGCGGCGAGCGCCGGGTCACCTATGCCGGGCTCGACGCGGCGGCGCGCCGGGTCGCCGGGGCGCTGCGGGACGCCGGGATCGAGCCCGGCGACCGGGTCGCGGTGGCGCTGAAGAACCGGGTCGAGTTCCTCGAGCTGCTGTTCGGGGTCGCCCGGGCCGGCGCGATCTTCGTCCCGCTCAACTTCCGCCTCGCCAGCGAGGAGGTCGCCTACGCGCTCGGCGACTCGGGCTCGCGCCTGGTCGTCGTCCAGGCGGATACGGCGGACGCCGTCGGCGCCGCGCTCGACCAGCTCGAGGGCGAGCGGCCGCGGGTCCTGCGGGTCGAGGAGGACTACGCCGCCTGGCGCGACGCCGCCGTGCCGGCCGAACCGCACCCGGTCCACCCCACCGACCCGGTCTCGATCGTCTACACCTCCGGCACCACCGGGCCGCCGAAGGGCGCCGTCCTCACCCACGAGGGCGTCCTCGTCAACGTCCAGAACTACCTCGCCGACTGGGACCTGCGCCGCGACGACGCGACCCTGGTCGTCAACCCGATCTTCCACGTCGTCCTCTACATCCTCACCGTGCCGCTGCTCTACAAGGGCGGCAAGGTGGTGCTGATGGAGGACTTCGACCCGGCCGCGGCGGCGCGCCTCGCCGAGGCCGAGCAGATCACGGTCTGGTTCGCGATCCCGACCGCCTGGCAGATGATCCTGGCGACGGAGGAGTTCGGCGCGATCGACCGCTCCCGCCTGCGCTTCGTCGGCTCCGGCGGCGCCGCCTGCCCGCAGCCGCTGATGGACCGCTTCGCCGAGCTCGGGCTCGACTACCGCCAGGGCTACGGGCTCAGCGAGACGACCTCCTCGGCGACGACGATGGGGCCCGGCGACCAGGCCGAGCGGCCCGGCTCGATCGGGCGCCCGTTCTTCCACGTCGAGGCGCGGATCGTCGGCGAAGAGGGCAACGCGCTCGCGCCCGGCGAGGTCGGCGAGATCCAGCTGCGTGGCCGCAACATCTGCGCCGGCTACTGGCACAAGCCGGAGGAGACGGCGGCGGCGTTCGACGCCGAGGGCTGGTTCGCGACCGGCGACATCGGCAAAGCCGACGAGGAGGACTTCATCTGGATCGTCGACCGCAAGAAGGACCTGATCATCTCCGGCGGCGAGAACATCTCCTCGATCGAGGTCGAGCAGGCGGTCGCCACCCACCCGCGGGTCGTGGAGGTGGCGGTGATCGGGCTGGCGCACGAGCGCTGGGGCGAGACCCCGTGCGCGGTCGTCACCTCGGTCGACGGCGACGAGGTCGACGCCGCGGAGCTGATCGCCCACTGCCGCGAGCGGATCGCCCACTACAAGTGCCCGACCGTCGTCGTCACCGTCGCCGAGCTGCCGAAGACGGCGAGCGGCAAGATCGCCAAGGTCGCCCTGCGGCAGCTCGTCTCCTAGAGCGAGATGCCGCCGTCGACCTGGAGCACGGCGCCGGTGATGTAGCCCGCGTCGCGCGAGGCGAGGAACAGCACCGCGCCGACCATCTCCTCGGTCTCGCCGAAGCGCCCGAGCGGGATCTGGCGCTCGAGCTCGGCCTTGTGTTCGTCGGGGATCGATTCGACCATCCGCGTCTTCGCGTTGGGCGAGATCACGTTGGACGTGATGCCGAAGCGGCCGAGCTCTTTCGCCGCCGTTTTCGTGAACCCGATCACGCCCGCCTTCGCCGCCGCGTAGGCCGCCTGGCCGACGTTGCCGCGCAGGCCGGTGTAGGAGGTGACGTTGACGAAGCGGCCGTAGCCGCGCTCGCGCATGTGCGGCACGCAGGCGCGGGTGAACTTGAAGGTGCCGCCGAGGCTGACGTCGACGACCACGTCCCAGTCCTCGTCGGAGAGCTTCCAGAGGACCTTGTCGCGGAGCAGGCCGGCGTTGTTGAAGACGGCGTCGATCCGGCCGGTCTCCTCGATCGCCTCGGCGACGACGCGCTCGACGTCGTCGCTGCTGGAGACGTCGGCGACCGCGGCGGTGCCGCCGGCCTCCTTCGCCGCCGCCTCGACCACATCGGCGTCGATGTCGACCATGTAGACGTGAGCGCCCATCTGGGCGAACCCGCGCGAGACCTCGAGCCCGATGCCGCGGCCGGCCCCGGTCACGATCACGGTCTGGTCGTTGAAGTCGTAGGAATTGTTCATGGGCTTGGGGTTCATGGCCTGGTGGCTCATGGGCTGGTCCCTTCGGTGTCGTGGGCGCTCCAGTCGTCGTTGCGCCCGTGGTGGTAGGGAGCGAAGACCGCCGCCGGGATCCGCGCCACCGCCTCGCAGGAGGCGACGAGGTCGGCCTCGAGGTAGGTGGCGCGGGTCAGCGAGTCGATCGGGATCTGATCGAGCGGATCGTGGACGGACCCGCGCAGGTTCATCGCCGCGGCGCCAGTCAGCGAGACGCTCGCGCGGACCTCGGTCCGCATCCGGGTCAGGATCGCGTCCTCCTCAAGGCCGCGGCCGTCGGCGGCCGGGCGCGACTTGAAGTTGAAGCTGTAGCCGGCGCCGCTGAAGGGACCGCGGTCGCGCTCCATCTCGCCCTCGAGCTCGACCAGGCGGCGGCCGCCGCGCTCGATCCAGGCGCGGAAGTGCTGGCCGCGGCGGCGCAGCCCGCTGGCGCCGAGCTTCTTCGGCTCGCCGAAGAGGTCGCGGCCGAAGATCGTCGGCACGTCGCGGTCGATGAACTGGGACAGCTGGTACTCGCCCTCGATCCCGTCGTGGCGGCTGGCGACGTAGATCGTGCCGCCGTGGAAGTCGCCGACGCAGTTCGACTCCCAGCGACCGACCATCGCCCGCATCCGCGGTTGCTCGAGCGCTTCCAGCGGCGGCGGCAGCACAGCGGCGACGAAATCGGGATCGGAGAGGAACTCGACCGAGAGCAGCTGGGCGCCGGCAAAGCGCGGGTTGGCGAGCGTCGCCTCGATCCGCGCGACCTCCTCCGGCGTCTTGACGAAGCCCATAAAGACCCACCCTAGAGTCGGTCCTGGGCCTGGTCGATCGGGTGTAGCGTCGCCTCTGTATGGAGCTCCAGGGATGCCACGCGATCGTCACCGGCGGCGCCAGCGGGATCGGCGCCGGGCTGGTACGGCGGCTGGCGCAGGCGGGCGCGGCGCGGATCGTCGTCGCCGACGTCGACGCTGAGGCGGCGGCACGGGTCGCGGCCGAGGTCGCCGCCGCCGTGCCCGGGATCGAGGCGAGCGGCGCCGCGATCGACGTCGGCCGCGAGGAGGAGGTCGTGCGGCTCGTCGACGGCGCCGAGGAGCGCGGCGGCCCGGTCGACCTCTTCTGCTCGAACGCCGGCATCGCCGGGCCCTACGGCGGGCCCGAGGTCGGCGACGAGGACTGGCAGCGGACCTGGAACATCAACGTGATGGCCCACATCTGGGCGGCGCGGCGGCTGCTACCGGGGATGCTGGAGCGCCGCCACGGCCACCTCAGCTCGACCGCCTCCGCTGCGGGACTGCTCGCCAACCCCGGCCTGATGCCGTACTCGGTGACCAAGCACGCCGCCATCGCCGTCGCCGAGTGGCTGGCGATCACTTACGGCGGACCCGAATCCGGCGTCGGCTTCTCCTGCTTCTGTCCGCAGGGGGTGGCGACGCCGATGCTCGAAACCTGGCGCGAAGAGGACCCCAGCTCCCGCCTCGCCAGTGCCTCCGGCGAGACGATCTCGCCCGACGACGCCGCCGAGGCGCTCGTCCGCGGCATCGCCGAGGACCGCTTCCTCGTCCTCTCCCACCCCGAGGTCCAGACCTACATGCAGCGCAAGGCCGGCGACCCGGCGCGCTGGCTCGGCGGCATGCAGCGCTTCCAGGCCGAAATCGACGCGGCGCGCGCCGAGGGTCTATCGAGTTAGTTCGGAGGGGTCGAACAAACTCGATAGCCGCTACTCGAACCGCGCGCCGTGCTCCTCGCGGAGCGCTCGCTTCAGCACCTTGCCGGCGGCGTTGCGCGGCAGTTCCTCGGCGAAGACAACGGCCGATGGCTTCTTGTAGCTGGCGAGCTTCTCGCGGCAGAGCTCGATCAGCTCCTCCTCGCCGACCTCGGAGCCGGGAGCGCGGACGACGACCGCGAGCGGGGTTTCGACCCACCGCGGATGGGCGATGCCGACGACGGCTACCTCGGCGACGCCGGGGTGCTCGACCAGCGTCCGCTCGACCTCGGCCGGGTAGACGTTCTCGCCGCCGGAGATCAGCATGTCCTTCAGCCGGTCCACCACGTAGATGAACCCCTCCTCGTCTTCGCGGACGAGGTCGCCGCTGTGGAACCAGCCGCCGGCGAAGGCCTCGGCGGTCGCCTCCGGCTGCTCGAAGTAGCCCTGCATCACGGTCGGGCCGCGGTAGACGATCTCGCCGACCTCACCCGGCGCCACGTCCTCGCCCGCTTCGTCGACGATCCGGACCTCGACCCCGAGCGCCGGCTTGCCGACCGATCCCATCTTGCGGATCGCGTCCTCGCCGCGCAGGAAGCAGGTGTTGGAGGACATCTCGGTCTGGCCGAAGGCGTTGACGATCTCGACCGCCGGGAAGGTCTGCGCCAGCAGCTCCAGGGTCGGCAGCGGCGCCTGCGAAGCACCCCACATCGCCACCCGCAAGCGCTCGGCGTCGACGCTGGCGACCGCGGGGTGGCTGCAGATCTCCTGCCACTGGGTGGGGACGAAGAAGCACATCGAGACGTCGTGGCGGGCGAGCCGCTCGATCGAGAGCGCCGGGTCGAAGCCGCCCGAGGGCTCGATCACGGTGAGCGCGCCGAGGTGGAGGAAGGGCAGCAGGCCGTTGAGGCCGCCGATGTGGAACAGCGGCAGGCCGGCGAGCCAGACGTCGCCGGGGCGGGCGCCGACCTCATAGAGCCAGTTGGTCGTGTTGACGACCAGGTTCCGATGGCTCAGCATCGCCCCCTTGGGGCGGCCGGTCGTCCCCGACGTGTACATCAGGAAGGCGAGATCCTGATCATCGACCACTACCCCCGGAGCGTCAGGCGAAGCGGCGGCCAGCGCCTCCTCATAAGGCACCCCCGCCAGCTCCTCCTCACTGATCCTGGCCACCGCCTGCGAGTCGGCGAGGACGTACTCGACCTCCTGCGGCGAGAGACGGAAGTTGACCGGGACCGCACAGGCGCCGAGCTTCTGGATCCCGAGGAAGGCCTCGACGAACTCGATGCAGTTGCGCATCTCGATCGCGACGTTCTCCCCCGGCCCGACGCCGCGCGCGGCGAGCGCTCCCGCGACGCGGTTGGCGCGCTGCTCGAGCTCGCCGAAGCTGCGGACCTCGTCCTCGAAGACGAGCGCCGGCGCCCCCGGGTCGCGCCGGGCGGAGCGGCTGACCAGCTCGGGGACGACGAGGCGGCGGGAACGGTCGAGTTCGAGTTCGGAGCTCACCCCGCCAGGCTAGGCGACGCCCCCCGCCCGCTCCCGCCACAGCCATGGAGATCCTCCAAAGCTCCTGCAGGCGGCGCATGCAGCGGGCCCAGACCCGGCATAGGTTCATGCCAATGCGAGAGCTGACCAAGCTCCTCGAGGGGGGCTCCTTCTTCGAGGGACCCCGTTGGCACGAGGGACGCTGGTGGGTTTCGGATTTCTACACCGACGGAGGCAGAGTCCTCGTCATCGACCCGGAGGGCGCGATCGAGCGGGAAATCTCGCTCGAGCAGCCCTCAGGGCTCGGTTGGCTGCCGGACGGCGACCTGCTCGCGGTCTCGATGACCGGCCACAAGGTCTGGCGCGTCAGCCCCGACGGCAAGCAGACGGTCCACGCCGACCTCTCCGAGCTCTCGCGCGGCGAGGCCAACGACATCTGCGTCGACTCCCAGGGCCGCGCCTGGGTCGGCAGCTTCGGCTACGACCTCTACGCCGGCGAGCCGGCGCGGGGAGCGACGCTGATGCGGGTCGATCCCGACGGCACGGTTTCCGCCGCCGCCGAGGGCCTGCACTTCCCGAACTCGATCATCGTCCCGCCCGGTGAGGAGACACTGCTGGTGGCGGAGACGATCGCCGCCCGGATCAGCGCCTTCGACCTCTCCGCCGACGGCGTCCTCTCCAACCGCCGCGTCTACGCCCAGATCGCGCCGACGCCGCCGCTGGCGGAGATCGACGCCGAATACACCAAGGTCGGCTACGGCCCCGACGGCTGCACGCTCGACGCCGAGGGCCACCTCTGGTGCGGCGACTCCCTGCACCAGCGGATCGCCCGCATCGCTCCCGGCGGTGAGATCGTCGAGGAGCTGCCGACCCCGGAAGAGGGGATGGCGATCTACGCGGCGATGCTCGGCGGCGAGGACGGCAGGACGCTGCTGCTGTGCGTCGCCCCCGACTGGCGCCTGGGGATGGGGAACGACGAGCGGCGCGCCTCGCTCTACACGATGCGGGTCGACGTCCCGCACCACGGCGGCAACCCCTGAGCTGTCGACTTACTCCCCCACGTCAGTGAGGAAGTCGACACGCCTCAAATAACGAGGGCCGCCCGAAGGCGGCCCTCGTCTGGTGCTTGGGACGAGCGCGGGATTTGCTCGCCGAGTGGGACAAAGCCCGGCTCCCTGACGCTCGCCGGTGCCCGGGGTGGATTCCGCCGGGCGCCCGAACCAGTGCGGCGCCTAGCGGCCCTGCACCTCCAGAGTCCCCTTAAGCATGTGACTCAAAATAGGACCACCTCCTTTCTCTGGTGATCCGATTGAAGCAGACGCGGGGGTCGGGCTCAAAAGACTCCGACCCAGGCGGAGGCCGGTCAGGGCCGGGCCAGGGCCGCGTCGGCTTCGGCGAAGAACTCCTCCAGGTCCTCGCGGCGGCAGGGGGCGAAGCCGCTGAAGCCGTCGACCACGCTCCGCTGGCCCAGAACGGTCTCGGCCAGATCGGCCACCACCCCCTCGTCGACCGCGGTGGCGGCAATCAGCAGCGGTGCCGGCAGGCGATCGCACCGCCCGATCACCCGGGTCCGCTCGCGGTTGGAGGGATCGCTCTCCCAGGTCTTCTCCTCGACCATGGCGACGTCGGCGTAACCCCGCAGCAGCGCCTCGACCTCGCCGCCGACCGCGAAGCCCTCGACCGTCTCGAAGAAGTCGTGGATCGACTCTCCCTGCTCGTGGAGGAGCAGCGCCGGCCCCAGGTAGCTGGTCGTACTGAACCTTCCCGTGCTCGCCAGCCGTGCCCCCCGCAGCTGGCCGAGCTCGGTCACATCGTTCACCACCGAGACCACTAACAAGCCGGTCAGCTCGGGCACCTCGCCGGAGGGGGCGAGGGCGGTGGCGACCGGCTCATAGGGCTGCCCGCGCAGATGGATGAAGGCACCTGCAGGCACGAAGGCGATCGCCGCCGGTTCCGCCGCCAGGTCCTCCCCCATCCTGTCGATGTCGTCGTACTCGACCTGCTCGAGCCCGTGCCGCTCGAGGAACACCTGCCAGGGTCGCTCCCCGACCGGCAACACGAGGCTCATATCCCGGGCAAAGGCGCGCATCCCCGAGTCGCCGGCGACCAGGTCGGAGCGAGAGCCGTCCGGCAGCGCCAATGAGGAGACCCAGGTGTCAGCGGCCTCCCTGCGGCTGCGCCGAGCACGAAGGCGCACGTAGACGGGCATCATCGGGTCGCGGAACCGGTAGCCGGGCGAACCGTCCTCCAACTCGACGTCTTCGAGGATCCCGAACTCGCCGCAGAACTCCGTCAGCACCTCGTCGATCGAACGAGCTCGATCACCCTGCTCCCGGAACAAGCCTGCAGGGAGGTCTGCATGGAGGGCGCTGCGGGAGACCTTCGCCGGAACATCGCGGGCGACACCCGCCAACACCCCCTCCCGATCCGAAGACGAACGGTCGAGGCCACGGTCCCAGGTTGCCCGCCGGTACGCGGCGGAGAGGGTCGGGGTGCGGGTATCGACGATCTGGTCGCGGGCATCGCGGAAGTCGTCCAGGGTTACCTCGCTGCGACCATCCCTGATCGCCACCCGGCAGCTGTCCAACGCGAACAGGTGCACGTAGTGGGGGAAGCCTTCGGCGTATCCGGCAATCTGCTGGCGACAGTCGTCATCGAACGCCATTTCCAGCTTCTCGGCCCCCCGGACGAGGATTTCTTCCATCTCCCCTGTCGGCATCTGTGGAACTCCGACCGGCCTCGTACGAGTGAGGACGGTCTCGTCGCGCAGCAGCCCCTCGACCGCTCCGGGCGGCCCGGCGACGATCACCTTCGGGGCCTCTAGGCCGGGCTCCCGGTTGCGGTCGCTGCATTTTTTCATCAGCAGGCGGATTCCCTGACGATTGGCCTCCCCGTCTTCGAGGTCTTCGAGGTTGTCGAGAAAGAGGACCGGCACCTCCGCCGCCACGAGGGCGTCCACGACCACCTTCTCCAGTGAGGAGCCGTACCTCTCGAACAACTCCTGGCTGCTGCTGCCGCTGCCCAGTTTGCCGCCGAAGAAGCGGCCGGCTCCGCCGTGGAGCTCGGAGTCGCCGCTGGTCGACTCGATCACCTCTTTCGAGACCCGTATGTCGAGAACGCTGAGCACCTCGCTCATCACGTCCGCCGAGCTGCCGCCGCAATCGACCTTCAGGTACTTGATGCCCAGGATTCCGCAGAGGTGGTCGACGAGCGACGTCTTGCCGACCCCCGTCCAGCCGTACAGGGCAACCTGGAATCCTGGCTCCTCGAGCGCGTCAGCCAGCCTCCTTTCGACTTCTTCGCTGGCGCGAGTCGCGAACATGCCGGGTGCCACCGCCCCCGCCGGCGTGAACACTTCGCTGGGCTTGACAGCCATCGCGATCGGTGGGCGCGGTTTCCCCGGCCCCGCTCAGCGCCGCTTCTCTTCGCGATACGTATCGCCGTTGGGACCTGACTTCTCCGTCGTCCGGTTGCCCTCGCGAACCCAGAAGTGCGGACGCGGGTCGTCCTTGGGGTAGTGGTAGAACCAGCGGTTGCCGGCTTTCACCGACACCATGCCGACGGTGCGGTCCTCGATGTCCGCGCGCTCAATCGACACCCACTGCATCGCGGAAGGCTCGATCCGGCTTTCGAGCAGGTTCCAGAGCCGGCGCTGCCAGCGATCCCAGTCGCCGCCGTCGACATCCCCCTCGATGCCGCAAACCACCCACTCGCCGAGCCGGGGCTGGTCCTTCAACCGCTCGTGTGAGTCGAAGCGGCTGCGCTCCAGCGCCCCGACGACGACAGCGCCGCCGTCGGCGTTGAGCAATCCCGTGACCGCCCTCAGCAGCGAGTCGGCGACCGCGTCTTCGGGCTTCGGCTTGCCGCCCTCCTGCAACCAGCGCGTGACGCTCGCGAACGCCGACGCCTTGACCTCGACCTCGTGCGTCTCCCCTCCGGCCAGCGCCTCGGCAGCGTTGTCGACCGAGGCCGACTTGCCGTCGGTATGGAGTTCGTAGCTGGAGTCGAGGAAGTCCTGAGAGGAGACCGGGAAGGTGATAGTGCGAGCTCCATAGACGGCGGGGTCGACCGCTTCGTTCAGCGGCGTCGTCAGTTCGCGCTCGATCGCGAAGTAATCGGAGGTCCTGCCCATCAGCAGGTACTGGCCGAAGCCCACCCCGGCGTAGAGGGACTTCTCCTCGATCTTCTCGGCTTTGCGGAAGACGTCTTTGATCCGTGCCTCGAGGCGCTGGGTCGCGTAGGTGGTGAAGGCCTGGCTATGGGTGCTGATCGCGGTGAAGAACTTGACTCCTTTGCGCCGTTTCAGCGGCGCGATCAGGTTCTCGCCCTGGTACCTGTCACGGTCTGCCTTGCTGATCTCGCGACGGTTGATGCGCTCGATCTCGTGCGGGGCCATGGGGTTGTCGAGCACCTGCTCGGGCACCGTGCGGATGTCGAGCTCCCCTGGGGCCGACTCCCACGGCCAGTAGCAGATGACCCGGTTCACCCAGAGCGCCTGGGCGACCACCGTGTAGTTGCCGAGCGCCTCGTGGAGGGCACCCTCGAAGGTGATCCGGTCGGTCGACAGCCAGACCCGAAGGAAGATGTCGTAGCCGCCCGCGAACAGCTCGTAAACGGTGAAGGCGGTCGCGCCCTGCTGTTCGAGCGCGGTGTGGATCCCTTCGACGACCCGCTCGCGGTCGTACGTCGGCGAGAACGAGAGCTTCCAGAAATAGAGCTGCTCCTTTGCCCACCGTTCGTGGATTTCAGGATGCCACTGGTATGCGGTTTTCGGCGCCATTGGGTGGTTTGGCACTATCCAGCTCGGACCTGATCCCGCGTATCGGGCGAACGGAAAACCGAACTGTCAATAAACACTCCCCTGCGAGTGAGCAATCAGAATAGTTGGTCGAGGTCACTACCGCGCAGTTCGCACGGTCGATCGGAGAGAAACATTCAGTAGTTGGTACCTCAGGGACGAAGTACCAACTACTCCCGCGGCCGGCTCCTTCAGCCGGGCTGCGGCAGGCGGTCGTCGCGGGCGACGTGGTGGGCGAGCCACTCACGGGCGGCGCTGGCGGTGCGGGGCAGGTCTCGAGGTCCTGCTCGAAGCGGCGGGCGGCGTTGCGCAGGGTGGCGGCGCCGATCTGGGAGACGTGCTCCTTGTCCTTCGCCACCAGCAGCCCCAAGTCTGGCGCGTCGCCGAAGGCGGCCTTCTTCTCGGCTTCGGTCGGCGGTGCCGGGGCCGTCCAGGGCAAGGCGGCGATCGCCGGGCGGTCGGCCCGGGGCTCGGAGCGGTTGAAGGCGACCTCGAGCGTCGGCGCCGCCTCGTCGCGGTTGGTCAGCGCCGGCCCGAGGTCGAGCTGCTCGCGCAGGGTGCGCAGGACCGAGGTGGTGTGGAAGAGGCTGTCGACGACGGTCCCCTGCTCCGTATAAGGGGAGATGACGATCGCCGGCACCCGCACCCCGAAGCGGTCGAACTCGAAGTCCTGCTCGCCGCTGAAGTCGTCGGGGATCGGCGCGGCCGGCGGCGGCACGTGGTCGTAGCAACCGCCGTGCTCGTCGAAGAGGATCAGCAGCGCCGTCGACTCCCACTGCGGCGAGGAGCGCACCGCCTCGTAGACGCGCGCCAGCAGCTGCTCGGCGGCGCGGATGTCGGTCGGCGGGTGGTAGTCGTCGAGCTCGCCGAACATCAGTTTCGGCTCGAACCAGGTGTAGGGCGGCAGGGTGCCGGCGGCGGCATCGGCGAAGAACTGCTCGCGGGTGCCCGAGTGCTGCTTCCACTCGGCGATGTGGTGGAGGCCGCCGAGGTTGATCGCGCAGTCGAGGACGACCTGCGAGGGGTCGTAGTAGCCGCGCCAGTCGATCCCGCGCTCGGTCAGCAGGTCGAAGAGGTTCGGCAGCCGCTGGTCCCAGGCGTAGTTGAGGATCGCCTCGTTGTCGACCTTCCCCATGCTCGAGGCGCAGTGGTAGAAGGAGCGGTTGGGGAAGGTGCAGGTCGGGACCTCGCAGAACCAGCGGGTGAAGACCGCGTACTCGCGGGCGAGCGCATTGATCACCGGCGCCGTCTCCGGCGTGAAGACGCGGCCGATCGTCAGCATCTCCTCGGCGCTCGGCGGCCGCTGCTTCTCCCAGCTGAAGTTGGCGTGGAAGTCGACCGCGAAACCGTCCATCGTCGGCTCGCCGGCGCCGGGCGGCAGGTTGTAGGGCGCCTCCATGAAGTCGGGGAAGATCGGGTAGGCGGAGCGGCCCGCGTTCGACTCCGGCAGGTAGGAGCCGAAGAGCTGGACGTTGACGTTGGCGTAGCCCTCGCCGGGATCGGGCAGCGGGTCGTTGAAGGTCGCGTCCGGCGTCACCGGCACCTCGCCGCCGGGATAGGGCAGCGAGACTTCGCGCCCGCGCAAGCCGTCGGCGGCGTCGATGTGCGGCAGGTGCCCGAGCAGCGAGTCGAACGAGCGGTTCTCGAACATCACCACGACCCACTGTTCGATGCGCTCGATCGCGGTGCCGCTCACGGCGCGTGATCCTAGCCCCGGCGCCCGTCGCCCAAACGGTGGCGCTCAGACGCCGAGGGGGATCGCCGTCTCCGGCGCCGCGCGGACGATCTCGGCGTCGTCAGTGACGAGCTGGACGCCCGCTTCCTCGGCGACGGTGAGGTAAGCGGCGTCGTAGGCGGTGAGGCCGGCGGCAGCCCAGGAGGCGAGGCGAGGCAGACCGGGCTGGACGATCTCGAACCCGAGCTGCGGCAGCGCCGCCGCCAGATCGTCGAGCTGCTTGCCGCTCCAGCGCCAGCTGCGGGCGGCGACGTTGATGAGCTCGAGCCAGAGCAGCGGCGGCGCCAGGACGTAGAGGTCGCCGGCTTCGTAGCGACCGCGGATCTCCCGCGCCGCCTCGACGTTGCGCTCCCCCTCCCCGTGGAACCACTTGAGGACGACCGAGGCGTCGAGGACGACTTCGTTCAACGCGCGTCCCGCGCCGCCCGCACCGCCGCGGTCGAATCGATCGCGGGGGCGTCGGCGAAGAGGCGCTCGAGCCGGCGCAGCGCCGCCCGCGCCGCGGGCTCTTTGCCCGGACCCCTCCCCCGCGCCGCGTCGCCTTCGGCGAGGCGCGCCAGGTAGGCGCTGCGCGACTCGCCGCTCGCCTTCGCGGCGCGGTCGATCCGCTTCAGCAGCTTGTCGTCGAGGGAGACCAGGACCTTTGCCATGGAGCACTAGTATATCCAAGATATCTCTTCGAAGGGCAGATATCCCGCCCAATAAAGGCATACGCACCAGTTCGCAATAACCCGGATAGGTTCTCCGCCGGGGCGGTGATCGCGCCGTCCAACCCGGCAGCGACGCGGAGGCGCTGACAGACATGAAGATCATCAAGAGCGGCATCTGGCAGGCGGAAGTGGTGAGCCGCGTGGACGAACTCGAAACCCGGCGAAGAGCGGCCGCCGCACACAAATCAAAACCGAAACGGGCTGAAGAAAAGAAGGAGATCCTGGAGTCGGTCAAAGCCAGTCTCGCGACCGCGAAAGACGTGGCCACCAAGAGCTGGACTTTCCGGCTGAAGGCCTGGTGGACCGGGTCGCAAATCACCCAAGCCTGGGAAGCGGTGCATCACGCCGAACTGGCTCTGGTCGGGGTCGAGCGCAAGCGGAACGTGCGGGCGACGATCCCGCGGCTGCTGGCCTGGATCGAAAGCGCGATGAACGCATCGAAGCGGCGCGCGCACCACGAAGAAGTCCTCACAGCGCAGCTCAAATCCAAGACCGATTCCACCGGCGCAAAGAGCGAAGCGGTCGTCAAGAGGCCGCCGCTCGATCGTGTCGCGGTGCGGCAGGCGCTGATGGACGTGATCGCCGCCAACCGGGTGCGCTATGCCGACCTCCGGGCCTTCCGCAATCTCCTGATCGTGGTCACGGCGCTGCTGGCGGTGCTCGTCCTCGTCGCCACCATCTGGCACGGCATAAATCCCGACTTCCTGACCCTCTGCCCGAAAGGCAAACGCTGCCCGCCGGGCCCGGACGGATCGTCGGTCGCCGTGATCGCGCTGCTGGGAGCGATCGGCGGCTCGCTGGCCCTCGCCTTCGGCTTGACCGAAGCTGCGACGCCTCCCTCGCGCTACGACCCGAAAGCGTGGCAGACGTTCTTGAAGCCGGTCACGGGCGCGGTCACCGGTCTGCTCGGGGTCCTCTTCGTCCAGGCCGGGTTCCTCATACCCCCGGCCGGCAACAAAGGGTATTCACTGCTCGTCTACGCCGTCCTCTTCGGCTTCTCCGGGCAGCTGTTGACCCAGTACGTCGACAAAAGAGCGGCAGACCTGATGAGCCCGAGCTCGAACGAGAAGGGCGCTGGCGAGAAAGGCTCCGCCAAAGACACCAAACCGAAGTAGCCGGGCCGACCCATAACTCGGGGCGCGATGAAGACCGGCGCGCGCGCTCTGGATCTGCTCCGGCAACGCCCGCCCTGGATCGCACCGCTCGTCGTCGGCTCGGTGCTGATCGCGATCATCACCGTTCTCTACGTCGGCTCGACCGTTGACCCGCTGAGCCACATGCACCCGATCCTGCTCTGGCTCTACAGCTGGCTCTGCGCGGCGACGGTGGCGGTCGGCACCCTCGCCCTGATCGCCGCCCTCGGCACCCAGGGCAGCTGCTCGCCCTGATCGTCTTCATCTATCTCGGCCTCGCCTCCGCCGGCGGCACCGTCCCCGATCCAGGCCCTGCCTCCCGTCCTCGAGGCGATCAGCCACCTCGATCCCCTGCGCCAGATCCTGGGTGGCGTCAGGTCGATCCTCTACTTCGTCCGGACAGTGGCGCGAGCGGGAGGGCGCGGAGGCCGGAGCAGATCGTCCGGCCGAGCGCGGCTGAGCAGTCAGTTCGACGGGTAGAAGAGACAGCGGAAGCCGAAGATGCCCGGCGAGGATTCGCTGCTGGTCGTGGCGGTCTCGTCCCTGACGAGGACCGTCTCTTTGGGGCCGGGAAGGTCAACGACGTCGGCCGACCAGTTCGGACTCGACACCTGTTCGCCCGGCCGGGCGACGAAGGCGATCAGTTCGCTCAGCGAGGGTAGGCGACCGCCGGCATTGCCGCATTCGATCGAGGCCGTGATCCAGATTTTGAACGGCCGCTCGTCTTCGTCCCAGCACATGCCGCCGTACGGTTCCGTGTCGGCGGGGCAGGTCAGCTCTAAGTCTTCAGCGCTGAGACCTTCGAGCGTTTCCGCGTCGGCGGCCGTGTCGGCTTCGGTGGCGTGGTCGGCCGAATCGGCGTGGTCGGCGTTGGTGGCGGTCGCGGCCGTCGTCGCGCTGTCGGCCGTGGCCGCGGTCTGGGCGGTCGTAGCAGTCTGCGCCGTAGTGGCACTCTGGGCGGTGGTCGCGCTCTGGGCCGTCGCGGCGCTGGTCGCCGAAGTGGCCGTCTGCGCCGAAGGCACGATCGTCAGCGTCGACTCGTCGATCACGCTCCCGGTCAGCGCGTCGGCCTTGACCTGCTTGCTGGTCAGGGTCCCGTTCTTCAGCTTGCCGGCGCCGATCGTGCGCTTCTTGATTTCGTTGCCGTTGATCGTGGCGGCGGCATAGCTGACCCCGCCGAGAGCGGCAAAGAGGGCGACACAGGCGACGACGTTGGCGAAGGAGAGATGGCGGCGGAGACGAGACCCGAAGTTGTCCATAGGTCCTTGTCGACCGCCGTCGGCGCGGCCTTGACTCCGCGATCGCCCGAACCGATTCCTGATTCCATGTCGAGAAGCGTCGGTCGGCTCCGCTCACAGGCAAAGGGCCACGACAGCGGGCTCACGACACAAGGAGGCAACAATGCCGAAGTTCCTGCTCCTCAAGTACTACCGCGGCGGCCCGGAGAAGCACCATCCCTTCCCGCCGATGGACCAGTGGGACCCCGAGGACGTCGAGGCACACCTCGCCTTCCTCCGGCACGTCACCGAGCTGCTCAAGGAGAACGGCGAGTACGTCGAGCATCGGGGACTGACGCCGACGCGCACCTGGGTCCGCTACGGCGGCCCCGACGCCGCGCCGGTGACCACCGACGGTCCGCTGCCCGAGACCAGCGACCTCGTCGCGGGTTGGTGGATGGTCGACGTCGAGTCTCACGACCGCGCGGTCGAGCTCGCCGCCTACACCTCCTCCGAGCCCGGCCCCGGCGGCGGGCCGCTGTACGAGTGGATCGACGTCCGCGAGGTCATGTCCGAGACGCCCTCGAGCGACTGACCCAGGCGTGAGCGACGAGGCGACCCTGCGGCGGGACGAGGGTGCGCTGCGCGCCCTCGTCCCGCGGGTGCTCGCGGGCCTGGTCCGGCGGGGAGAGGACTTCGACGCCGCCGAGGACGCGTTGCAGGAGGCGCTGCTGGAGGCGCTCCGGGTCTGGCCCGAGCACCCACCGCGTGACCCCCGCGCCTGGCTGGCGACGGTCGCGACCCGGCGGCTCGTCGACGCCCGCCGCAGCGAAGCCGCCCGCCACCGCCGCGAGGAGGTGACCTACGCCGAACCGCCGCCCGCCGCCAGCGAAGAGGGCGACGACACCCTCTTCCTGCTCTTCTGCTGCTGCCACCCCGATCTTGCGCCCACCTCCCAGGTGGCGCTGACCCTGCGCGCGGTCGGCGGCCTCACCACCCGCGAGATAGCCGACGCCTTCTACGTGCCGGAGGCGACGATGGCGCAGCGGATCAGCCGGGCCAAGCGCTCGCTGCGGGGACGCCGCCTGGACCAGCCCGGCGACCTCGCCGTCGTCCTCCGCGTGCTCTACCTCGTCTACACGGCCGGGCACGCGGGCCGGGTGGACCTGGCCGGCGAGGCGATCCGGCTCACCCGCCAGCTCAACCTCGCAACCGAGGAGCCGGAGGCGCGCGGCCTGCTCGCGCTGATGCTCCTCAACCACGCCCGCCTGCCGGCGCGACTCGACGCAGAGGGCCGCATCGTCACGCTCGACCGGCAGGACCGCGGCCTCTGGGACTCCCGGGAGATCGCCGAAGGCGTGCGCGTCCTGCAGTCGGCGCTGGCCGTTCAGCGCCCCGGCCGCTACCAGGTCGAGGCGGCGATCGCCGCCCTGCACGACGATGCGCCGAGTGCCGAGGAGACCGACTGGCCGCAGATCCTCGCCTGGTACGACGAGCTGATCGCGCTCAGCGACGATCCGGCGCGCCAGGACCCCGCCGCCGTGCTCGGGCGCGCGGTGGCGGTCGGCCACGTCCTCGGGGCCGACGCCGGGCTGCGCGAAACCGAGCAACTGCGCGAGCTGCTCGGCGACCGCCACCGCTGGCACGCCGTCCGCGGTCACCTGCATGAGCTGGGCGATGAAGGGCCCGCCGCCGCCACGGCCTACGCCGAGGCGGCGCGGCTGAGCACGAACGTCGCCGAGCGCGACCACCTGGTTCGCCAGGCGGCCCGCCTCCGGGCAGGGCGCTAGCCGTTCAGCGGCGCCGCCCGCGCCAGCGCCTGCTCGAGGTCGCGGAGGGCGTCGAGGTAGCGCCGGGCCCAGGCGAGCGCCACTCCCGGCGGGGCGCCGTCGCCGTCGGCCGGGCGTTCGAGCACGACCTCGCCGTCGTCGGGCGCGGCGGACTCGACCGCCGGCGGCTCGGCCCGGGCGGCGATCGACTCTCCCAGGGAGGCGTACCAGCCGCAGCGCCGATCGCGCTCGGCTTCGAGCTCGCGGCGGGTCGCCTCGACCCGGCCGAGCGCCGGGTCGAAGGGTTCGATCCGGACCAGGACGGCGGGGTTGGGGAGCAGGGTCGCCACCTCGCCCATCCGGGTCGCCCCGGCCATCAGCACGGTCAGGTCCTCGATCGGGGCGTTGGCGCCGCCGCGTTCGGAGAGATAGTCGCGGACACCGCCGTCGAGCAGCTGGACGGCGGCGAAGGCCTCGCGGGCGGCGGCCCGCGGCGGCGGCTGGCCGGCGAGAAGGGCGTCGAGCGTCTGCTCCAGGTAGGCGGCGGAGCCCGCGTAGGCGGCGGCGAGTGCCCGGCGCAGGACCGTGGCGGCGCCGCGCGGCCAGAAGAGGACACCGACCAGGAGGCTGACCCCGGCGCCGATCGCGACGTCCTCGATCCGCAGCAGGCCGACCTGCCACCCGGTCGGCTCGAGCAGGTTGAAGAGGATGAGGACGACGATCGAGAAGGCTGCCTGGCCGGCGGCAAAGGAGACCGCGCGGGGCGTGTAGGCGGCGAGCGCGGTGACGATCGGGAGCAGGATCCAGAGCGCGGTCGGATCGTTGCCGACCGCGACGACGAGCAGGCCGCCGACGACGATCCCGGCGGAGGTGCCGAGCAGCGCCAGCCAGATCGTCGAGCCGGTCGCGAGCGCGCTGGAGCGCAGCACCGACATCGTCCCCAGCACGACCCAGAAGGCGTGCTGGATGTCGGCGAGCTGGCCGATCAGGACCGCGAGCGCGAGCCCGAGGCCGCCGCGCAGGCTGTTGCGCAGCCAGACCGAGCGCATGGTCGCGTGTACCCGCGCCAGCCGCCCGGCCGCGTCGAGCCGCTCCCGCGCCGCCCCGAGACTGTCCTCGACCGGAGCCCCGAGGGCGCGGCGCGCCGTGGTCGCGATCTCGCCGCCGAGGAAGGCGAGCAGGCGCAGGCGGAAGACTTCGTCGAGCTCGGGCGCGGCCTTGCGCTCGCCGGCCTCCCCCTCGGCGGCGAGCTGGCTCATCCGCGCCAGCGTCGCCTCGCCGAGCCGGGCGTGGGCGCTGCTGAGATCCTCGAGCAGGGCCGAGCCGGGGGCTCCCGGCGCCCCCTCCGTGAGCGGCACCGTGCCCTCGAGCTGGCCGGCGACCCGCCGCAGCGCGACCGGCACCCCGGCCTCGATCTCGGTCCGGACGGCGGCGGTCGCCGCGTCCTCCGGCACCCGGCCATGAGCCGGGACGGCATAGCGGCGGATCCAGCCGAGGTCTTCGATCAGGCGCGCGAGGGCGGCGGTGCGGCCGCCGGTGCCGCTCGGGCGGTGCTGCATCGAGACGAAGTCCCGGCGGGCGCTGGCGATCGCCGTGCTCGCAGCGGTGCGGGCCGCCTTCGCCCGGGCGGCGTCCTCCCCGCTTTCGACCAGGTCGGCGAGCGAGCGCGCGGCGCGGGCGGCGCCGCCGCGGACGACGCTGCGCGGGCGCTGCGGCCAGACCAGGAGCACCGCCGAGGTCGCCAGCACCGCGGCGATTGCCCAGCCGGCGAGCCGGTCGGGGATTTCAGCGGCAGGCGCCGGCACCATCAGCGGCAGGACGAAGGCGAGGATCGCGGCCGGCTGGGCGGCGGCGACGTAGCCGTTGAGGACGCCGGCGAAGAGGATCCCGAAGCCGACCACGAACATCGCGCCCGCGCTCAGCGCGGTCGAGTGCGAGCAGAGCGTCCCCAGCGTAATCAGGCCCGCGCCGGCCAGCGCCAGCCCGACGTAGCCGCCGAGCCGAGCCCGCATCGAGCCGCCGAACTCGACGAAGACGAGGATCGCGATCGAGCCGAAGGCCGCGAACAGGCCGGTCTGCGGGTTGTCGATCACGACCTGGCCGAGCGCGAACGCGACCGGCATCACAACGCCGGCCCGCAGCGCGCCTTTCAGCGCGAACCCGCCCGGATCGGCAACCTTCACCCGCCGATCTTAAGAGGGGCCGTGCTAGAAACAGACGCATCTTGCGGGTCGGAGGAGCTCTCGGGGTAGTGCTGATCGCGCTGGCGCTGGCCGGTCCCATCGCCGCTGCCTCTGCCGCGCCGGCCGTCGACGCTCACGGCAGCGTCGAGCAGGTCTACGCGACGGGGCTGAAGCCGGGAGCCAAGGTGACGCTGCTCGACCGCCGCGGCCGCGAGGTCGCGGCGAAGTCGGCCGACGAGCAGGGCGGCGTCCTCTTCCGCCAGGTGAAGCCGGGCAAGGGATACCGGGTCAGGCTCGGCGCCCGTGGGAAGCGCTCCGCTCCCCTGCGGGTGCTGACCACGAGATCGGCGCCGCCCAGCACCGCCGTCTACGACCAGTCGATCGCGGCGAGCGGCTACGGGTACCTGACGACGCGCGACGGGACCAAGCTGGCGATCGACGTCCACCCGCCGCAGGACGTCGCCACCGTCGCCCCCGGGCTGGCGCCGCCGCCCGCGACCGGGCCGACGCCGACCCTGATCGAGTACTCGGGCTACGGCTACGCCAACCCGGCCGGCCCGGAAAGCGGACTGGCGATCCTCGCCAACCTGATGGGGTTCACCGTCGTCGACGTCAACATGCGCGGCACCGGCTGCTCGGGCGGCGCCTTCGACTTCTTCGAACCGCTGCAGAGCCTCGACGGCTACGACGCGATCGAGACGATCGCGCGGCAGCCGTGGGTGGCGAACCACCAGGTGGGGATGATGGGCATCTCCTACGGCGGCATCACCCAGCTCTTCACGGCGGCGACGCGGCCGCCGAGCCTGGCCGCGATCGCGCCGCTCTCGGTCTTCGACGCCCCCCAGACGACCCTTTATCCGGGCGGCATCCTCAACACCGGCTTCGCGGTGCCGTGGGCCGAAGAGCGGGTCCACGATGCGAAGCCGGCCTCGCCGTCCCAGGGCCAGGCCTGGGCCTACCAGCGGATCCAGGAAGGCGACGCGACCTGCAGGGAAAACCAGGCCCTGCACGGGCAGGCGGCTAACCTGCTGGCCCAGATCAAGGCCAACAGCCACTACCGGCCCCAGGTCGCCGACCCGCTCTCGCCGGTCACCTTCGTACACAAGATCGACGTCCCGACCTTCCTCGCCTGCCAGTGGACCGACGAGCAGACCGGCGGCCACTGCCCGGCCCTCGCCGCCCGCTTCACCGGCACCAGCCGCAAGTGGTTCACCTTCACCAACGGCACCCACATCGACGCCCTCGACCCGGCGACCTTCAACCGCTGGTACGACTTCCTCTCGCTCTACGTCGCCAAGCAGCCGCCGATCCTGCACGCGGCCGAGATCCAGACCGGCGCGCCGCTGATCTACGCCGAGGCAATGGGCATCGGCGGCGTCAAACTGCCGCCCGACCCGGTTCAGCAGCAGCCGACCTACGAAGGGGCACTAGCCGCCTTCGAGGCGCAGCCGCCCGTCCGTGTCCTCTTCGACAACGGCGCCGGCGGCAGCTCGCCCGGCCAGCCCTACGCCGGGTTCGAACAGTCCTTCGCCGCCCTCCCGGTCCCCGGCACCGAAGCGCGTTCCTGGTTCCTGGCGCCCGGCGGCGCCCTGACCTCGACCCGGCCCGGCGGCCGCCACGCCGACTGGTTCAAGTGGAACGCCCATGCCCTGCCGAAGACCGACTTCCACGGCGACCCCGGTTCCGGCAGCGGCGGCCTCTGGACGGCGACCCCCACCTACGAATGGGCGCAGAGCCCACCCGGCAGCGCCGTCTCCTACCTGAGCGAACCGCTGGCCGGGAACACCACCGTCGTCGGCGTCGGCGCGGTCAAGGTCTGGGTCCGTTCCGCGGCTGCGAGCGTCGACCTGCAGGCGACGATCAGCGAGGTCCGCCCCGACGGTGTCGAGACCTTCGTCCAGAACGGCTGGGTCCGCGGCGACGAGCGCAAGCTCGACAAGAAGAAGAGCAGCCCGCTCGAACCGGTCCTCAGCCTGCGCGAAGCCGACGTCTCGCCGCTGCCCCCCGACCGCTTCGTCCCGGTGACGATCCCGCTCTACTACCAGGGCCACGCGTACCGGGCGGGGTCCCGGATCCGGGTGACGGTCGCCGCCCCCAACGGCAACCAGCCGATCTGGAGCTTCGCCCAGACCCTGCCGAAGGGGACGGCCAAGGTGGCGGTCGGCTTCTCGAAGAAGATGCCCTCGAAGCTGCTGCTCCCGGTCATCCCCGGCGTCCAGGTCCCGACCGCGCTGCCGCCCTGCCCCGGCCTGCGCGGCGAGCCCTGCCGCCCTTACCAGCCGCTCGTCAACCGGACGGCGAAGCTGCCCTAGGAGGCTCTCCCCCTCGTGTGCGAAGCCTTCGACTTCACGCACCTGACCTGCCCTTTCACCCGCTTCTTCTTGAAGCCCTTGCGGCAATGGAGCGCCTTTCTCGGCTTCGGCTTCGCCGATGGAAGTGGAACCGGCGCAGGATGGATCCCCGGCGGCAAGACCGGCTGTTGAGACTGGCCGCCGCCACTGACACCCGACGCCGCCGCCGTGAAGGTCGCCGTGATCGACCTGTCGCCGCTCATCGTCAGCTGGCAGGGCACGGTGCCAGGACAGCTCGGCCCTGACCAGCCTGCGAAGACGGATCCCGGTGCGGGCGTGGCCGTCAGCGTCACGACCGTGCCGTCGGAGAATTCCGCCTGGCAGAAGACAGTGCAGTTGATTCCAGCCGGCGAGCTGCTGACCGTACCGCTGCCGCTGCCGGCGGCGCCGACTTCCAGCTTGCGCAGGGGCGTGCTCATCCCTTCGCCGAAATGCGCAACCAGATCGACGTCACCGCTGAGCGTCACTTCACACGGACTGGTGGTGCCCGTGCAGGTACCCGGATCGCCACTGGTGGTCGTCCAGCCGGTGAAGCTCGAGCCGCCTTCCGCGAAGGCGGACAGGCTGACCGTGGTGCCGATTGCGTAGTCGGCACCGCAGTTGCCGCCGCAGTTCAGTTCCGAGCCGTGGACGTCACCACTGCCAGGGCCGCTCTTCGAGATCAGCAGATGCTGGTAACCGGGCTGTGGCGCGTTGCCGCCGCCCAGCAGGCGCAGCAGGGCGAAGTCGTTGTTCGGGTAGCCCGAACTCCCGATCGCCACGATCTTCCCGTCCGGCTGGATCGCCACTCCCGAGGCATCGTTGCTGTCGCCGGCGCTGCCGTCGATGTTGTTCGTGACCAAGCCGCCGCTGCCGAAGCTCCCGTCCGGCGTGCCGTTGGGAAAGAGCCGGCCGATGCCCCATTCGTCGGCGAAAGCGTCTTCGTCGGGAGTCCACTGTCCGGCGAAGACGATCCGGCCGTCAGCCTGGCGGGCCACCGATATCGCCGCGGCGAGGGGGCAGCAGGGCCGGCCGAAGAAGGTCATGACCACGCCGTCGCCGCCACCGAAGGACGGGTCGGGCGTGCCGTTTTCTTCGAAGCGGGCCACGGCGTAGCCGTAGCCATACCCCGACACCAGGATCTTGCCGTCGGGCTGCACCAGGACGTCGTCGGCTTTCGAGCCCACGGGGCTCAGATCCATACTGGCGACCCCGTCGCCCGCAAAGGTGTTGTCCAAGCTCCCGCTGGCACTGAACCTGACGACAGAGAACTGGTAGTTGACCCAGCCTGCGGCCAGGACTCGCCCACTGGCATCCGCGGCCAGCCCAAACATGTTGCCGGTCGGGCCGATCGCGATGCCACCGTTGCCGTAACTGCTGTCAACGGCGCCGCCGGCCGTGAAGCGAGCCAGCACGAAATGCTGGATCGGCCATTCTTCGCCGAATTCCCCGACGAGTTCACGCACATAGCCGCCAGCACCGAGCACCACCTTCCCATCGGGCTGCAGCGCCATGCCGCCCGACCAGGACCGGAGGCTTTCCACGCCGGGCACCGGGGCGGAGACCTTGCCGTCACCACCGCCGAAGCTCATGTCCGGCGTGCCGTCCGCATTGAGGCGGGCCAGGGCGAATTGGTTCTCTTCGGTGGCTGCGTCGTAGGTCGTACCGCCGACCAGCAGCTTGCCGCCCGGTTCGACGATCACTGCGTCAGCTGCCTGCGTGTCGTTGCCGAAGCTGACGGTGGCGATACCGTCGCCACCGCCGAACGACGGATCGAGACCGCCGGTTTCGGTGTAACGCTCGACCAGGAATTCACTGTGGCAGGAGCTTTCACCGCCTTCTTCGGTGCAGCCACCCTGACTGCCAGCGGTCACGAGTTTGCCGTCGGGCTGCGCCTGAACATCCACTCCGCCCCCGATGCTGTTGGTCACCAAACCGCCGCTGCCGAAGGTTGGATCGAGGTCACCAGGGGCCGCCCCCGCGGCCGGCGCCAAACCCAGTCCCAGTGCCAAGGCCACCAATGCCACCAGCAGACCAAACCGCTGCTTACTCCCGCCCATTTCCCCACCCCTCGGTTCCCGCACAGGTTCGTTTTGTGACAGGAGGAAATCACACACACGGCCCGTCAGCACCTACACGTCAGTACGCGTTTCCGTCACCCGCATGGGTTCACCGGGACACCGTCGGCGCCGTCATCGACCGACTGGGGGCGGGGACCCAGCGCAGAGCCGCTCGCGGGCGATCCAGTCCGAGCCGTGCGCTGCCTTGACTGATTCGTGCCGGGCCCGGCCGGCGCACTCACCGGCGGCTTGCCCGTCTCCCTTCCCGGCGGCCCGGGCGGCGAGCGCCGTCAGCAGCAACGGCACCGGGTCGATCGGCGTGTCGTATCTCCGCACCTCGAAGTGCAGGTGCGGCCCGGTCGAGTTGCCGGTGGAGCCGACGTAGCCGACCAGCGTGCCGCCTTCCACCTGGGCGCCGACCGAGGTCGCGATCGAGGACAGGTGCGCGTACCAGGTGGTGTAGCCGAGACGGTGCTGGATCACGACCAGATTCCCGTAGCCGCCGTAGTTGTAGCCGGCATAGATCGTGGTGCCGACGCCGGCGGCGCCGACGCGGGTCCCGTAGGGGACCGGGAAGTCGACCCCGGTGTGCAGGTGGCCGCTCCGCGGCGCACCGAAGCCGTCACCGATCGGCCCGGGGACCGGCCGCAGGAAACGCACCGGCCCGCTCGGCGCGCTCACCAGTTCCGATTCGGGCCCCGACCCCGAGCCGCCGCGCAGGGAGCTGATCGTCGCCGGCCCGGCCAGGCCATCGACGGTGATGCCCGTCGCCCCCTGGGCGCGCTCGACCGCCGCCCGGGTCAGCGGCCCGAACAGGCCGTCGGCCCTGCCCGGCCCGTGGCCCGCCCGCTGCAGCAGGAACTGCAGCGCGGCCACGTCCCAGCCGCGGTCCCCCGCCCGCATCACCCGGCTCCCCAGTCCCGGCCTGCCTCGCCACCCCAGCGCCCTCCGGGTCTGCGGGCCGGCGATGCCGTCGACGCTGAGGCCGCGACGCCGCTGCAGAGCGGTCACGGCGCGACGCGTGAGCGGGCCGTCGATGCCGTCGACATAGCCGTCGTAGAGATGCAGCCCGGACAGCGCCGCCTGGAGGGCCGCGACCTTCGCCGGAGACGCGTCGGCACGCACGGGGACGACGAACAGGATGGCGATGAGCGCCAACGCGCCGATTCCTCGAATCGGACGCATTCCTCAATATTCGGTAACGGCGCGCGCCGCCGCAAATTGCGCAACCGTCCGTGCAGGGGACCTGCCTGCCTCCGGTCCCCGGCGTGCCTCATACCTGAGCTGCTGGCGACGCGGCGGTGAGCTGCTGGCGAGCGCGGCGCGATCGAAGTAGATCTCGTGGCTGGCGCTGCGGTCGCCGTCGATCGCCGCTGCCGTCTACGCCGACTCCCTGGTCGATTATCAAGGGGATTTCCTCGAGGCCCTGTGGAAGGACGAAGACGCCGAGGCGGGCATCCGCGCCGTCGTCCGCTTCCACCTGGGCTGGTGCCGCTCGCATCCGGACCTGGCCAGGTTCCTGTTCACGACGCACGACCCGGACGTGCTCGCCGCCGCCGGCGAGCGGGTCGAGCCGCAGAATCAGCGCTTCTACTCCGACCTCCAGTCCTGGTGGCGTGTACACGCCCACCACGGAGCGCTACGGCGGCTGACCCCGGCGCAGAGCTACGCGCTCTGGATCGGTCCCGCGATGGAGCTGGTCAGGACCTGGCTCCTGCGCGGCGGAGACCTGCCGACCGACGATGACACCGAGGTGCTGAGCGCCGCGGCCTGGCGGGCTCTAGGAACGAGCGGCTAGGTCTATTTTGCACTTTCTTGATTAAGAAGCTAGGGTATTGCTCCTCGCAGCGCTTTTGCCGGGTGGCTGCGAGCAACGGTGGTCCGCCCCCTGCAGACCGCCACTCCGCCCGCCGTCCTCCCTCCGGAGGGCGGCGGGCATCTCCCCTTCCCAGACCAGTCCCTCTTCCTCAGGCGCGGGCTAGGCTTGGCAGCGCATGACGGCGTCTCGTCCCAACGTCGGTTCCGCCCAAGGTGAGCCACTGCTCGAGCGCGAGCATGAGCTGGGCGCGTTCGCCGAGCTGCTGGCGGGCGAGGGATCGGGCCTGGTGGTCGTCGAAGGGCCGGCGGGCATCGGCAAGAGCCGCCTGATTGCCGAGCTGCGCGAGCGGGCAGCGGCCGAGGGGCGCCGGGTTCTCTCCGCGTTCGGCAGCGAGCTGGAGCGGGAGTTCCCGTTCGGCGTCGTCCGTCAGCTCTACGAGCCCCTGCTCGTCGACCCCGAGAAGCGCGAGCGCCTGCTCGCCGACTCCGCCGGCGCCGCGCGGCCGGTGTTCGAGACGCTCCCGGCCGCCGGCGAGGGCGACGTCTCCTTCGCGGCCCTGCACGGCCTCTACTGGCTGACCGTCAACCTCGCCGAGCCGCAGCCGCTGCTGATCGTCGTCGACGACCTGCACTGGTGCGACCGGCCGTCGCTGCGGTTCCTGGTCTATTTGGCACGGCGGCTGGAGGGACTGCCGGCGCTCGTCGTCGTCGGGCTGCGGACCGCCGAGCCCGGCACCGACCCGGTGCTGATCGGCGAGGTCGCCGCGGCTGGGGCCGCGCTCCGCCTCGAACCGAGGTCGCTGAGCGAAGCGGGGGTCGCGGAGCTGATCCGCGCGCGGCTCGGCGCCGACCCGGATCCCGCCTTCACCGACGCCTCGCTCGGCGCGACCGGCGGCAACCCGCTGCTGCTGCGCCAGCTGCTCAGCTCGCTCGCGGTCGACGGGGTGGCGCCGACCCGCGCCGAGGCGCCCGCCGTGCGCGAGGTCGGCCCGCGGGCGGTGTCGCGCACGGTGCTGATGCGCCTGCACCAGCTGCCGGCGGAGGCGACGGCGGTCGCGCGGGCGACGGCGATCCTCGGTGACGGCGCCGAGCTGCCGATCCTCGCCCAGCTCGCCCAGCTCGACGAGCGGGCCGTCGCCGCTGCCACCGCCGCCCTGGTCCGGACCGAGATCCTGCGACCCGGCCCGGAGCTCGCCTTCGTGCATCCGCTGGTGCGCGACGCCGTCTACCACGAGCTGCCGCCCGGCGACCGGGCGCTCGGCCACTCCCAGGCCGCGCGCCTGCTGGCCGACGCCGGCGCGCCCGCCGAGGCGGTCGCGACCCACCTCCTGGTCGCCCCCCGCCGCGGCGAGGATTGGGCGGTCGACGTGCTGAGCGAAGCCGCGGCCTCGGCCCGGCGGCGAGGCGCCGCCGACAGCGTCGTCTCCTACCTGCAGCGAGCCCTGGAGGAGCCGCCGGACGAGAGCCGCCGGACCCAGCTCCTGCTCGAGCTCGGGCTGGCCGAGACGCTGACCTCGGGACCCGACGCAAGCGAGCGCCTGCGCGAGGCGTGGCGCTCGCTCGACGATCCGCGCGAGCAGGCCAACGTCGCCGCGACGCTGGCGCGGACGCTGCTCTTCACCGCTCCCGGGCAGGAGGCGATGGACGTCGCCGCCCAGGCCCTGGCGGCGCTGCCGGCCGAGCTCGTGGACGAGCGGCAGGCGCTGCGGGCGCTGGAGCTGATCGCGGTCTTCTTCGGAGCCGGCGATCAGCGGGCGCTGACGAGCCAGGAGGGTGAGCAGATCGAGGGCGACGGCCCCGGGGCGAGGATGCTGGCCGCGATCACCGCCTTCGGCCGGGCGCTGAGCGGCGGCAGCGCCGAGGAGTGCGTTCCGCTCGCCCGGTGGGCGCTCGCCGACGGCGTCCTGATCGAGGCCGACCCCGGCCTTTTCCCCGTCACCGCGATCTGGGTGCTGGTGATGGCGGACCGCGACGAGGCGCTGGTCGCCTGGGAGGAGCTGCGGGCGCTCGCCCACGGGCGCGGCTCGATGCTCGGCGTCGTCACCGTCAACCTCTGGCGCGGGGCGACGCTGCTCTGGCGCGGGGACCTGCGCGAGGCCGAGGAGTCACTGGAGGGGGCGAAAGAGGGCTTCTTCGACTGGGGGCTGGCGAGGTCGGCGGAGACCTACGTTCCCGCCTTTCACGGCATGGCGCTGCTGGCGCAAGGCGACCTCGACGGTGCTCGCGCCCTGCTCGACCCCTCGCGCGTCGCCGGCGACGAGACCGACGGCTACAAGCTGCTGCTCCGCGGCTGGGCGGCGTTGCTGCTGGCCGAAGGGCGTCACGAGGAGGCGCTCGCCGTCGCCGACGACCTCGCCGAGCGCTTCGCTTTCATCGCCAACTCCTACTGGGCCCCCTGGCGCTCGCTCAAGGCCCGCGCCCTCGACGGCCTCGGCCGCACCGACGAGGCGATCGAGCTCGCCCGCGAGGAGCTGGAGCTGTCGAAGGTGTTCGGGTCGCCGAGTATGGTCGGCCGTGCGCTGCGGGAGCTGGGGACGCTCGAACGCGAGGACGGGATCGAGCGCCTGCGCGAGGCGGTGGAGATGCTCGAGCGCTCGACGGCGAAGCTCGAGCTGGCCGAGGCCGAGCTTGCCCTGGGGGCGGCGCTGCGTCGCGCCCGCAAGCCGACCGAGGCACGCGAGCCGCTGGGGCGGGCGCTCGAGCTGGCGTCGGTCTGCGGCGCCGAGCGTCTCGCCGATCAAGCTCGCTCCGAGCTCCACGCCAGCGGCGTGCGCCCGCGCCGCGACGCGCTCAAGGGCGTCGAGTCGCTGACGCCGAGCGAGCGGCGGGTGGTCGACATCGCGGTCGGCGGGCGCACCAACCGCCAGATCGCCCAGGAGCTCTACGTGACGCCGAAGACGGTAGAGGTCCACCTCTCGAACGCGTACCGCAAGCTCGGGATCAGCTCCCGGCGCGAACTTTCGCACGCGCTCGTCGCCTAGCTGGAGCGCCTCTAGCGCGTCCTTCCCCTTAGGGGAGTGACTAAGGGACCCCCCAAAACCTTCGGGTCGATGTTCGGGGATCGCCTCGATGTGCGCGGCGCCCCGAGGGCGGATGGTGACGCTCACATTGCTTGCCAACGAAGGGAAAACCATGCGCAACTGCCGTCCCGTCCGTCCCGCCGCGCCGCTGACCGCCGCCGCGGCCGCCCTCTTCGTCACCGCCCTCGCGGCGCTGTTCGCGCTGCCGGCGACGGCGGCCAGCCCGACCCTGCGAGTGTCCGCGGCCCCCGCGACCGTCGCCGCGGGCGGATCGGTCGAGGTCGAGTACACGGTCAAGCCGTTGCCGGCGACGCTCGTCCTGCGGCTCGACCACGGGTCACAGAAGACGGTGCGGGCGCGCAAGGCCCGCGGCCAGACGACCTTCAACCTGCCGGCCGGCAGCGCCGCCGGCCCGCACAAGCTCACGGTCTGCGTCAAGGCGACGTGTCGCGCGCTGACCCTGAAGGTTTCGCGGCGGGCGCTGGCGGCGTCGCAGGGATCGCCCCCTTCGCCGTCCCCCGCGCAGACGCAGCAGCTGCCGCCGGCGCCCCGGCCCGAAGCACCGGCGTCGGCGATCGACTTCACCGGCCCGGCCAACCCGCTCGACGTCGAGGCGCACACCGACCCGAGCCGGCGGGCGACGGCGACGATCGACACCTGGGGCGGCACGCTGGAGACGACCGGCGCCGACGGCACCCACTACAAGCTGACCGTGCCGGAGGGCGCGCTGCTCTCCCCCGAGCAGATCTCGATGACGCCGATCGCCGCCGTCGACGACCTGCCGTTCGCGGGCGGCCTGGCCGCCGGCGTGCAGCTGGAGCCGAGCGGCTTGCGCTTCAGCGACTACGTGACGGTCGAGATCAGCGATCACCCGCCGGTCGCGCCGGCGCAGGAGACGGGCTTCCTCTACCAGCGCGACGGCGTCGAGTTCCAGCTCTACCCGGTCCAGGAGAGCGCCTCGAAGACGACGTTCAAGATCATCCACTTCTCCGGCGTCGGCATCGCCAGCGGCACCGAAGCCGAGCGCAACGCCCAGCTGCTGCGGGCGACGAGGGACGTCGAGGGCCGGTTTGGCCAGCAGCTCGCCACGTACATCCGTCCCGGCGAGGAGATCAACTACACCGCCGTCAAAGCGACGCTGCGCGCCTACCACGACCAGATCCTGAAGCCGCTGGTCACTGCGGCGACGAGCGACGACGGGCTGGCGATCCAGGCGATCCACCGCTACCTGTCGTGGTCGCGGATGGTCCAGCTGCTCTTCGCCGACGAAGACTTCATGCTCGCCGAGCGAGCAGCCCTCGAGGACCAGTGGCTGGCGATCATCAAAAACGCCGCGAAAAAAGCGTACCGCCGCTGCATCGACGAGAACCGCCCGCAGGAACTGACGATGATCCTCGCCTGGTCGCGCATGCTCGCCCTGATGGGGCTCAATGCGGAAATACCGGCCGACGGGATCTGGCGTTGCGCGCGCTTCGAGCTCGACTTCCACACCAAGATCACGCAGAAACGCCCGGGGAACTTCGAGGGACCCGAAATCTGGAAGGGCGAGGCGATCGCCGAGAACCTGATCATCGAACCCGATTCGATATCCCTCGAGCAGCGCGGCACCAAGGAGGCCGAGTACGTCGACTTCCGGGTCGACATCCCGCCGCACAAATCGGGCACCGGCTGCTGGCGCGGCGGCGGTGAATGGGAAAGCGTCTTCCCGCTCACCGTCTCACGGCTGATGATCGACCTCAACCCGGTCCTGCACCCCGACGGCACCTACGGCTACCCCGAGATCAACCGCGGCAAGATCGCCCTCTCGATCGTCCCCTTCTTCGTCAAAGAGTTCCAATTCTGGGTCGACTGCGGAGGCTCCACCGGCAGTGGCGGCTGGGGCGCCTGGCTGGCCCCCACCTTCCTCGAACTGCACGAAGACCAGCTCGACGATTTCGGCGGCATGGTCTTCACCGACTGGACGGTGCCCGATGGCGGCGGCTCGATGCTCGGCGCCAAGACCTACTTCCGCACGGTGATGCTGGGAGGAGAGGAGACCCGCGAGGAAACGACCCTCGAGCTGTACCACGCACCTGTTGTCGGTTAGCGCAGGGCGGCACGACGGAATCGCGGAACGCGCCTGACAGGATTCGAACCTGTGACCTTCGGTTTCGTAGGCTGGGAGTTGGGGCGGGCTAGAGCGGTTTGCGGCGGTTCTGCGACCAATCGGGAACCTTACGGACCGTAGAGAACATCTCCCAGCTCGGCTAGCCCCCCGTCGCCTGTCCCATCGCAGCGTCATAGCGATCTCGGAATGGGGTCCCGTCCAAGTCACCTGGTCGAATCGCCAGCCGAAGGGACTTCTCAACGAGTCCCCCTGCGGTCTGCTGCTTACTGAGGCTGCCAATCGAGCGCCGAAGTAGCGCGCTGATAGCGGCCAACAAATCCCGGCCGCGTGATAAAGGCCTATTCGTCTGCGGGCAGATTAGCGGCGCCCCATCGAGCATCTCTTGCAATTCTGCGTGACTCACCTTCGAGAGTCCGGCAACCTTGCCAATCAGAGATGCCGTTCGCAACTCCCCGGATTTCTTGTCAAAGAGATCTTGCATTTCGATTCCGTCAAAAGGAATCCCCAGCCCATCCCGGGCATTTATCGCCCTTAGAACGGCCAAGGGTCCGGTGCTCTCGCGGGCCTGTCGGCGGACGGCTTCGACACCACCAAACCTAGCTAGCTTTCCTTCGCTGGCCCACTCGTCAAGCACTCGGGTCAGCGCCTGCGACTCGACCAGCATGGCCTCAATGTCCGCATCGTCGTAGAAGACCAACCACCAAGCACCAGGCCAATGGTCCTCGCCTGAATCGAAATCGCGATCCGCCACGCAGATGACGCCGCTCAGCGGTTCGTTCCGGAGTTCCTCAGCACAGCGAAGTACGTTGCCTCGCCCTCCCGCAGAAAAGAAATTGTTTCCGTGGGCCCCCAGGGCTGCACTAAGCATCCGGCTATCGGTGGGGCCTTCCGTAATCGCTACTCCCCGACCCCGGGCGACCCTGTCCAGGCGCAAACGCGCCAGCAAGTCATCCACGGGGTCAAGGTTCCGCAGACGTGGGGCGTTAGGCATCGTCACCGTCAGGCGGACTGAGCTCCTCTAGGGGGCCAAGTTCTTCAACGAGTTCCCAGCGGTTATTGATGATGGCCGTCGAGTGAGTCGCCAGAACGAAGGTTAGATCTGCAACTTCGGCGATCTCCTTTAGGTCCTCAACCATTTCGTGCTGCCAGCCGACATGTAGCGACAGCTCCGGCTCATCGATCAAGACAGTCGTCCCCGGCGCCTCGGTGAACAGGAGGCGCGAGATCAGCGCGAGTTGGTGCTGCTCGCCGGACGACAGGGACTCAGGTGCTATTTGATGGTTGTCGGGCTGAGCCAAAAAGACGACTCCCCCGCTCGGGTCGATCTCAAGCGACTTGTTCAGGAACTTCGAGCCGATAACCTGGCGTAGTCTTTCGAGTTTGGATGCCACTGGGCGCAAGGGTTTGAGCTTCGCCTCGAAGTCATCCAAAAAGAGGCTAACGACGCGCTTCTCGCCTGGGTTGAGTTTGGTCTGCGGCAATACGTCCAGGCTGTCCGTGAGAAGTCCGTTGCGTTCAAGAGCTTCGGCTTCAGCCCCAATGGCGATGAACCGCTCACGGAGGCGCGGTTCGTTTACGGTCATCCTGCTTGCCTTGTCCAACAGACGGCGAACAAAGTTCCTGTCTTGGGCTTGGCGGATTTTCGTAGATTCGATGCGAGCGTTGTCTAGGGTGCCTCGTACCGCCTCGAGATAGGTATGGATTGGGGCACCGCCCTGATGTCTTCTCCCTGCGCGCTGTCTCGCCGCCCCAGACATAAGCGTGTCGAGACGCTTAGTCTCGATGAAGTCAACCTTCCAGCTCTCTTCGTCGCCCCACTCCGACTTATTGGCGACCCGACCCCTCGGGCCAACTCGGCCTCTGCCGTATCGCATATGCAATTGGTCCCCCGAAAGGTGCTCTCCCGACCGACGATCGAAATAGAGGTCTGGACCCTGCTGTTCGACGTAGGATGGAAGAGTTAGATCCTGAGCCCCCATCGGGACATCAACAATCTTCTCCAATTGCACTTTGCCGTCCTTGAGCAGTGCAACGTGCAAGCGCCTCGGAGAGTCTTCGAGGTCATCGAGAGGCTCAGCCGGAGAAGCATTCAAGCCTCTTCCGTCCTGCATCTCGACGGACAGCTCTGAGAAATCGTGCTTCCCCAGCTCCCGGTAGTCGGCCATGAGGAGGGCCTGCGTAAGACTGAACAGAGTGGTCTTACCGACACCATTTGGACCGGCAACAATGGTCACCCGATCGGGGCGAATTTCGACCGAATGATCGTAGAGGCCAAAAAGTCCCTTGATTGAAATCCTTGAGATGAAACTCATCGAATCGCAATCTAGTTCATTTGTGGCCGTTGGAATCTCTGATTCCAAGTACTCAGGCGCTCACGTCACTAGCCCAGCGCCAACCTCACCGCATCGAAGCTACCGCCGACTGCATGCGTGTACCGCGCCAGCATCGTCTACACCCGGTGGCCAAGGATCTCTGCCAAGTCGACGTCGTTGATCCCAACGGGGCGCATTTGCGATGCGTAGCTGTGGCGGCACTCGTGGGGGCGGATGTCTAGGGCAGTGGCTTCTTGGGTCGGTTTCCAGATATCGCGGTAGAAGTTGCGCTCGCGCCACATGCGACCGCGGGGCGTCGTGAAGAGGAGCTTGCACTCCGGGCCGTTGAGGTTGATCTGGGCTTCGAGCATCCACGCGAGGTCGCGGGGACAGGAACGATGCGGCCGGCTTCTAGCTCCCCGTGGTCGTTTTTCGTGCCCTCGAGGATCTTGCCCTCGTGGGCGGTTCGGCGAAGGCGCAGGGTCTCGCCGTCGAAGTCCTCTCGATGGAGTGGAAGAACCTCGCCGAGCCGCATGCCGGTGTCGGCGAAGGTCCTGACCAGCGTCTCGTAGCGGCCGGCGGCCTTGGCGAAGGCATGCATTTGGTCGAACGTGAAGACGCGGATCGGGCGGCGCTTCTTCTTCGCTCGCGGGTCGTTGGCGCGGATTCGTATTCCCTTGAACGGGTTGAGGTCGCAGACTTCATCCGTGATCGCGTCCTCGGTCATTGCCGAGAGCGAGCGCAGGATTCCGACAGCGCCAGTCGTCGCCCGACCTTCGTTCCTCAGCATGTGGTCGAGACCGATCACCTGGCTCTAGACCGGGAACTGCGCGGCCTCCCCAGGAACACGAAGGAACGCGCCTGACAGGATTCGAACCTGTGACCTTCGGTTTCGTAGACCGACGCTCTATCCAACTGAGCTACAGGCGCGTGCCCGTCATCGCGGCAGTCCGGCTTAAAGGAGCCACGATGCGGGGAGGGGCATTCTAGGGCTTGCGCAGGCTCGCGAGCAGGATGGCGGCCATCTGGGCGCCGAGCTCCTCGGGCGTGAGGGGGCCCTGGGGCTGGTACCACTTGTAGGTCCAGTTGGCCGCGCCGAGGACGGTGTTGACGAAGATCTGGGGGGTCGTGGTCAGCGTGAACTCGCCGGCGGCCTCGCCGCGGGCGACCATGTCGAGCAGGGTCTGCTCGTACTCGTGGCGGACGGCGACGAGGCGGGACTGCTGGCGGGCCGGCAGCTCGGCCTCCTCCTCGAAGAAGACGCGCAGCAGCTCCTGGTTGCGGCAGGTATAGGCGACGCGGTCGGCGATCAGCCCGGCGAGGGCGTCGAGGGCGGTGCTCTCGGCCGAGGCGATCTGGCGGGCGGCGATCACGTTCTCGCGCAGGACTTCCTCGTAGAGCTCGACCAGGATCTCCTCCTTGGAGCCGACGTAGTGGTAGAGCGAGGCCTTGCCCATGCCGAGCTTGGCGGCGATGTCGCTCATCGAGGTCGCCCGGTACCCCTGCTCGGAGAAGACGGCGACGGCCGCGGCCATCACCTCGCGCCGGCGCGCCTCCTGGCGCAGCGCCACCCGCTGGTCGACCATCAGGTGCTCCCGCCGCCGCCGCCGCGCGCCATCGCTAGAGCCCCATCCGCTTGGCGAGGATCTCGAGCTGCACCTCGTCGGTGCCGCCGCCGATGCGGAGGATGCGGGCGTCGCGGTAGTGCATCGCCACCGGAGTCTCCTCGATGAAGCCGTAGCCGCCGAAGATCTGCAGGGCCTCGTCGACGACGTGCGACGCGATCTGGGGCGCGACCAGCTTCGCCTGTGCGGTCGTCGTCGCCGCCTCCGGGTGGCCGGAGTCCCAGCGGGCCGCCGCCTGGTAGGTCAGCGTCCGCGCCGCCTCCAGTTCCGCCTGCGCCTTCGCCAGCCGGTGGCGGATCGTCTGCAGCTTGCTCAGCTCGGTGCCGAAGGCGCGGCGCTCGCGGGCGTGGGCGACGGCTTCGTTCAGCGCCGCCTGCCCGAGCCCGACCGCCATCCCCGCCAGCGAGAGCCGCTCGACCTGGAAGGCCTCCATGATCTGGTGGAAGCCGCGGCTCGGCTCGCCGAGGATCGCGCTGGTCTCGACGAAGCAGTCGTCGAAGACGACCTCGCGGGTGTCGGAGGCGTGCCAGCCGAGCTTCTCCAGCGGCTCGCTCAGCGTCATTCCCTCGGCCCCGCCCGGGACCAGGAAGGTCGTGATCCCGCCGTGGCCGGCCTCGGGGTCGGTCTTGGCGGCGACGATGATCACGTCGGCGAGGCCGGCGTTGGTGATGAACATCTTCGTCCCGTTGAGGACGAAGCCGCCGCCGCTCGGCTTCGCGGTCGTGCCGAGGCCGGCGACGTCGGAGCCGGCGCCGGGCTCGGTGACGGCGATCGCGGCGACCACCTCGCCGGCCAGCAGCGGCCGCAGCCAGCGCTCCTTCTGCTCCTCGTTGCCGTAGCGGGAGAGGTGGGGGCCGGCCATGTAAGAGCTGACCAGCGGCGTGATCGCGAGCCCGCCCGAGGCGTGGGCGAGCTCCTCGGAGAGGATCGTCAGCGCCAGCACGCCGCCGCCGCTGCCGCCGTACTCCTCCGGGTGGTTCAGTCCGAGCAGCCCGGCCGCCGCCATCGCCGGCCAGAGCTCGGCCGGGAAGGTCCCCGCCGCCTCCGCCTCTTTCACCAGCGGCGCCACCTCCTTGGCGACGAAGCTGCGGCAGACCTCGCGGAAGTCGCGGTGGTCGTCGTCGAGGTCGAACGTGCTCGGCGCGGCCAGGGTCGGGGTGCTCATGCGGGTTGCTCCTTCTCTTCCAGGGTCTCGAGGGCGAGCGCCACCATCAGGTCGGCGCGGGGACGGATGCGGCCGGCGCTCTCGCCGCCGTTGGCGGGGTCGTCGAGCCAGCGGCGGTAGACCCCTTCGATGATGATCGCCAGCTTCCAGTAGGAGAGCGCGGTCCAGAAGCGGAGCCGGTCGAGGCCGCGGCCGGTGCGCTGGCAGTAGATGACGATCAGCTTGTCGATCCGCGCCATCCCAGCGGCTGCCGAGGGCGGCTCGTAGCCGAGCGGCGAGCGGGCGGAGTCGGCCGGCCACCAGATCGAGAGCCAGGCGAGGTCGGCGATCGGGTCGCCGAGCGTCCACAGCTCCCAGTCGAGGATCGCCGCGACCTCGCCGCCGGGGCTGATCAGCAGGTTGTTGGGCGTGTAGTCGCCGTGGACGAGCGTCGTCTGCTGCTGCGCCGGGATCGCCGCGGCGAGCCTTTCGCCCACCTCCTCGACCAGCGCCAGCTCGCGGGTGCGGCAGGCCTCCCATTGGCGGCTCCAGCGCCGCAGCTGGCGGGCAGCGTGGTCCTCACCACGGGCCATCTCCCCCAGCCCGGCCGCCACCGAGTCGACCTCGTGCAGCGCCGCCAGCGTCTCGGCGACGGCGTGACCGGCGCGGGCGCGCGGCTCGGGGTCGAGCCGGGTCGCGGCCGCGGCGTCGTCGACCAGCACGCCCGGCACCTTCTCCATGACGAAGAACGGAGCCCCGGTCACGCCCACGTCGTCGCACAACGCCAGCGGCCTCGGCACCGGCTGGCCGAGCGGGTGCAGGGCACTGAGCACACGGTGCTCGCGGCCGACGTCATGGGCCGACTGCAGCGCCTCGCCGAGCGGCGGCCGGCGGACGATGACGGCGCCGCCGTGCCCGTCCTCGGCCAGGTAGGTCAGGTTGGAGCGCCCGTTGCCGACGGCGCTGAAACGCAGCGGCCCGCGCACCCCCGGCACCCGCGCCGTCACCCACTCCGAAACCGCCGCACCGTCGATCCCCGGCACCCCTCCCCGCCGAGGTTGCATTTGATCCCGCATAGCGGGATCAAATGCA
>DASSLT010000002.1:0-72111 GCA_035689305.1 Solirubrobacterales bacterium | reverse complement strand
CGAGTTCCTCGAGCTCGTCAACGAGCTGCGACCGACCGAGTCGAGCGAGTACACCGAGCGGGAGACGCCGATCTTCACCTGCGTCGCGATGTCGGTCGCCAAGGCGCTCGACGCCCTCGACGGGACCCCCAGCGCCGTCGGCGCCGGTGCCCCGGCGCTCGGCTGACGATCGTCTTTCCCTATTCTTTCGCGCTCCAATGAGCAAGATCGGAACCGAAGAGAGCCCCCTGCGCGTCGCCATCGTCGGCGCCGGCCCCAGCGGCTTCTACGCCGCCGAGCACATCCTCAAAGACGGGGACCTGCACGCCCAGGTCGATCTCTTCGACCGCCTGCCCACGCCCTTCGGCCTGGTCCGCGGCGGCGTCGCGCCGGACCATCCGAAGATCAAGTCGGTGATCCGGGTCTACGAGAAAACCGCCGCCCGCGAGGGCTTCCGCTTCTTCGGCAACGTCAAGATCGGCCACGACATCGAGGTCGAGGACCTCGAGCGGCTCTACCACGCGATCGTCTTCACGGTCGGCTGCGAGACCGACCGGGCACTGGGGATCCCCGGCGAGGACCTGCCCGGCTCCGCCGCCGCCACCGCCTTCGTCGGCTGGTACAACGCCCACCCCGACTACGCCGACCACGACTTCGACCTCTCCAGCGAGCGGGCGGTGGTGATCGGCAACGGCAACGTGGCGATGGACGTCGCCCGGATGCTGGCGCTGACCGACCACGAGCTGCGCCAGACCGACACCGCCGACCACGCGATCGAGCTGCTCGACAAGAAGCAGATCCGCGAGATCGTCGTCCTCGGCCGCCGCGGCCCCGTCCAGGCCGCCTTCACCAACCCCGAGATCAAGGAGCTCGGCGAGATGGAGGACGCCGACGTGATCGTCGACCCCGCCGAGATGGAGCTCGACCCGGCCAGCACCGCCTTCCTCGAGTCCGACGAGGTCGACAAGACGACGCGCGTCAACGTCGAGACCCTGAAGGAGTTCTCCGAGCGCACCCCGGAGGGCAAGAAGCAGCGGATTGTGCTCCGCTTCCTCGCCTCGCCGGTCGAAATCCTCGGCGACGGCAAGGTCGAGAAGATCGTGATCGGCCGCAACGAGCTGGTCGAGGAAGGCGGCACCCTGCGGGCCAGGGACACCGGCGAGCGCGAAGAGCTCGAGTGCGGCCTGATCCTGCGCTCGGTCGGCTACACCGGGATCCCGATCGAGGGCGTCCCCTTCGACGAGAAGCGCGGCCTGATCCTCAACGAGGGCGGCCGTATCCTCGACTCCCACGACGGCGGCCACAAGGTCGGCCACTACACCGCCGGCTGGATCAAGCGCGGCCCCTCGGGAGTGATCGGGACCAACAAGAAAGACGCGCTGGAGACGATCCAGCACCTGCTGGCCGACGTCGAGTCGCAGACCCTGCTCAGCCCGGAGAACCCGGCGCCGGGCGCGGTCGAGGAGCTGCTCTCCGAGCGCGGCGTCCGCTTCGTCAGCTTCGAGGACTGGCAGGCGATCGACCAAGCCGAGGTCGGCCGCGGCGAGCCGCACGGCCGGCCGCGGGTCAAGTTCGTCCGGGTCGAGGAGATGCTCGGCACCCTCGGCGAGAAGGTCGGCTGAGATCCGATGCCGGTCGACCTGGGAGAGCTGCAGACGATGATCGAGGCCGCCCTGCCCGGCGCCTCGGTCGAGGTCTCCGACGAAGACGGCGGCGGCCAGCACCTGCGCGCGGTCGTCGCCGCCCCACAGTTCGACGGCCTCTCGCGGATCGACCAGCACCGGCTGGTCAAGGCGGCGGTCAAAGAGCGCTTCGACGACGGCACGATCCACGCGCTGTCGGTGAAGACCAGCGTCGCTGGCTAGCGGCGACGCCTCCGCAGACAAAAAGTTACACTTCCGTGCGCCACGCGTGCGGCCTTGATCCCTACCCTGAGGAGCATGGAGAAAGTGCGATCGACCTGGACCGACTCACGTCTCGATGACTTCAAGGCTCAAGTCGGCGCCCGTTTCGACGAGCTGGGCGGTCGGATCGACCACCAGAGCGAACGGATCGATGCACTGCAGCATACGATCCTGGTCGTCGGCGGCGGACTCTTCGCTGCCTTCGTTGCACTCCTCGCGGCGATCATCGGCTTGATCGCCACCCAGCTCTGATTGCCGGTGGCCTCGGCTAGCTAGTCTTTGGGCCATGGCCGACCCAGAGCTGAAGTCCAAAGTAGAAGAGCTGATCTCCGCCAACCCGGTGCTGCTGTTCATGAAAGGCACGCCGGACATGCCGCGCTGCGGCTTCTCGATGCGCGTGGTCCAAACGCTGGACGCGCTCGACGCCGAGTACGGCGCGATCGACGTGCTGCCGGCGCTGCAGCCGCTGCGCGAAGTCACGACCGAGATCGCCGACTGGCAGACCTTCCCCCAGCTCTACGTCAACGGCGAGCTGGTCGGCGGTGCCGACATCGTCGAGGAGATGTACGAGTCCGGCGAGCTGGCCGAACTGCTCGGCCTCGAGCAGCCTGAGACGGCTGCTCCACAGGCGGCCGCCCCCACGCAGTCACCGCCCCTGCAAATCGAATAGCAGCCGTCGGCTGACCAAGCAGATCAAGGACGCAGGGAGCGAAGCGTGCTCTGCACGTGAGCGACCGAGGACGCAGAGATGCGCCGGTCAGACGGCGGCTGCTGCGTCCTCTTTCACCTGGAAAGAGGAGCCACAGCCGCAGGCGGCGACGACGTTCGGGTTGTTGACCTGGAACCCGGCGCCTTGGAGGCCTTCGATGTAGTCGACCTCGGAGCCGAAGACGAACTGCATGCTGACCTTGTCGACGACGACGGCGACGCCGTCGACCTCGAACACGTGATCGTCGTCCTTCGGCTGGTCGAAGGCGAGCGCGTACTGGAAGCCGGAGCAGCCACCGCCGCGGACGGCGACGCGAAGGGCCTGCTCGGCGCCCTCGGTCTGCCCCCCGAGCAGCTCTCCGATCTTCTCGGCGGCCTTGTCGGTGAGGGTGATCGCTGCGTTCGGCGTATCAGTCACTTCACAAAGTGTAGCGAGCGCCGGGCGGCAGCTCCGCGGCTCGGTCGGTCTGAGAGAATCGCCGGGGTGAACGCCAGCACTCAGACCGCCGTCATCTGCGACAGCACCTGCTACCTCCCGGCCCCGCTGATCGAGGAACGGGGGATCGAGGTGATCAGTCTCTACGTCTCCGTCGACGGCCAGCAGGAAAAGGAGACCGAGATCGCCGACTATGGCGCGTTCTTCGAGCGCCTGCGCGCGTCCGAGAGTGGCGCGACCACCTCCCAGCCTTCGATCGGGGACTTCATCTCCGTCTACGAGCCGCTGCTCGCAGCCGGCAAGGAGATCGTCTCGATCCACATCTCTTCCGGCATCTCCGGCACCTTCGAGGCCGCCAACCAGGCCCGCGACCGCCTGGTCGAGGAGGGCAAGGGCGGTGAGCGGATCCAGGTGATGGACTCGCGCTCGGCCGCCGGCGGCATGGGCCTCTGCGCACTCGGCGCCTCAGCCGCGGCTGCCGCCGGGGCCGACGGCGAGGCGGTGCTCGCCCGAGCAGAGGAGGTTCGCACGGCGCTGAAGATGTGGTTCGCGATCGACACCCTCGAGTACCTGCGGCGCGGCGGCCGGATCGGCGGCGCCCGCGCCTGGATCGGCAGCGCCCTGAAGATCAAGCCGATCCTCACCCTCGAGGAGGAGATCACCCCGGTCGAACGGGTCCGCACCCGCGCCCGCTCGCTCGAGCGACTGCGCGACTACGCCCGCCAGCGCCACGAGTCGGGTTCAGACGGCTGGGTCGTCCAGCACATCCAGGACGACGAGACGGCTTCGGCGCTGGCCGACGACTGCCGCGAGATCTTCGGCTGCGAGCCGGTCTTCACTTCCGAAATCGGCGCCGTCCTCGGCGCCCACGTCGGTCCCGGCCTGCTCGGCGTCGGCTCGGTTCCGACCGAGCTCGTCAGCTAACCGCTCTACGGACCTAGCCGCCACCGAACGAGCCGGGCTCGCTGGCATGCGGCTTTCCGCGCGTGCGCTGTAACCGCGCACGCGCACCTTCGTGGATTGACAAGTCGACTAGGTCGAGGAGATCGTGGATGGTCGGGCTCCTCAGCCGAACCAGATCGAAGGCCCGGCGACGCGACAAATTTCTAACACCCCATACGGGAGAAGACCATGAAACGTGGAGTGATATTGGGCGTATGCATGCTCTGCGCAGTGGCGGTCAACGCCGTTGCGGCCCAGAGTGCGTTTGCTGTCGTGGGCATTACAGCAGCCACATGTAAGAAAACGGGCGGCCCTGCAGACTTTCTGAAAGCCCACTGCAAAACTGCGGATTTCTCGCCGGGCAACGGTGAATTCAGTCATAAATTCTTCAACGAAAAAGAAAGAACAGAAGTGTATGTAACCGATGCTGGCAATGGAGCCAACACAACTACGACGACGCCGTTCAAACTGCACGGTGTCAGCGCCGGAATTGAATTCGAAATCGCATCGAGCTCGGCTGAAGGATCGAGCTCGGTTGAAGGCACCGGATCAATGGAAAACATGAAAGCTGAAGCTGGAGAACCCACAGCGAGTGGCACTGGTACGGTCGAATACCTTGGCGTGGTAGTCGTCAAACCCGCCGGCAAAGGCTGCGAAGTCGCCGGCAAAAAAGTTGTGACGAACGTCAAAGCAACCACTGCCGGAGCGGGTATGGAATTGAAAGTCGAACCGAGCGAAGGCTCCGCCTTCACGAGCTTCAAAGTCGAAGGCTGTTCGGTCTCGGCGCTAAATGGCGAATATGAAGTCAAAGGCAGCATCAAGTGCGGGATGGACGGGGCGACATTCACGTGCACCAAAGCTGCAACGACAGCTCAGAAATCGCTCACGTTCCGGGGTCAGGCCGCCGGCATTGACGGCAGCATCACATTCACCAGCCGGAAAGAAAAAACCGAGCCGTACACCCCGCTGGGACAGACAACAGTCGACGAGTAGTTTGACCGACCGATTGTGAGCGTCAGGTCGGCTCGGCCTGGCGCTCCTGTCCCCCTGGAGATCGAATCTGGGAGCTTGTCAGCGCCCGCGTCGGCGCAGCATCGCGCGGACGCCGATCACGAACCCGATCGCGGCGGCGCCGATGATGATCTGCTGTTTGTGGTCCTCGACCTGGCGGCGCCAATCGGTGATTTCGGTGACGCGGCCGCGCAGCGCTTCGACCGAGGTGCCGAGCTGCTGGCGCTGGATGTCGATGTCGCGGCGGATCTGCTCGGATGAGCGGCCGGGCATCCCGGTCGAAGGGGTCGGCTGTTTCGGATCGGCGCTCATTTCGCACCCTCCTGTTTGGTCGGGGCCGCCTCGGGAGTCGGGCCCGGGGCCGGGGCCTCCGGCTCCCTGGTCAGCATTTCCTTGGTCAGCTTCGCCTCTTCGATCGCCTGTTCCGGCACCGGTGGCGACCCGGCCTTGACCGCTTTGTAGGCGACGAGCCCGGCGACGGCGGCGATCAGCAGGAAGGCCGCGGACTCGACGAGGAAGCCGGCCCAGGCGGTGCCGTCGAAGACCTCTTCGGCCAGCAGCCAGGCGATCCCCTCCATCGCCAGGATCAGGGCGAGGAAGGCGAAGACGCCGGCAGCGACGCCGACCGCGGTGCCTCGCAGCAGCTTGGTGACTTTCTCGGTGACCTCGGCCTTGGCGAGCTCGATCTCCTCGCGGATCAGGCTCGAGGCGCGTTCGGTGACGTCGAAGACGAGCTCACCGACGGGACGCTTGCCGGGCTCGACCGGCGGCGGCACGGGCGGCGGCGTCTGCGGCGGCGTCGGCGGCGTGTTGCTCGGCTCGGGCATCGGCAGCTCCTCAGTCCGGTGGGTCTTCGTCGAAGAGGCGGCGATAGAGGATCGCCGAGACGCGAGCGGCGGCGATGCTGGCGAGCGCTCCGGTTGCCGCGAGCAACCCGCTCCAGATCAATCTGCGGACGATCTCGTTATCCACGCGGCCCGACCATACCTACCTGGGCTCGAGACCGTCGCAAATCGTGGTCACCAGCAGGTCCTTTGCACTGTCGAAGCTTGTGTCCGAGGCCGGGATCACGTCGAAGATCCAGCCCGAGAGCAGCTGCTCGATCGCTCCGTAGAAGGACATCGAGGCGAACAACGGGTCGATGTCGGCGCGGAACTCGCCGTCCTCCTGGCCGTCGGCGACGATCTTCGCGATCGACTCGTACGCGCGCCGGATCTCCGCCAGATGGGTCTGCCCGAAGGAGTTGGCGGCGCGGGTGACCTCGACGATGATCACCTTCATCAGCTCCGGGTCGTGGCGGTAGGAGTCGATGATGAAGCTGGCGACCGCCGCCAGCCGGGCGCGGTGCGCACCCCCGGCGCGGTCGGCCTCCTCGATCGCAGCCAGCAGCAGCGACCAGCGCTCGACGAAGAGTTCGTTGAGGACCTCGTCCTTGGAGCGGAAGTAGTGGTAGACGAGCCCGTAGGCGACGCCGGCCTCGTCGGCGATGTCGGAGACCCGGGTCGCGTGGAAGCCCTGGCGGGCGAAGACCCGGACGGCGGCGTCGAGGATCTGGCGCCGCTTGTCGACGGCGGCTTTCGAGGTTGCCATCAGGCCCGTGCCTCCGTCAGTTGCGGCCAGGCGTAGGCCTGCGGCCGGCGGTTGGCCAGCGACGGCAGCGAATCCCGCACCCGCTCCTGCTCGCCGAAGTCGAGGTAGGCGGCGACGAAGCACTCCTCGTCCGGAGCGACGGCGAGGACCGTCCCCCAGGGGTCGACGATCGCCGAGTGGCCGAACGAGTCGTAGTGGGGCGGCGCGCTGCCGACCTGGTTGGGGGCGACGAGGAAGATCTGGTCCTCGATCGCCCGCGCCCGCAGCAGCACCTCCCAGTGGTCGCGGCCGGTGGCGCTGGTGAAGGCCGACGGCAGGGCAACGACGCGGGCGCCGCGCAGCGCCAGGATCCGGAACAGCTCCGGGAAGCGCAGGTCGTAACAGATGCTGAGGCCGAGCTCGACCTCGCCGAGCGGGGCGGTGACGACCTCGGAGCCCGGCTGCTCGTGCTCGGACTCGCGGTAGGAGACGCCGCCGGCGTCGACGTCGAACATGTGGATCTTGCGGTAGACGGCGAGGTCGCCGCCGTCGGGCCCGATCAGGACCGAGGTATTGGAGGCCTTGTCCTCGCCGCGCTCGGAGATGCTGCCGGCGAGCAGGTGGATGCCCAGCTCCCGGGCCCAGCCGCGGGCCGCGGTCAGGCTCGGCCCGTCGAGGAGCTCCGCGCCGGCGCGGAGCTCCTCGCCGCCGGCCAGCAGGTTCCACTTCTCGGGCAGGGCGACGAAGGCCGCGCCGTCGGCCGCGGCATCGCGCACCAGCCGCTCCGCCGTGGCCAGGTTCCGCGCCTTGTCGGCCGTAGAATGGAGTTGAACCGCCGCTGCTCGCAAGACCTCACGCCCTGTTGATTGACCAGTCAATCAGTGAGTATAGATCCGCTCTGAACGTGCGTGGTCAAGCAGATCAAGGACGCAGGGAGCGTGGCGTGCTTCTGCACGCGAGCGACCGAGGACGCCGATATGCGCCGGACACGCACGTTCAGAGGCCCATCATGCGGGCGACGATGCGGTCGAAGACCGGCGTGGGAATCAGCGGTTTCAACCGTGCCTGGACCTTGGCGTCGATGCCGACCAGGTAGCGGCTGCGGGGGCGGTCGGCGGTCAGGGCGTGCTCGATCACCCGCGCCACCTTCTCGGGCGGGATCCCGCGTTCGGCCGTCTGTTTGACGACCTTGCGATAGCTCTCGATCACCCGCCCGTAGAGCGCTTCGCGCTGGGGCGAGCGGGCGCCGACCTCGTCGGCGGTGCGTTCGCCGGTGTCCCAGATCGGAGTGTCGATCGAACCGGGCTCGACGATCGAGACCCGGATCCCCCATGGGCGCAGCTCCTGCCGGAAGACGTCCCCCACCGCCTCGATCCCGAACTTCGCCGCGTGGTAGGCGCCGGTCAAGGGAAAGGCGACGCGGCCGCCGATCGAGCTGATGAAGACGACGCGGCCGCCGGCGCCTCGAATCGAGCTGAGCACGGCCTGGGTCACGGCCACCTGGCCGGTCAGGTTGATCTCGACCTGGCGGCGGAAGTCCTCGATCGGGATCGTCTCCAGGGGACTCGGTATCGCGATGCCGGCGTTGTTGACGACCCCGTCGAGCCCGTCGGACTGAGCCTCGATCAGCGCCGCGGCGGCGGCGATCTGGTCGCTGTCGGTGACGTCGAGGTAGAGCGGCGAGAGGTTCGCCGAGCCGGCCTGGATCAGCGATTCGGCGTCCTCCTGGCGCCGGACGCCCGCGAAGACGCGCCAGCCGGCGGCGTCGAGGCGCAGCGCGGTCGCTCTGCCGATGCCGGTCGACGCGCCGGTGACGAGGACGGATCGCATCCGCCCAGGATACGGCCGCCCTGGCTGCCGAGCCAGAACACGGCGTAACCTTGTGCTGTTCGTGACCGAGCTACGCAACGACGACGGTGAGCGCAAGCAGGTGACGGTCCTGTTCGCGGATGTCAGCGGCTCGATGGACCTCGCCGAGCAGCAGGACCCGGAGGAGTGGCGCAAGATCATGCAGCGCTTCTTCTCGATGCTGGCCGACGCGGTCGCCCGCTTCGAGGGGACCGTCGACAAATTCACCGGCGACGGGATCATGGCGATCTTCGGCGCCCCGGTCGCCCATGAGGACCATGCACGGCGCGCCTGCTACGCGGCGCTGCAGATGCTCGACGACGTCGCCGAGTACGCGGCCGAGCTGCGGCGCGGGCCCGGGCTCAACTTCTCGACCCGGATCGGGATCAACTCCGGCGAGGTGATCGCCGGCGCGATCAGCCCCGGCGCCGGCGGCGCCTACACCGCGATCGGCCACACGGTCGGGCTGGCACAGCGGATGGAGGCGCTGGCCGAGCCCGGCAAGGCCTACCTGACCGAGCACGCGGCGGCGCTGGCGACCGGCTTCCTCGATCTCGACGATCTCGGCGAGTTCGAGATCAAGGGAGCCAGCAAGCCGGTCCGGGTCTTCGAGCTGGCCGGTGTCGGCGCCGCCCGCTCCCGTCTCGACCTCGCCCGCGAGCGCGGCTTCTCCCGCTTCGTCGGCCGCGCCGCCGAGATGGAGGCGCTGGAAGCAGCGCTGGCGGAGGCGAAGGGCGGCGCCGGTGGCGCGGTCGGGCTGGTCGCCGACCCCGGGGTCGGCAAGAGCCGGCTCAGCCACGAGTTCGTCCAGCACTGCCGCGTCGAGGGCGTCGAGGTGTTCGAGGCGCAGGCGCAGGCGCACGGGCAGGGGATCCCCTTCATGCCGGTGTTGCAGATGCTGCGCTCCTTCTTCGGGATCGGCGAGAGCGAGCCGGAACAGCTGGCCCGCGAGAAGATCGCCGGCCGGGCGCTGCTGCTGGATTCCAGCTTCGGCGACGACCTGCCGCTGATGTTCGACTTCCTCGGCGTCCCCGACCCCGACCGGCCGGTGCCGCAGATGAGCGCCGAGGCGCGCCAGCGGGCGCTGGGCGGGATCGTCAGCCGGCTCGTCAACGCCCCCAGCCGGCGCAAGACCCTGGTCCTCGTGCTCGAGGACCTGCACTGGGTCGACGAGGCGAGCAACGCGATGCTCGGCGGCCTGATCGAATCGATCGAAGGGACGAACACCCTCGCGGTCGTCAACTACCGGCCCGAGTACGAACCGCCCTGGGCGGCGGCGACGCACTACCGGGCGATCGAGCTGTCGCCGCTGGAGCGCGCCGACACCGCTGAGCTCCTGACCGATCTCGCCGGCACCGACCCCTCGCTCGACGGCCTCGACGAGCCGATCCACGAGCGCACCCAGGGCAACCCCTTCTTCATCGAGGAGATCGTCCGCGAGCTGGCGGAGTGCGGTCATCTCGCCGGCGAGCGCGGTGCCTACCGGCTGGTGGCGCCGATCGAAGGCGCCGGCGTGCCGGTCACCGTGCAGGCGATTCTCGCCGCCCGCATCGACCGCCTCGACCCGAGCTCCAAGGAGCTGCTGCAGGTCGCATCGGTCGTCGGCAAGGAGGTCAGCACCCGGGCGCTGGGGCTGACCGCCGGGCTCGAACCGGGCCAGATCGACCGCGCCCTCTGCGACCTGATCGAGGCCGGCTTCCTCTATGACGCGGAGATCTACCCGCAGCGGGTGCTCGCCTTCCGCCACCCGCTGACCCGCGAGGTCGCCTACGGCACCCAGCTCGCCGAGCACCGGCGCCAGACCCACGCCGCCGCGGCGCGGGCGACGATCGAGCTCGAGGGCAGTCGCCACGACGAGCTCGCCGGGCTGATCGGCCACCACCTCGCCGAAGGCGGCGAGACGCTGGAGGCGGCGCGCTGGTTCGCCCGCGCCGCCCACTGGGCCGGCCACAGCCAGCCACGCGACGCGCTGCGCCTCTGGCAGCGGGTCACCGAGCTGACCACCGAGCTCGACGAGAACGAGGAGACGATCGCGCTGGCGCTGCTCTCGCGGATGCTGCAGCTCGAATATGCCTGGCGGCTGGGGATGGACCGGACCGAGGCCGACACCCTGGCGGCGGAAGCGGTCGCGATCGCCGAGCACCACGGGGACGCCTCCTCTCTGGCGCTGCTGAAGCTGCTGACCGGCGCCCGGCCGGGGGTCGCGGAGAGCTCGGGCGAATGGGTGACCGCCGCCAGGGAAGCGACCGAGCTGGCCGACGGCACCGACGACCCGGCGCTGCGGGTCGCGGTCCGCAGCGCCGCGGTCTACGCCCACATGTGCGCCGGCGACCTCGACGGGGTCGAAGCGACGGTCGACGAGCTGATCGAGCTGACTGGGGGCGATCCGGCCCTGGGCGCGGGGATCGTCGTCGGCTGCCCGCTTGCCTGGGGGCCGATGGCGAAAGCGATGGCGCTGCGCGAGCGTGACCAGGTCGAGGAGGCGGAGGCGCTGCTCGACAAGGCGCTGCGGATGGCGACCGAGCGCGAAGACCCCGAGACCGAGAGCTGGGCGCTGGGGACGAAGAGTCTGCTGCTGGCCGACCGCGGCGACGTCGAGGGCGCGCTGGCGCTGACCCGGCGCAACCGCGAACTGACCGAGCGGCTCGGCGACGTCTTCTCGCGCAGCACGGCGCTGACCGCGACCGCCTACGTCCAGCTGATCGCCGGCGAACCCGAGGAGGCGCTGGGGACGGTCCAGCTCTCCGATCGCCTCTACCGCAAGGCGATGGGGGTCGGCGGCGAGGCCGAGGCCTGGCGCTCGACCCTGCGGGCGCGTGCTTTCCTCGCCCTCGGCCGGCTCGAAGAGGCGCTGGAGGAGATCGAGTGGGCGGTCGAAGTCGCAACACGCCGCGAAATGGGCTGGCAGATCCCGCCTGCCTTCCACCTGCTCGCCCAGGCCCGCGCCGCCTGCGGCCGCGAGGGCGTCGAGGACGCACTCGCCGAAGCCGCCAAATACGCCACCGCCCGCGGCCACACGATGACCCTGCGGCGCGTCGAAGCCGACCAGCAGGCACTGGCCGTCAGTGGAGAATTGACGCCCCTATAGGGGCGCGAATCCTTCAGGGACGATCAGCCCGAGCGCTCGGAGCGCTTGCGCTCGAGCTCGGCGACCATCAGCTTCGTGTGCAGGGCGGCGATCAGGTCACGCAGCGGCTCGGCGCCGACTTCGAGCATCTCCACCACTCGCTCCGGCGTCACTTCGCCGGCGAGCCGGTTCATGACCACGTCGATCTCCTCGCGGACCAGGGCTTCCAGCGCGGTCTTGTAGCGCAGGGTGTCGTAGACGGTGAAGCCGATCTGCTCGTCGTAGCCGCCGGCGCGGAAACGGCTGATCGCCTCGATGATCGTCACGTCCGAGGGCGAATAACCGCGGCTGTTCGGGGTCAGGACCTCGAGCTCGGCGAGCCGGTCGAGGACCTCTTTCGGGATGTCGTAGCGCTTGCGGACCTCGGCGGCGGGGGTGCGGGCCCGCTCGCCGACGAGGGCGCGGTCGAGGATCCGGTCCTCGAGCTCGAGCAGCGCTTCGGCCCGCTCGGTGTCCTCGTCGAGCACCGTCTTGATTGCCTTCAGCGGCATGAACCGCTCCTCCTGCAGGCGCTTGATCAGCCGGATCCGGTCGACGAACTCGGGCGGGTAGTAGGCCATGTTGCGGCTGGTCTTGACCGGCTCCGGCAACAGGCCCTCGCGCAGATAGTGCTTGATCGTCGGCACCGGGACGTCGGAGGCCTCGGCCAGCTCCCCGATCCGCAGCAGCTCGACGTCGGTCTCGGTGCGGCTCACGCCCGGAACTCCGGCTGCCCGGTCGCGTCGGACCCGGCGGCGGCGCCGGACTCGAGCATCGCCGCCACCTCCTCCTCGGAGTAGCCGGCCTCGCGCAGGACCTCCTCGGTGTGCTCGCCGAAGGCGGGCGCCGGGCGGGTCGGGTCGCCGGGGGTGCGGCTGAGCTTGATCGGGTTGCCGAGCAGGCGCACCGGCCCGATCTGCGGCTGGTCGACCTCGACCACCATCTCGCGGACGCGGACGAGCTCGGAGTCGAGCGCCTCGTCGACGTCGAGGACCGGCTCGATGCAGCAGTCGTGCTCGTCGTTGAAGGCGCGCCACTCGTCCCGGCTACGCGAGCGGAAGACCTCGGCGATCTTCGCCTGGCCCTCGGACCCCGGCCCGGCGAACTGCTCCTCGAGCAGGTCGGGACGACCGGCGCCGTTGCAGAAGGCAGCCCAGAACTTCGGCTCCAGGGCGCCGCAGCTGATCCAGCCGTCGGCTGCCTCGTAGGAGCGGTAACAGGCGACGCCCCCGGAGAGGACCCCCTCGCCGCGGCGCGGCACGCTGCCGTCGCAGAGGTACTGGGCGGCGACCATCGCCAGCCAGGAGAGGGCGCCGTCGGCCATCGAGACGTCGACCAGTTGGCCCTCACCGGAACGGCGCGCGTCGTTCAGCGCCGCCAGCACTCCGACCGCGGCCATCAGGCCGCCGTTGACGTCGGCGATCTGGCCGGCGGCGGAAACCGGCGGCCCGCCCTTCTCCCCGGTCAGGCCGAGCAGCCCGACCAGGCTCAGGTAGTTGATGTCGTGGCCGGCGCGGGCGGTGTTCGGGCCGTCCTGGCCGTAGCCGGTGATCGCGCCGACGACGATCCCCGGATTGGCCTCGAGCATCCGCTCGAAGCCGACCCCGAGCCGGTCGAGGACACCGGGGCGGAAGCCGTCGAGAACGATGTCGTGGGAGCCGACCAGGCGCAGGAAGGCCTCGCGCCCCACCTCGCTCTTGAGGTCGAGCCGGACCGAGCGCTTGCCGCGGTTGAGCGCCAGGTAGAGCGCCGAGCGGGTGCCGAGGCCCTGCTGCTCGTCGGAGCCGTAGTAGGGCGGCGACCAGCGCACGTAGTCCCCCATCCCGGTGTCCTCGACCTTCAGCACCTCGGCGCCGAGGTCGGCCAGCAGCAGCGAGCAGAAGCCGCCGGGCAGGAGGCGGGTGAGGTCGAGGACCTTGACGTCGCTGAGCGGCGGAGCGCTCACGCCTCAGACCTCCGCGCGCTTCGGCACCCCGAGCAGCTCACGGGCCTCGGCGACGCTGGCCGGGCGGCGGCCGATGTCTTCGGCCATCTGCCGCGCCTTCGCGATCAGCTCGCCGTTCGACTTGCACATCTCGCCGTTTGGCAGGTAGAGGTTGTCCTCGACCCCGGCGCGGATGTTGCCGCCGAGGACCAGCGAGGAGGCGAGCAGCTTCCACTGGTCGCGCGAGATCCCGATCACCTGCCACTGGTTCTGACCTTCCGGGCCGCCGGGAATCTGGTCCGACATCAGGGTGACGTTGCGCGGCGTCGGCCGGATGCCGCCGGTCACCCCCATCACCAGCGAGATCTGCAGCGGTTCCTCCAGCAGCCCCATGTCGAGCAACGGGTCGAGGTTGGCGACGTGGCCGGAGTCGAAGCACTCGTGCTCGGGCTTGATCCCGAGCTCGTTCATCGCGGTGAGGAACTCGATGATCGTCTCGAAGCTGTTCTCGAAAACCGTGTTGAAGACGAAGTCCTTGCGCCGTCTCGAGTACTTGGCGTAGTTCATCGAGCTCATGTTCAGCGCCGCGACGTCGGGGCGGCAGGCGCGCAGGTACTCGATCCGCTTTTCGATCGAGATCCCGATCGCCCCGGTCGAGTAGTTGACGATGACGTCGCCGACCTCGGCCAGAATCGCCTCGGTGATCGCCTTGAAATCCTCGACCTCATACGACGGGGTGCCATCCGGTTTGCGGGCGTGGATGTGGAGCTGGGAGGCGCCCTCGTCGACCGCGCGCCGCGCCTCGGCCGCGTACTCCTCCGGCGTGTAGGGGATCGCCGGGCACTGGTCGCGGTTGGCGATCACGCCGCTGATCGAGCAGCTGATGATCACCGGGTTCTCGAAGCTGCTCATCGCCGCGCCTCCCTCATACCGGCATCACGCCGTGTCGTTTCTTCGGCTTCTCGACCTGCTTGGTGGCCGCCATCCGCAGCGCACCGATGATCGTCGGCCGCGTCTCGCGCGGGTCGATCACTTCGTCGATCACCGCGTTGCCGGCGGCGATGTAGGGGTCGATCCGCTCGCGGACCGCGTTCAGCATCGCCTCGCGGGCGGCCTCCGGGTCCTCCGCCGCCTCGATCGCCGAGCGGCCGATGATTTCGACCGCGCCCTCGGCCCCCATCACCGAGATCTCGGCGTCGGGCCAGGCGACGATCAGGTCCGGCTCATACGCCTTGCCGCACATCACGTAGTAGCCGGCGCCGTAGGCCTTGCGGACGACGACCGTCACCTTCGGCACCGTCGCCCGGCTGACCGCGTAGAGCAGCTTCGCCCCGTGGCGGATGATGCCGGCGTGCTCGACCTTCGAGCCGACCATGAAGCCGGGGATGTCCTGGAGGAAGACGAGCGGGATGTTGAAGGCGTCGCAGAGGTTGATGAAGCGGGCCGCCTTGTCGGAGGAGTCGTTGTCGAGGACGCCGGCCAGCTGCTTGGGCTGGTTGGCGATGATCCCGACCGGCTGGCCGCCGAAGCGGGCGAAGCAGGTGATGACGCTGCGGGCGAAGCGCGGCTTGACGTCGAACCACTCGCCGTCGTCGACGATCTCGCGGATCACCTCGTACATGTCGTACGGCTTGCGGTTGGAGTCGGGGACGATTTCCATCAGCTTCTCCGACATCCGGTCGATCGGGTCGCTGACCTCGCGCAGCGGCGGCTTCTCTTCCCAGCTCGAAGGGAAGTAGGAGAGGTAGGACTTGATCGCGGCGATGCACTCTTCGTCGTCGGCGACCTCGAGGTCCCCCACTCCGGAGATCCGGCAGTGGACCTTGGCGCCGCCGAGCTCCTCCATCGTGATGTCCTCGCCGGTGACGGCTTTGGTCAGGTGCGGGCCGGCCAGTGCCATCGCCCCCTGGCCGGAGACCATCGGCACGAAGTCCGAGAGCGCCGGGATGTAGGCGGTGCCAGCGGCGCAGGGGCCCATCATCGCCGCCACCATCGGGATCACCCCCGACATTTCGACCTCTTCGCGGAAGAGCTGGCCGGAGCCGGCGAAGAGCGAACCGGTCGCCTCCTGGATCCGGGCGCCGGCCGAGTCGAGCAGCCAAACGAACGGCATCCGCTTGCTCAGCGCCATCTCGCGCAGGCGGCCGACCTTGATCTCGCCGGTCATCCCCATCGAGCCGGCCATCACCGTGAAGTCGTAGGCGGCGATGCAACAGCGGCGGCCCTCGATCTCGCCCCAGCCGGTAATGACGCCGTCAGCGGGGGCGTCCTTTCCATCCATCGCCCGCTGGCTGAAGTGCGGCCGGCCGTGCAGGCCGAGCTCCGTGAAGGAGCCCTCGTCGACCAGCAGCGCGATCCGCTCGCGGGCGGTCAGCTTGCCGCGATCGTGCTGCTTGGCGATCTGGGTCTCGCCGCCGCCGAGCTTCGCCGTCCCGCGCCGCTCGTGCAGCTGCTCGGTCAGCTCGCCCATCGTCGCCGCGCCGGGCAGGAGGTGCTTCTGGTCCTTCTCTTCAGTCGCCACTAACGCCCTTTCCACTGCGGGTCGCGTTTCTCGAAAAAGGCGGTGACACCCTCGACGATGTCTTCGGTGCTGAAGGTGAGCGAGAGCTGGGAGCGCAGGAACTCGAGCGCGTCGTCGACCGCCATGTCCTGCTGGCGGTACATCGCGTCGTGGCCGAGGCGCATCAGGACCGGGCTCTTGGAGGCGAGCTTGCTCGCCCAGTCGGCGACCGCGGCGTCGAACTCGGCGGCCGGGACGACCTTGTTGGCGAGCCCGTACTCGACCGCTTCCTCACCGCTCAGCCGCTCGCCCAGCAGCATCATCTCGTTGACCTTCTTGCGCGGGACGTTGCGGTAGATGATCGCCATGATCATGTAGGGGAAGGCGCCGACGTTGATCTCGGGCGTGCCGAAGGTGGCGCCCTCTTTCGCGATCAGCAGGTCGCAGGAGAGAGCGAGGCCCATGCCCCCAGCGAGGCAGTGGCCGTTGACGGCGCACAGCGAGGGCTTGCCGAGGCGCGGCATCAGCCGGAAGAAATCAAGGAAAAGATCACTGGCGAAATGTTTTTCGACGAGCGAAACGTCGGAAGCGAAGCCACCTAGGTCCGCCCCGGCACAGAACACCTTTTGACCTGCCCCGGTGAGAACAACCGCGCGGACGGCATCCGAGTCGCGCGCCTCTTCCATCGCCGCGACCAGCTCGGTCAGCATCTGACCGGAGAGCATGTTGCGCTTCTCGGGGTCGTCGAGGGTGACCGTGGCGACGCCGTCGGCGACCTCGTAGGAGACCTTCTCGTAGCTTCCCGAACCCATTCGGAGCGCAACAATAGCGACCGCTGTCGAAAGTGGGAAGTGCTACTGTCTACTCGCTTTCGGGAAAGCTACAACCGCACCAACGACCGAGGAGAGAAACCAGTGTCGACCGCGACTACGAACGGCTCCAGCGTCATCAAGCCCGACCACGAGGCCGGGCGCAAGCACTTCATCTTCAGCCAGGAGCACGAAGACCTGCGCGAGTCGATGCAGTCCTGGGTCAAGAAAGAGCTCTGGCCCCACCGCAACGAGTGGGAGGACACCTACTGGCCAACCGAGAAGATGAAACGAGCCGGTGAGCTCGGCTACCTCGGTCTCTGTTTCCCGGAGGAGTACGGCGGCCAGGGTGGCGACTACTTCTACTCGCTGGTCCGGGCCGAGTGCATGAGCTACTCGGGCTCCGGCGGCACCAACATGGGCTTCGCGGTCCAGACCGACATGGTCCTGCCCCCGATCCACCTGCTCGGCACCGAGGCGCAGAAGAAGAAGTACCTCGAACCGGGCCTGAAAGGCGAAAAGGTCGGCAGCCTCGGGATCACCGAGCCCGGCGCCGGCTCCGACGTCGCCGGCATCCGCACGACCGCGATCCGCGACGGCGACGAATACGTGATCAACGGCTCCAAGACCTTCATCACCAACGGGCCGCGCGCTGACTTCATCGTCCTCGTCTGCAAGACCGACCCCGAGGAGCGCCACGCCGGCATCACCCTCTTCGTCGTCGACCTGCGCGACGAGAACGGCGAGAAGGTTCCCGGCTTCTCCGTTTCCAGCGAGCTCGAGAAGATGGGAATGCACGCCTCCGACACCGGCGAACTCGCCTTCGAAGACGTCCGCGTCCCCGCCGACGCCGTGCTCGGCGAGGTCGGCAAAGGCTTCTACCACATCGCCTGGGAGCTCCAGGGCGAGCGCCTGGTCGCCGCCGCCGGCTGCCACGCGGGGGCCGAGCGGATGATCGAGAAAACGCTCGACTACGCGAAGGAGCGCGAAGCCTTCGGCCGCCCGATCGGCAAGTTCCAGGCGATCCGCCACAAGTTCGCCGAGATGGCGACGAAGACCGAGGCGGCGAAGCAGTTCACCTACTCGACCGCCTGGCGCTTCGGCAACGGCGAGTACCCGGTGCGGGAGATCACGATGGCGAAGCTCTTCTCCTCCCGGATCGCCTGCGAGGTCGCAGACGAGTGCGTCCAGATCCTCGGCGGCTACGGCTACATGAAGGAGTACGAGATCGAGCGTGCCTACCGCGACGTCCGCCTCAACCGGATCGGCGCCGGCACCGACGAGGTGATGCTCGACGTGATCGGCCGCTCTTACGGCCTGTAGGCCGGCGGCGTGGCGAGTTTGTCACCTATAGGGCGACAAACTCGCCACGACAACTGAGCGATGACCGGCACGGAGCGCGTCCACTGCTACACCCGGCTCGGCCCGCACGAGGGAGCCGAGACGATCGGCGGCTTCGCCGCGCTCGGCGTCGCGACAATCGACGCCCAGTGGTACGTCGAGAACGCGATCGAGCAGGGTGATCAGGTCGTGATCGAGTGGGCGATGACCTGGCGCGATCCGAACAGCGGCGGCAAGCGCCTCGACCGCGGCACCGAGTGGTCCCAGATCCGCGACGGCAAGATCGCCGAGGGGCGCGGCTACCGGCGGGCACCCGCGGAATCCGGCGAGGGAGCGGTGTGAACGTCATCAAGGACAGCGGCACGCGGGCGACGCTGCCGCCTTTCGGCGAGGAGCACGAGGAACTGCGGCAGAGCGTCTCGCGCTTCGTCGCCAAGGAGATCGCGCCGCACGTCGACGAGTGGGAGGCAGCGCGGGAATTCCCGCGTGAGCTCTACACGCGCTGCGCCGAGCTCGGCTTCCTCGGGCTGAAGTTCCCGGAGGAGTACGGCGGCCAGGGCGGCGACCACCTGCACGACGCGGTCTGGGTCGAGGAGCTGGCCCGGTCGGGCGGCTCCGGCGGCGTTGCCGCCGGGATCAACGCCCACGCCTCGATCGCGATGCCGCCGATCTTCAACTTCGGCACCGAGGAGCAGAAGCAGCGCTGGCTGGTCCCCGGGATCGCTGGCAAGAAGATCGGGGCGCTGGGTATCACCGAGCCGGGCGCCGGCTCCGACGTCGCTGGGCTATCCACCACCGCCCGCCGCAACGGCAACGGCTACGTCGTCAACGGCGCCAAGACCTTCATCACCAACGGCGTCCGCGCCGACTTCCTCGTCTGCGCCTGCAAGACGACCGAGGAAGGCGGCCACGGCGGCATCTCCTTCCTAGTTCTCGAGCGCGAGATGCCCGGGTACGAGGTGGCGCAGAAGCTGGAGAAGATGGGCTGGCACTCATCCGACACGGGTGAGCTCTCCTTCACCGACGTCGAGGTGCCGGCCGAGAACCTCCTCGGCGAGGAGAACGGCGGCTTCAAACTGATCATGGCCAACTTCGCCTGGGAGCGGCTGCTGATGGCGATTGGTGCCGTCGGCGCGATGCAGCGCCTGATCGACGTCACCGTCGCCTACGCCTCCGACCGCGAAGCCTTCGGCCGCCCGATCGGCAAGTTCCAGGCGATCCGCCACCACGTCGCCGAGATGGCGACCAAGGCCGAGGCCGCTCGCGCCCTCACCTACAACGCCCTCCGCCTCTTCCACACCGGCCAGAACTGCATCACCGATGTGAGCATGGCGAAGCTGATGACCCAGCGCGCCGTCCTCGAGATCGCCGACCAGTCACTCCAGATCCACGGCGGCTATGGATACATGCGCGAGTACGGCATCGAGCGCGCCGTCCGCGACGCCCGCCTCGGCCCGATCGGCGGCGGCACCGACGAGATCATGAAAGAGATCATCGGTAAGACGCTGGGCCTGTAGCTCCCCTTTTTGGAATTGTGGCGCCCTAACAGAGGGCAGGAGTTCGGTACGGGCGCCGATTACCGCGCCCACGAGACGTTTCCGGACAATCTGCGCCCCCCGAAGCAGTTGAACTTACGCGGGTGGACCGGCAAACCTGCCGCCGTTGGGGGTACGTCCGAGCAGAAAATGCGAGGCCTATCCGTCAACGAGAGTAGATGGCCCAAGCTCAAAGAGATTTTATCGTAAGAAAAAGGACAAAAGTGTGGGAAACAAATTCGACGTGCATTTTTAGCTTTTTTGCAGGGATTTCCTGCCTGAACGGAGGAAAGGGCTTGCAAAGAAAAATACCCCGTGGCAACGAGAGTGACTTGCAGAGACTCGAGAATTGAGCTACCAATTCTCCCCATGCCGCCCACGAAGACTGCAACCAAGCCGTCACTGGAGGTTGAGCTCCTCACCCCCGAGATGGCGCGGGCACTTCTCGCGATGAATGCTCACAACCGGAATATGCGCCCGGCGCGGGTGAGTCAGCTGGCGGATGCCTTGAAACGTGGTGAGTGGGTTTTGAACGGAGAGACGATCAAGCTGGCGGAGGATGGGACGCTGATCGACGGGCAGCATCGCCTGCAAGCTGTCGTCGACTCCGGCATCGCAATCGAATCGCTGGTCATGCGTGACCTACCGATGGAAGTTCAGGACACCGTCGACACGGGGCGCCGGCGCAGACTCGCGGACATCCTCGCAATCGAAGGAGAGAAAGACTCTCACGCCCTCGGGGCAGCGCTGAGCATGCTTTATCGCTTTCGAGAAGGCTTGGGGATCGATTATTCGCATGCCACCGCCCCGTCCCCCCAGCAGGCCCTCGAGCTCTTGGACAAGGAGCCGGGAATCCGCGACAGCGTGCGGAAGGCACGAAGCGTGACCAAGCACGTCCGTGGGCCAATCGGGATCTTCTCGGCATTGCATTACCTGTTCATGGAGGTCGACCCCGAAGCCGCAACCGACTTCTTCGACCGACTCGCCGACGGGGTCAACCTGGCCGAAGACGACCCCGTTCTCCACCTCCGGAATCAGCTTCTGCGGCCGAAAAAAGAGCGCACCTTCGGTCACTCGCCACGGACCCTTGCGGCCCTGATGATCAAGGCCTTCAACCACAAGAGAGCCGGTCGATCGGTGGAACTTCTCGCATTCAAAAAGACCGAGGTCTTCCCGGTCATCGCCGGCATCGACGGACAGGGGGTGCTGGATGCCTCAGCCGCTTGACAGTCGAATCGAAGATCTGTCTCCCGCAGACGCACGTGCTCTGCTCGAGCAGAACACGCACAATCGCTCCATGCGGCAGGACTATGTCCGCAAGCTGGCAGCAGCGATGGAGCGAGGTGAGTGGAGAGAAAACGGCGAGCCGATCCAGATCGCGGAGGACGGAACGCTCCTGAATGGGCAGCATCGCCTCCACGCTGTGGTCAAGTCGGGCGTCACCGTGCCGTTTCTGGTCATCCGCGGGCTGCCGGTCGTGAGTCAGGCAACGATGGACGCCGGTTTGCGGCGCAACCTATCCGACGTCCTGGCACTCCACGGCGAGAACGAAACCGCGAATCTCGCCGCAATGCTGGCGATGCTCTATCGCTACCGGAATGGACACCGTCTCAACAACAGCGGTTCCACCGCACCGACTTCTCAGGAGGCGCTCGCACTGCTCGCGGACGAGCCCGGGATTAAAGAGGGGCTGCCTCTTGCCCGGCAGGTACTGAGAGATACCGGTCTGCGCATCAGCGTCACGGCGGTCCTGATTTACCTGTTCGACGAGGCGGACCCCGGTCAAGGGACTCGTTTCTTCGAAGGGATCTGCCAACCGGATGGGCTGTCCAGTGGCAATCCGATCGTTGCACTCCGCTCGATCCTCGAGCGAGACCAGCGGGACCCGACCTACCGGCTGACGAGCTACGTCCTGTTTGCGATGGTGATCAAGGCCTTCAATGCGTGGCGTGAAGGCCGGGACGTCTTCGTTCTGGCCTTCAAGCCGGGCACCCGCGAGGCCTTTCCGAAAATCCTCGAACCCGCCCCAGTCGAGGAACAAGCTGCCGCGGAGGGGTAGCGCCGCGGCGGTTTCGTCTCGATTCGATCCTTTCGAACGCGATGAAAGTCCTACTCATAACCGGGGCGGGGGCGAGTCGAAATCTCGGCGCCGACGCGCAGATGCCCTTGATGCCGGACTGGTCCGACGCGCTTTGCGACGCGCTCGATGCCCGTGAGCCGAAGCTCGCGCAGGCTTGCCACTTGACGCCGGGCCTACAAGGGCCAGAGTTCGAGAAGAACCTCGGGCTCTTACTGCGTTGGGAGCAAGTGCGCCCGCTCGAGCTGCGATTCCAGGACCTTGGGGGCCACCAGGCGGGATCTCATATCGAAGCAGTCGAGGTTGCGCGACGGGCAACCGATCAGCGAATGGCAGTGATCATGGAGACGATCAACGTCACGCTCTACGAGCAGTTCGGCCAACTCAGGATCGACGACGACAAGGCGTCAGCTGCTTACCAGGCACTTCTCCAGCAGCTGGGCGAGCCGGAGATCGCCCTTGCCACCACGAACTACGACCGGTCCGGAGAGACGGCCCTCGAGACCCTTGGCTTCGAGGTCGATACGGGCTTCCGGTGGCGGCCGAACCGACTCGAAGTCCTGGAACCGACTGGGCTCGGCTCCGGGCCGAAGACCCCTGCGATCCACCTTCATGGGGCGGTGGGTTGGTACGAGCGCAACGGCCAGGTTGGCAATCACCCCGCCGACCTGCCCTTCAATCCCACTCTGGGCACGCCGGTCGTTCTCTATCCGGACCCGGAAAAGGACCCGACCAGCGATGCCGTGGTCAACCAGCTTTGGATCGAGTTCGATGCCGCGCTCGACGCAGCCGACTCGGTCCTCGTGATCGGGCACTCTCTCCACGATCCGGCGCTTGTCCGCGCCCTCAGGCGGGCAGCCCCTGCGAAGCCAGTGGTCGTCACCTGCCACGATCGCAACCGTTTCCAGGACGTCGAGTCGAAGATCCCTGGGGCAATCGCCACGGAAATGAACTTCGGGCCCAGCCTCGAGGCCGAACCCCACCTGAGGAAGATGGTCGAAAAGGGCAGCCGCCCCGCCTTCATCTCGATGAGCTAGCTGGGAAGCGCGCTCGCGCAGAAGCCAAAGAGGCCAGCTAGCCCCCGGGGCCGGCGTCGCAGCTGTGGGACTTGCCGCGGCCAGGGCCGCCGTCGCAGTAGTCCCAGCCTCTGCCGCCGTAGAGCTGGTCCGGGTTGGCGCCGCCGTAGAGGTAGTCGTTGCCGCCTTCGCCGTGGCAGCCGTCCATGCCCGGGCCCATCTTGCAGATGTCGTCGCCTTCGCCGCCCCAGCAGCCGTCGCTGCCGTCGGCGGTCTCGCAGTAGTCGTTGCCGCCGTCGCCGACGCAGTCGCTGTTCTTCTCGCCGGTGATGCAAACGTCGTTGCCGCCGCCGCCGATGCAGCGGTTGCGGCGGGCGCCTTCCGAGTAGCAGGTGTCCGGCTCGGCGTTGCCGATCATTTTGTCCGAGCCGTCGCCGAGGTAGGCGGTGACCGGGACGGGCATCGGGCTGGCGATTTCGAGGAAGTCGCCAGAGGGGCCGAGGGTGATTTCGATCCCCTCGGCGCCGTCGAGACGGCAGACCGCCTGCATCTGGTTCGGCGAGAGATTGCAGCCCTTGGGGTGCTCGGCCGCCATCAAGCCGCGGGCGACAAGGTGACCGTTCTCTTCGGTCAGGACCAGATGGGTGCCCGACTCGGCGCCGTAGAGGGTGATTTGCCCAGCCGGCGTTGCCGCGCTCGGGACCACAAAGAGGGCCATGATTGCGAGCGCGAATACGAGAAAGCGAATGCCAAGACGAACTGGCATGTGAGCGCATGCTAATGATCTGCACGGACAGGCGCATCCCCACCCTCCGGATACGCCGATTTGGAGCGAAAACGTGATCTATCTCTTAAGGCATGGTGATGCCGAGGACGGCAACGGCGACGATTCCGCCCGCCGCCTCACCGCCAAGGGCGAAGACCAGGCACGCGCCGCCGGTCGCGCGTTAGCGGCGCTCACGATCGCGCCCGGCGCCTGCCTCACCAGCCCCAAGGTCCGCGCCGCCGAAACCGCCCGGCTCGCCTGCGAGGCGCTCGGCCTCGAGCCCGAGACCGCCAACGAGCTGCGCGGCGGCGGCTTCGACGCCCTCGGCCTCGCCGCCGGCCACGGCGACGTCCTCCTCGTCGGTCACGAGCCCGACTTCTCCGACGAGGTCGCCCGCCTTACCGGCGCCAAGGTGAAGCTGCGCAAGGGCGGGCTCGCGGTTATCGACAGCTCGACGCTGATGGCGCTGCTGCGGCCTCGGGAGCTGCGGGAGATCGCTCGGCCAGGCGCTTGAGGTTGAGCAGCTGGCGCCGCGCCATCACCAGATCCCCTGGCGGCAGCAGCAATCGCAGCAGCGGCCGGCGCAGCCCCGCCGGGTAGCGGGCGAGGATCTTCAGCACCAGCCGCGACGCCCCCTCCCCGCTCGGCTCCACCCGGTAGGTGCAGGCGACTTCGCCGAACAGCGGCCCGCGCGAGACGACGGTCAGCGAGCGCCCGGGCTCGAACTCGGCCAGGCGGAAGATCGTCATCACCCGCTGGCCGACCTCCAGCCGCTCCAGGCCCGGCGTCAGCTCCTGCGGGCTGCGGCGGCCGAAGTTGTCGAGCAGGTCGTAGCTGTAGGGGGCGGCCCGCAGCTGGCAGAGCCAGCGAAAGACCACCGCGGCCGGCGCCGCGACGTCGACGGCGCGCCACAGGGTCGTCTCCGCCGCCGCCAGCAAGGCGTCGCACGGATAGGGCGCCGCCCGCTCGGGCGCCGTCGAACCCCAGCGGGTGACGAACGAGGGCCAGGACCGCATCGGCCCAGTCTGGCGCACCGGGCCTCCCTATGGTTGGGGCAACCCCACGGACAAGGAGGCGCAGATGCTCTCGTGGCTGGCAGGCAAGATGATCGCCCGCAACATGGCGGCGATCCGCGCCGGGAACCTCGGGCCGACGCTCGCGCTCGAGGCCGACGACATCGAGTTCACCTTCCCCGGTGACAGCTCGTTCGCCCCCGGTGCGAGCAACAAGCGCGAGCACGAACAATGGCTCGAACGCTTCGCCCAGCTTGGGCTGCAGATCTATCCCGACGAGGTGATCCTCAAGGGCTTTCCCTGGCGGCAGACGATCTGCGTCCGCGGCCACATCCACCTCGACGACCCCGAGGACGGCCGGGTCTACGACAACCGCTACGTGCTCTGGGGCCGGATCGCCTGGGGCAAGCTGCGCGAGTACGAGACCTACGAGGACACGCAGGAGAGCAAACGACTCGACGCGTACCTGGCGACGAGAACCCAGAGCGGGCCGCGCTAGAGCAGCGTGATCACGCCGCGCAGGATCAGCAGTACACCCAGCGTCAGCGCCACGTAGGAGGCGGCCCGCAGGCCGCTGCGGCTGATCCAGGCGCGGAAGCGCTTGACCGCGTCCTGGGTCCAGTCGGGGGCGAACGCGTAGCCGAGCAGCGGCAGCTCCAGCAGCAGCTGCTGGACCAGGGCGATGACGATCACGAAGGCCGCGGTCGGCGCCGGCGCCCAGTCGAGTTTGGCGATGCGAGTGAGCGCGGTCAGGAAGGAGACGCCCGGGAAGCTGAGCAGGAGACCGACGACGAAAGTGACCCGGGCCGAGCCGCGGCCGAGCATCCGCTCCGGCCACGACTGCTTGGGCTCGCCGCCCGCCTTCTGTTCCTTGTGTTCTTTGCGATGCTTGCGCCGCTCGCGCAGTTCTTCGCCGCGGCTGCGGAGCACATACCCGGCCAGCAGCAGGATCGCGCCGATGACGAAGTCCTCGATCGGGCTCAGGGTCCGCTTCGCCGAGCTCACTGCGCCCGAGTCGTGGAGCGAGAAGACGATCACCATCCCCAGCGTGATGCTGGTGATGTAAGCGCCCATCAGGTAGCCGAACATCAGCCTTTTCGTGTTCGGCAGCAGCATCATGATCGTCACCACCGCCAGCAGGGTCGGGTTGACCGCCGCGAACAAAGCCAACCCGATGATGCTCCCGACGTCGCCCACGCTGGGCATTCTGACTGGGATACTCGGACGTGTGAAGCAGCGGGTCAGCCTCATCACCCTCGGCGTCACCGACCTCGAGCGCTCGCGGCGCTTCTACGAAGGCGTCGGCTGGACGACCGGCGCCGCGCCCGGCGACGACGTCGTCTTCTTCCAGGCCGGCGAGATGGTGGTGGCACTCTGGGACCGGGCCCGGCTCGCCGAGGACAGCTGCGTCGAGGACTCAGGCGGCTGGGGCGGGACGACGCTGGCCCTCAACTTCGGCTCGACGGCGGAGGTCGATGCCGTGATCGAGGAGGCGCGCGCCGCCGGCGCGACGATCGGCCGCGAGCCGGCCGAGACCTTTTGGGGCGGCTACACGGGCATCTTCCTCGACCCGGACGGCCACCCCTGGGAGGTCGCCCACAACCCGCACTGGACGATCACCGACGACGGCGGCGTCCGCCTCGGCTGACGACGGCTTCGGCGGCCTTTGTCCGGCCGCACAAAAAGGTCGTCCAGGAAGTTGACTGGCCAGTCGACCAGTCCTACCGATTCGATGTAGCCTCCCCGCCCGACTGCAGAACCAACTGTGAGAGGGAGATGATGGGACTTCTTGAGGGTAAATCCGCGATCGTGACCGGCTCCGCCCGCGGGATCGGCCGCGCCACCGCGGAACTGATGGTCGCCGAGGGCGCCAAGGTGCTGATCAACGACCTCGACGCCGACGTCGCGCAGGAAGCTTCGAACGAGATCGACGGCGAGACCGCGGTCTGGGCCGGCGACCTGACCAAGACCGGCGCCGGCGATGAGCTCGTCGCCGCCGCGGTCGACGCCTTCGGTGGCGTCGACATCTGCGTCAACAATGCCGGCTACACCTGGGACGGGGTCGCTCACAAGATGAGCGACGAGCAGTTCCAGGCGATGATCGACATCCACACCGTCGTCCCCTTCCGCGTCGCCCGGGCGCTGGCTCCACACTGGCGCGAGGCGGCGAAGGCCGAGCGCGGCGAAGACAAAGAGGTCTTCCGCAAGCTGATCAACATCTCCTCGACCTCGGGGACGATGGGCAACCCCGGCCAGGTCAACTACTCGGCAGCGAAGATGGGCGTCGTCGGGCTGACCAAAACCCTCGCCAAGGAGTGGGGCCAGTTCAAGATCAACGTCAACGCGGTCGCCTTCGGCTTCGTCGACACCCGCCTCACCGCCGCCAAAGAGGAGGGCGGGGAGATCACTTCGCCGACCGGCGAGAAGATCGAGCTCGGCATCCCCGAGCAGATGCGGGCGATGGCCCAGGCGGTGATCCCGCTCGGCCGCGCCGCGCAGCCGACCGAGGCCGCCGGCCCAGTCCTCTTCCTCGCCTCGCCGCTGGCCAACTACGTTCACGGCCAGGTCCTGAACGTGACCGGCGGCATGTTCGGGGGGATGTACACCTGAGCTCCACCGGGACAGAGCGGCGTCCGCCGCGCTATCTCGACCTCGCCGACCACATCTGGCCGGCGACGAGACGCTTCATGGGCGCCCACACCTTCCTCTACAAGAGGACGGGTGGGCGCCTGGGGCACTCGTTCCCAGGCGTCCGCGGCAAGATGCTGCTGCTCGACCACGTCGGCGCCAAGAGCGGCAAGAAGCGCACCTCGCCGCTGCTCTACGTCGAGGACGGCAACGACGTCGTCATCGTCGCCTCCAAAGGCGGCTTCCCCAAAAACCCGGCCTGGTTCTACAACCTCGAGGCCAACCCCGACACGACCGTCCAGATCGGCTCCGAGGTCCGCAAGGTCCACGCCCGCGTCGCCAAACCCGAGGAGCGCGATGCCCTCTGGGACAAGGCGGTCCACGCCTACAGCGGCTACGAGGACTACCGGGCGCGCACCGACCGCGAGATCCCGCTGGTCGTGCTCGAGCCGCGCTAGTCCCGCTCCCGGCGCTCCTCGGCGACGACCGCGCCGCTCTCGGTCGTCAGCGCCGGCGGCGGCCAGGGGCCGGCCCAGTTGTCGCGGGCGCCGTCGATCGTGATCGTCGTCCCGGAGACGAAGTCGCCCGCCGGCGAGGCCAGGTAGGCGACCATCCAGGCCATCTCCTCGGCGCGGCCCGTTCTGCCGAGCGGGACCCCGCGGGCGACGTTGTCGACGACCTCGCGCGGGTACTTGGTCAGCAGCGTCTCGGTCGCGAACTGGCCCGCCGCCAGCGAGCAGGTCTTGATCTGGAAGCGCGACCACTCGATCGCCAGCGTCCGCATCATGTTCTCGACCGCGGCGCGGGCGGCGCCGGAGTGGACCATCCCCGGCATCCCGTTGTGGGGCGAGAGGGTGACGCTGATCACCTTGCCCCGCTCCTGTGGGATGAAGGCCTTGGTCGCGGCGGCGTGGGTCATCAGCCAGGTGCCGACGACGTTGAGCTCGATCACGGTGCGAAAGCCCTTGGCCGAGATCGACTCGGCCGGGGCGAGGAACTGGCCGCCGGCGTTGTTGACGAGGACGTCGAGGCGGCCGTGGCGCTCGAGCAGGCCGTCGACGAAGGCGTTGACGGGCTCCTCCTCGCGGATGTCGAGCGCTTCGTGCTCGAAGCGTCCCGGCAGGCCCCCTGCCAGCGACGCCGTCTCCTCGAGCGGCTCGGGGCGACGGCCGCAGCCGGCGACGACGGCGCCGAGCCGGGCCAGCTCCAGCGCGATCTCGCGCCCGAAGCCGGATCCGGCGCCGGAGACGGCACAGACGAGACCATCGAGCAAGCCGTCCCTGAAGACCTGCGAATGCGAGCTTTCAGACATCCCCGAGCAAGCCTATAGACGCCCCGGCGGCCTAATGTGATGAGGCGATGAAGGTCAGTGTCGAGCCGCAACCGCTGCACGAACCGCTCGCCGGGGGTACCCCGGGCACGAGCGTCGCCGTCGAACCGATGATCGCCGGCCACGTCGACTTCCCCTACAAGACGATGGTCAGCCCCGGCGGCCGTTTCCTCACCCTGAAGCTGCTGCGGGCGCTGACGTCGAACAAGAACCCGAACGTGATCCCGGTGCCGGCCTTCCTGATCCGCCACCCGAGCGCCGGCGCGATCCTCGTCGACACCGGCCTGCACCCCTCGATCGCGGCCAACGGCAAGGAGAACTTCGGCGGCATCTCGAACCGCTTCGGCAAGCCCTCGCTCGCCGTCGGCGAAGACGTCCCGGCCCAGCTGCGGGCGAAAGGACTCGACCCGCACGAGATCCCCGTGGTGGTGATGACCCACCTGCACATCGACCACACCTCGGCGATCTCCGAGTTCCCCAACTCGACCTTCGTCTGCTCCGAGCCCGAGTGGGTCGAGGCGACGACCGGCTCGCAGGGAACGATGAAGGGCTACCGGCGCCAGCACATCGACTACGCCTTCGAATACCGGACGGTCGACTTCAACCGCGGCGAGATCAACTCCTACGCCAGCTTCGGCCGCACCTTCGACCTCTTCGGCGACGGCTCGGTCCGGCTCGCCTTCACCCCCGGCCACAGCGCCGGCCACACGTCGGTGATCTGCCGTCTCGCCGAGCGCGACTTCGTGATCGGCGGCGACGCGATGTACCTGCTCGACCAGCTGCTCGGCAAAGCGGCCCTGCCGCCCCGCCCCGAAGACGCCCATAACTTCCGCCGCTCACTGCAGGAGCTGAAACTGTTCCACTCCCAGTTCCCGGACGCGGTGATCACGCCCGGGCACGATCCGGACTTCTTTGCCCGGATCGAGCAGCGCTACGAGTAGCCAGCCCTTCGTACTGGTCGCGGACCCGGTTGAAGATCTCGGTCGCGGCCTCCAGCTGGCGCTCACGCGAGGGGTCGGCTTCGACCGGGAAGCTGAGCGGCGCACCGAACTCGATCGTCACCTTGGGGAAGCGCAACCGCTTCCAGCCCCTGACGCGGGCGGAGCCATAGATCGCGACCGGGACGATCGGCGCTCCCGACTCCAGTGCGATCCGCCCGATCCCCGGTTTCGGCTGCCCCATCTCCTGCGAGCGCGAACGGCCGCCCTCGGCGTAGACCAGCAGCATCTCGCCCTGTTCGAGCAGCTCGTAGGCGGTCTTGAAGGCCTCTTCGTCGCGGTGGCCGCGGCGGACCGGGAAGACACCGCCGTGCTTGTAAATGAAGGTCAGCACCGGCGGCCCGAAGAGCTGGGATTTGGCCATGAAGCGGATCTTCCGCCGCAGGTAGACACCGGCGAAGAAGTGGTCCATCTGGCTGAAGTGGTTGGGGGCGAGCACCAGCGCCCCCTGCTTCGGCACGTTCTCGAGTCCGAACGCGCGGACCCGGTACATCAGCAGCGTCGGCAGGGTGAGGACGACGCGGGCGATCGAGTACATCCAGACCGACCCCTTGCGCGCCGAGCGGTGGAACTGGTCGAAGTACTCCGCCGGGCGCGGGTCCTTGTAGACCTGTGGCTTCATGTCAGCCATCGGTTGAACAACCCTTCCATTTCCGGCTGGTTACGCGAAGCGTTACCCGCCAAATGTCTGGCTGCGCGAGCGCGCGAGGGCATCGTCCCAACCGGCAAGGAGCGAATCGCGCTGGTCGGCGCTCATCTGCGGCTCATAGCGCGCCGACTGGCGCCACATCTCCCCCACCTGCTCGCGAGTCCAGGTCCCGACCGCGATCCCGGCCAGGTAGGCGGCGCCGAGCGCGGTCGTCTCGGCGATCTCCGGGACCACGACCGGCGCCCCCAGCACGTCGGCCTGGAACTGCATCAGCCAGCGATTGGCGACCGCGCCGCCGTCGGCTTTGAGCAGTTCCAGCCGCTCGCCGGCAGCCGCCTCCTGCGCCCGCACAGCATCGACGGTCTGGTAGGCGATCGCCTCCAGCGCCGCTCGCGCCAGGTGGGTGCGGCCGCTGCCGCGGGTGAGGCCGACGATCGTGCCGCGGGCGTAGGGGTCCCAGTGCGGCGAGCCGAGCCCGGTCAGCGCCAGCACGAAGTAGACGCCGTCGTTCGACTCGAGCGAGGCCGCCAGCGCCTCGGTCTCCGCCGCCGACTCGATCACCCCGAGGCCGTCGCGCAGCCACTGGACGGCGGCGCCGGTGACGAAGATCGAGGCCTCGAGCGCGTAGGTGACCTCCTCGCCGAGGCCCCAGGCGACGGTCGTCAGCAGGCCGTCGGGCGGGTCCGGCGCCTCGGCCCCGGTGTTGAGGAGGACGAAGCTGCCGGTGCCGTAGGTGTTCTTCGCCATCCCCGGGCGGTGACAGGCCTGGCCGAAGAGCGCCGCCTGCTGGTCGCCGGCGACGCCGGCGACCGGGACCTCGCCGCCGAACTCGGCGCTCGTGCCGAAGACACCGGCCGAGGGCAGCGGCCGCGGCAGCGTCGCCGGGTCGATCCCGAGCAGGGCGCAGAGCTCCTCGTCCCAGGCGAGGCGGCGGATGTCGAACAGCATCGTCCGCGCCGCGTTCGAGTAGTCGGTCACGTGCTGCCCCGTCAGCTTGAACAACAGCCAGGAGTCGATCGTGCCGAAGACGGCGCGCTCGGCGCCGGCGGCGTTGGCCAGCAGCCACTCGATCTTGGTCGCCGAGAAGTAGGGGTCGATCGTCAATCCGGTCCGCTCCCGCACCAGCGGCTGGTGGCCGGCGGCGCGCAGCTCGTCGCAGCGCTCGGCGGTGCGACGGTCCTGCCAGACCAGCGCCCGGTGGACCGGCTCGCCCGTCTCCGGGTCCCAGGCGACCACGGTCTCGCGCTGGTTGGTGATCCCGATCGCGTCGAGCTCGGCGCCCTCGACCCCGGCGTCGGCGAGGGCGGCGGCAGCCACCGCCCGCGTCACCTCCCAGATTTCGGCGGCGTCGTGCTCGACCCAGCCCGGCCGCGGGAAATGCTGCTCGAACTCCGAGTAGGCGCGGCCCGCGAGCCGCCCCTCACGGTCGAAGACGAGGCAGGTGGTCCCGGTCGTCCCCTGATCGATCGCGAGGATCAAGCCGGCCTCCTCCCCCGCGCCCGCGAAGCGTAGACGCGAGCGAAGTCGAGGAGCTGGCGACCGCGGTGGAGGAAGCCGGCGAGATTGCGGCCGGTGGCGCGGTGCTCGAGGTCGAGCTCGTACTCGCGCAGGCGGTAGCCGGCGCGGACGGCGTCGACCGTCATCCCGATCTCCATCCCGAAGCCGCGGGCAAAGGGCAGCGTCGCCCGCAGGGTCTCGGTCCGCAGCGCCCGCTGGCCGGAAATCGGCGCCGCGGTCTCGGCGCCGCAGAGGCGGCGGATCGCCCAGTGGGCGAAGGAGAGGGCGATGCCGAAGCCGCCGCCGACCCGGCGCGAGAAGGCGGCGACCGCGAGGTCGGCCTCACCCCCGCGCACCGCCGCGACCAGCGGCGCCAGCGCCGCCGCCGAGGTGCCGAGGTCGCCGTCGCAGAGCAGCACCAGGCGCGGTTCGGGCTCGGCGCTCAGTGCCGCCTCCACCGCCGCGGTCACGTTGGCGCCCTTGCCGTGCGGGCGACCGCGGCTGACGACCTGGGCGCCGGCGGCCATCGCCAGCTCGGCGGTTTCGTCCCGCGAGGCGTCGTCGGCAACCCAGATCGCCGCCGCCGGAAAGGTCCCGCGCAGGGCGGTCACGGTCGCCGCGATCCGGTCCGCCTCGTCATGGGCGGCGACGATCGCCGCCAACTCGTTGTCCTCCTCAGCCGCCATCGGGACGAGTATTGTCCCGCGCCATGCCAGACATCGAGGCTCACATCACCGGCAACGTGTGGAAAGTCGAGGTCGCGGTGGGTGACACCGTCGCCGACGGCGATACCGTCGTCATCCTCGAGTCGATGAAGATGGAGATCCCGGTCGAGTCCGAAGAGGACGGGACCGTCAAGGAGATCCGCTGCGAGGAGGGCCAGTCGGTCAGCGAAGGCGACGTCCTCGTAGTACTGGAGTAGGGATGCCGTGAACGAGCAGCTCGCGGGGGGCAAGCTCGAGCTCGACCGGCCGGCAGAGGCAGTCGCTCGCCTGCGCATCTCCAACCCCGAGCGCCGCAACGCGCTCGACCACGAGATCCTCGACGCGATCGCCGAGACGCTGCCGGCGCTGGACCGCGGGATCGAGACCCGCTGCGTGCTGATCACCGGCGCCCCGCCGGTCTTCTCCGCCGGCTACGACATCGCCTCGATCCCCGAGGACACCTTCGAGCGCGACGCCGAGGCGCTCGTCGCCCACCCCTTCCACGCGGCGATGGAGGCGATCTCCAACCATCCCTGGCCGACCGTCGCCGCCGTCAACGGGCACTGCCTCGGCGGTGGCCTCGAGCTGGCGATCACCTGCGACCTGCGGATCTGCGCGGCCGGCGCCAAGCTCGGGATGCCGCCGGCGAAACTGGGCCTGATCTACGGTCACACCGGCCTGCGCAAGTTCCTCGACACGATCGGCCTGGCGCGGACCAAGGAGCTGTTCCTCACCGGCCGCAACGTCGACGCCGCCAAGGCGGAGCGGATCGGCCTCGTCAACGAAGTCGTCGAGGACGACCGGCTCGGGCACGAGGCGGTGCAGCTGGCGGCCGCGATCGCGGCCAACGCGCCGCTCTCGATGCGCGGCAACAAGTCGGCGATCAACCTGCTCAACTCGCGCCCGATCCTGACCGAGCAGCAGGAGGCGGGGCTGGTCGCCCTGCGCGAGTCCTGCTTCTCCTCCGCCGACCTGCGCGAGGGGATCCGCGCCTTCGCCGAGAAGCGGCGGCCGGAGTGGACCGGCAGGTGAGCGGCGCCAAGGAACGCAAAGCGCTCGCCGCCACCGACCCGACGATGGCGGCGCTGATCGACCGGGTCGGCAAGATCGACCTCGAGACGCGGCTCGAACGGCGCGCCGAAGAGCGCCCGGGTGACGCCTACGGGGCGCTGCTGCGGGCGATCATCGGCCAGCAGCTCTCGACCAAAGCGGCGCGGACGATCTACCTGCGGGTGCTCGACGTCTTCGACGGCCACACGCCGAGCCCCGAGCAGCTGCTGGATGCCAGCGAGGAGGACCTGCGCGGCGCCGGCCTTTCCGGCCGCAAGGTCGAGTACCTGCGCGACCTCGCCGCCCACGTGCTCAGCGGCGAGCTCGAGCTCGACCGCCTCGACGAGCTCTCCGACGAGCGCGCGATCGAGGAGATCGTCGCCGTTCGCGGCCTCGGCCGCTGGACCGCGGAGATGTTCCTGCTCTTCCACCTGCAGCGCCCGGACGTCATCTCCGGCGGCGACCTCGGGATCCGCAAGGCGATCCAGATCGAGTACGGGCTGGAAGAGATGCCCTCCCCGGAGGAGGTCGAGCGCCTCGGAGAGCGCTGGAGCCCGTATCGCAGTCTCGCCTCCCTCTACCTTTGGGAGTCGCTGCACAACGCTCCCGACGCCTGAGAATCGCCGCCCGACCGTCCGCACAGGGCTTCCCAACCTAAAAGGCGGACGCCGTTCGACCGACAAAGACCCATGCGCCTGCGTCTCCTGCTCAGTTTCGCTGCGATCTTCCTGATCGCGGCCGGCTCCGTGGCCGCGGCGCTCGTCGTCCACTCCGACGACAGCGACGAATTCCACCAGCTGCAGCGCGAGGAGGCCGCGCGTGCGGCCCACCAGGCCGGCGCCGTCGCCGAGCTCTCGGTCGCCGAGCTCGCCAACGCCGCCGCCTTCTTCCAGGTCGACGGCGACGTCGACGCCCACGAGTTCGACGTCGTCGCCCGCTCCCTGCTCGACGACGGCACGCTGCAGGCCGCGGCCTTCATCGAGAAGGTGCCGGCCTCAGGGCGCGCCGCCTACGAACGCGAGCACGGCGTCGAAATGACCGAGCCGGGACCCGACGGCCTGCCCAAAGAACCGTCGAAGCAGCACGCCGTCTACTACCCGGTCACCTACGCCGTCGCCCATCTCCGCACCTATCCCGTGGTCGGCTACGACCTCGGCGCGGATCCCAGCCGCGCCCCTTACATGGCCCGCGCCCGCGACACCGGCAAACCGGTCTCGACCCCGGTTCTGCCGCTGATCGTCGGCGGCTACGGGATCAACATCTTCCAGGCGATCTACCGCGACGGCGCCCCGACCGACACCGTCGCCGAGCGCCGTCGCGCCCTGGTCGGGTTCACCGCCGGCAGCTTCACGGTCCAGAACCTCGCCGCGGCCGCGGTCTCGGCCGTCTCCGATTCCGACCAGGTCCAGCTGCAGGTCGGCCAGGAACGGGTGATGGGGCCGGAGGGACCGCTCAGCGACCCTGCCAGGGCCAGCTTCCACGTCGCCGACCGCACCTGGCTGCTGATCGTCCGCGATCCCAGCCGCCCGAGCCTGGCGCTGCCCCTGCTGCTCGGCGGCGTCGGCATCGCCCTGGCGGCCCTGCTCGCGGCGCTGATCTTCGTCTGGAGCCGGCAGGAGCGGATCCAGGAGCTGGAGCGCGAGGCGAGCGAGGATCCGCTGACCGGGCTCAAAAACCGCCGTCGCTTCAACGAAGACCTGAAGTTGGCGATGGCGCGGGCGCGGCGCGAGCGGACGATGGGAGCGCTGGTGATGCTCGACCTCGACCACTTCAAGAACGTCAACGACACCCATGGCCATCTCGCCGGCGACCGCCTGATCGTCGAGGTCGCCGAGCTGCTGCGGCGCCGCACCCGTGAGAGCGACGTCCTCGCCCGGCTCGGCGGCGACGAGTTCGCGGTAATCCTCCCCCGCTGCACGGTCGGCGAGGCGCGGATCACGGCGGAAGCGATCGCCAGGGAGATCCGCGAACACAACCCCGTCGGCGAGCCCGAACCGGTCACCGCCAGCCTCGGTGTGGCGATGTTCGGCGACCGGCCGCGAACCAACATCGCGGCGATCGTCTCCGAGGCCGACACGGCGATGTATGCGGCGAAGGAGGGCGGCCGCGACGGCGTCCGCGTCTTCAACCGCGAGGCGGTCCGCGGCGACACCACGGGACCGCCGATCTCCTAGTCCTCGCTAGGGACGCCCGAGCTTGGCTCGCAGGTCGAGCACCCGCGTCACCGATTCGGAGAACTCTGCGAGGTCGAGCCTGCCGGCCCGGAGCTTCTTGGCCAGCGCCCGGCGGGCGTCCTCGGCGGCGCTGAGATGGGTGTAGAGCAGCAGGTCGGCGCCGGCCCGGGCGGCGGCGACGCCGGCCTTGGCGGGACCGCCGAAGGCGCCGACGGCGACGGTCTCCAGCGCGTCGGTGACGGTGACGCCCTCGAACCCGAGCCGGCCGCGCAGCTCGCCGGTCGCGATCGGGCGGGCGAAGGCCGCGGGCAGCGGTGAGAAGGCCGGGTAGATCGCGGTGCCGAGCATCACCAGGTCGCCGCCGGCGGCAACGAAGGCGCGATACGGCGCCTCGTCGACCGCGCGCAGCTTCGCCTTCGAGAGACCGATCCGCTGCACCGCTTCGTCGGTGTTTTCACTGGCCGATCCAAGTCCCGGGAAGTGCTTGCCGGTGGCGGCGACGCCGCCTGCCTGCAGCGCTGCGGCGAACGGGATCGCGGTCGCCGTCACCTTGGCGGCGTTGGCGCCGAAGCCCCGTTCCGTGGCGGCGATCGTGCCGCCGGGCCGGGCGACGTCGAGCACCGGCGCGAGGTCGACGTTGACGCCGAGCTGGCGCAGGCTGCGGGCGGTGAGCCGGCCCTGTTCGCGGCTGAAGGCCGCCCCGCGCTCGCCCATTTCGGCGGCGGAGGCGTCCGGCGGGCCGTCGACCCGCTTCACCTGGCCGCCCTCCTGGTCGACCATGATCAGCAGCGGCTCGCGCAGCAGGGGCGGGCGGGGGATCGCCTGCAAGCGGGCGATCAGGCGCTGACCGGCGGCGCGGCTGGGGAAGCTGCCAGCGAAGAGGACGAGGCCGGCGATCTCGCCGCGGCCGATCGCGGCCTCGAGCTTCTTCGAGACGCCCGTGCTTTCGAGACTGGTGACGATTCGCTGACCGGCGAGCTGGCCGAGCGGGAGCTTCGGCACCGCCGCCGCCACGGCTTTTGACTCGGGCTCGGATCCCGGCCCCTTGCCGTCGCCCAGCGCCGCGCCGAGCGCAAAGGCCGCCAGCGCCAGTCCGACCAGGGCCGCCAGCGCGATCTGCCGCCGGCGCCGCACCCGTGCTCGGCGCCGCGCTCCGTCTCGCTCCATACCGCGATGCTATGGCCTCGCTTTGGGACCGTCACAGGCGGCCACCCCGTCCGGGGGGACCACCCGCCCCGGCTCCCCATAGACTGCTCTGGCAGATACCGCGCATGCCACCGCTGATCACCTTCGAAGAAGCCCTCGCCTACGGCCGCCAGACCGAGCACGAGGAGATCGAAGCCCTCGTCGAACGCGCCTGGGAGGTTCGCCGCGAGAACTTCGGCAACTCGACCGACATGTGCTCGCTGGTCAATGCCAAGTCCGGCGGCTGCGCCGAGGACTGCGGCTTCTGCGCCCAGTCGCGCTACGCGGAGGCGGACACGCCGATGCACGCGATGATGGAGCCGGAGCAGATCCTCGAACACGCGAAAGCGGCCGAGGCGGCCGGCGCCCACCGGTTCTGCATGGTCACCCAGGGCCAGGGCCTCTCGAAACGGGACTTCCAGAAAATCCTCGAAGGCGCCGAAATGGTCGCCGAGCAGACGAACCTCAAGCGCTGCGCCTCGATCGGTCACATGTCGGCCGAGCGGGCGAAAGCGCTGAAAGACGCCGGCATCCAGCGCGTCCACCACAACGTCGAGTCGGCGCGCTCCTACTACCCGGAGGTCTCAACCACGGTCCGCTACGAGGGCCGGCTGCGAACGATCCAGGCGGTCAAGGAGGCCGGCCTCGAGACCTGCGTCGGCGGCATCCTCAACCTCGGCGAGACCGAGGAGCAGCGGGTCGAGATGGCCTTCGAGCTCTCCGAGATCAACCCGACTTCGGTCCCGATCAACCTCCTGATCCCGAAGGATGGAACGAAATTCGGCGACCGCGAGGTGATGGATCCGTGGGAGGTCGTGAAGTGGATCGCGATCTTCCGCCTGATCATCCCCGGCGCCCTCTTCCGCCTCTGCGGCGGCCGCGTCGAGAACCTCGGCGCCCTGCACAAGCTGGCGGTCAAGGCCGGCCTCAACGGAGTGATGATGGGCAACTTCCTGACCACGCTCGGCGCCGAACCGGCCGAGGACCGGGCGATGTTCGAGGAGCTCGGGCTGAACGTCGCCCGCCAGCCCGACAACGGCGCCAACCCGCGCCCGGACAACCGCTCCGGCTGGCTTGAGGGCGAGGCACCGGCGACGCCGATGGACGAGCTGATCGACCACCAGGACGAGGCCAACTTCTGGGACCCCTCGACGCAGCTGCGGGTCGTCAAGAAGAGACATAAAGTCGCCTCCTCTGCTCCCGCACGGGCGCGCTAATGACCACCGGAAGTCACGCGCCCGTGCTCCCGCGTCCGGGGGCGACTGCCGTATGACCGACGTCGCCAGCCGCCTCGCCGAGCTCCGCGACCGAGGCCTGTACCGCCGCCTGCGCCTGATCGAAGGACCGCAGGGCCCTCAGGTGCTGCTCGGCGGCAGGCAGGTCCTGCTGCTCTGCTCCAACAACTACCTCGGCCTCGCCGACCACAAGCTGGTCCGCGAGGCGGCCGCCGATGCGGCGATCCGCTGGGGCGCCGGCGCCGGTGCTTCGCGCCTGATCTCCGGCAACATGGAGCCCCACCGCCAGCTCGAGGGCCGGCTGGCCCGCTTCAAGGGCTACGAATCGGCGCTTCTCTTCGGTTCCGGCTACCTCGCCAACACCGGCACGATCGCCGCCCTCGCCGGCAAGGGCGAGGTCGTCTTCTCGGACGAGCTCAACCACGCCAGCATCATCGACGGCTGCCGGCTCTCCGGCGCCGAGACCTTCGTCTACCGCCACGCCGACCTCGAGCACCTCGCCTGGGGGCTGGAGCAGGCCGGAGAGCGCGCCGCCCTCGTCGTCAGCGACGGCGTCTTCTCGATGGATGGTGACGCCGCTCCGCTGGCCGGGCTGCTCGAACTCGCCCGCGAGCACGGCGCCCGGCTGATGGTCGATGAGGCGCACGCCACCGGCGCCGTCGGCCCTGGCGGTCGCGGCTCGGTCGCCGCCGCCGGGCTCAGCGGCGAAGTCGACGTCGTCGTCGGCACGCTCGGCAAGGCGCTCGGCTCCTACGGCGCCTACGTCTGCGCCGACACCGAGGTCGTCGACTACCTCGTCAACCGCGCCCGGCCGTTCGTCTTCTCGACCGCGCTGCCACCAGCCTCGGTCGGCGCCGCGGCGGCGGCGCTGGAGGTGCTCGAAAGCGAACCGCAGCGGGTCGAGGTGCTGCAGGCGAACGCCGCGGTGCTGCGCGCCCAGCTCGCCGCCGAGGGATTTGCCAGCGAGGGCTCCGAGAGCCAGATCGTGCCGCTCGAAGTCGGCGATGCCGAGCGCACGATGCAGCTCTGCGAGCTGATCCTCGAGCGCGGCGTGTTCGCCCAGGGCATCCGCCCGCCTACCGTGCCCGAGGGCTCCTCGCGACTGCGCTTCACGGTGATGGCGACCCACACCGCCCCCGAGCTGCAGAACGCGGCGAAGCTGGTCGGCGAGGCGGCGCGCGAGATCGGGCTGGTTCCTTCGCGGCCCGCCGCGGCCCGCGCCTCCTAGGTCGTAGCGATGGCCGGCGGAGCGGCAGGGATCTTCGTCACCGGGACGGGGACCGAGGTCGGCAAGACCGTGGTCGCGGCCGCCCTGGCCCAAACCCTCGCCGCCGAGGGCAAGCGCGTCGCGGTCTTCAAGCCCTGCGTGACGGGGCTCGACGAAAGCGGCGAGACCGACCACGAGCTGTTGCGACGGGCCGCGGGATCCGACCAGAGCGACGACGCGATCGCCCCCTACCGCTACGACCCCCCCGCCTCGCCCCACCTGGCGGCGGCGCTGGCGGCCGAGGAGATCGACCCCGAGCGGCTGCGGGCGACGGCGCGGGCCGCCGCCGACGGCGCCGACTGCCTGGTCTGCGAGGGCGTCGGCGGGCTGCTGGTGCCGCTCTCCTTTGGCTACTCGGTCCGTGACCTCGCTGCCGACCTCGGCTACCCGGTGGTGGTCGCCGCCGGCCCCGGCCTCGGCACCATCAACCACACCCTGCTGACGATCGAGTCGGCCCGGGCCGCTGGCCTCGAGGTCGCCGCGGTCGTCCTCACGCCATGGCCGCCCGCGCCAACCGACGTCGAGGCCTCCAACCTCGAGACGATCGCCGCGCTCGGCGACGTCGAGGTCCTCACCCTCCCCCCGCTCGACCTCAGCGCCCCCGAGAGCTGGCCCGCGCTCAGCTTGGGTTGATCACGTCGAGGTAGCCGGGGCTGAGCTCGACCGTGAAGCCGGCGCGCTCGGCCAGCGTGGCCGCCGACTCGGGATCAGCCGGCGCCTTCTTCGCCGTCAGCAGGACTCTGGCGACGTCGCCACGGACGGCCTTCGCCATATGCGAGATCGGCCTGCGCTTGCCGCCGCTCTCGCTGAACGCCCGCACCGCGATCAGCGTCGCTCGCTGCGGCTTCCAGGCGGCGGCGTAGGCGCCGGAGCGCATGTCGACGATCAACTTGCCCTCGTCGTCCGGCAGCGCCTCCGCCAAGGACTCGCGCCAGAACCCGGCCAGCGCCCCGATCCCGTCCAGCTTCGCCTTCATCGCAAAGCGGTAGTACGGGATCCGGTCCTGGACACGGACGAAGCCCCAGAGGGCGCTCGAGATCAGCACCATCTCCTGTGCCGCGGCCGGCAGCTCGGCGAGGCCGAGACGGTCGTAGAGGACCCCCGAGTAGACCTCGGCCGCGGGCGCCGCGGGCGCGCCCGCCAACTCGGCGTCGACCGCTACCTCGTCAGCTTGGCCCGGCGAGACTCCCAGCATCGCGACGGCGCGCTTGCGAGGCACCCGTGCGAGCCCGGCGAGCGCTGCGAGCAATTTCTGCCGCGGCTCCGTCAGCTCGGCGGCGAAGGCGAGCTCCGCGAGATCGACCGGCGCTCCCGCCGCAGGGGCGGTCTTGCCTTCCGAGGGTGGCAGCAGGACCAGCATCGCGCGGCGACACTACGCCACCCGCTCGCCGGCAGCGGCCACGGCCTCGCGCGCGACCAGCACCTCGCCGCCGGGGTTGACCTCGGCCTCGGCGGCCTCGGCGCTGATCGAACCTTCGCCGCTCTTGGCGCGGATCGCCAGCGCCGCGATTGCGGCACCCAGCAGGGCGATGAAGGCGGAAACGGTCATCGCCGTCCCCAGCCCGTAGACGAACGCTTCGCCGCCGGCGACCGAGACCTCCTTGACCTGGGCCGGGTCGAGGCCGGGCACGTGGCCGACCGAGCCACCGCCGAGCTGTTCGGCGGCGACGTCGCGCTGGGCGGCGCTGACGCCGGTGCCGGTCAGCAGCGTGTCGAGCCTGGTGCTGACCAGGCTCTGGAAGATCGCGCCGGTGATGGCGATCCCGAGGCTGCCGCCGACCATCCGGAACATCGAGAGGATGCCGGAGGCGATGCCCGCTTTCTGCACCGGCACCGCGTTCATCGCGGCGCTCGTCATCGGCGACATCGTCATCGCGACGCCGATGCCGAGCAGCATGAACCCGGGCAGCAGGTCGAGGTAACCGGAGTCGGTCGCGATCCCGCTGAAGCTGAAGAGCGAGGCGGCGACCAGGGCCAGCCCGCCGGCGATCAGCCAGCGCGGGCCGAAGCGGTCCGCCAGTCGCCCGGCGACCGGCGCCACGGCGACGATCATCAAGGTCGAGGGCAGGAAGCGGATGCCGGCCTCCAGCGGCGTGTAGCCGAGGATGTCCTGCATGTAGAGGGCGAGGAAGAAGAAGACGCCCATCATCGCGAAGGTGATGATCAGCGCCACCACCACGGCGCCGAGGAAGTTGCGGTCGGAGAGCAGGTCGAACTGGACCATCGGCGCCTTCACCCGGTTCTCGACGAAGACGAAGAGCGGCAGCGCCACCGCGGCGCCGACCAGCAGCCCGATCACTTCCGGCGAGCCCCAGCCCCAGCTGTTGCCCTCGACCAGGGCGAGGACCAGCGCCGTCAGGCCGGCGGTCAGGACCGCCACTCCGGCGTAGTCGACGTCGCGGCCGACGGAGGTGTCGCGCGACTCGCGGACGGCGAAGATCGTCGCCAGCACGGCGCCGATCGCGACCGGGATGTTGAGGTAGAAGATCGCCCGCCAGCTGACGTGCTCGGTCAGGAAGCCACCGAGCACGGGGCCGACTGCCAGGGCCAGGGCGGAGACGCCGGCCCAGGTCCCCATCGCCTTGCCGCGCTCGTTGGCGGGGAAGGCATCGGTGATGATCGAGAGCGTGCCCGGCATCATCAGCGCCGCGCCGATGCCCTGGGCGACCCGGCTGACGACCAGGGCCGTCTCGTCAGGCGCCAGCCCGGCCGTCGCCGACGAGACGGCGAAAATGACGACGCCGGCGAGGAACATCCGCCGCCGTCCGAAGATGTCGCCGAGCCGGCCACCCGTGGCGAGCAGGACGGCGAAGGAGAGCGTGTAGCCGTTGACCGTCCACTCGAGGCCGGAGATCGAGGCGCCGAGGTCCTTCTGGATCGAAGGCAGCGCGACGTTCACGACCGTGTTGTCGAGCATGATCATGAACAGCGCAAAGCACATCGCGCCGAGGGTCCACCACTTGCGGTTCTGGTCGGTGATCAGGTGGCTGTAACGGGTCAAGCAGACTCACTTCCCTTCAAAAGCTCATAGGTCTGGGCGATGTCCTCGCGGTCCATCAGCGACTCGACGGCGGCGTCGAGCTTGCGGCGCTGGGTCGCGGTCAGCGTCGAGGTGAAGCCCTCGATCCCGGTCCGCCGCACGGCGACCAGGGTCTCGACCAGGTCCTTGCCCTCGCTGGTGATCTTCACCTGCCGGGCGCGCCGGTCGTCGGGGTCCTCGACCCGCGTCGCCAGTCCCTTCTTGACCAGGCCGTCCACAGCCCGGCTCATCGACGGCACGGAGGCGCCGAAGACCTCGGCCAGGTCGCTGACCTGCCAGGCCTCGGCCGCGTGGCCGAGGCCGCCGAGCTCGAGCAGCGCCTTGCACTGGGTCATCGAGAGACCGGTGTCCTCGATCACCCGCAGCTGGTTGCCGCGGTCATAAAGGAAGACGTGGCGCATCAGCGCGGTCAGCCGCGCCGCCGTCTCCCGCGCCTCGGCGCTGGTCTCGGTGGCCTGGTCGACGATCGCTTTCACATCGCTCGCTTGCATGTCGACAATGATTGCACTAGCGCAATCATTTCTCAAGCGCAATAGTTGCGCGTGTGATGCAGATCACAGAGGGGCGAGGCCTCGCCCCTCTGTTAACCAGTCAGCCGCTGCAGGCGTGGTCGATGCGCTTCACCCAGCGGACCCGGCGGACCTTGCCGGGCCGGCCTCCGGGCCGCCGCACCCAGCGCACGCGCCGGACCCAGCGAACGTGGGCAACCGGAGTGCAAGCGCCGGCCCCGGACGGAGGCGCCGAGGTCGACTCTAGGCGGGGGCCGGAGGACGAGCCGCCGCTCCCGGACGACGAGCCGCCTCCTCCTGGCGACGGACCGCCGCCCGGTGGCGGTGAGACCGGCCGGCCGGGCGCCTGGCCGAGAACGGTTCCCCCAACGGTGACCAGGTCGCGCCTCACGACCTGGCCGGGCCTGGTCAGGTCGTCGTCCCACGCTCCGGCGACGCCGACGTCACCCTCGACGTCTGAGAAGACGAGGTTGCCTTCGTCGCCGACCACGTCCGCCGCCGCCGCGACGGGAGCAAAGCACCGCCACGACGTCGCGTCGTCGGGATCGAGCACGCGCGCGTAGGCCCCGGCTCCGATCGCGGTGCGGCAGGCGCCCTGCATGTCGATCCCGAAAAGCTGGGCGCCGGACTTGCAGCGCCAGCCGTATGCCGCGGAGGGACCCTGCTCGGGCCCCGTCAGAACCGCTTCCTGATACCCGCGCGAGACGCAGTACCCGGAGAGGTCGAGGCCGCCGCGATCCTCATCGCCAGCGCTGAACAGGCCGAATCCCCAGCTATAGCCGCCGTCGTCGTTTTCGGCGCTGAATTCGACCTGGTCAGCCACCCCCAGCCAGCCGAGATCGAAGTCGCCCTCCACGCCGTACCCGACTTCCCCGACCGCCATCCCGTCGACCCCGAGCCGGAGCCGGTCATCGGCGTTGTCGAGGCGTCCCACCACATGGCGCAGGCTCTGGCTGCCGCCGATCCACTCGGCATCGTCCCCGGGGCTGCGGTGAAGGACCCGGTAGGCCCCGTCGTCGATCCAGTTGTTGCTGCTCCCGTCGAGCGTCGGCGAGTAGGTGGTGCCGCCGTTGGTGACCACGACGTGGCGGTTGCGGTAGCCATACGGCTTCAGGTCCGGCCGCGGGTCCGCCTGCCCGTCGCCGTCCCCGTAGGTCTCGAGGATGCCCGCCCAGATGCCGCCGCCGCGGGCGGCGCTGTAGTCGCGCACCTGAGCCGCGGAACCGCCCACGGTGAACTGGTTCGAGCCCTTCAGGTCCCAGCTCGATTGGTCGAAGTCGTAGAGATAGACGCGGTTGGCCCAGGTCGAGGTGCCAGACCCGGTGGAGACCAGCGCGGTTTCCGCCCGCACCCGCAGGTAGCGCTGCGTCTGCCCCCCACCGTCGGGCCCGATGGTCATATAGCCCTCGTCCTGCAGCGTCGAGAGGTTCCAGTGGGGCCCCAGGAACCCGTGCGGGTAGTCCGCGTCGGGGGACACGTACGGGTTCTCGAACCGCTCCGCGTCCAGCCAGGCGAGCCAGAACTCCTTGGCGCCGTGGTTGCCGCCGAAGTAGGCGATCACGACCTCGACGCCATACGGGGTGTTTTCCCAGTACGGGTGCTTGTTCTGCGCCGTTATGTAGGCGAAGGAGTGGCTTCCGTCGTCGGCGAACCCTCCCTCCGGGTGGACGATGACATCGTACTCATAGGAGAACCTGCCGTCATAGGCAAGGGTGTTGTCGCGCCAGTAATAACCCTGCCGGGCGGTGTTGGCCCGCGCCGCTGCCGGCGCCGCCAGACCGACCAGCAGCAACACCGTGAAGAAGATGGATGCCCCGCGTCGCATCGTGTCAGTTGCCTCCTCGTGGTTCGTTTCCGCCGAACCATTGAAGACGCCGGGCAGCGCGATGTCTATCCGTACAAATACGGCAATTGCCGCATCCACGCCTGGGAATCGCTAGTTCTCGGCGTCCGATTCGTCGTCGAGGTGCTGGGCCGGAGCCAATCCGTCGAGCACCGCCTGCACGGCCATGGCGGTCCGGTTCCGCGTTCCCGTCTTCTCCACCGCCCTGCGCACGTGGTCTTGAACCGTTCGCGGCGAGAGAAAGAGGTACTCGGCTATTTCCTTGTCTTTGAAGCCGCCGGCAACCAGTTGCGCGACCTCGATCTCGCGGTAGGTGAGGCTGTCGGTGACACGAGTCCTCTCGGCATTCTCCGGTTGGGCGACGTCACCGACGATCTGGTTGATCCGTGCCACGTAACCGCCCAGCCAACTGACCGGAAGCGCGAAGAGGAAGGCGGCGATCAGGTAACCGCCGCTGTTGGCGACAACAGAATCGGCGTCTTTCAGGTCCTCGAGCTCCCCCCATGAATAGCCGTTGACGACCAGGCCCCCGAGGTAGCCGGCCACCAGCACGAAGGCGCAGACGAGGGTCCAGCGCAGCCCGCCCACCACTGCCGCCACCAGCAGCGGCCCGTAGCTCGCCAGGTAGTAGGAGCTGCGCCAGCCGCCGTCCGCCCAGATCAGGGCAATCGCGATCGCGATGCCGGCGAGAAGCCATGCCGGCTGCCGGCGCATCGTCCCGAACAGCTGCCGGCGCCGAGCGAACGCCAGGGCGGCACCCAGGACGGCGAAACAGCCGAGTGCCAGGCTGAGGCCGAGATGATCGTTGAAGTCGTTGAAGGGGGCGATCGCGATTCCCCACACCGAGACCACGACGAGGAGCGCGAGGGCACCGGCGAACAGCGAGCGATACAGCCGCTCGGTGGCGCCGACCAGTCCTAGTGGGTCCACCCTTCCTCCCGCACGTCGTCCTTTTCCCCGCCCCTGCGGCGAAGGCTAAACGCTAGGGTCAGCCAGCATGACCGCTGACCCCGCGCGGCTCGACCACCAGCACCTCTGGCACCCCTTCACCCAGCAGCAGGGCTGGGTCGAGGAGGAGCCGCTGGTGATCGAGCGCGGCGAGGGCTGCTACCTGGTCGACGTCGACGGCAACCGCTATCTCGACGGCCATTCCTCGCTCTGGTGCAACGTCCACGGCCACCGCCACCCGGTGATCGACGCCGCGATCCGCGCCCAGGTCGACCGCATCTCGCACTCGACGATGCTCGGCCTCTCCCACCCGGGCGCCGCCGAGCTGGCGGCGCGCCTGGTCGCGATCGCGCCGCCCGACCTGACCCGCGTCTTCTACTCGGACTCGGGCGCGACGGCGGCCGAGATCGCGCTGAAGATGGCCTTCCAGTACCACGCGCAGCGGGGCGAGAGCGGCCGCACCTCCTTCGTCCACCTGCGCGAGGGCTACCACGGCGACACGATCGGCTCGGTCTCGGTCGGCGGCATCGACCTCTTCCACGCCACCTACAAGCCGCTCCTCTTCGAGACCCACATGGCCGAGCCCGGCGACGCCGCTGACATGGAGCGGATCCTCGCCGCCCACAACGAGGAGATCGCGGCGGTGATCCTCGAGCCGCTGGTGCAGGGCGCCGGCGGCATGCTGGTCCACCCGCAGGGCTACCTGCGCGCCGTGCGCGAACTCTGCGACCGCTACGGCGTGCTGCTGATCGCCGACGAGGTCGCGGTCGGTTTCGGCCGCACCGGGACCATGTTCGCCTGCGAGCAGGAGGGCGTCGCCCCCGACCTGCTCTGCCTCGCCAAGGGCATCACCGGCGGCTACCTGCCGCTGGCGGCGACGCTGACCACGGAGGCGATCTACGACGGCTTCCTCGGCGCCGCCGAGGAGTTCCGCACCTTCTTCCACGGCCACACCTACACCGGCAACCCGCTTGCCTGCGCCGCCGCCCTCGCCACCCTCGACGTCTTCGAGCGCGAGCAGACGCTCGCGAACCTGCAGCCGAAGATCGCCCTCTTCGAAGCGCTGCTGGCGGAGGTCGGGGCGATGGACGAGGTGGCCGAGATCCGCCGGTGCGGGTTCATGGCCGGGATCGACCTCGGCGACCACGACCCGGCGCTGCGGATCGGCCACCGGGTGACCAACGAGGCCCGCACCCGGGGCGCGATCGTGCGGCCGCTCGGCAACACCGTCGTGCTGGTGCCGCCGCTGGCGATCTCGGCCGAGGAGCTGCGCACCTTGTTCGCGATCACGACCGAGTCGATCGCCGCCGCCGTCGCCTCGGCGCCGCCCACCGAGCGGTCCGCTGGCGCCGCCCCGCCCGTCGCCTAGAAACGCCGATCCGACATTGACCACACTGGGGTGTGGCAAATGTCGGAAGCGCGTCCCAAACTTCTTGTGATGGGTTGGCGATTCGCTCGTAGTAGGGGCATGAATCAGACGCTGGTCGCAGCCGCCGAGCAGGCGCCATCGGACGCCGAGCTCGCCTTCGAGGCCCTCTACCGCTCCAGCCGCGACGACGTCTACGCCTACGTCGCCAGCCTCCTGCGCGACCGGATCGCCGCCGAGGAAGTGACCGCCACCGCCTTCGAGCGCGCCTACCGCAAGCGTTCCCGCTTCGATCGCGGCCGCGGCGAGCCGCGCGCCTGGCTGTTCGGGATCGCCCGCAACGCCGCTCTCGACGAGCTCCGCCGCCGCGGCCGCCACTCTGAGCTCGCGGCCGATCCCGAGGACCTGGCGGCGGCGACGGTCGAGGAGAGCGCCGTCGCCAGCGAGCGCCGGCTCGCGGTCGCCGCCGGCCTTGCCCGGCTCGAGCCCCGCGAGCGCGAGCTGATCGCACTCAAATTCTTCGCCGGCCTCGCCAACGCGGAGATCGCCGTCGTCGTCGGCATCTCCGAGTCGAACGCCGGCACCAAGCTGCACCGAGCCGTAACCAAGCTGAGGGAGGCCTGCGATGGAGCCATCTAGGGACGAAGTCCTGCTCGAAGCCCTGGAGTCGCTGCGGCCGGCACCGGCTCAGACCTTCGCCGCCGAGCTCGACGCGCGGGCGGCCGCCGGATTCCCGCGCGAATCGGCGACCGCCCCGCTCGGCGCCGCGCTGAGCCGTGGCCTCGACCGCATTCGCGCCCTGCGTCCGCGCCAGCTCGCCTTCGGCGGCGGCACCGCGGCGCTGGCGACGGTCGCGATCGCCACCGTGGTCGTCGTCGGCGCCAACTCGGGCTCGCAGCTCAACGTCGACACCAGCTCCTCCGCGGGGGGCGGCGAATCGGTCGCCGTGCCGCCGGCCAAGGAACTTCATTTCGAACGCACTCCGAGCGGGATCAACGACTACTTCAAGGCGGCCGCGGAACCGCCGGCGGTATCGAGCGAGGGCGCATCGAGCTCCAAGGTGCCGAACGTCAGCTCCAGCGCCGCCGGCGGGAGTGACGGCCAAGTCGAATCGGCTTCGGGCGAAGCGGTGAACAGAACCACGTCGCTGAAGGCATTCGACGCCTCCGGCAAGTACGTCCAGTCCCACCGCGACGTCCAGCGCTCGGCCCAGATCGTGCTCGGGACCGAACCGGACGCGGTCGGCGACGCCGCCGGCAAGGTCCTCGCTGCCGTCCACGACTCCCACGGGGTCGTCCTCATCTCCTCCGTCCACAACGGCACCGAAGGCGGGGCCGGGGCTGCCTTCGAACTGCTGATCCCGAGCGGCAGGCTGAGCGACACGCTCGCCGCCTTCTCCGAGATCGCCGAAGTCCGCTACCGCCACGAGGGCACGGCCGACATCACGGCTCCGACCGAGTCGACGCGGGACCTGCTCCAGGATTCCCACGCCCGGGTCGAGTCGCTGCTGAACGAGCTCGCCGGCGCCGAAACCGAAATCGAGCGCGAAGTCGCCGAAGCCAAGCTGCACGGCGAGCGCCGCCGCGCCGCCGCCCTGAAGTCGAGTCTCTCGCGCCTGGAACGGCGCGCCGACCTCTCGCTGGTCCGCCTGCGGATCAAGACGAACGACCCCCCGGCCTCGTCGTCTAGCGGCGGCTGGAACGTCGGTGACGCCTTCCACGATGCCGGCCAGATCCTCGCCGTCGCCGCCGGGGTTGCCATCGTCGGCCTCGCCGTGATCGGCCCGATCGCGCTGATCGCGCTGCTCGTCTGGCTCGCCAACCGCGCCTGGGTTCGGCAGCGGCGGGAGCGCGCTCTGGGCTGATCACACACGGCGACCGCCAGAGCCCCATTCGCCGAGTCGGATGCCGCCGATAGGGTGGGCGGATGGAGGAGTCAAGACCGCGCGGACCGGCCGAGGTGCCGAACTTCGGACCCCCATCGACGCCGCGTCCGGCGGCCGGGATCGTCCTCCTGCGCCGCGGCGGCAAGCACTCCGAAAGAGCCCTCGAGGTGCTGATGCTGAAGCGCAGCGAGGAGGCCAAGTTCATGCCCGGGGTCTGGGTCTTCCCCGGCGGCGCAGTCGACGACGGAGACGGCGAGGGTGAGGCCGGCCACCGCGCCTGCGCGATGCGGGAGCTGTCCGAGGAGGCCGCGATCGAGCTGCCAGCCGGCGAGGAACTGGTCCTGTTCTCACGCTGGGTCACCCCGGAGGTGATCTCAACCCGATTCGACGCCTGGTTCTTCCTCGCCCTCGCCCCCGCCCACACGCCGCCGCAGGCCGACGGCACCGAGACCGTCGAGGCGGCCTGGGTCCGCCCCGCCGACGCTCTCGCCGCCCAGCAGGCGGGCGAGCTGCTGCTCGCCTTCCCGACGATCCACCAGCTGCGCTGGCTAAGCGCCTTCCGGACCTCCGACGAAGCGCTCGCCCATTACCGCGGCAGCGACGTCGAGTCGGTGACGCCGCGGGTCCTGCAAGACGGCGAGGAGCACCACATCGTCCTCCCCGGCGACCCGGGCTACGAGGAAGCCGAGCCGCACGTCGGCTAGCGAAGCGCGTTCTACCCCCTTTTGGATACGAAAAGCGCCTCTCAGGCGTCGGGGAAGGGCGCCAGCCCGGCGTGCCAGGGGCCGGGCGCGTAGGTGTGGATGCCGCTCTCTTCCATCTCCGCCTGCAGCCGTTTGAACAGCTGCCCGGCGTTCTTCAACGCTTCTTTCAGCTCCGCTTCGGAGCGCTCGCGCAGGCGCCAGAGGAACCAGAGCTGGCGGTCGTTGATGCCGAAGTCGATCTCGCCGGTCATCGTCGTCACCCAGGCGAGGAAGCCGGGCCCGAACAGCTCGCGCAGGGCGACCGGGTCGTACTCCTTCGGCACCGTCGTCCAGAAGCGCTTGTTGAACTCGATCGACTCGAACTCGACCTTGCGGGAGAACTTCTGGGTCACCACCTCGTGGCCCTCGATCGACTCGACGTTGAAGGCGGGGACGACTTTGGCGAGGTCCGGCATGTGGGCCTTGGCGAGGACCGCGGTCGGCACGATCGCCTTGCTGAGGAAGCCGCCGACTTCCTTTTCGTCGGCGTCGCAGGAAGCGCCCCAGAAGCCCTCGGCGAGCTGGCCGGTGAGCCGGTTGACGCCGCCGACGCAGAGCGCGACCGGGGCGTCTTTCGGATTGATCCCCCCGACTTCCTCGTACGTCAGTCCGTTGCGCTCGCCGTAGCGGCGCACCGCCTCGGCCCAGTCCTGCGCTTCCTGCTTGCCGCTGGCCATCGCGGGATCCTAAGGGGTTACTCTTTGCGTCAAGTCCGCCCCGAGAACAGGAGCGCCAATGCTTATCGCGGTCATCGTCGTCGTCGTAATCCTCGTAGTAGCGGTCCTCTACTACATCTCCAAGCGCAACTCGATCATTGCCTCGCGCAACCGCGTCGACGAGTCGTGGAGCGGCATCGACGTCCAGCTCAAGCGGCGGCACGACCTCGTGCCCAACCTGGTCGAGACGGTCAAAGGCTACGCCTCGCACGAGAGCGAGGTGTTCGAGAAAGCGACCAAAGCCCGGGCCGAGGCGATGTCGGCCCACTCCGTCGCCGACACCTCGAAAGCCGAGTCGCAGCTGACCGGCGCCCTCACCGACCTGCGGGCCGTGGCCGAGAACTACCCGACCCTGCGGGCGACCGAGAACTTCCAGCAGCTCAGCCGCCAGCTCTCCGAGCTCGAGGACGAGATCCAGGCCTCGCGCCGGATCTACAACTCCAACGTCCAGTCCTACAACACGGACATCCAGCAGTTCCCGGGCTCGATCATCGCCAACCAGGGCAATTTCACCGCGCGCGAGTACTTCGAGATCGAAGACAAAACCGAGCGCGAGCCGGTCTCGGTCAGCTTCGACAAATAGGGCGAGTTCCCTAGGATTCGGCCTATGTCTGCAACGCAAGAGGCAACGCTCTGGATTTGCGAGAGCTGCGGGTTCATCTACGACCCCGCGATCGGTGATCCCGACGGTGGGATTCCGCCGGGAACCGCCTTCGAGGACATCCCCAAGGACTGGTTCTGCCCGGTCTGCGGGGCCCGCACCTCGGACTTCCGCCCGCTCGAGCCCGGCGAGGCCTGAGCCGTCCCCGGATCCACCTGGCGCCTGGCCGACCGGTTAGGGTTGGCTGGTGAGCCAGTTTGATTTCGATTGGATCGTCGTCGGTTCCGGCTTCGGCGGCTCGGTCTCGGCCCTGCGCCTGGCCGAAAAGGGCTACTCGGTCGCCGTCCTCGAGTGCGGCAAGCGCTTTCGCGACTCCGATTTCCCGAAATCGACCTGGGACCTGCGCCGCTATTTCTGGGCGCCGCGGCTGGGCCTGCGGGGGATCTTCCGCCTGACCCCGTTCAAGGACGTCTCCGTGGTCAGCGGCTGCGGCGTCGGCGGCGGCAGCCTCGGCTACGCGAACACGCTTTACGTGCCCCCCGGGGAGTTCTTCAAGGACCCGCAGTGGTCCGACCTCGCCGACTGGGAGTCCGAGCTGGCGCCCCACTACGAGGAGGCGCAGCGGATGCTCGGCGTCGTCGTTCACGACAACGACGATCCCGCCGACCAGCTCCTGCGCGAGTACGGCGAGCAGATCGGGGTCGGCGACACCTACCAGAAGACCCCGATCGGGATCTACCTCGACAACCCGGGCCAGACCGTCCCCGACCCCTTCTTCGACGGCGAGGGTCCCGACCGGACCGGGTGCATGCAGTGCGGCCGCTGCATGGTCGGCTGCCCCCACGGCGCCAAGAACACGCTGGTCAAGAACTACCTCTGGCTGGCCGAGAACCGCGGCGTCCGGGTCGAACCCGACCGCACCGTGACAGAGATCCGGCCGCTCGGCGCCGCCGACGGCAGCGACGGTTACGCGGTCACCAGCGAGCGCTCCGGCCTGCGCCGCGGCCGCGGTTCGCGCACCCTGCGCGCCCGTGGGGTCGTCGTCGCCGCCGGGCCGCTCGGCACCAACAAGCTGCTGCAGCGCTGCCGCCTCGGCGGCGCCCTGCCGCGGATCTCGAACCGGCTCGGCGAGCTGGTGCGGACCAACAGCGAGTCGATCCTCGCCGTCACCGTCCCCGAGGACTACCCGGAAGACCTGACCAGGCGGGTGGCGATCACCTCCAGCATCTACCCCGACGCCCACACCCACATCGAGACCGTCACCTACGGCAAGGACGGCAACTCGATGCACCTGCTCTACACGCTGATGGTCGGCGACGGCTCCCGGGTGACGCGGCCGCTGAAGCTGCTGGCGCAGATCGTCCGCCACCCCGGCAAGTTCGCGAAGACGCTCTGGCCGCGCAACTGGTCGCGCCGGACGATCATCGTCCTCGTCATGCAGACGCTCGACAACGCGATCGCGCTGCGGCCGACCCTGAAGCGCAACGGCGACGTCAGGCTGCAGACCGAGCAGGACCCCGAGCGGCCGATGCCGACCTTCATCCCGGCCGCCAACGCCTGCGCAGAGTGGCTGGCGGACCGCACCGGCGGCGTCGCCCAGAGCTCGACCTCAGAGGCGCTGATGAACATCCCGACGACCGCCCACATCCTCGGCGGCGCCGTGATCGGCCACAGCCCCGAGGACGGCGTCGTCGACGCTCGACAGCGGGTCTTCGGCTACGAGAACCTGCTCGTCTGCGACGGCGCCGCGATTCCCGCCAACGTCGGCGTCAACCCGAGCTTGACCATCACTGCGCTCGCCGAGCACGCGATGTCGGAGATCCCGCCCAAGGGCGGCGAAAGCGAGCCGCGCCGCGACGAGGCGGCGCAGCCCGTCTCCGGCTAGCTAAGCGCCGAAGCGCTCCGCCACGTAGCCCCAGTTGACGACGTTCCAGAAGGCGTCGAGGTATTCGGGACGTTTGTTCTGGTACTTGAGGTAGTAGGCGTGCTCCCAGACGTCGGCGCCCAGCAGCGGCGTCTGACCGTCGGAGATCGGCGAGTCCTGGTTCGGGGTTTTGGTCACCGCGACGGAGCCGTCGGCGTTCTTGACCAGCCAGGCCCAGCCGGAACCGAACTGGCCGATGCCGGCGGTTTTGAACTCCTCCTTGAAGGCGTCGAAGGAGCCGAAGGCGCTGTTGATCGCGTCGGCAAGGGCGCCGCTCGGCTCACCGCCGCCGTCCGGGCTCAGCATCTGCCAGAAGAGCGTGTGGTTGTAGTGGCCGCCGGCGTTGTTGCGGACCGGGCCCTGCTTGTCGGCGGGCAGGCCGTCGAGGTTCTGGAGGACCTCCTCGACGCTCTTGTCGGCCCACTCGGTGCCCTCGAGGGCGCCGTTGGCTTTGTCGACGTAGGCCTGGTGGTGTTTGTCGTGGTGGACCCGCATCGTCGCCTCGTCGATGTGGGGCTCGAGCGCGTCGTAGGGGTACGGCAGGTCGGGTACCTCGTATGCCATCGGGGGTTCTCCCTTTGAGTCGGTTTGAAAGCCTCAGCGGAGCCTAACTCGCACAAGCTTCCGGCTACCCGCTCAGTCGCCCGGCACAACCACCGTTTCTTCGCCGAGGCTGCTCTCTTCGAGGAAGCTGGCGCGCGGAACCGCGTCCGGATCGCCCCCGGTCCAGGCGTTGAACCGGTACCAGGCGGGCTTCGCCTTGCGGTCGTCGGTCAAGAGGCCGGCCGAGCGACAGAACACGCAGCTGCCGCCTTCGTCGGTCCAGGTGAACCACCAGAGGCCACCGACGTGCCAGCGCAGGCGCTGCTCGGAGAGCATCTCGAACGATTTCGTCAGCTGGTTGGCCTGGCCGTAGAGACCGCGCTCCCAACGGGTCGGGCCACTCTGGGAGCCCCAGCCGAGCTCGGTCAGGTAGATCGGCGTTCGCGCGTCGCCATGCGCCCGCATGATCCGCCGCAGGTTGTTCAGCTGCGCCCCCATCGCCTTGGCGTCGGCGACGTACGGGTGCAGGGCGACACCGTCGAAGTAGGGCTTGACCTTGCCGGCGAGATACAAGCGGTTGAGGTAGTCGCCGGAGGCGACGTTGGGCGGGATCTGCAGCGGCCGCCCGAAGAGGCCGCCGACGATCACCCTGGCGCCGGGATTGACGCTGTGCAGCACCTGCCCGGAGATCCTGATCAGGGCCGCGAACGGGACCGGGTTCGGGCGGGTGGCAAAGCTGACGATGTTCTCCTCGTTCCAGATCTCCCACTTGTTGATCGGGAAGTCCTCGAGGTCCGCGTTTTCCGTCCAGAACTCGCCGCCTGGGCCGTACCGTTCGGCGGCGGCGCGGACGAAGGTCCGCCAGGCCCAGCGCTGGAAGGCGCTTCGCACCGGCAGCACCGTCGGTTCAGGTGCGACCCAGGCCGGCGTGAAGGAGATGAACGGCATCACCCGGATGCCCTCTTCAGCGGCCAGCGTGACCTCGTGGTCGAAGCCGTCCCAGTCGAAGTCGAGCGAGCCCTCTTCCTGCACGGAGCCCCAGTTGAGCGGCAGCCGCACGCTGCCGATCCCCGCCTCCCGCATCAGCGCGAAGTCCTTGGCGCTGGCCGGGTTCTGCGGCGAGATCCCGATGAAGCCCGGCGGTAGGTAGGCGGACGCCGCCGACGGCAGCGCGATCAGCGCGAGAGCAGCGAGAAGTAGGACCTTGCGAGCCATTGCCATTTGCTGGGAACCGACGCACGGCGCAAAGTAGCGCCCAGCATCCTGGTGGATGTGGCCACGCCGTTGCGCTGCCTCTGGGATAATCGCCGCTCTCGGGGCGTGGCGCAGCCTGGTAGCGCGCACCGTTCGGGTCGGTGAGGTCCCCGGTTCAAATCCGGGCGCCCCGATATTCGATTCGCAGCCGGCCGCGGATCAGACTTTTCGCACAGCGGCGCCGTACTTCTTCTTGACCCGCTTTTCGCAGCGCACGCGCTTGTGCTTCGACGAGGTCTCCCGGCATTGCTTCAGCGAGCTGGACAGCAGGGCGCGCCGCACCCGTTCGAGCTCGGCTTCGGCTTCCAGGCGCTGTTTCACCGCCGCCCTGTAAGCGGCTTCCTCGTCCTGACGCTTTTTCGCCGCCGTGGCTGCCGCGGCTTCGTCCTCACGCTGCTTGGCTTCGATTTCCGCGGCAGTGACGGCCTTGATCTGAAGCGGCACCGCCGTGTGGATCGTGAAGCCCAGTTCCACTCCCGTCGTGGCCGCTGGCTGGCCTTCCCGTTCCCCGGTCGGAATCGCTTTGCGTTTTTCGCCAAGCGCGTTTTCGTATTCATTGGGAATCTGCAGGGCGCCCGAGCGGCTGAGACTTGCCGTGAAGGACGTGGCTTCCTGGTTGATCGGACCTACGGGAGAGAGGAAAGAGCCGAGCGCTTTGACGGATTCACCGCCGCATTTGAAGTCCAGGTAGGTGCCTTCATTCGGATTGAGAAGCATCCCGACCTGGTGTTTTGCCTGATCGATGTAGACGAGATTGGCTTCGATCGTCTCGCTTTTGATTTCTTTTGCGTTCGCACCTTCGGATTCGCACGCTTGGCCGCCTTTGGTGCCGCCCTGCGTTTCGCATCCGGTGAAGACATAGTTCGAGAGGGTCGAGCGCGGCCCGGTGATTTTGCCTTCGCCATGAGACCCGGAGCAATGCACAACCGTGTCGAAGTCAGCCAGCGCCGCGGTCACTTCCCCGCCGTCGGCCGTGAAGCTGACCGGGAAAGCCGAAGCTTTCGGGACGAATTCGAGCACCGGCGACGCCGCCTTCGCTTGGGCCGACATGATCGCCGGCACCAGGGCCGCGATCAGCACCGCAACGCCAATGCACATTGCCCGCACCTGCCCAGCCCCCGACCGCCGCAACTCCACCATGTTGTTCCTCCCCCTTCGCCTGACCCCGATGGCTCCCCAGCTCCCGCATCGTACCTAACGCCTACCCGCCCACCACAACGCGAGGCTTCGAGCGTGGTTGAGCTTTTACTCCCTATAGACGCATAACCTCAACCACGTCCGGCGTTAGGGTCTTCGGATGCAGCCCACCAGCGCTTTCGAGGCGCATGAGGTCGACCTGCACGGGCACCGGGCCGTTTACCGGGTGGCCGGCAGCGGCCCGAATCTGGTCCTGATCCACGGCATGATCAACTCCTCCCGGCACTGGGAGGCGGTGGCGACGCGGCTGGCCGGCTCCTACCGGGTGATCGCGCCGGACCTGATCGGGCACGGTGAGGCGGCAACGCCGCGCGGTGACTACTCGCTCGGCGCCCACGCCGCGAGCATTCGCGATCTGCTGACGACGATCGGGGTTGAACGGGCGACGATCGTCGGCCACTCGCTGGGCGGCGGCGTCGCGATGCAGTTCTTCTACCAGTTCCCCCAGCGCACCGAGCGGCTGGCCCTGATCTCCAGCGGCGGCCTCGGTCAAGAGGTGAGCCCGCTGCTGCGGGGAGCGGCGCTGCCCGGCTCGGCGGCGCTGCTGAAGCTGGCGACGACGCCGCGGCTGGTCGGCGCTCTCGCCGGCGCCGGCGGCCGGCTGCGGGCTCGTGGCAACTCGAGCGGGGTCTACCTGCAGGCGGTCGCCAGAGCCCTGGGGCCGCTGCAGGAGGAGGGCTCACGGCAGGCCTTCCTGCAGACGCTGCGCGCCGTGATCGACGTTCACGGCCAGCGGGTCAGCGCCCGCGATCGCCTCTACCTGCTGGGGGAGATGCAGACGCTGATCGTCTGGGGCGAGCGCGACCGCACGATCCCGATCGAGCACGGCGTCGAGGCCAGCGCCGCGATCCCCAACTGCCGCTTCGAGACGCTGCCGCGAGCCGCCCACTTTCCCAACCTCGAAGACCCCGAGGGGCTGGCGGCGGTCCTCGGTGACTGGATGGCGACGACCGGCCCCGTCCACATCGACGACTCCGAGTGGGGCGATGTGATCGCGCAGCGGGCGAAACGGCGGTTGCGAGCCGCCTGAGCCCGCGCGCCGCGGCCCCGCAGCGATCTATTCGACGGCTGCGATCGCGCGCTCGATTTCGCCCAGCTTGGCGCTGTCCTGCAGCGTCTGCGTCCCGTTCGGGCCGCTGACGACCAGCGCCTGGCCGGTGCGGATGCCGAGGTCCTGGCCGAGTTCCTCGTAGCCGGCGAGGCGCTGGTCGATCGCGCTGTTGGAATCGCCGGTTTCTTCCATCGCCCGTTCCCATTCGGGGCCGTTCAGTTCCTCGACGCCGCCGGCGACCGAGGCGAGGAATTCTTCGAAGCGCTTCGCTCCCGCCCCTTCGACTTCGTCCTGGTTGACGAAGAAGAGGTAGATGTACTGCCAGCCGTAGCCCTGTTCGGCCGCCGCCTCGGCCCCGTAGAAGCCGAGCTCGACCGGGTTTTCGGAGTTCGAGTAGTGGCGGTAGAGCAGCTTGACGTCGCCGGGACGGGCGTAGTCTTCGGCCAGGGTCGGGATCGTCGTCAGGAACGCTTCGCGGCAGCTCGAGCACTGCAGGTCGTTGAAGAGCTGGATCGTCACCGGCGCGTCGGAGGAGCCGAGCCGGTCGCCTTCCTGGGGGATGCCGCCGAAGATTTCCTGCGCTTCGGAGATGCCGGCGATGTGAATGATGTCGTTGTCGGCCTTCTGGGTCGAGATATCGACGATCGAGTAGGCGAGCGCGACGAGGGCAACGCCAAGGACGGCGATCACCCAGAGCCGGCCACGGCGGGGCATCGCTTTGACTGCGAGTTCAGACATCGGCCGCCCATTATCGCGACCCTGGGCCCTCGGCTCCTCCCGACCACGATGCCGCAGTTTGCGAGCGCAGCCCATTGACGGCGTCCGCTGTGCGCGGTAGACCATGCACCTACCGCATTTCAACGACATGGGAGGTCTACATGGCCAATCACCTGACGCCCGCCGAGCTTGCCGAACAGCTCCACATGGAACGGCAGGAGGTGATCGGCAAATGCGTCGAAATGGGCGTCCCGATCTTCCACGGCCGCATCGACCGGACCCTGTTCGAAAGCTCGTTGCGGCACCTCGCGACCATCCAGGCCGCTCCCTCACCCTCCACCACGCGCCACTGAACTAGACTCCGCCCGAATGGCGGGGAGAGGTACCCATTCGAAGACGCTTGCGGATCTGTTGCCGCTTTCGGCGCAGATCTACGGCGATGCGCCCGCGGTCCGCTACAAGGACGGCGGCCAGTGGGTCGACCGCAGCTTCAACCAGGTGTTGGAGATCTCGCGCCAGCTCGGCCTCGGGCTGACCCAGCTCGGGATCGAGAAAGGCGATCGGGTCGCGATCCTCGGCAACACCAGGCCGGAGTGGTCCTATTTCGACTTCGCAGCGCTGACGATCGGCGCCACTGTCGTCCCGATCTACCAGACGAACTCGGCCGAGGAGTGCCAGTACGTGCTGGAGAACTCCGACGCCAAGGTCGTCGTCGCCGAGGACGAGGAGCAGCTGGCAAAGGTGCGCGAGGTCCGCTCCAGGCTGCCGCTGCTGGAGAACGTCGTCCTCATGGTCGGCTCGGCCGAGGACGCGCTCTCGATGGACCAGCTCAGCGCCAAGGGAGGCGAAGCCGACCCGGCGCTCTGGGAGCAGCGCTACGCGTCGGTGACGCCGGATGACATCTGCACCTTCATCTACACCTCGGGCACGACCGGGCCGCCGAAGGGCTGCGTGATCAGCCACGGCAACTACCGGGCGATGCTCGACATGGTCAACGAGACCAGCGTCATCGAACCGAACGACGTCACCTACCTCTACCTCCCCCTCGCCCACTCCTTCGCGCTGCTGATCCAGTTCGGCAGCTTCGACCTCGGGACGACGATCGCCTACTGGGAGCGGGATCCGCTGAAAATCCTCCCCAATCTGGCCGAGCTGAAACCGACCTACTTCCCCTCGGTCCCCCGCATCTTCGAGAAGATCTACACCGCCGCCACGAGCGGCATGGAAAAAGAGGGCGGGCTCAAAAAGGCGATCTTCGACTGGTCGATCAAGGTCGGCGAAAAGATGCGCAAGGCCGAACGCTCGGGCCGCAAGCCCGGCTTGCTGCTGAGCCGCCAGTACGCCTTCGCCGACAAGAAAGTGCTCTCCAAAATCCGCGGCCTGTTCGGCGGCAACATCCGCCTCGCGGTCTCCGGCGCGGCGCCGATCAATCCCGACATCCTGCGCTTCTTCGACGCCGCCGGCGTCCTCGTGCTCGAGGGCTGGGGGATGACCGAGACCTCGACCGCGGCGACGATCTCCAGGCCCGAGGACTTCAAGGTGGGGACGATCGGCAAACCCTTCCCCGGTTGCGAGGTGAAAATCGCCGACGACGGCGAGATCCTCGTCAAGGGCCCCAACGTCTTCCAGGGCTACCACAAGAACCCGGAGGCGACGGCGGAGACGATCGTCGACGGCTGGCTCCACACCGGCGACATCGGCGAGATGGACTCGGAAGGATTCATCAAGATCACCGGCCGCAAAAAGGACATCATCATCACCGCCGGCGGCAAGAACATCACCCCGGCCAATCTCGAGGCGGAGATCAAGCAGCACCCCCTTGTCTCCCAGTGCGTGGTCGTCGGCGACCGCCGCCCCTACCTGGTCGCCCTGGTCACCCTCGACCCCGAAGAAGCCGTCACCTACGCGAAGGAGCACGGCCTGCCCGAAGACCCCGAGGCACTCGCCACCAACCCCGACGTCAAGGCCTCGATCATGGCCCACGTCGACGAGATCAACAAGAAATTCGCCCGCGTCGAGCAGGTCAAGAAAGTGACGATCCTCCCCCGCGACCTCTCCCAGGAGACCGGCGAGCTGACGCCGACGCTGAAGGTCAAGCGCGCGGTCGTCGCCCAGAAGCACGAGAACGAGATCGAGGCCCTCTACGCGGCTTGAGGTTTCCGGTGGGCGCGCGATCGCCCCGAACGCGGCGGTTCTTAGTTTGCTTTTATTGACTAGCGCTTGAAAAGTTGAGAGGGTCGCGCCTTGGCCCCGCAGACCGAGTCCGTGCCGGCCGTCGGGGCGGAGGACCTAGAACCGGAGAAGGAAGAGCTGCGGTTGGCGCTGGCGCTCAATGGCGGCGTCAGCCTCGCGGTCTGGATGGGAGGCTGCGCAGTGGAGCTCGACCGTGCGCGGCGAGCCGACGACGAAGAAGACGCGGGCGCCCCCATCTACGAAGCGCTCTGCGAATGCTTCGGCCGCCGCGTCGTGATCGACATCCTCACCGGAACCAGCGCCGGCGGCATCAACGGCGCCCTGCTCGGCGCGGCGATCGCAACCCGTGGCAAGCTCGACGCCGACCTGGTGAGGAACAGCTGGATCGAGCTCGGCGATCTCGGCCAGATCCTCCAGGATCCCAACGCCGACGCCCCAACCGCCCTGATGGATGGCGAGAAGTTCCACGCCGAACTTCTGGGGGTCTTCGAGAAGCTGCTGGAAAGCGGCAGCGGAGTCGCGGATCCACCGCCGAGCCTCGACGTGACGATGACCGACGTGATCGGAGTGGAGCGGCGCTTTCGCGACACCTGGGGAAGCGAGCTGATCGCTCGCGAGCATCGTCCCCGCTTCAAGTTCCGCCGCCCCGAGCACTTCTCGCCCGAGGCCCTGGCCGCCGCCGCCCGCACCTCGGCCTCATTTCCGATCGCCTTCGACCCCTGGCGAGTGGAGGGCAATCCGAAAGTCCTTGCCGGGCTCCCAAACCCGACCTACGGCATGGACGGCGGCCTGCTCAACAATGCCCCGATCCGCGAGGCGCTGGAGTTGATCCCGAGCCGCTTCGCCGCAGCCGCCGTCCGGCGCTACGTCTGTTACATCAACGCCGACCCGACGCCCTCCAGCGACGCCACGATCGGCCCGGAGCCCTCGCTGGCGGAGGTCGGCGGCTACATCGTCACCTTGCCTCGCAGGGCGCCGCTGGTCGACCACCTCTACGCGATCCGCGACGCGGTCGAACGCCCCAAACGGCTGGGCGGGATCCAGGGCGAGCTCGTCACCCTCGACCTCGACCAGCTGCAGGCGGTCGCCAAGGCGCTCTTCGACGCCTACCGCAGGCGCCGAACGCTGGAATCGCTGGAAGAGCTGCTGACCGAGCCGGGCGACGCCAACGCGATGTTCGACCTGCTGCGGGAGGTCGACGGCAGCCTCCCCTGGATTCCCGGCCAAGACAAATGGGACGAGCTCGGGGCCGAAACCGAGAACCCTGAGCAGGCGAGGGAAACCGACTGCTGTGAGGATTCGGCGACGCCGGATGAGCCGCCGCTCACCTGGGAATGGGGAACGAGGCCCGCGCAACGCGCCCTGCACCTGCTGCTCGACCTGCTGCGACCGGCGATCGCCTGTGCCGATTCCGCGCTGAGGGGAAAGCTGCTCAAAGCACGGCTCGAGATCCAGCTGCAGATCAAAGCACTGGACAGCACGCACTTGGACGTCACCGGCGGCGCCGGCATCGGCAACCCCTCCCGCTTCGACCCTGAGCTGGCCGCCGAGATCGTCAACAAGGCCGCCGCCAAAGCGGTAGTCCAGGCGCGGGGAACGCGCGCGACGGTGCTGGCCGGCGCCGCGGTCTTCAGGAAGCTGCTGGAAGACGAGACCGTCGGCGAGCTCAGGTGTTTCGAGAACCTCGCCGAAGCGCTGTTCGGCGATCCCGGGAAGCCGGAGCCTGAGCGGCAGCGCTTCTTCCTTCGCCGCGTGCTCTCGATCGAGGTCGTGCGACGAGCCCTATCGGCCGAAGCCGACATCGAAAGCGCCGAGCCGCTCAACTTCGTGCAGCTGACGCCGGATGCGCCGTCGCCGATCTTCACCGCGGACCCGCTGCGGCAGCGCGGCCCGGCGACGGCACAGGAAAAGCTCACCGGAGTCGGGCTGGGCCATTTCGCCGGCTTCTACCGTCGCTCCTGGCGCGCGAACGACTTCATGTGGGGGCGGCTGGACGCCGCCGCCCGGATCGTCGACCTGCTGCTCGACGATCCATCCGCCCATGTCGGCATCGGCGCGGAAGAAGACCCCAAACCCCAGGCGAAGACACGAGCCGACAACCTTGCCGGCGCCTTGGTGGGGGCCGCCGCCACAGAGGACGCCTGGCTCCTGGAGGAGCTGCTCCCGCCCCAACCCGAGGACGACAAACGGAAACCGCTGCCCGATCGCCTCGCCGAGGTGATCGAGGCTGAGCTGGTCGCCGCCAAGCCAGGGGAGACGAACGGCCTGCCGCTAACCAGGGCGCTGTTTCAGCGCATGGCGCAACTCGAAGTCCTGCGTGAGGAGCTGAGCCATCTCCGCAAGGAGTCCAAGCAGGACCGGAAGCTCGGCGCCGCGGCGAAGTCGCTCAAGCTCGGCGGGAAGCATCCGGTTGGGACCAGGTCGCAGATCGAAGACGTCCGAGCGATCTACCGTGAGGGCAGCTCATTGCCCAAGAAGCTGGACGACGAGGGCGAAGTGGTCAGCAATCTCGGGCTGCAGACGATCACCCATGCCGGCTTCGTCGGGCTGGCGGCGATCAGGTCGACCGGGGTGCCGATGGGCAAATTCCTCGGCCTGGTGCGCCCACCCCTGCTCAGCGTCGCCGGAACGGTTGCTGCCCGCTGGATCGATCGGGCGGCCGCCGCGCTCGGCTACTGGGCAGCGGCGATCTTCATCGCCAGCCAGCTGGCGAGCGCGACGCCGGGCGCGACGCCTCCCCTGCAGACGATCTTCTCGCTGGCGACCCTGGTCGGGGTCGTCGCCGTGCTGACCATGATCGGGATCGTGCTCGTCCCAGGACTGCGACTGCGCAAGGGAGTGGCGCCGGTCAGAAACGGCTTCTACGCCGCGGCGCTGATCGCCGCCGGCGGCGGGGTCGCGGTCGGGTGGGCGCTGGCCACGGAGTTCAACGTCGAAGACGTGATCCTCGCCCCGGGGGCTCAGGAGCCATCGTTCTGGCCGCTCTTCCTCCCCCTGCTCGTCCTCGGTCTCTCTTCGGTGTTCCATCTGCCCGGGGTGCGGGGGCTGGACATCGTCGAAAAGCTGATCGAAGAGGTGCGCAAGAAACCGAAGCTCACTCGCTACGCGATGCCCGCGTTCACGATCGTCGCCTTCGGGCTGCTGGGCGTCGCCTCGGGGAAGATCCTGCTCGACCACTTCGACGACGACACGAGGAGGACGGTCACCGCCCTGACGGCGCTGATCGCGGCACCGATCGCCGCGGGCTTCGCGGTCAGCATCTGGAAATTCCACCGCTGGTGGAAGGGCTGGAGAAACTGGGACTTCTGGCCCTTCAAACGGGCCGAGGCGGCAGGGCTCGACCCTACGAAGCCTCCCCCGACTGCCTGAGCAGCACCGAGGTCGTCTGCTCGAGGACGCGCCGCCAGGCAGACTGACCCTCCGGGGCCTCCTCGGCCGCTTTCTCGACGACGCGGCGGACCCTCTGGCCGGAGATCTCGAGGCCGTGGCGTTTGGCGATCTCCTCGAAGCGCTCGTAGTCGGTCGCCAGGGTGGCGGTGACGGATTCGAAGCCGTGGCGGGCGATCTCGAGCCGGCGCGAGTAGTCCATGATCGGCGTCCCGAACATCAGCTCGTCGGTCGGCTCCGGCTCGACGAGGACGATGTCGACGCCCGGGTACTTCTCCTGCCACATGCCGACCGCCTGGTGCAGGCGCTGGTGGGCGATCAGGCGGAAGGTCTGGTTGGCGATCGCCGGCAGGCCCATGTCGGAGACGCGGCGGACGCGGTTGCCGAAGACGGTCGGGATCGTCTTCTCGAAGTCGTTGACGTAGGGGACGAGCGGGTTGACGACGACGATGAACTTGGCGCCCTTCTCGACCGCGATGTCGACGTTGGTGGTCGAGCGGATGCCGCCGTCGACCATCTGCCGGCCCTTCAGCTCGACCGGCTTGTAGACGATCGGCAGCGCGGTCGAGCACTGGACCGCTTTCGAGATCGGCACGTCGCGCCAGTCGTCTTCGCCGAAGACGATCCGCTCGCAGGTGTCGAGGTCGGTCGCGGTCAGGTACAGCTCCCGCTCGAGCAGGCGGAAGTCGTTGGTGCGGCCGCCGTCGGCCAGCGCCTCGGCGATGTAGTCGTTGAGGCCGGCATTCGAGTAGAGCCCGGTCGGCAGCGCCTCGGCGAGGCCGACGCCGATGTCGATCGCCGAGAGCTCACCGACCCGCGCCAGCGCCCGCACCAGCTCGAGGCTGCGCAGCGGCAGCGCCAGCGCTTTTTGCAGGAAGCCGAGGTAGTTCGGTTTGAGGACGCGGTCGAGGTCGAGGTCCTCGAGCTCCGAGGGGATCCGCGAGTTGATCACCTGCATCATTTCGTCGGGCGTGACGCCGTTGGCCAGCATCGAGGCGACGAAGGAGCCGGCGCTGGTGCCGACGTAGACGTCGAAGTTGTTGACCGAACTGTTGACCGCCAGCAGGTCGAGCGCGCGCAGGGCGCCGATCTCGTAGACGCCACCGGTGAAGCCGCCGCCGCCCAGCACCAGCGCGGTTTTCGACGGCTTTTTACGGGAACGCGCGCGGCATCTCGGTTTCGAGTCGATCTCGACGACCTTGCCCATCCTGCAGTCAGTATCCCAGGGTGATCGGCCGGCTGGGCCGCTACCTTGCCTCCCTCATGTGTTGCTAACAAAGATGAAACGCGCGGCGATCCTGCTCGCGGCCGCCTGCGCGGCTGTGTTCCTGCTTGCAGTCGGTACCGCCCAGGCAAGCAAGGCGTGCGACCAGATGCGCTCCTGGCTGCACCAGGGAGGCGGCTCTGCGAGCGGCCTGATCGTGGTCGAGGCCGAAAGCGGCGAAGTCGTCTGCGGCAGCGCGATGGGGCGCCAGCGCTCGCTCGCCTCGAACATGAAGATGTTCACGACCGCGACGACGCTGGCGAAACTGGGCCCGGAAACGCGGATCGCGACCAAGGTCTTCGGCGACGGCAAGCTGACCGCCGACGGCGTCTTCCACGGCAGCCTCTACCTGCAGGGCGGCGGCGACCCGGCGCTGGGAACGCCGAGCTTCTACGACAGCTACCTGAGCGGGGTCGGGACGAACCTCTTCGCGCTCAAGGCCCAAATCAAAGCGGCCGGGATCACCGCGATCACCGGCCGCCTTTACGCCGACGACTCGATCTTCGACCGGCTGCGCGGCGTCGCCGACTCCGGCTATGCGACGAGCTCCGAAATCGGCCCGCTCTCCGGGCTCGACTTCAACTCCGGCTTCGCCGGCGCCAGCGCCGCCAGCGGCTTCTCCTCCGACCCGGCGAAGCTGGCGGCGTCGAAGCTGGCGCGCTCGCTGATCGGCGCCGGGACTGAGATGCCGCCCAAGATCGCGCTCGGGGTGACGCCGCCGAACGCGAAACGGCTGGCGATCGTGCAGTCGCCGCCGCTTTCGCAGATCACCCACTTCACCGACGTCTACTCCTACAACTTCTTCGCCGAGATGCTGATCAAGCTGATCGGCGCCGAAGTCGGCACGGGCGGCACCACCGCCGCCGGCGCCGCCGTGATCAGCGCCTACGCCCGTTCGCTCGGCTCCGGCGTCCACGCCGTCGACGGCTCCGGCCTGACCCGCTCCAACCGCGCCTCGCCGCGCCAGCTCGCCGACTTCCTGCTGGCGATGCGCGAGCAGGAGGTAGGCGAAACCTTCATCGACGGCCTCGCGCTCGCCGGCAAGGAAGGCACCGTCGATGGCCGCATGCGAGGCACCCAGGCCTACGGCCGCTGCCACGTCAAGACCGGCACCCTGACCGGGGTCAGCAACCTCTCCGGCTACTGCTTCAACGCCAGCGGCCGGACGATGGTCTTCTCGGTCCTGATGAACGGTGTCAGCAACCTCAGCCTCGCCCACCTCGACCAGGACCGGATCGCCGGCCTGGTCGCGTCGTACTAGCTAGGCCTCGCCGGCACCGCTCGCGAGCAGGGTCTCGAGGCTGTCTTCGTCGAGAACCTCGATGCTGAATTTCTCGGCTTTCGCGAGCTTCGAGCCGGGGTTGTCGCCGGCGACGACGTAGTCGGTTTTTTTCGAGACCGAGCTCGTCACCTTGCCGCCGGCGGACTTGACCAGCGCCGCCGCCTCCTCGCGAGTCAGCTTCGGCAGGGTGCCGGTGAGGACGACGGTCTTGCCTTCCAGGACGCCCCCCTCCTGGCGCCGTTCGGACTCGTCGGCTTCGAGCCGCACCCCCTTATCGCGCAGCTTCGCGATCAGTTCCTGGGTCGGTTCGTCGGAAAGGGACTCCGCGATCTGCTCGGCCATGATCGGCCCGACGCCCTCGACCTCCTCGATCTCCTCGGGCTGCGCGGCCGTCAGCTTGTCGATCGAACCGAAGTGATCGGCCAGCGCCTCGGCGGTCACCGAGCCGACTCCCGGCAAACCGAGGGCGAAGAGGACGCGTTTGAAGGGTTGGCGCTTGGAGGCCTCGATCGCGGCGACGAGACTCTGGGCCGATTTCTCTTTGAAGCTCTTCTTGCCGATTTTCTGCCCGACCAAGCCCTCCTCGGTCAGGTCGTAGATGTCGGCGACGTCCTCGATCACCCCTTGATCGAGCATGTTCAGGGCGACCTCTTCGCCGAGTCCCTCGATGTCCATCGCCCCTTTGCTGACGAAGTGCTTGACGTGCTGGGACGCCTGGCCCGGGCAGCCGGAACGGTTAGGGCAGATCGTGAAAACCGAGCCTTCCGGCTTCACCGTTGGGGTGTCGCAGGCCGGGCACCTCGCCGGCGGTTTCGGTTTGCGGGCGCGTGGGTTCGCCCGTGGCAGTTTCGGCGAGACGACCTGCGGGATCACGTCTCCCGCCCGCATCACCACGACTTCGTCGCCCTCGCGCACGTCCTTGCGTTCGAGGTCCTCCTCGTTGTGGAGGGTCGCGGTGGTGACGGTGACGCCGCCGACGTGGACCGGCTCCAGCATCGCGAACGGGACCAGATGGCCGGTGCGGCCGACGTTCCAGACGACGCGGTTCATCGTCGTCGTCGCCGTCGTCGGCGGGAACTTCCAGGCGATCGCCCAGCGTGGCTCGCGACCGACGACGCCGAGCTCGCGCCAGAGCGCCCGCTCGTCGACCTTGACGACGACGCCGTCGATCTCGTAATCGAGCGACTCACGCTGGTCCTCCCACCAGTGGCAGCGCTTGACGACGCTCTCGACGCCCTGGTGGTGGCCGGTCTCGGGATTGACCTTGAAGCCGCGGTCATCGAGCCATTCGATCTCGTCCATGTGGGTCGCGAGGTCGAGGCCGCGGACGGCACCGATCCCGTAGATCCAGGTCGAGAGCGGCCGTTCCGCCGCCAGCGAGGGATCGAGCTGGCGGATCGAGCCGGCAGCCGAGTTGCGCGGGTTGGCAAAGGTCGCTTCGCCCGCCTCCGCCCGGCGCTCGTTGAGCGCTTTGAAGGCGGCGATCGGCAGGTAAGCCTCGCCGCGGACTTCGATCAGCTCCGGCGCCTTCGGGATCCGCAGCGGCACCGAGCCGATCGTGCGCAGGTTCTGGGTCACGTCCTCGCCGACCCGGCCGTCGCCGCGGGTGGCGCCGCGGACCAGCACCCCGTCCTCGTAGGTAAGGGTGATCGCGAGACCGTCGATCTTCGGCTCGGTCGTATAGCTGAACTGGGACGCAGTGATGTCGAGGCGCTTGAGGTAGTTGGCGAGGCGGTTCTCCCAGCCACGCAGCTCCTCCTCGTTGCGGGCGTTGCCGAGCGAGAGCATCGCCTCGTGGTGCTCGACCGGCTCGAACCGCTCCAGCGGCGGCGCCCCGACCCGCTGCGTCGGCGAGTCCGCGCTCAGCAGCTCGGGGTGCTCGGCCTCGATCTCCCGCAGCTCGTTGAGGAGGTCGTCGTAGATGTCGTCGCCGACCTCCGGTTCGTCGAGGACGTAGTAGAGGCGGTTGTGGCGGTCGAGCTGCTCGCGCAGCGCCGCCGCCCGCTGCTCAGCCGACTCGCTCACGCCGCCTGCGCGTTGGTTTCCGCCAGCATCTCCTCGAAGCCCCAGCCGCGCAGCGTCTCGAGGCCGCCGTGGTCGGTGAGGTCGAAATGGATCGGCGTCACCGCGATCCGGCCCTGGTCGACCGCGTAGAGATCGGTCCCTTCCTCCTCCTCGAAGCCGGGGCGCCAGCCATAGATCTCGTAGCGGCGGCGGCCGTCCTCGGATTCCTCGAGCAGGTTGAGCTTGTCGTTGTAGATCCGTTTGCCGAGCTTCGTCACCTCGATCCCGGTCGGCTCGCCGGCCGGGACGTTGACGTTGATCAAGGTCGCCGCCGGCATCGCCACCGTCTTCAGGCGCTCGACCAGGGCAGCCGCGAAGGCGGCGGCGACGCTGAAATCGAAACGGCCGCTGACGTAACCGACCCCGCCCCCTTCCGACTGCTGGGAGAGAGCGATGGCGGGGATGCCGAGGATGATCCCCTCCAGCGCCGCGGCGACGGTCCCCGAGTAGGTGATGTCGTCGCCGAGATTGACGCCATGGTTGACCCCGGAGACGATCAGGTCCGGGCGGCCGCCGAGCAGCCCCAGCTCGGCGAAGCGGACGCAGTCGACCGGGGTGCCGTCGCAGGCGAAGCCGCTGTGGCCGTCGCCGAACTCGACCTCCTCGACGTTGAGCGGCGAGCGAGTGGTGATGCTGCGAGCCGTGGCGCTGCGGTTGGCGTCGGGGGCGATCACGTCGACGATCACGTCGTCGAGGCCCCGCAGCGCCCGGCGGGTCGCCTGCAGCCCTGGCGCCGAAATGCCGTCGTCGTTGGTCAGGAGGATGCGCACACGACCGATTCTAAGTGTCGGCGATACTGCCTCAGCTTGTGACGACGGTACGTCTCGACATCGAATACGACGGCTCCGGGTTTCGCGGCTGGGCGCGGCAGCCGGGGCTGCGCACGGTTCAGGGCGAGCTCGAGTCGGCCCTGGCCACGGTCCTGCGCGAGGAGATCCAGCTGACCGTCGCCGGCCGCACCGACACCGGCGTCCACGCCTGCGGGCAGGTGGCGAGCTTCACCACCGCCGGCGAGGTGCCGGCGGACCTGGCCCGGAGGCTGAACGGCGTCGGCCCCGGCGACGTCGCGGTCCTCGCCGCGGCCGAGGTCGCCGACGGCTTCGACGCCCGCCGCGACGCCCGCGCCCGCAGCTACCGCTACCGACTGCTGGCCCGCTCCGTCCCGAACCCTTTCGAGCAGGGCCGCGCCCTCTGGTGGCCGCACCGCGTCGACCGCTCCGCCCTCGACGCCTGCGCCGCAGCGCTCCCCGGCACGCACGACTTCACCGCCTTCACCCCGACCCAGACCGACCACGTCCGCTTCGACCGCGACGTCCTCGCCGCCGCCTGGGAGCAGGACGGCGACGTCCTCTCCTTCCGGATCACCGCCGACGCCTTCATGCGCAACATGGTCCGAGCGCTGGTCGGAACGATGCTGGAGGTCTCCAGCGGCCGGCGCACGGCCGAGAGCTTCATCCAGCTCCTAAGGGGGGCCGCCCGTTCGGAGGCCGGCGATACGGCCCCTCCGCACGGCCTGTACCTGGAGTCCGTCAGCTACGACTAGCAGCAGACGCTCCTGCGGCGGGTGGCGCCGGGGTCAGGTGTCGGCGCCGGGCGGAGTCTTCTGAGGGCAAGACTCCATCCCTTAGTCCGTTACCGAATCTGTGCCCGAAGAAGATCGCAGCCCAAGCCGAGGCCTGACCCCGGCGACAGGACCCGCCGCCTGGAGCTCCCCCGCTAGCCGCCGCTAGACCAACTCGAGGTAGACCATCTCGGTGGAGTCACTCCGCCGAGGGCCCAGCTTGACGATCCGGGTGTACCCCCCGGGGCGCTCCGCGTAGCGGGGCGCGACCTCGTCGAACAGCTTGTGGACGACGAACTTGTCGTTGTGCAGCGAGGAAAGCGCCTGGCGGCGAGCATGGAGGTCGCCGCGCTTGGCCAGGGTGATCAGCTTCTCGACCTCGGGCTTGACCGCCTTGGCCTTGGCCTGGCTGGTCTGGATTCGCTCGTGCTCGATCAGCTGCTTCGAGAGGTTCGTCAGCAGGGCCTCGCGGTGGGCAGAGTCGCGGCTGAGCTTGTTCCGCTTCTTACGGTGGCGCACAGTGGTCTCCGCTCCGCTCTCGTCTTCGCCCTAGTCCTGCTGCAGGTCGAGGCCGCGGGCGTGCAGGGTCTCGATCACTTCCTCGATCGACTTCTGACCGAAGTTCGGGATCGCGTTCAGTTCCGCGCGCGACTTGCGGACCAGGTCGCCGACCGTCTGCACGCCGGCGCGCTTGAGGCAGTTGTAGGAACGAACGCCGAGTTCGAGCTCCTCGATCAGGATCTCGTCGAGGCCGTTGTTGCCGCCGACGCCGTCACCGGAGGGAACCGAGAGGGCGTCCGTCGGCATCGCCGGGATCGCCTCGCGGGCGGTCAGTTCCTCGACCCGCTCGGCGTCGGTGAAGATCGCCAGGCTCTTGATCAGGATCTCGGAGGCCTCACGCAGCGCCGCCGCGGGCTCGATCGAGCCGTCGGTCTCGAGGTCGAGCTCGAGTTTGTCGAAGTCGGTGCGCTGACCGACGCGAGCGGCGGAGACCGCGTAGGAGGCGCGGCGGATCGGCGAGAAGATCGAGTCGATCGGGATCACACCGATCGGCTGCTCGTCGGACTTGTTCTCTTCCGCCGGCGAGTAGCCGCGGCCGCGGCCGATCGTCAGGTAGACCTCGAGTTTGGTTTTTTTCTCGAGCGTCGCGATCGGCGCCTCGGGGTTGAGGATCTCGACGCCGGAAGGCAGGTCGATGTCCTTCGCCTTGACCTCGCCGGGACCGGTCGCCACCAGCGGCGCCTCGACCTCATCGGCATCGGTGTGCATGCGGACGACGAGGTCCTTGAGGTTGAGGACGATGTCGGTGACGTCCTCCTTGACCCCGGGCACGGTCGAGAACTCGTGCGCGACGCCCTCGATCCGGACGCTGGTGATCGCGGCGCCGCCGAGCGAAGAGAGCAGGACGCGCCGAAGGCTGTTGCCGAAGGTGTAGCCGAAGCCCTTGTCGAGCGGCTCGATCGTGAAGGTGCCGCGACGGTCGTCGACTTTCTCGGAGATGATGCGGGGGACCTGGAAATCAGTCGTCATGAGTTCCTTGCGTATGCGTGTTCAGAAATTGCGGTTTCCGGGCTACTTGGAGTACAGCTCGACAATCAGCTGCTCCTGAACCGGCGCCGAGATCTCGGAGCGCTCGGGATAGCGCAGGACCTTGGCGGTGAGGGCATCGTGATCAGCCTGCAGCCAGGCGGGAACCGTGGAAACGAGTTCCGTCGCCCGCTGGATCGTCTCGGTGGCCGACGAGCCGGGCTTGATCGAGATGATGTCCTCGGGACGCACCTGGTAGGACGGGATGTCGACGCGGCGGCCGTTCACCATCCAGTGGCCATGGGTGACCAGCTGCCGGGCCTGGCGGCGCGAGGCGGCGAAGCCGAGCCGGACCAGCACGTTGTCGAGCCGGGACTCGAGCAGGCGCAGCAGGTTCTCACCGGTGACGCCGTCCTGGCGCGAAGCCTTGTCGTAGTAGGCGCGGAACTGTTTCTCCAGCACCTGGTAGTAGCGGCGCGTCTTCTGTTTCTCGCGCAGCTGCAGCCGGTACTCGGACTGACGCAGGCGACCGCGGCCGTGCTCACCGGGCGGGTAGGAGCGGCGCTCGACGCCGCACTTGTCGGTGAAGCAGCGCTCGCCCTTGAGGAAGAGCTTCTGGCCCTCGCGCCGGCACTGCTTGCACTGCGGAGCGGTATCGCGGGCCATTAGACGCGCCTCCGCTTCTTGGGCCGGCAGCCGTTGTGGGCCTGCGGCGAGACATCCTTGACCGTGGTCACGTCGAGGCCGGCGGCCTGCAGCGAGCGGATCGCCGTCTCACGGCCGGAGCCGGCGCCCTTGGCGAAGACCTCGACTTTCTCGAGGCCGTGCTCCATGCCCTTTTTGGCGGCGGCGTCGGCGGTCACCTGGGCGGCGAAAGGAGTCGACTTGCGCGAGCCTTTGAACCCGGCCGAGCCGGCCGACTCCCAGGCGATCACGTTGCCGTCGGTGTCGGTCAGGGTGACGATCGTGTTGTTGAAAGAGGTCTTGATGTGGGCCTGGCCGTAGGTGATGTTCTTTTTCACGCGGCGCCGGGCGCGCCCCTTCGCGGGTTTTTTCGGCTGCGGCATCGTCTATTGGCCTATTTCGGCGTCGGCGCCTTGCGCTTGCCGGCGACGCTCATCCGGCGCGGGCCCTTGCGGCCGCGGGCGTTGGTCTTGGTCCGCTGGCCCCGAACCGGCAGGCCACGGCGGTGGCGGAGGCCGCGGTAGGCGCCGATCTCCATCAGCCGTTTGACGTCCTGCGAGCGCTCGCGGCGGAGGTCTCCCTCGACCTCGCGCTGCTCGACGGCCTCGCGC
>DASSLT010000001.1:0-59421 GCA_035689305.1 Solirubrobacterales bacterium | reverse complement strand
TTGCAGCGCGGGTCCATCGCGCCCGAGGTCCACCATTTGCGCGCGTTGACGACATAGCTCGAATTGCCTTCGCGGCGGATCGAGGCTTCGATATTGGTGGCGTCCGAGGAGGCGACCGCCGGCTCGGTCATCGCAAAAGACGAGCGGATCTCGCCGTCGAGCAGCGGCTTCAGCCAGCGCTCTTTGTGCTCGTCGCTGCCGAACAGGGTCAGCACCTCCATGTTGCCGGTGTCCGGCGCGTTGCAGTTCATCGCTTCCGGCGCGAGGGTGACGCTGCGCCCCATGATCTCCGCCAGCGGCGCGTACTCGGCGTTGGTCAGCCCCGGCCCCCACTCCTCGTGCGGGTGGAAGAGGTTCCAGAGGCCGCGGGCGCGCGCCTCCTCCTTCAGCTCCTCGACGATCGGCGGATGCACGTAGGGCGTGTCGGCCGCCTTCACCTGCGCGTGCAGCACGGGCTCCGCCGGGTAGACCTTCTCGTCCATGAACGCCTGCACCCGCTCCTGGAATTCCTTGCAGCGGTCGGTCAGCTCGAAGTCCATCTCTGCTCCTCGTCTCGTCGGTCCCCCCAGGCTATGGGACGCTCGGAAAACCGCCGCCGCGGCCCTTGTGAGAAGGCCAAGGAGACGCCGCGGTACTCAGAGTGTGAAAGCGTTCCAGCCGCACAACAGCGCGGTGGTGAGACGGATTCTGGGGAGAACGCGCTGAGAAACAGGGGAGGAAGTATGCGCAGGAAGTTGTCCCGATTTTCGATTCTCGCGGTGACGGCGTCGGCCTCGCTGGCCCTGCTCGCCGGCACCGCGGGTGCTCAGGTGACGGTTGGCCAGCTGACGCCGGCAGCAAATCCGCCGGTCAATTGCGATTACCCCGCGCCCTACGACGAATTCAACACCAGCGTCGCGGCCGGCGCCAGCTACACGGTGCCGGCACCCGGTGGGGTTCTCACGTCTTGGAGCACCAACGCCGGGCCCGGGGCGGGACAGCTGCTGGAGCTGAAGGTCATCCGCCCGACGGGCGCCGGCTCCTTCACGGTCGTTGGAGCAGACGGCCTCCGCGCCCTGGCCCCGAGCGTCGTCAACACCTTCCCGATCAACATCCCCGTCCAGGCCGGAGACATCGTCGGCCTGCACGTTGCAAGCGAATTCGAATCGGCGCCGACCTCCTGCTACTTCGACACGACGAGCGTGCTCGATCGGGTCGGCTGGCGAGAAGGATTCCACCCGCTCGGCTCCACCTTCTCCTTCGAAGAAGAAGGGACCGAATGGCGGATGAACGTCTCGGCAACGCTGCTCCCGCCCCCGATCATGACCGGGATCGGCCCCGCGGCAGGCTCGATCACGGGCGGCACGCCGGTCGTCGTCACCGGCGCCAACTTCGCCAGCGTCAAAGGCGTCACCTTCGGCACGACGCCGGTGCCGTACGTCGTCAACTCGGAAGGCCAGATCACCGCGACGGCGCCCGCCAGCAAGACCCTCGGGAAAGTCACGGTCTCGGTGACGACGGCAGCCGGCGCGGTCACCTCCGCCACCCCCTTCACCTACGAAGGCTGCGCGGTGCCGAAACTGAACGGCAAGAAGCTGAAAGCGTCGAAGAAGAAGCTGAAGAAGAGCGACTGCAAGCTCGGCAAAGTGAAGAAGATCGGCGACGCCACGGCGAAAACCGGGAAGGTCTCCAAGCAGAACCCGAAACCGGGCGCGATCCTGCCGCCCGGCACCAAAGTGACGATCAAGCTGAAGTAACGCGCAGCCGCCGACGGAGCCGGGCACCCTGGTCAGTGGCCGGCGTGCCCGTGCTTCTTCGGCTGCTCTCGCACGACCTTCACCGTGTGGTGCTCGACGCGCTTCTTGCGGCCCGGCGCGGTGAGCGTCACCGTCAGCGCGATCTTCAGCGCGCCGGTCCGTTTGAGGATCGCGATCCCGTCCTTGGTCAGGGTCAGCTTCAGCGGCTTGCGCTTGCCGGCGGGGACCTTCGTCTTACCGCTGGCGACGACCACGGCCTTCGGCTTCTTCTTGCCGCTGGCGGCGGCCGCGAGCCGGTGCGGCGGCAGGATCGGGGCGGCGGCCTTCGCGGTCCCCTTGCTGTTGGCGCCGCAGGAGATGTCGCCGCAGGAGACGGCGCCGACGATGATCTGGACCTGGGTCGGCTTCCACGGGATCCCGGTCCTGATCCAGAAGAACTTCGCGGGAATCGTTTTCGGAATCGGCGCGGCAGAGCCGTTCGAGGACTGAATGACCCGAATGCGCGGAACCGGTTTCCAGACTGGTTCGCGGATGAAGGGGCCCGTGGCCAGCGGCTGCACGGTTCCCGAGCCGTCGGTATTGGCGATGTAGATGCCTTCGGTTGAGGTCGGAGGCCACTGGCCGGAGAACACGACCCGGCCGCCGTCCGGCGACCAGGACGCCAGGCTGTGCGCGTCGAGGGTCGACGAGCTCGCCAGCGGATGGTCGCCGCTGCCGTCGGCGTTGACGACGCGGATGAAACCAGCGTTTTCGTTCGTCGAGCGATAGGCGATCCGGGAGCCATCGGGAGACCACGAGGCCCAGATCCACTGCGTGAAGTTGCTCGGCCGGATCACCGGCGTTCCGGCGCCGCTGACGCTGGCCACGTGCAGGTCGAGGAACGGGTCTTTCTGAACGGGGTTGATGCCACCGAATGCGATCCTGCTGCCATCGGGCGACCAGGCCGGTTCGATCCCGCCACCGTTGGGGAGCGGCGTCGCTTCGCCGCTGCCGTCGGCGTTCTTGAGGAACACCTGCTGGCTTTCCGAGTAGGCGATCTTGCCGCCGTCGGGGGCCCAGCTCGGGAAGTTGCCGTTTTTGGCGATCGTCACCGGGGTGGCCGTCGTCCCGTCGGAGGCGGCGACGAGAACGCTCGGCGCCGGCGCTTGGCGAACGAACGCGATTCTCGACCCGTCCGGAGACCAAACCGGGTCGCCGAGGAACTGCCCGTCCGTGTAGTGGGTGACCTGGCGGGCAACCGTGACGTCGACCCCGGGGCCCGGGGTCGGATTCATCACGTAGACGTTCCTGGTGCCGTTGAGGCGGCTGATGAAGGCGAGGTAGGTGCCGTCAGGGGACCAGACCGGCGTTTCCTCGATGGAGGTCAGGCCATTGTTGGTCAGGTTGGTGAAGTCGCCCGGGTTGTCCGGGTCGAGAAGGCAGATGTCGCCGTTGCACTGGTAGGCGATTTCCCTGGGCGCGGCCGTCGCCGCAGAGACGGCGAGGGCAAGCACCGCGACGGTCATCGCCAGCGCGATCGCCGCCGGTCTCTTCCAGGAACGGGCCACCTGGCCACTCTAAGCCCGACATCGAGGTTTGACCAAAAAAAAATTTAGGTGCCGCTGAGGTACGAAGGCGATGGGCGGTACTGGGCTCGAACCAGTGACCCCTTCCTTGTAAGGGAAGTGCTCTCCCAACTGAGCTAACCGCCCCGGGCGCCGCGACGGACGCCCGCTCAGGGTAGCGCCGCGGCGACCATCTCGCTCATGCGGGAAACTTCCCGGATCGAACCCGAGCGCCGCCCGACCGTCACCCTGCCCCGCAACCAGCTGATCGCCCTCGTCGTCGGCGTCTGCATCCTCAGCGCCGCGATCGGCTCGGGGTTGGCGCTGCTGGCCCAGACGGGGCCGGCGGGCCCGGCCGGCAAGCACGGCAAGCGCGGGCCGCAGGGCAAGCAGGGGCCGGAAGGCCCGTCCGGCGCGGCGGAAATCGGCGCCCTCGAAGAACAGGTCGGCGAACTCGAAGGCCGGGTCGAAGGCGTTGAAGAAATCGAAGGGCGGATCGACGAACTCGAATCGGAAATCTCGGGCGGGATCGGGCCGAGTCCGTCCGAACTCTGCGAAGAATTCGGCGTCGACTGTTGAACCCGGGCCGCCGACGGCGCGTATTCCCGGTCGATGGCAGGCACTCAGACGATCTGGCGGGGGGCGCGTTGGCTGGCGATCGGCCTGGCGGCCGGGCTGATGGCGCTGGCCGTGATCGGGCTCCGTAGCGAACTGGCCAGCGCCGGCCCGGCCGCCGTCGCCAGCGCGACGAAGACGGTCGACATCAACGACTTCGCCTTCCACCCGCCAACGCTGACGATCACCAGGGGAACGAAGGTCAACTTCGCCAACTCGAGCGGGGTCACCCACACGGCGACCCGCGGCGGCAGCTTCAACACCGGCAGGATCAAGCCAGGCAAGACGATCGGCATCCGCTTCAACTCGAAGGGGACCTTCGCCTACCACTGCTCGATTCACCCCTTCATGAAGGGCACGATCGTCGTCAAGTAACTGCGGGGCCAGGCGGGGCGCGGAGCGCGATCGCGGTTGGCTAGCCTCAACCGCATGGACCTGCAGACGCTTTGGAAGGCAGCGCTGGTGCAGCTGCTCGCGGTCGGGGTGCTGTTCGCGGCCCTGGCCCTGGCGCTGCCGCGCGACTTCTTCGTCGACTGGGGCTGGATCACCGGCCCGGCCGCCTGGATGCTCTGCGCCGCGCTCACCGCCCGGGTCCTCTCGCTGCCGCTGGTCCCGGCGCTGACCGGCGCCGTTCTCGCCGGCCTTCCGGCTCTGCTCGCGGTGCTGCTCAACGCCCACTCGGTCGGCACCGTCCTCGCCGTCGCCCTCTTCGCCATCTGGTGCGCGCGACTGCCGCGCGCCCACGCACTCGCCGGCTGAGCCGTGGAAACGCACGGCTTTGCCGCCTACCGGCGCGTGCTCGGCACGCCCGGGGTCGCGGTCATCGCGGCCTCCTCCGTCGTCGCCCGCATCCCCGCCGGGATGGGCGCGGTCGGCCTCGTCCTCTACGTCCACGGCGCGACCGGCTCCTTCGCCGCCGCCGGGATCGCCGCCGGCGCCTTCACCGTCGGCCTCGGCATCACCGGGCCGCTGCTGGCGCGGCTGATCGACCGCTACGGCTCGGGGCCGATCATCCTGCCCGGAGCGTTCGTCTCCTCGGCGGCGCTGGTCGGCGTCGTCGCCCTCGGCCACAACGACGCCGGGCCGGTCCCTCTCTCGCTCGCCGCGGCGCTCGCCGGCGCCGCCCTGCCGCCGCTCGGCAGCGTCGCCCGGCTGCAGCTGGCGCAGCGGGTCGACGCCCATGACCTGACGACGACCTACGCGATCGACTCGATCCTGGTCGAGGTGATCTTCATCTCCGGCCCGCTGCTGGCCGGGGTCCTAGCCGCCACCGTCGGCGCCGGCGACGGGCTGATCGTCGGTGCCGCCCTCGGCGTCGCCGGCGCGCTCTGGTTCGTCAGCGTCGCCTCGGTCGGTCCCTCCGAGCGCGCCCCCGAGCACCGCCACTGGGCCGGGGCGCTGCTCTCGCCCGGCGTCCGCCTGCTGGTCCTGACCAGCGCCCCGATGGGCGTCACCTTCGGCGCCCTCGACGTCGCCCTGCCCGCCTTCGGCACCCTCCACGGCAGCTCCGCCCTCGGCGGCCCGTTCGCGGCGACGCTGGCGGTCGGCTCGGCGATCGGCGGGGTCGCCTTCGGCTCCGTCCGCGCAGCCTCGGCTCACCGCGCCGAGCCTTCCTCTGGCTCAGCATCCTGCAGGCAGCGACCTGCCTGCCGGTCCTGATCGTGGCGACGATCCCGCAGATGTTCGTCGCCGCGGCCGTCGCCGGCCTCGCCGTGGCGCCGCTCGGGACCGTCCGCAACCAGCTCACCCAGGTGAACGCGGTGCCGGGAACCCTGACCGAGGCCTACACCTGGATGGGCCTGGCGGTGACGGTCGGCGCCAGTGCCGGCGCGGCGCTGGCCGGGCCGCTGGTCGAGGCCGCGGGCTGGCGAGCCGGGGCGATCGTCGCCGCCGCGGTGCCGGCGCTGGGAGCGGTGGTCGTTACCGCCAGGCGCCAGGTTCTCGCGAAGGGCTGAGATCGCTCGTCGCAACCCGGGCCCGCTGCTCGGCGAACAGTTCGATCGAGAAACGGACGACGTGCAGGGCGGCGCCGATCAGGAGCAGGGCGAGGGCCGAACCGGTCGAGCCGACCAGCGCCGCCAGCAGCGCCACCGCCATCAGAGCGTAGAAGAGCAGCGCCAGCGGCTCGGTGAGCCGCTCCAGGCTGTCGAGATCCGGAATCCGCATGGTTCTGCGGAATGGATTCGGCGATGCCGCCGGATCTCCTTGGCGCGGACGGGGCGCGCGGCGCCGCGCCCGGCCAATTAGAGGCGCCGAGCCGAGCCTCCACGCACCCGCTGGAACAGGTAGATGGCAAGCAGCACCAGGATGATCACGACAATGATTCCGACGATGGTCACGGTGTTTCCTTCCGTTGGTTGGGAACCCCTATCCGGTCCCCGGTTCCGGCTTTACCCAAACCCGCCCTATCCTCGGGTGATGGCCAGCCGTGAGATCCACTCCTGGTTGATGGACATGGACGGCGTCCTCGTCCACGAGACGGCGGCGCTGCCCGGAGCGGATCGCTTCCTCGCCCGTCTGCGGGAGCTCGGCCGTCCCCACCTGCTGCTGACCAACAACTCGATCTTCACCCGCCGCGACCTGGCGGCGCGGCTGCAGGCCAGCGGCCTCGAGGTCGAGGAGGAGGCGATCTGGACCTCGGCCCTGGCGACCGCCCGCTTCCTCGAAGACCAGCGGCCCGGCGGCACCGCCTTCGTCGTCGGCGAGTCCGGCCTCACCACCGCCCTCTACCAGTCGGGGTACACCCTGACCGACGCAGACCCCGACTACGTCGTCCTCGGCGAGACCCGCACCTACAGCTTCGAGCGCATCACCCAGGCGATCCGGCTGATCCGCAACGGCTCCCGCTTCATCGCCACCAACCCCGACCCGACCGGCCCCTCACCGAACGGTCCCCTGCCCGCCACCGGCTCGGTCGCAGCCCTGATCACCAGAGCCACCGGCGTCGACCCCTACTTCGTCGGCAAGCCGAACCCGCTGATGATGCGCTCCGCCCTCAACGCCCTCGACGCCCACTCCGAGACGACGGCGATGATCGGCGACCGCATGGACACCGACATCGTCGCCGGCCTCGAGGCCGGGATGGAAACCATCCTCGTCCTCACCGGCGTCACCACCGCAGCCGAGGCCGAGCACTTCCCCTACCGCCCCTCCCGGATCGTCGACTCGGTCGAGGTCTTGGTCGACGAGCTCAGTTAAAGGCCAAAGACGCCCTACGCGGCGCGAACACTTCCGTCGGCGGGGGCCACGCCGGTCGCAAAGGCCTTTGCGACCGGTGCCGTCGTCTAGCCCTGCAGCAGCAGGTAGACAGCGATCATGATTTCGATCGCTGTTCGGCGATCGATAAGTATCACGATCATCTTCAACCCTTTCAGTAGACATTTTCTTACTTGTCTGCCGACTGAGTGAGAAAATTCGGAAAGGGTTGAAGGTGCCCAGGATCAATCCGAGCGGAAGCGCAGGCGATCGAGATCAGGATCGCCACCTCGTGTCTATTCAGGGCCAGACGGCGGCACCAAACGCCAATCGGACTTCGTCACCTGGGTGGTGGCTGAGCCCAAGGCGAAGCGGGGGATGGTGGGCCTGGCCCTAGGCCAGGCCGCCGACGGAATCACGCACCGCAAAAATGCAACACGGCCCTCGAGAAAAAATGCGACAAAAGACCAAGCGCATTGGCGCCCGCATCCGTGACCACAACCAGAGCAACCACCGCAACGAACAGTCCGGCAGTCCCAAGCCTTCAGCGCATCCTCCCCCTTATACGTGTCATTTCTCTCCCCTTCCCATTGTTGATGCCTTCCCACTTTGGGCACGGACCAGCGATTCCCTAAACGCCCATGAAACCGACAAAACTCAAAGGCACGACGAAATCGATCAAGGACTCTCGGCTTGAAAGGACGAGGGGCGTTGGCTTTGTGAGTGGGATCGCCGAAGTAATGCGACCAAGATGCGACCCACAGACCGCCGCTAGAGCTAGTGCGTCGCGAGGTCCGGCTTCAGGACCCGGGTGCTGCCATCGGCTGAGGCGAGGACGACCGACAGGCCTTCGTCGGCGGCCCGCTGGATGTCGTGGCCGGCCGAGGGCGTGTCAGCATCAATGAACGCAGCGCGATCGGGATAGGGCGAACGGCCCTCGAGCGCGAGCTCGATTGCCTCGTCCATCACCTTGGCGGCGGGAGAACGATCGTTATCGACGGTCATTGCCTTTCCCATCCTTCAATCATCTCGCGATATCCGCGTTCGACCTCTGAAATCGCAGCGCGCATTCCTTCGCCAAGGGTACCGCTGTGAAACTCCGTACCCGGCTCCTGCCCCGCTGCGCGTATATCGGTGCATCTCGTCGCGGCCACGGGCCCCGTCGTAGACGCGGACCGTCTCCATCCTTTTCTCCGTTTCGAAGAGCAAGATCACCGCGAAGTCGAGTACTTCGCTGCCTTGGGTGGTGAACTCAACCCAGGGCAACGCTCCCAGTGCGCTGTCGAGGCTTCGGCGGTAGGTAGCGCCCATTTGTGCAGACAATAGATCTGCAAGGCGGATGGCTTCCTGCTTGCATCTGCGTCTGCGTTGGTCTTGCGGCGGAACTCATCGGCCGATAACCCAGGACATGGCAGAGGAGAGTGAGATCGATCGCGGCACTCCGGGGGGCAGTGCCCGCCGCGAGCACGAACGGCGCCGAGCGAAGCGCGAAGCCAAGACCCGCGAAAGCCATCCTCGCATCGGCGGCCTTCTGTTGCGTGCTCAATCTCCGCCAGCCAGCGAGCGCGCTTGGGACAGCGGCGCTGCAGGTGAGGAAGCCCTAGCCGCTCACCTTGCGAGGACATGCCCTGGAGTCATCGTCCTCCACGACCACCGCATGCCCGGCAGCCGCGCGAACATTGATCACCTCGCCGTTGCTCCGTCCGGGGTCTTCGTGATCGACGCTAAGCGCTACAAGGGCAAGATCGAGGTCAGGAAGCCCTTCTTCGGCGACCCGAGCCTGATCATCTCGGGTCGCAACAAGACGAAGTTGGTCGAGGGTCTCGTCCGTCAACGAGAAGTAGTCCGTTCCGGGATTGCCGAGACGATTCCGGAGCTGCCGGTCCATGCATGTCTTTGCTTCCTCAACCCCGCCGGTCAGGCCAGCGGCAGCGGCCTGCCGCTCGTCCGCACGCTCAGCATCAATGACATTCCGCTCCTTTATCCGGGGAAGCTGTCAAAGCGTCTTAACTCCCCCGGCGCACTGACCGCAGCCTCGCTTCAGGAAGTCGCAGAACTACTCGCAGGTCTCTTTCCATCAACTTGATCTGACCTCAGAAGTCAGGGGCGGATCTTTTTTGGCGGATCCCGAACCGGGATACCTCCGCCGTACCAAAATCGGTTACATTGCTGTCACGCTCGTGGGGACTTGGGGGACTTTGAGAGTGTGCGGGGGGCGGGCATGCTGGCTCGTACTTGGACTCGTGACCTGTTGTTGGCTCTTGGCGCTGAGCGGTCACGCTTTCGCGCAAGACCCGGAAGCTGGCCTGGCTGAAGCACGGGAAAAGGCTGCCACGGCACGGGGCGAAATCCCGAGCTTGGAATCAGCCGCCGAGCCAGTAGAAGCACGATTCGAGAAGGCCACTGGAGACGCTGCGCCGATCCGAGCCGAACTGAGGACGGCCTCCAAGCGTGTAGCTGCAATCGAAAGGTCATTGCGCAATCAGCACCAGATGGCGGTCGCAACGGTTCAGCGAGTTGAAGAGGAACGGGAAGAAGCGAGCGATGAACACTCGGAAAGCGTCCGAGCGGGAATTGGACTCGGCATCGCCGCACTTGTCTTAGCGCTCATAGCTCTCACCTGGGATTTGTTCCGTGCCTCTGCTGCCGTTGCGTATCTGGCGCGGATGGATCTCGGACAAGCGATCGGCCTATGCGTCGGGGGAGGCCTTCTGGCCGTGATCGTGGGCGTCGCCCTCAGCTCGACCGACGGGATCGCCGGCGCGATCGGCTATGCGGCTATAGCCCTGGGCTTTGCCCTCCCAATCGCCTTCGTGGTCGCTCGCCACTCTGCTGAAGTGCAGCGGGGACGCGCGACGCCCCATCTTCGCCGCGAGCGCCTACCTGCGCGTGCAACGAAGGCTTTGGGCGGAGTCTTTGGCGCGCTCTTCCTACTCTGCCTCGGCACCGCGGTCTTCGCCGGCGAAGCAAAGAGCGGCGACGCGAGCGCCCAGGTGCGGGCGAGCGCAACGAACCAAGCGCTTTCGAGTCCTGCGTTGGTCGCAGCAGAATCCGACGCGAGCAAATTGGCAGCCCGTGCGAGAGCCGTGCTTGCGGTAGTCCACCAACGACAGGGGGACCTAAGAGTCGCGAAGCGGCGACTTGGGCGCGCACACGCACGCCTTGTTGCCGCCGAAGAAGACGAACGCCACTTCACCCAACGTCTGGCATCGATCGAAGAACGGGAACTCCGCGAGCAAGAACGCGAAGAACAGGAAGCTCAGAAGCTGGCCGAAGTCGAAGAACGCGAATACGAAGAAGCTCTCCAGGAAGAAGAAGAACTCGCCGCTGAAGAATGCGACCCGAACTACTCCGGGTGCCTTGACCCAAACGCAGTCGACTATGACTGTGAAGGAGGGAGCGGCGATGGTCCTCTCTACACGGGGACGGTAGAAGTCACCGGTGTGGACTACTACGGGTTGGACGACGACGGCGACGGGATTGGATGTGATCCCTGATGGGAATGAGCTTCAAGGTCGCGCCAGGAGTCCGGATACGCGCCTCCTCACGCGGAATCAGTGCCGGAGTCGGTCCTCGGGCCGCACGTGTCCACGTTGGCTCGCGCGGTGTCGGCGTCTCGTCCGGCGTCGGGCCGTTATCGACGTACTCACACCTCGGAGGCGGGCGTAGCTCGGCGACCACCAAGCGATCGAGCTACGGCGGACCGACGAAAGCCTCAATCGCGGCGCGCGAACGGGAAGCCAAAGCCGCGGCCCGCGAAGCTGACATCGAACGGGTAGCCGCGCTCGAAAGAGCGCTCGTCAGCGTCCACGGCGCCACCTTCCCCGAGGCTGAGCGGACGATCCTTCCGCCGGTTGAGGAGGTCGATCCAGCGCCAATCGAAGCCGAGCTTGAAGCCGCCGCCGGCATCCCGGCCCTCGTCGCTGCTACTGGCGGAGGTGAACACCCGCCGGTGGCGCCGGAGCCCGAGCCAGTGGATCGCTACGAACTGATGCGCGAGCATCGCAAGCGAGCTCGAGCTGGAATTCCGTTTTGGCGGATGCGCGACCGCGCTGCGGCGGCCTCCGTTGCGGATACCGACGCGGAGGCCGCCGCGAAAGCAGAGGAGGCACGTCGACGCAAGGTCCAAGAGGAGGAACAGGCTCGCCTTGAGGATCTCTGGAACCAGCTTTCCCAGGCTCGCGCAAAGATCGCTGACGAGACTGTCCTGAAAGTAGCTGCTGAGATGGAGAGTCGACTGACGGCGCGAGGAGAGGAACAGAGACGCCTGGACGAAGAGTGGGACCTCCTCAATGCCAACGAGCCCGACGTCACCCTCGCAGCGCTGGAGCAGGCCTTCGCAGACAATGAGGCACCTGCGGCTGCAATCGACTGCGATGGTGCGCGGACTACGGTCGTGATGCAGTTCGTCACGCCGGAGGCGATCGTCCCGGAGCGAAAGCCCGCTCGAACCCCAACCGGCAAACCAACGCTCAAGAAGCGGACGAAAACCGAGATAAACGCTCTCTACTTGGAGGCCCTCGGTAGCAACGTCTTGGCAACCGTCAAGGAGGCATTCTCCGTTGCCCCCGGGACTGATGTCGTCCAGATCCTCGCGATCCGCCAGGAGGAGGACAAACAGCATGCGGGCGAATGGGCTGCGATATACGTCGGCGAGTTCGATCGTGGGACCTTCGCTGCCGCGAGCGGGAGCCGTAATCCTGCCGCCTCGCTGAACCATGCGAGCGAGGCGATCCTCAATTTGAAGGGCAAGACCGAAGCCGTTTCACCGATTGCTCTGAAGGACCAGCCGGACCTCGCCAATGTCCTCGCGGCCGTTGAGCAGGGCTTGCGAGGGTAGGGCATGGATCTCGGCCGAAAGCGACTGTGGAGCGTCGCCATCGCGATCTCGCTCGTCCTTTTCGTGGCCTCGGCGGCGGCCGCAAGTGCGGAGGCCAAGCGCTTCTCTGGCTACACCGAGGGCTACATCGGTCCCGATCACGACTTCGTAGTGGGCGACGGCTTCTCGCTTGTCTTCGTCGATCGGCGCCAGAGCAACACTCCCTATCGCGTCTGTTGGCATCGACTCCACCACGCCCACCATCGCTGCTGGCTGGGTGAAACGGGTGCGGCGGGCCGTCTCGATCGCATCTTCACCGCTGCCCCTGGCTCCGTCGGCACCTACATCGTTAAGTGGTCGGTCCGCGGCCACCGCAAGGCGCGCTGGACCTTCCACAACGGCGTCGGCGACTGAGCAACGCCCGTCAGATTGAAAGGCCAATGCCCAAATCGGAGATTCTCCCCTTGGGCAGCGGGAAACGGGCTTAATTCCGGTCGCTATGTAGCGGAGACGTAGCGAACGGAACTTCATCTTTCTTCTCCGCGCACCGTAGCAACCGCAAGCTGACGAGTCTGCTGGGCACGAACCAGGGGCTCGAGCAGGGTCGCGAATGCTTTCAGCGCTGCTCCGTCGCGACCGGAGTGCGGCCGCTGGTAGCCCGCGTCGGACCCGACGGATGGCCTAGCTTCAGCTCCGAGATCGATGACCCCGGGTGGTGGATGCAGGTTTTTGGTACCAGGAGCGAGCGTTTCCACTAGTCCGTGAGCGACGTCGGGACCCGCTCGTCCCTGCCGCCTACTTTCGAGTCGCACGAAACGTCTTGGCTGTGGACCCGGTCAGCTTTTTTTTGACTCCGGGCGCAGGGCTCCGTAGCTGGCAACAGCGGCGGCGATGCTACTCGCAACCGCAGAAATCCAATCGGTGACTGAGGAGCCGTCCATCTCTTTGTCTTCGCAACGTACCACGGGGCAGACGGTGATCTGCCGGCAGAAAAACTTCGGTTCGTACGACAACAAGGCTGGAGATAATCGGCGTCGAAGTCCACTAGGGGTCGCCAGTTCAATCTCTGAGCCCTTCCGCGCCGATCAACCGCCCGACGCGACTGCTTCCGGCGGGTGATGGGGTTGCTGGCCCGGCTTCAGAACGATGAAGCGCTTGACCGCGGCGGGGCCACGAAGACCGGACGGTCCGATCGCCCGCACCCGCAGGGCGTGTCGTCCGTGCGTCACCAGGTAGCGCAACGGCGACCGGCAGCGCCTATATGGCCCGCGATCGCGCTTGCATTCGAATCCCTTCGCTCGAGTAGGCGAGTAGAAGCGAAAACGAGCTCGAATTCGGAATCGGCGGGTGGAGCTGTGTCTCCAGAAGTGCTCGGCGAACAGGAGGATGGTGCGGGGCCGGGGGCGAGACTTGCGCGTCGGCGCGGCGGCGGGCGGGGAGAACGGATCGGTCGAGGTGAAGATATGGCCGTCCTGACCGACCAAAGCGCAGAGGGAGGTCGAGGCGCAGGAGACCCCGAAGAGCGCGTTCCGCGGTGGCTGGCCTTCTCGTTCTTCCGTGGGAGAGAACGGGATCAGGTTCTCGAAGTGCCAGGAGCCCGATCCTCCGGTCGGATCGGCGGAGGTGAGGACGCTTCCATTGCTGTCAACCGCCACGCAACGATCGGCCGTGGGGCATGAGACATCGGTGAGCTGCACGGAGCTGCCAGCGTTCGCCTCGTGCCAGGACGCGGAAGCGCCACCAGGGTCGGTGGAGGTGAGGACGTTGCCGGTCAGGTTTCCGGCCACACAGAGCAGCGAGGCAACGCAGTCCAGGCCTTCGAGGTCGCCGCCCCCGCCCGGGGTGCCCACCAGGCGCCAGGCCGAGGCGCCGCCGGTGGGTTCGGTCGAGACGAAGATCTGCCCTTCCGCCGCAACGGCGACACAGAATGCCGGCGTGCCGCAGGAGACTCCCCGCAGATCGAGCGGACTCCCCAATGGCGTCACCTGCCAGGTGCCGGAGAGCGGATCGGTCGAAGTCAGCACCCGGCCGGCCGCTCGATAGCCGCCGGTGACGGCGACGCAGAGCGACTCGGTGGGACACGAGACCGACGTCGGGTGCATGTTGGCCTGCCTTTCGGGCAGGAGAAACGACGACCAGGCAGCCGCACCCGCGGTCGGATCGGGTGAGACATACACGAATCCGTCATAGCTGACGAGGACGCACAATTCCGGCGAGGGACAGGAGACCGACCTCAGCGCACTCTTGGGCGGATAGCAGTCCGGCTCTCCCTTGACGCACGTCTTTCCGGGTCCAATTGGCGGCAGCGGGTTGACCACACGCCACTGGCCGATCCCACCGGTGGGTGCCTGGGAGACGATCAGCGTGTTCTGGCTGCCAGCCGCGACGCAGAGGGACTCAGTAGGGCAGGAGATGCCGAACAACCCTGGCGCGAAGGCTTGGGATTCGCCGAACGTGGTCGGTGGCAGCTGCCGCAGCGTCCAGCTCGAGGCGGCGGCCGGCGCGGCGAGCGCCCCGAGCAGGGCGATTGCGCAGCAGAGAGCGACGATGGAGCGCTTGGGCGTCATCCCAGGCCTTCGCGCGTGGAGTTGACGATCCCCGACCCCAGGTAGGCGGATTCGCGGAAGACGGTCCTCGGCCGAACCCCCTCCTCTGCGGTGGAAGGCGGGCCGAAGATCATTTCGGCCTGGGCCAGAATCCTGGAGGTGCGGGGATCGAAGATCCAGCGGCGGCCGAACCCACGGTCCCTGACCCAGGCGATCGCGTCGCCGCGTCGCCCGACGGCGTCGGCCACGTTGCGCTCGAGCCCGATGCCCGGAATTTCGGCCAGGGCGTCGAAGGCCGCGGCGCGCAGCGCGGGGCTGGCGACCGGTTCGCTGACGATCTCCATGAGCCTTTCGATCGTCGCGCCGCCCCTCTGGGACCTGGCCGGCGAAGGGTTGAGCGACGAGTCCGACGGGCGGCGGTTTTCGATGGCGAGACGCAGGGCTTCGGGCTCGGTCGGGAGCTTGGAGAGCCTGGACATGTAGGCGAATTCGCGGCGGCCCCGGAAGGCCTTGGACGCGAAGTCCTTGACCAAGCGGTCGGAGCGGTCGCGACCGATGTCGTGTTCGCGGGGATCGAAGGCCCAGGGTGGCGGCGAGCCCGCCGCTTCCCAGCGGAGCTGGTCGTCCGCCGAGAGAAACTCGACCCGGTCCAGGGTTTCGCGCTCGCGAGTCTTCCCGTCCGGAGCCGTCCAGACCTGCTTCAGCGTCGACACCAGGGCAGGCATCGCGCTGGCCTCCCCCAGCTGCCTGTCCGTGAAGTACCGCGGCTTCGATCTCGACCCTGACGGAGGCCCGTCCGGGTCCCAGGCTTCAAGGTGGACGTCCATCGACTTTGCGTAGAGGAACTGGCCGGAGCCGGGCGGGATGTCGACCTGGCTGTCGGACGCGCCGGCGATCGCGGCGGCCCGGCGCAGCTCGGCGGCGATGGTGGCATCGCTCAGAGCCGCGTCACCATGTGGAACGTAGGCGGGGCCGCCGCCAGGGGTGAGTCCGAAAGGCCCGCCGCTACCACTCGGCAACGCCGGGACAGGCTCACAGGGTTCGACTGGGCCTTCAGCGACTCCGAGACTCGCGATGCTCCCGCCTTCGGGGTCACCGTCATAAGGAGTAGGCGTTCCGGAGATGACCACGCTCTGGCCGGGGCGAAATGCCGCCGGATCGAGATTCACGCTGGCAAGTTCATCGCCAGAGATCTCGCCACGCCTGTACTTTCCGAAACCTTCGCGCCATTGCTTGATGCTTCCCACGGCGATGGTCATCGGGCCGCCGGGCCCTCCCATCGTCATGCTGCTGATGGTTCCGCCGCCGGGAAGATGCACGGTCGAGCGTTGGTAGTGCGGTTCGCGGCAGACCTTGCCGGCCGGCAGCCAGGTCACCTGGGAGCGAATTCCGGCGTCCGCCAGGGCCGCTTCGACGCCGGAGGCATCTTCGAGGCTGTAGATCTTGATCTTGACGCCGCCATCCCCCTGGGGTTCGACGGCGAAGGCCGCCGGAGCGTTGTCACCGCCGGCGCTGGCGATCAGTGCCACCGCGACGGCGCCGAGCACTGCGACGGCGCCGAGCACCAGGCTAAGGCGACGCCGGCTGGGCGCGGGATTCGGACCCTCCGGCCCATCCAGGTCGACCGCGTCGACGAGCGCCGCCCGCCGCGCCCTCAAGGTCGCATCGTCGGGAAGCAGCGGGAAGAGGTCGGGCTCGGGTTTGGTCACAGGGCTTCCTCCTCGGGTCTGGCCGCCAAGGTCGAGTCGGGGAAGGCATCTCCCAATCGGGTGCGAGCCCGGGCGAGTCGCGAGCGCACGGTGCCGATCGGCAGGCCCAGGGCCTCGCCGATCTCGGCGTAGGAGAGATCGCTCCAGGCGAACATCGCGAGCACCTCGCGCTCCCTCCGGGGTAGCGCGCGGATCGCCTCCCCACCCTGGCGGACGCGCACGATCGCATCCACCCGGGCGATCGCCTCGGACTCAAGATCATCCGGTGTCTGGCCGGCGCTTCGCACCCGCTCGAGGGCATTTCGATGGCGTCGCAGGCTCCTCCAGTGGCGGCCGACGACGTTGTTGGCGATCCCCAGCAACAGCGGGGCAGCGCTCTCGGTGCTCAGCGTCAGGCGCTGGCGCTCGCGCCAGGCTTCGAGGAAGACCGTGGAGGTCGCGTCCTCGGCAGTCTGCAGATCAGCGGTGCGCCAAAGGCAGTAGGACTGGACCGCACGGGCATGGCGTTCGTATAGGTCGCCGAACGCCTCAGGGTCACCGGACCTGATGCGCTCCCAGAGCTGCGGATCGTCCACCATCATGCCTTTATGCCCGCAGGCCACGATTCGGTTCCCGTTTCAATGCGGGTCGCTGCTTCCGGTCGAACTAAGGGGTCGACGGCCGCAGCCCGAGCCGCCGGCAAAGCGACGGGCTCTCGCCGGGGAAGACGTAGGTGGTGGCCGGGTAGTCCCCGACGCAAGCGACGAGGTCGGGGGTCTTGTCGGGATTCTCCGGGACCTTGCCTTCGCGTTCCAGGCGCCTGATGGCCGTGCCGACGACCCCTTCGCTCCAGAGCTTGGCGCAGATGGCGATCGGGTCGGGTCCGTGGACGACCGCCATGCTGCCACGCATCGATGGTCGGTCAGAGCAACCGACGCTCTGGCGCAGGTGACCGGCGCCCGGCGGCGCCCCCCGACCAAGCGAGTCGACCACCTTCGATTCGAGATAGGCGACCGAGCCGGTTTCGGTCCCGGCCGGGACCTGGAGCTCGGAGATTCGCCGGGCCGCCACTTCGCGCTCGCCGAGCAGCGCCGAGGTCTCGGGGTCGAAGATCAGCTCGTGGGTCACGGCGCCTTTGGTGAAGGCGACTCCGACGCCCTCGCGGCCGACCGGGTCCTTCACCTCCCCCAGCGACTCGACCTCGGGCAATTCCGCCACCGCCCGGTAGAGGGCGGCCCGGTAGGCCGGCGGCAGATAGGTGGCGCGGAGCATGTCGCCGATCAGGGTGAAGGTCTCCGCTTCGCCGGGCGGTCCGTCGACGAGCGGGATCTTGCGGGCTTCGATCAGCCTGCGCAGCGCCTTTGGCCGGGTCGGCAGGTCCGAGGTATCGATGAAGGGCTGACCTTCCAGCGCGAAGTCTTCGACTCCGCCGGAGCTCAGCGGAGGCGACCCGGCGGCCTTCCATGCCCGGCGCTGGCCGGGCGTGAGGAATTCCGGCCTGGCGTAGACCACCCGCGCTCGACCGGCGCCGTCGGCGCCGACCCAGGTCTGACGAATTTTGGGGACGCGCACGCTCCACGTCCGCGTCGCCTCCCACGGGTGTTCCCGATCGCAGGCGTGCGTCGCGCACCGGGGATTGAAGCCATTGGAGGTCAAATAGGCTTCCCGCGAGCGGGTGTAGTAGTACTGGCCCGGACCCGGCGGCGGTTCGGCAGGCTGAACAGCGGCGACCGCCGCAGTCGCGCGGAGCAGCTGCTCGACGGCGGGCTGCACCTGTCCCCCCCCACCGAGGATCAGTGTCGGCAGGGCGATGAGCAGAGCCCCGAGACTTGCCATCGCGACCAGGAGTTGGAGCCTGTGTCGCCGCCGGCGAGGAGCCGTCTCAGGGGCTTCGTGCAGGGACTGCTCGATACGTGCGACCAGGGCGCCTCGGGCCGAGGCCCGACTCTCGGCCCTCGGCCCGGGCAGGCCGGCACGGAGCTGACGCAGAAGATCGATCTCGCTCATCGCGAGCCTCCTTGGTCGGGGATGGATCGAGCGGCCACGGCTGGCGCGCCGCCCTCGAGGGCGGCGCGAATGCGGCCGCGGGCCCGCGAGAGACGTGAGCGGACGGTCCCGGCTGGGATCTCCAAGGCAACGGCGATCTCCGTATAGGAGAATCCGGCCCAGGCGTAGAGCAGGAGCGAGTCGAGCTCCTCGGTGGGCAAGTCGGCAAGAGCTTCGACGAGCTCGCGTCGCATCTTCGACGCGTCGATGCGCGCCTCGACCCCGTCGAAGGCGTCGAGGAGGGGGTCGGTGGCGCTGCGCGCGTAGGCGCGAAACTGGCGCACCTCGTCGCGACGGTGACGGCGAAGGAGGTTGGTGGCGATGCCCAAGAGCCAGGGGCGGGCATCGGGTTGGGCCGGGTCATAGACCCCGCGCTTGTCGAAGGCGACGAGGAAGGTTTGCGCCGCAAGCTCATCCGCGAGATCCGGGCCGACGCGGCGCTGCAGGTAGGCGTGGACGGCGTCGAAGTGGCGGTCGAAGATCGCGGCGAAGCCGCTAGGAGAGCTGGTCGAGGCCACGATCGCCTCGCTATCGCTGTTCACCGGGCCCATTTCGAGTTATTGCCCGTTCGGCCCAAATCGGTTCCATCTCGGGGCTGCGCGCCATCTCGCTGCCGACGCTGGACTGCATCCACCTACGGAGAACCAAGGGCGAAACGCACATACGCAAACCAGGCGGGCTTCGGCCGGAAGCCGTCGCCGAAGAGACCGGAACCGCCGCAGAAGTTGCAGGCGCCCGCGGAGTCGTCCGCCGAGAACCAGTCGACCTGACGCAGGCGCCAGCGGGGTTGATTTCGGCGCAGGACTTCGAACGCGCCCTTCGATTCCCTCGCCTGCCCCTGCAGCCCCTTGGTGAACCAGTCGCTACGCGAGGGCGGTTCGGAGCTCCACCCGATCTCGGTGATCCACAGGCCCTTGCCGGCGTCATGGTTCTTGCTCATGACTTGCCGCGTTTCTTCGAGGACCCCCGGCAGCTCGCGTACCAGTTGGGGCTCTTGTGCTTGCCGCTGGCGGTCCGCGATCCCCTCGGCCGCGCGAGGAGGCCGGCGAGGATCACCTTCGCCCCCGGGTCGACCGCTTTGATCGCGGCGTAGGAGCTGGCGACGAGCTTGCCGTATTCGGCCGGGTTCGGCTTCGTCACGAAGTACTTGAAGTTCGGCTCGTTCCAGATCTGCCAGGCGCGGACGGGGCGCTGCGGCAGCTGCGGGTTTTCGGCCCAGAAGGCGCCGCGAGGACCGTAGCGGCGAACCGCTGCGCCGGCGAACCGCGCCCGGGCCTCCCCGTGGGTGCCGGGGACCACGGCTTCGGGGACCAGCCAGCGCGGGGCGCCAGCGAGGAACGGCAGCACCTCCAGGCCAGCCTTTGCCGCGACGCCGATCTGCGCGTCGTAGCCGGACCAGTCGAAGTCGGCGCCGCGGGAACTCTCCACCGCCGGCCAGACCATCGGTATGCGGATGCTCTCGACGCCGCCGCCGGGGCGGGGGCCACGAGAAGGGCAGCCATGAGGGCCGCTGCCAGCGCGGACGGAATCCATCTTCGAGAGCGAATTTCTAGATGCCCGAGGCCCTTCATCCCTTCCCGGTGCAGGTCCGGACGAATTCGGTCGAGATCCTCGTCCCGTCGGTGAAGACGCCGGTGGCGTGGGCCTGCAGCTTGCCGTCGGGGCACTTGGCGCTGAGCACGCTGACCTTCTTGCCCTGGTAGGTGTATTTCTTGTCGATCTTCAGCTTGAAGGAGGCGACGGAGCCCGAGCCGCCGGCGATCGTCGGGATCGAGGCGACCGACAAGAGGCCGTAGCGGCCCTTGTGGATCTTCTTCACTTTCACCGTGGTGACGATCGCGCCGGGAATCGGGTTGGAGAAGTAGGCGTGGACGTAGAGGGTGACGACGCCGCCCTTTTCGCCGCCGTTGAAGACCAGCAGCTTGCTCGGCACCTGAACCTCTTTCGATTCGGCGAAGGCGACGGTCGCGGTGGTGGTACCGGTGCCTATCAGAGCGTCCTTGCAGGCCGCTTCGGCGTGGGCGGAGTCCTGGGACTGCAGCTGGGAGGCTTTGCAGGTCGGGTAGCCCTTGACCTGAATCGAGCCGTTCTTGTCGGTTTCGATCTGCACTTCCTTGAGCGCCGGCGGGTGGGTGCCGTCGACGGTCTTGATCTTGCCTTCGGCGGTCAGCGCGATCGGAGTTTGCTTGGTCTTCGAGAGCGCCTTGGGGGCGAAGCCGCCGCCGGCGCTGAATTCGACGTTGCCGACGATCGCGCTTTCCTTGTTGGCAGCCGCGGCGAACGCCACGCCGCCCACGACACTGAGGACGACCACGACGACCAAAGCAACAGGCTTCGAAGCGGTTCTCATCAGTTCCTCCTGTCAGAGCACTCTGGAACCATAATCTTGTCTTGACAGAACCGTAGCTCATCTCTAAGTTACGGGGGGCGCCTGGCAAGAAGGCAGTGGGGCCTTTGGTAGGGGGCCTGGCGCGCTGGGCGTTCCTTACGCCCGAAAAGTGGCTTTGCCACCCGGAAGCCGTCCCGTGCCCTGCGGTACGTCTTCCACCGCAAACGGATGTGGCCCGGGGGAAATTCCCATCCCCCGGGCGTTTGCGTTTGGAGCCTCCGCGGCTAGCGCCGCTCGCGGATCACGTGTTCAGAGTGATCTGGCGATGCCGTACTTCTTTTTGGCCCGCTTTTCGCACTGCACGCGCTTGTGTTTTGAGTGGACCAGTCTGCACCGCTCGAGACTGGCGGACATCAGGACGCGTCTCAGCTGTGCCAGGTTGGCTTCTTCCTGACGAAGCGCTCTCACCGCCGCCGCGAGGGCGGCTTCCGCGTCTTGACGCTTCTTCGCCGCGGCCGCGGCCGCGGCTTCGTCCTGACGCTGCTTGGCCTCTATTTCCGCCGCGGTGACGGCCTTGATCTGAAGCGGCGCGCTCGTATGGATCGTGAAGCCCAGTTCAACCCCGGTCGTTACCAGCACCGGGTTGCCTTCCCTTTTGCCCATCGGGATCGCCTGGCGCTTTTCGCCGAGCGCGTTTTCGTATTCGCTCGGGGTCTGCACGGCGCCCGACCTGCTGAGGGTCGCCGTGAAAGAGGAGGCCTCTTTGTCGATCGGACCGACGGGAGACAGGAAGGGGCCGCTTGCTTCGACCGCTTCGCCCCCACACTCGAATTCCATGTAGATGCCGCCGGCCGGATTGAGAAGCATGCCGACTTCGTGTTTTGCCTGATCGATGTACACGAGGTCGGCTTCGATCGCTTCGGCCGTGATTTCTTCCGCACTGGCACCTGCGGTTTTGCACTGGGCGCCGTCTTTGCTGCCACCCTGCGCCTTGCAGCCGGTGAAGACATAGTTCGAAACGGTTGCGCGCGGTCCGACGATCGCACCGTCGCCTTCGGAATCGGCGCAATGCACGACCGAGTCGAAATCAGCCAGTGCGGCGGTCACCGGCCCACCGCTGGCCGTGAAGTCGATGGGAAAAGACGCTCCGGAAGCGACGAATTCGAGCACCGGCGAGGCTGCCTTTGCCTGCGCCGGCAGGATCGTGAGCGCCAGGGCACCGATCAGCACCGCGACGCTGACGCACGCTCCCCGGAACTGCCCGCCTCGCAACCGTCCTGCCTCCATTTGCTTCTCCTCCCAACCCAGGGATTTGCAGATTTGGGAACCATAGTTCTTTCTTGAAAGAACCACAACTACGTCGACTGGCTACTGGCGCCCGCTCTTCCCGCCGCACTTGACGGCGAGGACGGGCCTCGAGTCAGCGGTCTTGCCGCTGTGAGCGTCCATCAGCACCGTCGCGGCGCTGGCCGAGCGGCAGAGATTGCGGCTGTTTTCCAGCAAGCCCTTCCGGCCGCCCTGCATCTGGAGGACGAACTTCGAGACCGGGGCGTCGGGCACCGAGTCGAAGGTGGTGCGGATGCCGCCGTTCTTGGAGTCGATGCGACCGACGAGGTCGACGTCGATCTGGCCGTGCAGGGCGGCGACCAGGTCCGGCAGCTCATGCTCTGGGTTGGAGCGCAGGAAGACAGGCCCGCTGAGCGGCTCGTCGAGCAGCGGCGTCACCGCGGTGGCCCTGCCGTAGATCGAGCCCTTCGGGCACTCGGCGCCGTTGCCCGCACCGGCCGCGAACTGGACCCGGGTGCAGACGGTGCGGATGTGGTTCTGGGCGAGGAACTCCGAGTGCGGAAGGGCGACCGAGGTGCGGCCGATGTTGGCGGCGGCGGCGGGCATCCTCAGCGTCGCCCTTAGGGCCGGGTGATCACCGCGGCGACTGCCGCCCTGGAGTCGCAGCGAGAGCTTGGGCTTGAAGGCGAGCGCGGCACAACCGCCGACCTGGAAACGATCGGAGACGCCCGCGGTGGCGCCCTGCAGGGAGCCGATGCTCCCCCTCACGCTCATCGGGTCGCAGCTGGTCGGGTTGAGGGTGAAGCTCGGCCGGTCGATGCTGACGCGAACCGAGCGCAGGTTGAGCGGGATGCCGGCGAGGATCGAGGGCAACGGGTCCGAGACCGCGCGGATCTGGGCCGTGGTGGGATCGACGTAGAGAGCGACCCGAACGACCACGTTGCCGAGATCGAGCGGCCCGCCGATCACCGGGGTGACGATGGCGAGGCTCAGCGGCGCCCCCTTATATGGACCGGCGAGATAGATGCTGCCGGGGTTGTGGAACGGCAGCGGGCCGGCGCCGGCCCCGGCGTCGACGTGTCCGACCAGCGAAGCCACGAGACAGTGCGGAGAGAGCCTCTCCCCCGCTCCGCTGCCGACCTGAGCCGATATCGCAGCGATCGACGAGTCCGCGCAGTAGGGAATGCCGGCAAGGCGACCGATCAGCCCGGGAGGCAAGATGGTTTCGATCCGCGAGAGCTCCTGGCTGCCCTCAGGGCGGGAGACCTCGAGGGCAAAGGCGCTGAAGGCGCCGGCCGTCGGGGTCAGCGACTTGGCGTCGAAGCCGGGCGCGAACGGGCGAGCGTTCAGAGAGCCCACGCAAGGGCTCCCTCCCGGCCCCGAGGTGATCTGAGCGGTATCGGAGACCTGCACGGTCGGCAGGCTCGAGTTCCAGGAGCTGACCGACGCGCTGCCCTGGAAGCTGCCGCAGGTCGGCGGGTTGACTAGAGGAGCACGATCGCCACCCCAGATGTGCAGCCTGAAGTGACTGAACGGAAGCTGCGGGTTGTCGCTGAAGGAAGTGGTGAGCTGACCGGTCTCGGGATCGGCCTCGATCCTGCCGGGGAGCTTGATGATCACCCCGGGAGCTTCGGCCACGGCATAGAGGCCCAGGGTCGAGCCAAATGGATTGTCGCCCTGGGTTGCCTGGTAGACGAAGCCGTGCATCGTTTCGGCGAGCAGCGGAGTCTCGACTTCGACCGTGCCGAGCTTGGAGTTTTCGGGACAGCCGACGGGGTCGTTGCTCTGCAGACCGATCTGGGCCGGTGAGCAGGCGGCGAGTCCGTCGGCGACCGAGGGGTTGACGGCCATCCCGGCGGGCAGCTGCGTCACCACGTTGCGGACGGGCGGCGTGTTGATCGCCACGTCTTTCCCGTTCTGGGCGTAGAGATCGTCGGCGTCGGCGACTTCGTCGTCCTTCTGCGGAACGCTGAGCTCGACGTTGAGCCCGGTCGGGGAAGCCGCCTGATCGGAGGTCGGCTGGATCGAGATCGACGGTTCGAAGGAGAAGCGCGGGTCATCGCAGCCGCTCGCCTGGATCGTCGCGCCTTCCTGCCAGGGCGTGAACGCCCCGGGGTTCTGCCAGGAATCGGCGCGCTGGCGGATCGCTCCCCCGGTATCGCACTGCGAGGGGAGGGTCAGGAGGGGCTTGATCGGGGCGGTGCTGGGAGTGTCGTAAGCGGTGTCTCCAAGACTCGGATCCAGGGGATCGACGCGCAACGCGTCGTGCCCGGGATCCGCCGGCACCCCCCAGAGGGAGAGATCGACTCCACGCACTGGAAGTGCCGAGATCGTGTCATCGACACGAGCGACGACCGAGTAATGATCGGCTGGATCGACTTCGACGAGGATCCAGGCGGGGTTGCTGAGGTAGGAGAAGGCGAGGGCAGCGACGGCGCCTTCAGGCGGGGCCATGTTATAGACAGGAATGTCGGTGACCCCGCTTACCCGACTAAATTTTTTGCCGAGGTTCAGTCGAAGGTCAACGCTGCCAACCTGGGTCTCGGGGGGACAGATGCTGTTCCCACTGATTCCCGGTTCGTAGAGCAGCTCAGCGGGGCAGCGCGGCGTAGCCTGGGGATTGCCGATCAACCCTGCGGGCAGGCGCGTTTCCAGGGTCTTCTGATTACCGTCCGGCTCGGTGTAGCGCACGAACCCGAGCAGAGGATCGTCGGGGTCGACCCCGAGCGCCAAGTTGTAGTTGAAGCCGACCCGAAGCTCAAACGGATGGGAGCCGGCCTGGCGGGCCGGGGTTCCGTAAACCGGGTCGCCGCTGGGAGCGGCTCGGTCGAACGCATCGGCGCGGAAGCTCCCTGGGCTGAAGCCAAATCCCGCCGGAGCGCCGACCTCGGTCGCGTCGGCGAGAAGGGCCCCGGTCGCAGCGCCGCCGGCGATCGAGACGCTGTTCGAATAGGACCCCGGCGTCGCCGGGGTCCTCACGGTAATGACGAGCTGTTCGCCGACTGCCCTGGCATTGAGATTCGTGGATGAGAAATAGGACTCGCCCGGCGAGGGAATCGACTGGGTGCTGGCACAGGTGACGATAGTGGTGCCAACGCCACTGCAACCCCAGCCCGGACCCGAAGCCGCGAGAGCCACGAATCCCGGTGGCAGCGTGTCTTTGACACTGTAGGTGCCAACGGTAGGGCCCTCGCCGGTGTTGTAGGCCTGGATCACGTATTGGCCGACGCCGCTTGGTGGAATGTTCTGCGGCCCGTGGACGACGGTGAGGCTCCAGCGCGGAGCCGCGGAGGCGGAAGCGACGGCGAGGCCAACCGCCGCGAAGCAGGCGATAGCCAGCACGACAAGGCGACGGAGCGAGCTCACCTCGCGCCTCCTTGATGGCGGTGGCGAGAAACGCAGCGGGATTTGCCATGGTGGCGCACCAACCGGCGATTCCCCTTGCAGTGCCGATGTGGCTTTGGCGCAACGTTGCCCGCCCCGCCGGGCCCATCGCTCCCGGCTCCGAGCGCCGGCGGCGACGGTGCGACAGGTCCAAGACAGGCGCCGTCTCCCGAGCAAGTCGGCGCCGGAGCTGGAGGCTGGAGGAAGCCGCCGCCGACGCGGGCGTCATAGAGCTTGATCGCGCTGTCGCTGGCATCTCCCGTCAAGCGCGCCTGGTCGGTGAAGAGGACATCGCGACCATCGGGCGACACGGTCAGCAAGGTTGGTGCGGTCGCGCGAGAGCGATGGCTGACGCCGTCGGTGATCAGGCTGACCGTGCCTGCGTGCCACTCGTAGAGATCGACGCCAGCGTTGACGTCGTCGGTGACGAGAGATTCAGGGGTCGAGAAGAGCACAGTGTCGCCGCCATCGGTGACGACGCGTAGCCCGGGGGGCACGGGCAGGGTGCTTTCCGCCAGCGACACCTGAACAGGGGCACTCGCCGGAACTCCGTCCGGGAGGCAGGACAGGCAGGCAATGTCGCCCGAGCGGTCGTCGTAGCGGTAGTACTGGAAATAGCCGCCGTTGTCGGCAGTAGAGGTGTTGAGCTCGCTCTGATTGCTCTGAAAGACGAGGACGTTCCCATCGGGGGTGAGATCTCCTCCATGCCCCGGCATCGCGGTTACGATCGACCTCTCGTCGGAGAGACGGGCAACGAAGGTGACGTCGTCGTCGCTCCACACATAGAGGTCGAGTACTTCGCCAGGCCCGGACGGCGGCGCATCGGCGAGCTGCCGCCGGGAGAGGAAGTAAATGTGAGAGCCGTCCGCGGAGGCGGTCGCGGTGTAGATATTGGTGCGATAGTTCACCGGCAGGACTTCCGCGTTTGGCACGGTGCAAGTGATGCAGGAGATCCCACCTCCCTCGCTCCAGCGGTATACGTCTCCATCGCTCGAGTTGCCGTCGGCGTCGTCGGCTGGCTCGTAGCTGCTCGCCGTCTCGAAGTAGGCCCACGAGCCGTCCGCCGCACCCTGGAGGAAGGCATCGACGCCGAGGTCCGGCCCGGCCCCGGTGGGCGAGGCGGAGATCTCGGTCGTGGCATCGGCGTCGCGGTCGTACTCGTAAAGCTGCTCCGGGGCCGTGCAGGCCGGCGCGGCGTCGCCGCGACTAAGGAAGAAGACACGGGAACCGTCCTTGGAGACCCAGTTCAGCGAGCTCGACGTCTCGCGTGAGGCGAACTCGAAAGATTCGCTGTTGACACCGCATTCCGGCGCGCGATTGGTGCCAGGCATGCGGCCGACCAGGATCGGCGGCCCACTGCCGAATTCATACAGGCCATATGTGCCGGGACGCTGAGAGGGATCGATCGCCTCGGGAGCCGTCGCGTAGACCGCGCTGAGATCGGCGGAGGCGACACCTTCGAGGCCACTCTGGCCGAACAGGGTCGGGAAAGTGTGCAGCGGTTCCTGAAGGCCGTCAGAGGTGAGGCGTATCAAGCTCGCATCGGGGCTTTCATCCTGCCCGCCGACACCGTCGAAGGCGGAGGCGATCCAGCCACTCAGATCCGGGGCGGTCGCGAAGATCATGTACGTCCCGGCGAGCATCGCGAGCTGCGGGGGGAGGGCGTTGGTCGTCTTCCATCCCGCCTCGGTGCGAGTTGCAAGAAACTTGGCGCGCGAGCCGGTGGTGGAAACATCAGTCCCGCCGTAGATGCCGTAGAAGACGCGGTCGCCGTCGGCCGAGAGCAGCCCGTCGAGGACGTTGTTCTGGTTCTTGTCGGCGGCGCTGACCATCTCCCAGGCGCGGCAGTCGGGGAGGGCGGTCGAGTCCTGCTGTTCGCGGATCGCTTCGTTGGGGCAGGTGCCGGCGGCACCGGCAGGAGTGCCGGTGCCGCCGAGCGCCGCCAGGACGAGGAGGGCGGCGAGAGAGCCGGCCCATAGCCTGTTGCGTCGCGTCATGAGCTGAGAGCCCCGCTCGCCCTAGTGATGCTTCTTGCTTTTCTGCTTGGCCTTCACGCACTTGGCCTTGCCCTTGACGGTCTTCTTCTTCGAGCCCTTCTTGCATTTCAGGGGCTTGGGCTTGGGGGTCGGGGTTGGTTGCGGCACCGGAGCCGGGGCCGGGCTTGAGCCGGACCCCGCCGCCGGCGGCGGCGGGGGAATGACGCCGAAGGTCGCCGTCAGGATCGTGTTGGCGTTGAGCGTGATCACGCAGTTGCCAGTTCCCGAGCAGCCGCCCCCGCTCCAGCCGGCGAAGGTCGAGCTGGCGTTCGCAGTAGCGGCGAGGGTCAGCGTCGTGCCAGCGTTGTATTCCGTCGCGCAGCTGCCCCCGTTGCAGCTGACCGAGCCGGTGCCGGCCCCGGCCTTCGACACCGTCAGCGTGTGCTTGACGACGATCGGTTCGAAGGTCGCGGTCACCGCCGTGGCACCGATCACGGTGACGTTGCATTCGTTGCCCACGGAGCTGTCGCAGCCGCTCCAGACGACTTTCGTCTGCGCCGCCGGCGATGCCGTCAGAGTTACCGTGGACCCTTCGTCGTACTGGCCCGAGCAGGTGCCGCCGCTGCTCGAGCAGGCTGAGATCGCGCCGGCGCCGGCGCTGACCGAGCCGGCGCCGATGCCGGCTGGGGTGACCGTCAGGGTCCGCTGGACCGGCACCGTGTAGACGAGGATCTGGGTCAGGGGAGCGGGCGAATTTCCGACATAGACCCGGCCGGTCCCACCGTTGATCGCGACGCCTCGGGATCCTTCAAGCTTGGGGACCCCGAACAGGCCCAGTTGCAGGCCCGAAACATCGTCAATTTCAACGCTGAAGAAGCCACTGGAATAGACCGCGTCCCTTGCACGATCGACCACCACGTCAGAAGTCGTGGCAGCCGGGTCCCCAACATGGGACAGCAGCACCCCACTCTGGTCGTACCGGTCGATCGAACCGTTCCAGTGGTTCAGGAGGATGTCGCCCGCCGAGTCGAAATCGAAGTGGCAGCTCTTGTTGTTGTCGCCCGCCAGGATCGGGCTGCCTTCGGCGGTGCCGTCGGTGGCGCTGCGCTTCTGCAGCCCCCCTTCGTAGTCCGCGGTCCAGAGCGCGCCGGCAGGATCGACGGCGATCCCGCAGGGGTCGCCGGTGAGGGTCTTTTCCCAAAGGAAGCTCCCCGTCTTGTCGAAGGCGTAGATACCGCAGGTCGAAGCGCAGGCGCCGCCTTCGGTGACGAGATAAACGTTGCCCTGGCGAGATCCGCCGGAGTTGTCGACGGCGATGTCGGAATCGCCGGCGAAGACGAACGGGGCTTCCGCCGCGGTATCGGCGCCGCTGATCTGCGACATGTAGGTGCCGGTCGCGGAGAACTTGTCGACGACGGCATGGGCGTTATCGATGACGTAGACCGCGCCGCTTTCTTCGTCGACGAACATGCGTTCCGCGGCGATCGATTCGAAGCTCCCGCAGATCGGGAAATTCCCAGGCTGGCCATCGCCACAGCCGAATTCGCCCGACAAGGTCGGTTCGATCGCTTCCGCCGAAGCCGATGCCACGACTCCGAAGAGCGAGGCGCTGAGAACGGCTGCGAGAACCATCCCCCTGAGTGCCGCGCCGAAGCGCTGCCCCCTGTATCCAGGCCGATCTGCGTTCCCTGGCTTCACGATTTCTCTCCTCCGTCCCAAGGGCAACCCGGTGCCCGTTGTCTCAGGCCGAGCGTCCAAGCTCGAACCCCTGCGTCGCGGCCCCCTGGCGGCTGCGACATTTAGAAAGTTGCCGGTACCCTATTGAAGTACTTACGTATTTGTCAAGGAAGGATTGTGGTTTCCTTGGCCAGCCAGGCGCCCTGGTCGGAGGCCCAATAGAAGCGCCGGTGTACTGCCCAGGGAGCGTTGATCACGGGGGTCGCGGCGGCGGCTATGTTGGCGGCGAAATGGTGATGACGCCGTGGGGGGATTCGAGCGCTTTGCGGGAGCGCCGGTTGGCTCCGGGAAGGGGAAACCCGAAGGCCGAGGTCGAGCGCAACCAGCGCGAGCGCCTGTTCGCGGCGATGGTCGCCGTCACTGCCCAGAAGGGATACGCGGCGACCAGCGTCGGCGACCTGGTGGAGCTCTCCGGGGTCTCCAGCCGCAGCTTCTACGAGCTCTTCGCCGACAAGGAGGAGTGCTTCCTGGCGACGATGGAGGAGATCCTCGGATCCGTCCAGATCCTCGCCTCCAGCGATCTCGGCGGCGAGGGAACGATGGAGCAGCGCGCCGAACGCACAGCGCAGAAACTGTCAGCGGCGCTGGTCGCACAGCCGGCGGCAGCGCGGCTCTGGCTGGTCGAGGCGTTCAGCGCCGGAGAGGCGGCGCGGCAGCGCCTGCGGGGGGCGCTCTGGACGCTCGGGCAGGTCATGCAGCGGACGATCGAGGGCATGCCCGAACGGAGCGGCATGCCGCCGGAGCTGACCCGGGCGATCTCCGGCGGGATCGCCGGAGTCGTCTACCGGCGACTGGCCAGGGACCAGACGGAGACGCTCGCCGAGCTCGCGCCCGGGTTGCAAAGGTGGGCCCTCGGAGTCCCCTCACCCCCTGCCCCCCTGCGTCCACGTACACGTCGCAGGAAAGCCCCAAGCGAGGGGTCGCCCCCATTCGCGGCGCACGTCCCAGGCGAGCGAATCCTGCGCGGCTTCGCGACCGCAGTGGCCGACCGGGGCTACGCGAGGACCACGATCGCCGACGTCGCCGCCCAGGCCGCGATCTCGCAGAACACCTTCTACGCCCACTTCCGCGACAAGGAGGACGTGCTCCACGCGGCGCTCGACTCGAGCGGCGCCCAGATGGTCGCCGCAACGCTGCCAGCGGTTCGGCGCGCGCCACAGTGGCCGGGAGCGATGCGCACGGCGATCGAGACCCTCTGCGGCTTCTTCGCCGCCGAGCCCGCCTTCGCCCGTCTGCGCGAGGTCGAGGTCTACACCGCCGGGGCGGCGGCGGTCGAGCAGCGCGACCGCACCGGTGGGGAGATCGTCGACGTGCTGAGCGAGCTGGCGCGCCAGTCGCTGCCGGCTCTGGACCCGCTCGTCGTCGAGGCGACGCTGGCCGGCCTGCACTCGATGCTCTACGAATGGATCCGGGCCAGGGGCGCGGAGACGTTGCCGGAGATGGCGCCGTTCGCCACCTACCTCGCGCTGGCACCGCTGATCGGCGCACAGGACGCCTGGGAGACTGCCAGCGGTTGACGGCAAAGCTCGCGGGACGCCGCCCCGCCGGCCAGAAAGGCCCGGCGGGGCGCGAGTTCATCCCACCCGGCTATTTCAGCGTCATCAAGCCGCCGCTTGGCGTGGTGACTTTGAGGGTGCCGCTGATCGTGATCGGCAGACCGTCGCTATTGCGGGTGCCGACTTTCTGTTTCGTGAAGGTCGCCGTCGACGACGTCACGCCGGATCCGTTCACAAACGAGCTGACGATCGTTGCCCCAGCGGCCTCCGTGTAAACCCCAAAGGGGCTCTGCTGAGTGGGATAGGTCACGGAGGCGTTCTTGATGCTCACGGCGTACGCGCCGCTCGAACCTTCCGCAGCGCCAGCACCCGAGAAGTTGAATTCCTGACTTTTAGGACACAGCGCTCGAATGCCGTAGGGAAACAGGGTCGCGAACCCAGCGGATTTCGAGATCCACGACGAAATCGTCCCATTGTTATTTGCGGTTTCGCAGACCACCGGCGACCCACCGTTCAGTTCAAAGGTGACGTTGCCGGTCCAATACGTTTCCCCTCCCGGGTTCCAAACTGGGGCGGCCGACGCAGACGACGCGGCAGCCAGTGAACCCGACACGGCCAAGCACGCAACCGATGCGGCAACCAGCCTGAGATGCTTTCGCATATTTCCTCTCCTGTCTCTGTGTAATACCCACACCATGCGGGTGGGCTGGCGGCATCGTTCCAGCGGCCACAGCGCACGACAAGGGGGTCGTCTGGACTTGAGAAGAAGGCAGCTTCGCCGTTATTCGGCGCACTGAAGCCGATCCGAGCGTCATTGGCACGCCCAGCTCAACCCCTACGAAACCAGTACCGTTCATTTCTGGCGTGGATCGAACGTCCACCACTGCAGGGATCACCGCATTCGCATGAAATGTGACGGATAATCCAGTCGACAGTATGCGCCTGACCATACACATACGTACCAGAACCATTCACGCCGTCACCGACCCGATCCAGCGTGAAATCCTTCACGCCCTCGCCGAGTCGCCTGAGCTGGCGGTGGGGGAGATCGCCTCGCGGTGCCATGCCAGCAGATCGACGCTTCACAGGCACCTGGCGGAGCTGATCGAGCAGGGGCTCGTCCGCAAGCGCCGACCGATGAAGGACGGCCTGACCGTCGGGCGACCGGCGGCTCGCTACAGCATCGACGCCGCCGCGCGATATGAGCTCCTTGCCGCGGAGCGAAGCGTCGTCAGCCCGGGTGCTGAGCCTCCGCTTCGACGAAGCGGAGCGCCGGCAGTGCGCCGAGGAACGGAGCAAGCGTGACGAAAGCCGCCGGCGCCAGGACTTCCAGCATGGCTGCGCCACGCCCTTGCAGGACCTGACGCCGCATCAAGCCGAAGATTGCGCCTGTGATCGCCTCCGTGTGAAGGCGTGACGGCAACCGCGGTGGGTCGCAGCTGCGAAACCCCTCTTCGAGGAAGAGTCCATACGCCATTCGGTTCTCATGGTCGCGCTGGATCGCGGTCCGGCCCGCGGCGGGTGTCTCGAGGAGACAGGTGCGCGCGACCGCCGGATGCTGCGCCACGAAGGTGAGCATCTCACGCAGGCCGGCCCAGATCCGTCGTGGCCAGGTCGGCGCCACCGAAAATCCCGTCACGGCGGCGGCGATGCTCTCCTGAAACCCACGCGTCTGGGCAGCGAGGAAGGCGTCTTCCTTGCTTGCAAAATGCGAGTAGAAGGCCGCCCGCGAGACGTGTGCGGTCGCGACGATGTCGTCGATCCCGCACTCGCGGTATCCCTTCGCGGCAACCATCTGAGCAACGGCGGTGAGGATCTTTCCCCGGCGAGCCTCCGCGGCGGCGGCTCCGGAGAGAGCGTTGCGACCACGTGGACTTGGCAGGGGCCCCGTCACTTCCTCGCCAGTCGGTGGAAGGGCCGGGAACAGCGACCCGAGCTCTCGCCAGCGCTCCATCCCGGGGGGGTCGGCGTCGACTGGCAGCCGGTAGGAGTCCACCCAGGCGAAAAGGTCATCGAACACCGCCGCCAAAGCATCGACCCGGCCACCCATGATTCGAGCGGCGGCGATGTGAGCAGCGCCGCCCAGCAGCGCCGCCGGCGGCAGTGACCCGAGGCCGAGGCCTGGATCGGCCGCTGCCTTTTCTCCCAGCTCGTGTTCGAGTCGGCCCAGCAGGCTGTCGTGCTCGCGCCGCAGGTTCCGATCGGCACCCCCGGCCTCGAGAAAGAGCAGCGCCGCGGCGTCCTCGTCGGCGGCCAGCTCGATCAAGACAGGCTCGAGTGAGCTCCGCGGCCACGGAGCCTCCGATCCACCTGCGGTCCGGCGGCAGATCCGGTCTTCGAGCCTCCCGACGACCGCCCAATACGCTCCCCGGAAGCACTCGTCGCGGTTGCGGAAATGCTCGTAGAAGGTCGCCCGCGACACTCCCGCCCGCTCGATCACCCGGCTGACACTGGCCTGCGAGTGGCCATGAAGAGCGGCGCATCGCACCATGCTCTCCAATAGCCGCTCGCGCTGGCCAGCCACCGCACTTTGCCGTGGCAAGGTGAAAGCGGTCGGGCTCGGCTCAGCGCGACGCGCTCGTCTGCGCGCCCTTCCCTTGCTTCGACCCGCAGCCGTTGGTGACGGCCGGATTGAAGTCGTGCACCTTGCCGTTCTGGGCGTCGAACTTGACGGTGGCGTGGTTGTCGGCCTTGCAGAGGTTGGTGTTGTTTTCCAACAGCCCCTTCTTCTTTCCGCCCTTCAAATCGAGAACGAACCTGGAGACAGGCGCGTCGGGCACGGTCGCGAACGTGTTCCGGATCCGCGAGGTTTCGGTGCCCTTCTTCCGGACCGAGTCGATGTAGCCGACGAGGACGACGTGGATCTGGCCGTTGAGGTCGGCGACCAGGTCGGGGAGTTCGCGTTCACCGCCGTTGGCCCGGAAGTAGACGGGGCCTTCCAGCGGTTTGTCGAGCAGCGGCGAGTAGGCCTTGGCCGTGCCGAGGATCGAGGACGGTGGGCAGGCGTTGGCGTTGAACTGGACCCGGGTGCAGGGGTTGTTGATGTTGCGGTTGTCGATCCCCTCGGTCGGCGGCAGCAGGACCTGCGCTTTGCGGATGTTCGCGTTGGAGCCCTTGGGGAACTTCAGCACCGCGTGCAGCGCCGGGTGCCCCGAGCGCCTCGTGGCCCCCTTGAAGGAGAGGCCCAGACTCGGTTTGAAAGCGAGGCGTTCGCAGGAGCCGACTTGGAAGCGGCTCGAGGCATTGGCCGCCGCACTCCCCGCGCCAAAGACCGTGGCGTTGACCGCCATCGGATCGCAGCTGGTCGGGTTGAGGGTGAATTCGGGACGGCTGAGGTCGATCCGCAGGTCGCGCAGGCGCAGCGGCACCCCCTTGACGATCTGGGGCAGGGGATCGGAGACCGCGGTGATCTGCGTGGTGGTCGGATCGACCTGCAGCGCGGCACGGACGACGACCGTCCCGAGGTCGAAGGGCCCTGCCAGTGCCGGAGTGATGACCGCAACGCTCAGCGGGGCGCCTTTGTACGGCCCCGCCAGGTAGACCCGGCCGGTGCTGAGGTAGAAGGGGCTCGAGCCCGGTCCGGCACCCACCGTGGAGGTTCCAACCAAGCTGGCGGCCGGACAGCTCGGGCTGGCCTGCTCAGCTGCCCCGGTCTTGGCGGCAGCGGCGGCAATCGAAGCATCCGGGCAGTAGGGAATACCGGCGGGCTTGCCGATCAACCCAGGCGGCAAGGTCATGTTCAGGCCCGAAAGCGCCTGCTGACCGTCTTCACGAGTCAACTGCATCGCGAACGGCGAGTAGGAGCCGGCCAGCGGGTTGGCGGTGCCGGCGTTGAGCTTCGGGCTGAGGCCGCCACCGTTCGCCGGACATGCGGTCCCGTTCGGCCCCTGGGTGATCTTGAAGCTCGATTGCAGGTTGACCGGTGCCATCCCGGTGGCCCAGGAGGTCAGCGACGCTTTGGTGGTGTAGGTGCCGCAGGCGGTCGGGGTCGCCAGTGGGGCCCTCGGGCCCGACTTCAGGCTCAGCTTCAGCTCGCTGAACGGGAGCTGGGGGCTCTGATCGAAGACCGTCGTGATCTGCCCCGTGTTGGGATCGACCTTGGCCTTGCCGGCGAGCTTCACCAGCAGGCCGCGTTCTTCGTTTTCGAGCGCCATGAAGAGCCGGTACATGTCGCCGGAGGCCGGATCGGAGGAGAGCGGGGTCCCGAGATACAGGGCGCCGCCGACCTTTTCGCTCAGGAGCGGCGTGCTCAGTTCCACGTCACCGATCTTCGAGGAGTCCGGGCAGGCGATTGGAGAGTCGGTGCCAATGCCAATCTGGGCGTCGGCGCAGACTCCCAAGCCGTCAGCCTGGGAAGGAGAAATGGCTACTCCCGCCGGAAGGATGACTTCGGCCCCGCGTAGCGGCGGGGTCGCAAGCGGGAGGCGGCGCCCACTTTCGAATTCCGCGCTATCGATAGCGTTGCTCCACGCTTGCGGGATCGTGAGGTTGACTTCGAGGCCGCTGGGGCTGTCGGTGTTAGCACTGGTTGGCTTGACCGAGATGCCCGGTTTGAAGGACTCTTCCTCGCAGCCGGTCAAGGACTGAGGGGTGGAGGTCGCTTCGTCGTAGACATCGGGATGCTGGTAGGTGTTGACCCGAAGCCTGGCGGTCGATAGCTGTCCGCACTCAGAGCCATTGGCTAGAAATGGATAAAGCTTGGGGGCCAGTAGCGCCTCGCAATGTCCTTCGTCAACCCAGGCGAGGTTGTTGTTGGAACACGCCTGTTCTAGTCGGTGTTCGGGGGCCCCTGGAACACTCCAAATGGTAACGTCGCTGAAGTACGGAGGAAGGGCGGTATTCACATCATGAACAGTCGCAATTAGCGATTGATCGCTGGGACGAAGAGTGACCGTGACAATGACGTTGACACCGAAGACGTTCATCCCGAATTGAGCGAGAGCGCCACGTTCAGGAGTCAAGTTATAGACGGCGGCTTTGGCAAGCCCGAAAATGGTTGAGCCAAGGGCCAACAGGCCGACGTGGCCAATTCCGACCTGAGCGGCAGTAGGGCAAGCAGGAACGGACAGGTCAGAAATAGCGCACCTGGCGAGACCATTCGGGTTGCCAACCAAACCAGGGGGGAGTTCGATTTCGATGTCCTTGGCAGCGCCGCCGACGATCCTCTCGCAGACCCCACTGTCGGTGTAACAGGGATCGAAGGGACCGACCGCCGGGATCGAGGCGTCCTCGGTCGCAAAGCCGAAGGTCGTGTTGAGATCGGCGTGGCCACCGGCGCGTTGCTCGGCCGGATTGACGAGCCCCGCGGAGAACGCTTCGATCGCTGCGCCCTTTGCGCCGGCGGCACCAACCAACAGGCCAGCCGCGATTGAGAGGGCGACGGTCAGCTTCTTCAGCTTGTTTGACTTCATCGATTCACCCTCCCGTCGGCGTTGGCTCGGTGCTTGTGCTGGCCAGCGGCTTTGTGCCTTGCAGTGTGCCGCTTTCTCTTGTTCTTCTTCTTGGCGGGATGTCGCCGTACGTTGTCGTTGGCCGGGCCTACGTAGGTGTGCGAGGCGGTCGCCGCCGCTGGAGGCGGCGGCGAGGCGGGCTGACAGTCTTCACCGAAGCACTTCGCAGCCGGTCCTTCTGTCTGGCTGGCAAGCCCGCCGTCAACTCGAGCATCGTAGATGTCATACCTAACATCGGGGTCTTCGCGGAGAAGAGGGTCAGAGGTAACAAAGAACGTATCGTGACCATCCGATCCCGTGCCGATGACCGTTGACCCCTTCCCTCCGGTGCCAGCGGAGAGCAGCGAAACCTTGCCATCGTGCCATTGATATGCGTCCATGGTGTCGTTGCTGTCGCCGGCGACGAGGGCGGCCCGAGTGTCGAAGAAGACATAGCTTCCATCCCCAGAGATGACACGGGTACTGACACGCGGGGGGAAGCCGAGAAAGCCGCATGCAGGAGTATTTACCCAGCCCGCTTCGTAGTGGGCCGGCGCGTCCGGACCAGCCGAGACGCGATCGAGGACGCCAGTTGCGGCATCGTAACGGTAGACCTGCGATTCTTGGTCATCATCTCCGCTTTCATCTGCGCTGAACGCGAAGAAGCGCCCATCGGGGGTTACATTGGCAACAGCACAGCTTTCGGCAGTTAAGATTGACGGTTTCGGTGAACTTACTCCTCTGACGTCAGTGACGACCCCGTGAAAGACGATCGTACTCTGACCATTGGCGTAGGTCCAAAGTTTGTCGCCGTCCTGGTAGTAGATGCGGGAACCGTCCGCGGACGCCATGGCGGTCGGCACGCCCATAACCGTTTCCGCGGCGGTGGCGAGAAAGACGAGGGTGGAGGTCTCAGTGTCAAAGCGATAGATCCCGCCTGCCGGAGGCGCCCCTTCGGCAAGATCCCCGTCAGCCCAGAAGAAGACAAAGCGACCGCTTTCGGAGGCGTCGAGGTACTGAATCCTGCTTGGAGGGCTGGTCGGGGAGTAGCCCGGGGCGGGAGCTGAGACCTCCCTGGTGGTGGAGCCGCCTTCGCGCACGTAGAGAGGACCACCGCCCTGGGGAAGCTGGTTACTACCGTCGACGGGCGGCGGGGTCTGGAAGAAGATGCGCGAGCCATTGGTGGATATTGCGTTGCGCAGGCCACCATCCCCGACATCGGACGAGGTCAGATGCTGCGAACTGCCCCCGAGGGTCGCCGAGGCGCCCGGTTCGATCACGGTCAGGGTCGCCGAGCTGGTGCGGTTGACGACATCGAGGGACCCGTTCCCGCCGTTCGAACCGTCGTCGTTCCAGACGTAGAGGATCTCCTTGCCGGTTTCCGCAATTCCTGGCAGGAGCGCATCGGTGTCGGCAAAGACGACGTGCTTGCCGTCGGCGGAAATCCCCTCGAACCAGGGCTGACCGGGTAGGCCGCCAGCCAAGGGCATTCTCTCTGCCACTCCGACGCCCGTGACAGAGGCGTCGGCGATGCGGATTCGGGATCCATCGTCATGGTAGACCCAGAGGGAACCATGAGGGGAAGTGGTGTTGTTGTAGTAGACGCTGGTGCGGGCATCCTGGGTAGCGCCGAGGAAAGTCGCGTCAAAGCCCGGTAAACCAAGACCGGACTGGTTTGAATCCGGAACCGGAAGGACGCTGGTGTTCGACCACGCGGAGGCACGACGCGAGGCGAGGAGGGCAGTTTCCGAGCCGCTGCTGGAACCTGCGAGGACATCGAGGCTGGTGAGGGTGAGGTGTTGGCCGTCGGGGGCGACCGCGGACATGGGGGCCGCCAACGTACCTCCAACCTGCCCTCCGAACTTGTGCGCGGGGCTGACGAGCTCGTAGGCGCGGCAATCGAGCAGGGACGTGGCGCCCTGAAGTGCGCGCAGGTCTTCATTGGGGCAACTGCCGGCGGGAGGGTTGTCATAAGCAACGAGACGCGAGTCATCGCCGCCACCGCTGCCCGCGGCGCTGGTCGCGCTGAGACGGAAGTGGTACACCACGTTCGGCGTCATCCCGGTGGTATGAGCGCTGACTGAGACCGGTTTGGCCCCGGAGCCCGGACCCACCTGACAGGGGATGCTCTGCCCGTAGCTTTCGGTAAGCCCGTATTCGAAGCGGCAATTGGTGACTTCTGAGTTACGCGGGTTGACGGTGCCGGTCAACACTGCGCCCCCTTCGCCATCTGGGGCTGGCGGTTCGGTGACGATAACCGGGGCGACTGCCAGCGTTTTGAAGGAAGGTGCAGCGGCGGTCGCGACGGTGATCTGCCCGCCGGCGTTTTCGGCCACGAGGGTGATTTCGTAGGCGGTGTTGGGTTGCAGTTCTTCGGCGTCGGCTTCGACGGTCTGGGCGGCGTTGCCGGCCGGGACGTTGCCCGAGGGAGTGACGTTTCTGAGACTCGGGCATGCCGGCGTGCAGGCGAAGTGCCATTTGGTTTCGAAGGCAGCTTCGACCAGCGGCGTCGCCGGCGCGGCTTCGGGGGCGTTGGGATTGATGTGACCGGCGAGATGCGCGGTCGTGCCAGTGAAGGTCGAGACCGCGTCGATCGTCGCGGTCGGTTTGGCGACGACTTTGGTTTTGAAGGTGGATCCGGCGACCGCTTCGGATGAGCCGTCTTCGTTGGAGGCGACCAGGCGGAGGTGGTAGACGGTGCCGGGCGCGAGACCTTCGAGCGGGGCTTCGACCGGGGTCGCGACGGTGAGGCCTTCGCCAGCGCCGGCCTGGGAGGCTTCGCCCCATTCGGAGGCTTCGAACTGGGCCTGGGTGGCGTACTCGACGTGGTAGGAGGTTTCCTTGCCTTCGGGGTTGACTTCGCCCTTGGCGGTGGCGGTCGTGTACTCCACGTTCAGGGCGTTTTCAATCGTCACCGTGGGGGCGACCGCGGAGGCGGCGCTGACGCCGAGGACGAGGGCAACAAGCAAAGCGGCGCCGAGCGCGAGCAGGAGCTTGGGGCTCGGTCGACCCATCGAGCGCTTGGTCGATGCCGCGGACGCTGCCTTCGAATGGCGTTTCACGTATTGCCCTCCTTGTCCCACGGGCCCCCTGGTGGCCCGTCCTGCTTTTGGCCAACTCGAGTGGAGCCGGCCCCCTGCGTCTTAACCCAATAAGACGCCGGTACCGTAGCGGCAAACAAACGGTTATGTCAAGAAAGGTTCTTGGTTTTAGAAGCAGCGCGGTACCGGAGGGGAGGTCGCTCACGGACGCCTGCCCGCCCGAGGCCAGCCCGGCTCGCTGATCCCGGAAAATCCGGCGGACGCCTGGGCGCGACGACCTACGGGAGCGTCGCGACGCGGCGGGCCTCGGCGGCCCCCAGGTACGGCGTCAGCGCGAACTGCACGAGGTCCGGCAGCAGCTCCCGCAGTTCCTCCGCCCGGCCGGCTTTCACCTGGCGGGAGACGAGGCTGTTGACCGCCCCGAGCAGGCCGCGCTCCGTCGTCGCCGGCAACGGCTCGGCCCCAGCGGGGCGCAGCTCGCGGCCGGCGCTGAGATAGGCGGTGGCGCCGTCGATCGCGTCCTTATAGCGCTCGGCGATCCCCGGCCCGGCGACGAACGGCTCGGCGGTGAGCAGGCGGGCGACGTCGGGGTCGCCCGCGAGGAACTCGAGCCAGGCGGCGAGCGCGGCGCGGATCCGCAGCGGCCACTCGAGCTGGGAGTCGTAGGCGCTGCGCAGGATCGCGCCGGAGCGCTCCAGGGCCGCGTCGAAGGCGGCGGCGTAGCACTCCTCGACCGTCGCGAAGTACTTGTAGAAGGTGCCGGAGGAGACACCGGCGCCTTCGGTGATCGCGGTGATCGTCGTGTCCTCATAGCCGCTGGCCGCGACGACCGAGGTGAAGGCGGCGATCAGCCGTTCGCGCTGGTTGTGGGCGACGAACTCGGGTGGAAGGCCGTGGCGACCTTTCGGCAGGCGGGCTAGCGCGTCGGGGTACTCGGCGTTCTCCTCGGGCGGCTTGTTGGGCACGATGGCAGCAATCTTAGGCGCGGGGCCGGCTAAGGCTGCAGGTCCAGCTCCTCCAAACCGGCCTCGATGCCGAAGTAGCCGCTGACCGCGAGGAAGCGCAGCTCGGGAAGCTGGGACACGAGATCGGGGCCCTCCCTGGCAGCGAAGCGCCGGTAGAGACGGTCGAAGAAGATGCCGAGGATCCAGCGGGACGTCACCGCGGGCACCGCCTTGGGGTCGTCGATCTGCTCCCGGGCGGTGTCCAAGAGGTCGGCCAGATGCTGGCCGAGCGCGCGCTGGCGACGACGGCCGAGCTCGCCGGCACCCAGCGACGCGACCGTGAGGAAACGGGTCCAGACGGGGTGTGCCTCGGCCAGGCGTACCGTCTCCGCACTGGCGGCGCGGAAGCGCTCGCGCCACTCGTCAAAACCTCCATAGGCGGCCTCGAGGCGCTCGAGGTAGGCGGCTTCGAGCCCGTCCCAGGCGACCTCGAAGCACTCCTCGGGGTCGGCGAAGTGGCGTTCGAAGGAGCCGGGAAGGGTGCCGGCGCGCGTGATCGCCACCGTCGCAGTCGCCTCCTTGAGGCCACCCTCGGCAACCAGCTCGACGAAGGCGGCGAGGATGCGCTGGCGCTCCCGGTCCGCGGCATCGATGGCGGCGCCCTCGATCGGCCAACCGCTCATCGGCGGCGCCCGCGGAGTGGCCGGACGGGGCGGCCTAGGAGGAGGCGGCCGCGTTCCGCGCCGTCTCTGTTCCCGCGAACGGGATCAGCGCGAACTCGGTCAGCTGCGGCAGCAGTTTGCCGATCCGCTTCGGGCGCCCCTCGAGCAGCGCGTAGTAGAGCAGCCAGTAGAGGCCGCCGACGACGGTCTCCTCGACTGAGTCCGGCAGCTCGGTCGCGCCGGCCCCGGCCCGGCCCCGCCGCAGCAGCGCCGCGAAGTCCCCGATCAGGCGCTCGAAGCGCTCGTCGATCGCGGCGCCGACCGCCGGCCCCTCGACGATCCAGGAGCGCGCCAGGCCTGGGTCGGCTTCGAGGTTGGCCAGGAGCGCCTCCAAGCCGGCGCCGACCCGATCCGGGAACTCGCCCTGCTGGTCCTCGCAGCCACTCTCGGTCGCCGCCAGCGCCGCCTCCGTGGCGCTGTCGTAGAGGGCGAAGAAGCAGGCTTCTTTGGAGGCGAAGTTCTCGTAGAACCGGGCCCGGGCGACCGCCGCGCTCTTGACGATGTCGGCGACGGTCACCTGACGGTAGCCCCGCTCGGCGAAGACGGCGGCGGCGCCGGCGAGGATGCGCTGGCGCTGATGGTGAGCGACCACCTCCGGCCGCAGCTCGTGCCCGCCGGGACGGGCGCGCTTCCTTGCTCCCGCAGCGTCCGCCATCGGGCCAGGATACCTGGGATCGCGAAGGCCGCGCCGGGTGGCGAGATCTCGATCCCTGGTCGGAAGTTGGTCGTTGCCGCATCTGCGCTCCTGGGCCGGCCCCTGCCGGGCACGCGTGGGCGCGAGACCATAGCCATTTCTAGATGAGTACGAATCCTCTTACAAAAAGGACTTGACTTGCAGACAGGCGATACCATTCGTTTCCTTGGTCCCCCAGGCAATAGACGTGGGAGTCCTGTCGGTCGGCGACCGCGACCGGCTGCTGACCGCGATGGCCGATTGCTGCGCGAAGCGGGGCTATGCGGAAACGACGATCGCCGCCGTGACCGACCGGGCCGGCGTCGGGCGCACCAGCTTCGACTCGCTCTTCGACAGCAAGGAGGACTGCGCCTTCGCGGCCCTCAACAAGATCGTCTCGGAGACGCTCGCAGCGGTTTCGACCGCTCCCGCCGCGGACAGCGAGAGCGAACACCGGGTGCTGCAGATCCGGGCGATCCTGGAGCTGATGAGCGCCCAGCCATCCTTCGCCCACCTCGTCTACATCGAGGCCCGCCAGGGAGGAACCGGGCGGATGCGGGACACCTATCAGTCGGCGGCCCACGTGCTGTCGCTGATGATGGAACGGCTCGGCGGCAGCGGCGAGCCGGTCCCGGCGCGAGCGGCGCGGGCGGCCCTGGGTGGGGCCGAGGCCGTCGTGCGACGGGAACTCGTCGGCGGAAAAACCGGCGCGCTGCCCAGACTCCTGCCAGACTTCGTCTACGCGGCGCTGGTCCCGTTCGTGGGCCAGAGGGAGGCGCTCCGTCAATCGAGGCTGGCGAAGAAGCTGCTCGCCGAGGAGGGATGATGGAGAAAGCGCAGCGTGAGCGGCTCTTCTGGGCGCTGATGACCGAGCTGTCCGAGAAGGGCTATGAGGACACGACCGTCGAGGGACCGACGGCCGCGGCCGGCCTTTCCCAAGCGGAGTTCGAGGCCGAGTTCAAAGACAAGGACTCCTGCCTCTTCGCCGCCTATGACCACATCACCGAGCTGGCGCTGAGCACGGCGACAAGCGAGTGCGAGAGCGGCCGCGAGTGGCCCGAGCGCCTGCGCGACGGATTGAAGAACCTGTTGGAGGCGATCGCCGCGGAGCCGGGGATGGCGAGGGCGATGACCCGCTCCTTCCCCGGGATCCGGCCGTCGACCTACGAGCGATACGTGGAGCTCCTTGCCCGTTTCCTCCCTTATATGGAGGAGGGGCGGAACTATTCCGCCGTCGACGAGGAGCTGCCGGGAGAGGTCGAGCTGCTCGCGGTCGGCGCTGCCGAGGCGATCATCTTCAGTGAGGTCGACGCCGGGCGGGCCGAGCGGCTGCCGCAGATGATGCCGGAAATCCTCTTCTCGGTCCTGGTCCCGTTCATGGGTCCCGACCGGGCCGCTGACGAGATGCGAAGCGCCTCGGCGGCGCTCTGAACGAGGCGGCGCATGGAGGCGCAAACCGACCTCCTCCACCCCGGTAGGCGCGAACGCCTGATGGTCGCGATGGCGGCGCTCTGTGCCGAGCGCGGCTACGAGGAGACCAGCGCCGAAGACGTCGCCGCGCGGGCCGGGCTCGCCGTCGAAGACTTCGACGCCGTCTTCGGCGGCAACCGAGAGCGGTGTGTGCTGGCGGCGCTGAACGCGATCACCGGCGAGACGATGACGGCGATCGCCAGCTCCTACTCGCCCGATCGCTCGGAGTGGGACAGCTACATGCTCGGGATCAAGGCGATCCTCGAACTGATGGCCGCCAATCCCTCATTCGCCCACCTGGCCTACGTTGGCTCGCGACAGATGGGCCCACCAGCCCTGGGTGAAGCCCACCACGCCGCGATCAAGGTCGTGACGGCGATGCTGGAACGCCTCTGGGACTACTCGAAGGCCGAGACACAGCCGGCGACGACCGCGCGGGGGGCGCTTGGGGCGGCCGAGGCGGTGGTGCGGCGGGAAGTCGCCGCCGGGCGGGCGGCGGAGCTGCCGCGCCTGCTGCCGGACTTCGTCTACGCCGCGACCGTCCCCTTCCTCGGGCAGGAGGAGGCACTGCGGCTGGTGCGGCGGGCGCGGGAGCTGCTCGCCGGCACGGCCTGGGGCTAGTCGGGGATGGCCGGCGGCGGCGTTTCACCCCCGACGGCGCGGGAGCGGCTGCTCGCCGCGGTCACCGCGTTGTGTGCCGAGCAGGGCTACGCTGCCACGAGCGCCGAGCAGGTGGCAGCGCGGACTGGGGTACCGCTTGCGACCTTCGACGCGAACTTCGCCGACCTCGAAGGCTGCCTCGCGGCGGCCGTGGATTCGATCCTCTTCAGGGTGATGGCCGCGCTCTCGAGCAACCTCTCGCTCGATCGCGCCGAGCGCGACAGCGTGCTGCTGGCGATCAAGGCGATCCTCGAACTGCTGGCGGCCGAGCCGTCCCTCACGCGTGTCTCCTTCATCTCCATCCGTCAGATGGCTCCGCCGGGACTGGGAGAGAGCCTGGAGACGGGAGCGCGGATGTTGAGCGCAATGCTCGAACGACTCGCCGACGGCGTCGCCGAGGCGGCGCCTCCTCCGCGAGCTGCGAGAGCGGCGTTGGGAGGAGCCGAAGCGGTTGTCAGACGCGAGATCGTCGCCGGCCGCTTGGCGCAACTGCCGCGCCTGCTGCCGGACTTCGTCTACGCCGCCACGGTCCCCTTCCTCGGGCAGGAGGAGGCACTGCGGCTGGTGCGGCGGGCGCGGGAGCTGCTCGCCGGCACGGCCTGGGTTTGATGATGACTGCCGGCGGCGGCATCTTCCCTCCATCCGAGCGCGAGCGGCTGCTTCGCGCCTTCGCCGAGCTCCTCGCCGAGCGTGGATACGAAGCGACGACCGTGGAAGAGATCTGCGGCCGGGCGATGGTCGCTCCGGAGGCCTTCCAGCGGATCTTCGGGGGCAGCAGGGAGCGCTGCGCGGCAGCAGCCGAGGACGCAATCCTCTCCGAGGTCCTCGCCAAGGTCGGCCGCTCCTACTCGGCGGATCGCTCGGAGTGGGACAACGTGATCCACGGCGTCAAGGCAATCCTCGAGCTGATGGCCGCCAACCCCTCCTTCGCCCATCTCGGGTACATCGGCGCCCGCCAGATGGGTCCCCCGGCCGCGCGCGAAGCCTACGAAACCGGGCACCAGATGCTGGAGGCGATGCTGGAGCGGGGACAGGCCTACTCCCAGGGCGCCACCGGCCCGCCGAAGACCGCCCTGGCAGCACTCGGCGGCGCCGAGGCGATCTGCCGCCGCGAAGTCGCCGCCGGGCGGGCGGCGGAGCTGCCGCGCCTGCTGCCGGACTTCGTCTACGCCGCCACGGTCCCCTTCCTCGGGCAGGAGGAGGCGCTGCGGCTGGTGCGGCGGGCGCGGGAAGTCCTGGGGGAAGCCGCCTGAGCCCAGGGAAGGCGGCCTCTGATTCTATACTTAAACGTGTATTTTTCTAGACAGAAGATCGGTTTCAAAAGGCGGGGAACCTGATGGCGAAGAGAACTTCTGACGCCGCCGGTGGGCGGCAAGCTGCGAAGAGATCGGCCCGGCCGATGCTCTCCCGGACGGTGGTCGACGAATACAGGCGCCAGCGGTTCCTCGCCGCTCTCACAGAAGCCGCGCACGAGGAAGGCATCCCCGACGTATCCGCAGCCAAGATCGTCGAGAGGACGCCGATGTCCCGGGGCACGTTTTATGAGTTGTTCGACTCCAAGGACCAGTGTCTGCAGTTCTGCTTCGAGGAGTCCTTCAAGCTCCTCTTCGAGCCGGTTTGGGCCGCGAGCGACTCGACAGCCATTTGGATCGAGCGTGTACGGGCCGGAGTCGGGGCGCTGTTCGACGGGATCGCCGCAGAGCCGCTGCTGGCCGAGTTCGCCCTCGTGCATTCACGGGGGGTGGGCGACGTAACGCTGGCGGCGGGCCACAACTACGAGGCCGGGGTGACGGCGATTACCAGGCTGCTGAGCGGCGGTCGCGACGCAGCCCGGGAAGAGCTGGGAAGCGACTACAACGAGCCTCCTCCGACCGCCGAGGAGTTCCTGGCGCAGGCCATCCTCTCGCTCGCCGTACTGCAGATCAAACAAGGGTCCGCAAAGGCCCTTCCGTCCCAGCGCGACGAAATGGTGATCTTGGCCGCGACGCCGTTCTTCGGCCTCGAGGGGGCGATGCGGATCGGTCGTGAGCAGCTCAGTCAGTCGCGCAAGATCGCCTGACGGGACATTTCGCCGAGAGTGAACAAAGGGAGGAACAGCTTGATGACTGGGGCCGCACGAATTTGGACCGCCGCGCTATTCCTGGCGCTCATCAGCGCGCTCGCGGTACTGCCTGCGGTTGCCTCAACCGGCGCCCAGGCTGAGAGGCCGCTTCTCGTCTCCCGGGCAGACGGAGCCAAAGGGGCAGTCGCCAAAGCAGCGTCGCTCAAGGCGGTCTCCGCCGACGCAACCCGGATCGTCTTCGACTCGACTCCCCTTGGCGGCGACGCCAACGGCGGTCTTTACCTCCGTGATGTGCGCCGCCACACCACCACCCGGCTGGGCGATCGCGGGGGTGACGCAGCACTCTCCGCCGACGGGAGCCTTCTGATCCTCAGCGGTGAAGGCATCTTCGCCAGGCACCTGCCCGGCGGCCGCCAACAGCGTGTCGCGCCGGTTCGATCGGGCCAGCCCTCTCTGTCCGCAGATGGCCGTGTCCTCGCCTTCACCTCTTCGAACGGCGGCCTCACCGTGCGCGGCGAAGACCAGGTCTTCGTCCGCGACATCCGCGGCGGTGGACCGGTCCAGGTCTCACGTGCCTCCGGCACCCACGGGCAACTCGCCGACGGCGAATCCGAAGAACCGGCGATCTCCGCCGACGGTCGGTTTGTCGCCTTCGTCTCCCAAGCCCACAACCTCGCCGGCGGCCGGGAAGATGGCTACGTCTCCGCCGTCTACCTGCGCAACCTCGTCACCGATCGCACGGTCAGGGTCTCACCGCGCGGCATGCTCGCCTCCACGCCCTCGATCTCAGCCAACGGCGATCGCGTCGTCTTCGCCGCCCTCGACTCGGTCTACATGTTCGAGCGCCGCTCCGGTGACGTGGCCATCGTCGCCAGTGGCGGTCCTTACACCCCGGACGTGGCTCCCTCAATCTCCGCCGACGGTCGCTACGTCGCCTATCGGGCAGCGTTGCCGGTAGCCGGCATCAAGCGTCTCGCGATCACCGACGTTCGCACCCGCAAGACCGCCCGCCTTGCCGAAGTGGGCCTCCCCGAAGGCGGCAGCGGCCCGATCGCATTCTCCGCCAACGGTCGCTTCATCGTCTTCGACACTCACACCGAAGGCTTGGTCGGTCCCCAGAAAGATTTCCGGGAGTCGGGTGGCGTCTATCTCCTTCGCAACCCTCTCCTTCGGTCGCGGGGCAATCCGAGGTAGCTCCGCATCGCCTTCGCACAACGGCTCGCTGCGGCTGCGACTTTGTTGGGCGATATTCAGGCCAGACGTGAGTCGAACCCGCGACCCTCGGATTCAGTCAGTCGCGCAAGATCGCCTGACGGGGCCGCTCATTCCGACGAGCCAGACCTCTTTTCATAGCGTTCCCGGGCTCTTTCCGCCCTCTTTCGGCCGATGCTGTTTTCCTTCCAGAGCTTGCGTGAGTCGGCGTCGAAGGACACGAGTGCGCGTGCCGGGTCATAGCCGAATCCGCCCCCGACGCACGGCTCGTATGGGCGGTAGATGTGGACCCTAACTTGGGAGAGACCGGCCCTCGACAGCGCCGCCCTGGCCGCCGCTTCGAATCGCGCCGGAGCGATGCATGAATCAATCGTCTCGCCCTTCACTGGGCTAAGCGCCGAAGCTGCACGGGCTCCGAGCTCTTGCTCGCGATCTTCGCGCCGCGACGCGGTGAAGACCACCACCGCGGCTCCCTCCGCGTCGATCAGCGTCGCGCACGGACCGCCTCCCCTGACCGCGACCCGGACGTCGCTGTAGCTGGTCTTGGCCAACCGCGCTCGTACCTGGTCCGCGACCGCATACACGGGCGAGCCGCGACCGGCGCCACCCACCCCGTGGATGTAGCGAAGCTGTAGCGAAGAAACGCCGGCAGGCACCGGAACCGGGCGGCACCGCTGAGAACGCGAATTTCTCGCCGAGTCGAAAAAAGTGCCGATTTGCAGCCGAAACTGGCACACAGCGGCACTGACCAGAATGCGCCCGACGGGAGTCGAACCCGCGACCTTCGGCTTGAAAGGACGAGGGTCGTTGGCATCGGGAGCGGATTCGCCGAGGGGATGCGACCGAGATGCGACCCGTATTCGGAGGAACGGAGCTGAGCAAGATCTGCGCATCCGCCCCAATTTCAATTCTGGCCATTTCTAGCTAGAATATGGCCACCATGGAGAAAGCGACCGTAGGCATCCGCGAACTGAAGGACAAGGCAAGCTCGATCATCGACCGGGTCGAGGAGGGCGAGGCAATCACGGTGACGAAGCATGGTCGCCCTGTGGCGAAGATCGTCTCCACCTCCACCCCGCCCCACCTCTCGGCCTTGATTGCTGACGGCACGGTGCGACCGCCCGAGGGACCGCGGCACCTGCCGGCGAAGCCGGTCAAGCTCCGAGGTCGGGGCAAGAGCGCCGCGGAGTACGTCTCCGAGGGCCGGCGCTGAGTCTCTACCTCGATACCAGCGCCTTGATCAAGCTCTTGGTCGATGAGCCGGGAGCCGAAGAGGCACGGAGTGCATACAGCGAGGCCGACGGCATCCGCACGACCGCGATCGCACATGTCGAGGCGACGGCAGCCTTGGTCCGGATGCGCAAAGGCCGCCGCCTGACTCCGAGTCAGCTCAACCGCGCACTCGATGATCTGGAGAGCATCTGGCGCGGCATCTTCAGCCACGCCACCGACGACGTCCTGCTCGCCAAGGCGGCCGAAAGCGCCCGCACCCACTCACTCCGTGCCTACGATGCAGTCCATCTCGCCGGCGCCCTTTCCTTTGCCGCCGGAGAAGAGCTCGAGTTCGCCTGCTGGGACAAGGAACTACGAGACGCTGCTCGCAAACACGGCTTCGCTCTAATTCCGGATGTGTAGCCGCCCTTGAGAACCACCCTCCCCAGCCAAGGTCACGGCATTAGAGCAAGAATGATCAGAACGGTTGCTGACTGGAACCCGGCCAGTATCCACGTCTCCATCTTGGTTGCACGCGCCCTCCCGCTGCGGGTGGACACAAATAGCGCCAAGGCAACCACTCCTCCAACGTAGGTGAGCCCGGTGAAGGTGAGAACCAGGTACTCCCATTGCTTCGGTTCGCCCAGCAACGCCGAATAGTGCAAGGCGACCCCCGCGCCAGCGGCAATCGCACCGACTAGCCAAATGCGCAAAACCAGGGCTTCGGCCTCATCTGGCGATCTAAGCGTGCCCTCGTGTACCGACTCGCCGAATCTCTGGACTATGTCCCAGTGGGGGAACCAGACGAACAAGGGCGCTATGGCAGCTGTAAGACCGGTCACCGCAACGAAGACGACGGCCAATTCATGAAGTAACGCTTGAGCCAGCGCCTCGAACCCTCCCAGAATCGCGACCAAAGAAATCAGCACCCCGCTCAACGAGGCAAACGAGAATGCGCAGAACAGGCAGCCGATAAAGCCCAGAGCGAAAAGTGAGGTCGCAAAGCCCAGGTAGATCTGCTGCCTGTGATCCAGGTCCGAAGACGCAGCAACAGTCAGGACTAACACGACAGCGGCAAGGGCGAAGCCGGATACGAGTCCGGCGGCACCCGAATAAGAGGGCGCCGCCTTTACGACGTCATAGCCCAACACGTTTTCCCGAGGCGTCCCACCGCCACCAGAAGTCACCGTACCCGTGGCCACAGGGCCCCCGCCATTGCCAAAGTCGCTCATGGCTTTGGCCCTCAGCCGCCGCTTCCCTCTTCGGACTTTCGCCCGCATCATCTAGGGCCAGCAGTGGCTCATCCGAGTAGATCGACCACAGACTGCGGAAGTGCGTGCGAAATTTCGCGCGTCTGCTCCGTCCCAGCCCGACATCGAACTTATGCTCCTTGTTCCGGCCGTCCATGGTGTCGACGAGGATTCCTCTCGCAGGGTGGAGCGATATCGCAGCATCGATGCGACCGGAATGCGACCATCAATGCGCTGACGCTGAACGAATGGAAACCGTCCGAATCCTGGTCGATGACCTAGCCGCCGCAACCGATTTCTTTGCCGCGCTCGGATCTCCAGGGCAGCGAAGTAGAGCGCCGGCCTCGTCGGCGTCAGCGAGTAGCCTGAGAGCCGTAGAAGGCCGGCTCCGGCCAGTTCTCGGATCGCCCGCGCGATCGCGTCCTTCTCGGCGAGATCCTTGGGGTCAAGGGCGAAGGTCAGCTCGTCCTCGGTCAGCAGCGTCGGGTGCTGATCGAGGACAAATGCCAGCACGGCACGCTCGGTGCGGCGGTCTTCGGATGCGGGATCTTCGGCGCTGTTGCGCGTAGGGTCTTCGGTAGCCATGAGGAGGCTCGTTCTCCTTGTGGTCAGGCCCTCGGTCGGTGTTCGCGCACCGCCGGGGGCCGCTTTTCATTGGCCGCGGACGCTAGCAATCTAGTCTCATTCGGTCGCGGTCGTCTGGGAACGTGCTGACGATGCGGGAATCGGCGCGACCCCAGATGGCTCTCGGCAAGGCGGTCCATGAGCTGCGGGAAGAACGCGACCTGACGCAGGAGACGCTGGCCGAGAAAGCGGGGCTCACCGGGCGCACCATGTCCGCCATCGAGACCGGCAGGGCGAACCCGACTTGGGCCACGGTGCGCGACATCGCCGCCGCCCTCGGCGTCTCGATCAGCGAGATCGCGAAGCTCGCCGAGAAGCACGAAGCGCGCGAACGACGCTCGCGGAAATGAGACCAAGATGCGACCACGACGCTCCGGAACCGCGCGGAATCAGCCGGCGCTCCCAGGGACGCCGATTAACCACAACACCGAGGATCTGGCTCCACACCGGGCATTCCCCGGCATCGCGAGGAAAGCAGAGGAATGCGCCCGACGGGAGTCGAACCCGCGACCTTCGGCTTGAAAGACCGACGCTCTTTGGGCCCCCGAAAGGACCCGTTGACCACTGAGCTACGGGCGCTCAACGGGGAACTGTACCCGCGCAGCGACTATTGAGCGTTGTCGCCTGCGAGGCTGTTGGGCATGGACCTCGGCATCGAGGGGAAAGTGGCGCTGGTGATGGCTGCCAGCCGCGGGATCGGGCGGGCGATCGCGGTCGCGCTGGCGCGGGAGGGAGCGCGGGTGGCGGTCTCCAGCCGCTCGGCGGAGCGCTTGGGGGAGGTCGTCGACGAGATCGGCGGCGGCGCTACCGCGTTCGTCGCCGACACCGACGACCTCGAGCGGCTGGCGGCGCTGCCGGCCGAGGTCGAGGCTGAGGTGGGCCCGGTCGAGATCCTCGTCCTCAACACCGGCGGGCCGCCGCCGGGAACGGCGCTCGAGCACGACACCGCCGACTGGGAGGAGGCCTACCGCTCGCTGGTGCTGGCGCCGCGGGTTCTGGCCGGCGCCGTCGTCCCCGGGATGCGCGAGCGCAGCTGGGGACGGATCGTCAACGTCGGCTCCAACTCGAGCCGGGAGCCGATCCCGTACCTCAACCTCTCCAACGCCAATCGGATGGCGGCGGTCGGCTTCCTCAAGACCCTGGCCGGCGAGGTCGCCGGCGACGGGATCACCGTCAACACCGTCGCCACCGGGAAATTCGCCACCGACCGGCTCGCGATCCAGACCGGCTCCCTGGAGCAGGCCGAAGCGGACGCGCGCCGCGAGGTCCCCGCCGGCCGCCTCGGCCGGCCCGAGGAGTACGGCGACCTCGTCGCCTTCCTCTGCTCCGAGCGCGCCGCCTACCTGACCGGCACCGTGATCCCGCTCGACGGCGGGCTCCTGCGCACCGCCTTCTGAGCACCAGCCGGGAGAACTACTCGCCCGGCGCCTCGCGCATCGCCGGGTAGATGATCACGTCTCTCAGGGTCGAGGATTCGGTCATGATCATCAGCAGGCGGTCGATCCCGAGGCCGCAGCCGCTCGCCGGCGGCAGGCCGTACTCGATCGCCTGCACGTACTCTTCGTCGTGCGGGTGCGGGTCCTCCTCCGCGCCTTTCTCCTGACGTTCGCGCTGTTCGATGAAGCGCTGACGCTGGTCGACCGGATCGTTGACGTCGGTGCCGCCGCCGACGATCTCCATCCCGGCCACGATCCCGTCGAAGGCCTCGCAGACCTTCGGGTCGTCCGGATGCACCTTGACCAGCGGCCAGATGTCGATCGGCAGCACGGTGATGAAGGTCGGCTGGATCAGCTTCGGCTCGACCAGCTTGCCCTGCAGGGTGTCGACGAGGCCGGCCCAGTCGTCGGTCTCCTCGGCGTCGTCGCCGGCCAGCTCCGCCAGCTCGTCGCGGCTCGCCTCGTAGATGTCGACGCCGGTCTCCTGCAGCAGCTCGTCGCGCAGCACGACCCGCGGCCAGGGCGCGGCGAAGTCGATCTCGACCCCGTCGCGCATCACCTTCGTCGTCCCCAGAACGGTCTCGACGACGCTCGAGACGAGCCCCTCGACGAAGTTCATGACGCCGTTGTAGTCGGCGCCGCCGACGAACAGCTCCAGCATCGTGAACTCGGGGTTGTGCTGGGGCGACATCCCCTCGTTGCGGAAGAACTTGCCGAACTCGTAGACGTCCTCGAAGCCGCCGACGATCGCCCGCTTCAGGTAGAGCTCGGTCGCCGTGCGCAGGAACAGCTCGCGGTCGAGCGCGTTGTGGTGGGTGACGAACGGCCGCGCCGCGGCGCCGCCGGTCAGCCGTTGCAGGACCGGCGTTTCCAGCTCGACCCAGCCGCGCGAGTTCATGTAGTTGCGGATCTCCCAGGTCAGCTTCCCCCGCGTCTTGAAGACCTCACGCGAGCGCTCGTTCGCCATCAGGTCGAGCTCGCGCTGGCGGTAGCGAAGGTCGGGATCGGAGATTCCGTGGAAGAGGTCCGGCGGGTCCTTCAGCGCCTTCGCCAGCAGCATGCACTGGCGGACCCCGATCGCCAGCTGGCCGCGTTTGGTCACGTAGACGACGCCCTCGACCCCGACCAGATCGCCGATGTCGAGCTCTTCGATCCGATCCAGGGCCTCCTCGCCGATCACGTCCCGGCGAGCGACAGCCTGAATCGAGCCGGTGATGTCGCGGACGTCGAGGAAGACGACTTTGCCGTGCCCGCGCTTGCCGGTGACGCGCCCCATCACCCGGTAGCTGAACTCCTCGTGCTCGCCCTCCCCCAGCGCCGCCGGGTCGTGGGCGGCGACGATCGCATCGACGTGCGTCCGCCCTTCGAACGAGTGCGGGTAGGGATTGATCCCTTCCGCCCGCAGGCGCTCGACCTTGGCCCGCCGCTGCGCTTCGCTGGCGGCGCCGGAACGATCGCCAGTCGTGTCGAGCTCGGTCGCGTCCGCCTGCGGCGGCGCCTCGCTCGGGTCAGTCATCTCTCAGGTCGCGCTTCACGGAGCGAAGCCGACAGTCACCCGCTCGTCACCTTCATAGTCGCGAAGGGTAGTGGCGTCGCGCAGCATTTCGCGCATCGCCGGTCCGTGGTGCGTGTCGTGCTCCATCGCCAGCTGCCATCCCGACGGCGTTTCGGCGATCAGGCCGCGGATCACGCCGAGCCCGTCCTCGCCGCAGTCGCCGGTGACGGCGATCTTCGGCTCGCGCTGGATCTCCGGCGAGCGATCGAAGATCGTCGAATCGGTGACGTAGGGAAGGTTGGCGATCACCAGGTCGACGTCCTCGAGGTCGTCGGGCAGGCCGATGCCGACCGAGACGTCGAGCTCGAGGCCGAGCCGCTCGGCGTTCTCGCGGGCGGCTTCGACCGCCTCCGGCGAGAGGTCCGAAGCGGTGATCCGCAGGTCCGGCCGCTCGTGCAGCAGCGCCAGGGCGATCGCACCGGAGCCGGTGCCGACCTCGTGGACGCGGGAGCCCTCGGGCAGTTTCGCACCGACCTCGACCAGCAGCTCGGTCTCGCGCCGCGGCCAGAGGACCCGTTCGTCGACCGCGATCTCGAGCCCGCGGAAGGGCGCGCGGCCGAGGATGTAGGCCATCGGCTCGCGTTCGACCCGGCGCTGGACGCGCGCCTCGATCGTCGCCGCGACCTCCGGCTCGAGCTCGCCGGCGCTCTCGACCGTCAGCTGCTCGGGCTTGACGCCGAGCGCATCGGCGACCAGCACTTCCGCATCGGCACGTGCCTCCTCGACGCCGGCCGCCGCAATCCGCTCGGCGGCGTCATCGAGCACCGCGCTGACCGTACGCGCGGCAGGGTCCTCCCTATAGGTGTCAACACTCGCCATTACCCGCCAAGCCTCCCTAGGAAATTGAACAGTCCAAAGTTCTTGCGCAAGATAACACTGATTCGAGGATCCCGCTGGGGCTGCGGTTTGTACCGCATTTCAGGCCGCAGGTTGTAATTCGTTCGCCGTTGGGCGGCCTATGCCTCCGTGCCGGTAGACCACGATAGCGATCCAGACCGCTCCGGCGATCATCATCCCCAGGCTCTCGAGCTGGGCGTTGGTCAGCCCGATCGAGTCCTCGGTGTTGCGGCGGATGAACTCGACCAGGAAGCGCTCGGTTCCGGCGTAGACGAGGTAGATCGCGAACAAGACCCCGGCCCGGACCCGTTCGCGCAGCTGCCAGAGGATCCAGGCGCCGAGCCCCATCGCCAGCGTCTCGTAGATCGGCGTCGGGTGGACGGTGCGGTCGGTCGGCACCGTCCCGTCCGGATAGGACATCGCCCACGGCCCGTCCCAGGGCTTGCCGTAGTCGCCGTCGCCGGAGAGCTGGCAGCCGCAGCGGCCGATCGCGTAGCCGAGCGCCAACGCCGGCGCCGCCACATCGAGCAGCGCCAGACCGAGGAAGCCCCGCCACCAGGCCCAGAGGATGACCGCGAGGGCGCCGCCGATCGCGCCGCCGTACCAGACCAGGCCGGCGCCGGAGAAGAGGTTGCCGAGCAGGTCGTGCTTGACGTCGTCGTAGTTCTGGACGATGAAATAGATGCGGGAGCCGACGATGCCGCCGATCAGCGCCGCGAACCCCATCTCATAGGCCCAGTCCTTGGGCTTGCCGATCTCGCCGAACCGCTTCCAGACCAGGGCCCCGGCGGCGAGGAAAGCGAGCGCGAAGCAGAGCCCGAAGGTCTGCAGGGTGATCGGTCCGATGTCGAGGTGCGGGTACATGCGCTTGCGGCGATCTGGCTCGGCAGGCTAGCCGGCGAGCAGCGCCTCCAGCAGCGCCTTCTGCGCGTGCAGGCGATTCTCCGCCTGGTCCCAGACCGCCGAGTGGTCGCCGTAGAGGACGTCGGCGGTGATCTCCTCGCCCGGGTGGGCAGGCAGGCAGTGGAGGACGATCGCCCGGTCCTTGGCGGCGGCGAGCAGGTCGGCGTCGAGCCGGAACGGGGCGAGGTCGGCGCGGCGCAACGCCGCCTCTTCCTCGTCGCCCATGCTGACCCAGACGTCCGTATATAGAGCGTCGGCATCGGCGGCGGCGGCGCGCGGGTCGGCGGTCAGCTTCGCCCCGTGCCCCTCCTCGAGCTGGTACCCGGGGGGAGCGGCGACCACGACCTCGACCTCGGCCAGCTCGCCGAGGATCGCCAGCGAACGGGCGACGTTGTTGCCGTCGCCGACGTAGGCGAGGCGCAGCCCCTCGAGCTTCTCGAAGCGCTCCCGCAGGGTCATCAGGTCGGCCAGCCCCTGGCAGGGGTGGTGCAGCGGCGTCAGCCCGTTGACGACCGGGACGCTGGCGGTGTTGGCCAGCTCCAGCACCGCCTCGTGGGAGCCGGAGCGGATCACGATCGCGTCGACGTAGCGCGACAGCACCCGCGCCGTGTCGCCGACCGACTCGCCGCGCGAGAACTGCATTTCGTCGCCGCGAAGGACGAGCGGCGTCGCCCCGAGCTCGGCGACCCCGACCTCGAACGAGATCCGCGTCCGGGTCGAGGGCTTCTGGAAGACGAGGGCGATGCTGCGACCGGCGAGCGAGTCGGTCCCGACCTCACCGCGGCCGGCTTTCAACTCCAGCGCGCGGTCGAGCAGCTTGCCGAGCTCGAAGGCGCCGAACTCTTCGCCGGTGATGAAGTTGCGAGTCAAGCCGCGGATACTACGTCCGCGATGGAGATCACCGCAATTGCCTGGAACCTCTTCCACGGGCGCGATTTCCCGCCCGACCCTGAGCTCCGCACCTGGCGCTCGCGCCTGCTGCGGATCGACGAGCGCAACGAGACCCACGTCCAGGTCAACCGCGACCTCACCACGGAGTTCGCGACCCTGCTCGCCGGCACCGCCTGGGACGTGGCGCTGCTGCAGGAGACGCCGCCCCGTTTCGCCGAGCCGCTGGCCAAGGCCTGCGGCGCCGAGTGGCAGCGGGCGCTGACCTCGCGCAACGAGCTCGGTTCGCTGCGGGCGCTGCTGGCGCGCCAGAACCCAGACTTGATGGCCTCGGGCGAGGGCGGCTCGAACCTGACCCTGGTCCGCGTCCCCGGCAAGCTCGGCGGGATCGCCGAGCGACGCGAGCTCGAAATCCACGAGGGGCCGCCCGAGCGGCGCTCGATGGCCTTCACCCGCACCGCCTCCGGCCTCTGCATCGCCAACCTGCACGCGACCAACGACCGGCCCGAGCTGGCGAGTGAGGACGTGCTGAGCGGCGCCCGGGCGGCGACCGAGTGGGCCGGCTCCTCGCCGCTGCTCTTCGGCGGCGACCTCAACCTGCGGCCGGGCGAGGACCCGGCCCTGTTCGAGACCCTGGAGCGGGACTTCGGCCTGAGCGGGACGACCGGGCCGAAAGCGATCGACCACATCCTCAGCCGCGGCGTCGAGATCCTCGAGCCGCCGGCCGCCTGGCCGCCGGAGCGTCGCGAGCTGCCGCTCGACGGCCGCGCCCTGCGCCTCTCCGACCACGCCCCGGTGCAGGCGAGGTTTGCGGTTTCCAAGCCGCCGGTACTCCAGAGCTGAGATAGTCGACCCGCACACCGCGGGCAAACCCACCGATGGAGGCAGCTGAAGATGGCCGAGAAAAAAGCAGCGAGCAAATCGAGCAAAAAAGCGAAACCGAAAGCAAAAAAATCGGCGGCCAAGCCCGCGGCCTCAAAAGCCAAAAAAGCGGCGAAACCGAAAACGAAGGCCAAAGCCAAAGCGAAAAAAGCGGCGCCGAAAAAAACCGCCAAAAAATCGAGCAGCCAGGCGACCAGCGGCCTCGACAAGAGCGTCGCCCAGTTCCGCGAGAGCCTCGAGCAGAGCGTGACGATCAGCCGCGACCGGATCCAGGAGGTCGTCGACGACGCCGTCAAGCGCGGCCGGATGACCCGCGGCGATGCCGAGAAGATGCTCAGCGACCTCGTCAAACGCGGCCGCAAGCACTCCGACGCACTGCTAGGCGAGCTCGAGAAGCTGGTCAAACAGGCCCGCAAAGACATCGGCGACCGCACCGCGCCGGTCCAGAAAAAAGCCACCCAGGCGGCACGGCGGGCGCGGAAAAAACTCGGCTAGGTGGGTGAGCTGCTCGAGGTAGAGGTCGAATCGCTCGCCTACGGCGGGCGCGGCGTCGCTCGGGCCGACGGCCTCGTCGTCTTCGTCTCCGGCGCCCTCCCCGGCGACCGCGTCCGCGCCGAAATCACCAAGGGCAAGAAGCGCTTCGCCGAGGCGCGCACGGTCGAGCTGCTGCGCCCCGGGGCGGACCGGGTGGAGGACCGCTGCGTCCACGGCGGCGAGCCCTGCCCCGGCGCCCCCTGGCAGGGCCTCCCCTACGAGCAGCAGCTGAGCTACAAGCAGGAGCAGGTGGCGGAGGCGCTGCGGCGGATCGGCGACCTCGAGGGCTTCGAGCTGGAAGAGATCGTGCCGGCGGTCGAGCAGTGGCGCTACCGCAACAAGCTCGAGTACTCGTTCGGGCCCGGCGCCGACGGCGCCAGCCCGGCGCTCGGCTTCCACGCCCGCGGCCGCTGGGACCTGATCGTCGACGTCGACGACTGCAAGCTCGCCTCCGAACCCGGCAACGCCGCCCGCAACGGGGTCCGCGAATGGGCGCGGCAGGAAGGCGTCTCCGCCTACGACCGCCGTGCCCGCGAGGGGCTGCTGCGCAACCTCGTTGTCCGCGAGGGCCGGCGCAGCGGCCAGATCCAGACCCGACTCGTCACCTCGGCGGCGCCGGTCCCGCGCCCGCCGACCGACCTGCACACGACGATCGAGGGCGACTCCGGCGGCACCGACGGCCCGACCGGCGTGCTCGGCGAGGAGCTGCTGCGCGAGGAGCTCTGCGGCCTGCGGCTGGCGATGTCCCACGGCGCCTTCTTCCAGACCAACACCGAGATGGCCGAGCGCCTCTACGCCGTCGCCGCCGAGCTCGCCGGCCTCAGCGGCCGCGAGCGACTCTTCGACCTCTATTGCGGGATCGGCACGATCGGGCTGACGATGGCCGGGCGGGTGGGCGAGGTCTGGGGGCTGGAGATCGTCCCCGAGGCAATCGTCGACGCCGAGCGCAACGCCCGCCGCAACAAGATCGAGAACGCGCAGTTCGTCGCCGGCAACGCCCGCACCGGCGTGCGGCCGCTGCTCGAGCAGGCGGGCAAGCCAGACGTCGTCGTCATCGACCCGCCGCGGGCCGGCCTCTCGGCGAAGATCATCCGCCGCGTGCTCGAGTGCGAGGCGAAGAAGATCGTCTACGTCTCCTGCAACCCGACGACGCTGGCGCCCAACGCCGCCCAGCTGGTCGAGGCCGGCTATACCCTGCAGCGGGTGAGGCCCGTCGACATGTTTCCCCAGACCCCGCACATCGAGTGCGTGGCGCTGTTCGAGAAGACCGGCGCCGCCCCGGCGGGGACGGAGGCGAGCGAGTGATGGGGCGCGCGTTCGGAGTTGCAGCGGGCCTCGACCCGGAGGTGGCGTCGCCGCTGGCGGCCCGCTGCCAGGAGCTCGGCTACGACTCGGTCTGGTCCAACGACCATCCGGGAGCGAAGGGTCTGGAGACGCTGGCCGTATTCGGCGCGGCGGCGCCCGAGCTGGAGCTCGGCGTCGGTGTGGTCGCGATCGATCGCACGCCGCCGGAGCAGATCGCCGCCGACCTCGACGCCAGCGGCGTCGACCCGGCGCGGCTCTGGCTCGGCGTCGGCGCCGGCTTCTCGAAGAAGCCGCTGACGGCGATGCGCGAGGCGCTCCCGGTCCTGCGCGAGGCGCTGCCCGGTGTTCGCCTCGTCCTCGCCGCGATGGGCCCGAAGATGTGTGCCCTCGCCGGGGCCGAGTACGACGGCGCCTTCTTCAACTGGATGACGCCGGAGTTCGCCGCCGGCGCCCGCACCAAGGTCGAGGGCGGCGCCACCGCCGCCGGCCGCGACACCCCGCCGGTCTTCGGCTACGTCCGCACCGCCGTCGGTCCTGACGCCGCCGAGCGTCTGGCCAAGGAGGAGTCCTTCTACCGCGACCTGCACAAGGGCTACCGCGACCACTTCGACCGCCTCGGCGAGCCCGAGGGCACGGTCGGCGTCGCCGCCGCCGACGCCGCAGACGCCCAGCGCCAGCTCGCCGCCTACACCGCGCTCGACACGATCGTCGTCCGCGGCCTCGCCTCGGCCAAGGTCGAGGCGATGACCGCCGTCGCCGCAGCCGCCGCGCCCAGCGCTTAGGGCGGCCTAACGCGGTCGCTAAGATCCCGCGTCCATCTCAGGCCAGGAATACATAGACCGCCCGCTGCCGCGCTACATCGGCTCGACGATTTTCCTCAGCCGCTGGCTGCAAGCGCCCCTCTACCTCGGCCTGATCGTCGCCCAGGGCATCTACGTCTGGCGCTTCATGCAGGAGCTCGGACACCTGGTCAGCGACGTCGGCTCGCTCAGCGAGAACGAGGTGATGCTGCTGGTCCTCGGCCTGGTCGACGTGGTGATGATCGCCAACCTGCTGATCATGGTCATCGTCGGCGGCTACGAGACGTTCGTCAGCCGGATGGGCCTCGAAGGCCACCCGGACGAGCCGGAGTGGCTCTCGCACGTGAACGCGTCGGTGCTCAAGGTGAAGCTCGCGACCGCCATCATCGGCATCAGCTCGATCCACCTGCTCAAGACGTTCATCAGCGCCGGCGGGCCGTCGATGACCGTCCAGACGATGATGTGGCAGACGATCATCCACATCACGTTCCTGGTGTCGGCGATCGCGATCGCCTACACCGATCGCCTGCTCAACACGACCCCGATCGGCACGCACCGCCGCCACCCTCCCGAAGAAGGTGTCT